>JAFPZX010000140.1 GCA_017417055.1 Anaerolineaceae bacterium
GCCCTCCCGTGACTCGGATCAGCGCTCGGGTCGCTCCTCAGCGTTGCCCTATCCTCTGCCGAGTCCGGCTATTGTATCACATTTTGTGGGATTAATTCCCCACAAAATCAAAAATGTCCTTGACATGGGGAGCACTTTAGTGACTGGTGGCTGGTTACTATTTACTGCTGACTAATAACCATTGACTAATAAACACTGACTAATAAACATTGACTAAGAACCACTGACTAAGAACCACTGTCAACTATTAGAAATATATTAAGAAACTCGGAATTTGTCCCGAAATTTTGGGAAGACTGATATAATGATAGATTAAGAAAAATATGTTAAGGTATAGCATTTAACTGCAGAGGATTCGCAATATGCAGATCAATTATTCAAAAAAACAAAAAGAAACAACGCAGCAGGTACGTGATATATTGACGGAGCTGCTGGCCTGTGCATCTACAGCCAATCTTCCCGCGGAACAGATCGATATGCTCAAAGAGACTCTGCAGGCGCTGGAGGACAGCTTTCTTGTGGTTGTCGTCGGTGAATTCAATGCGGGGAAAAGCTCTTTTATCAATGCCCTTTTGAATACCGACAAATTAGAGGAAGGCGTCACCCCGACAACCGCGCAGATCAATCTGATCCGTTATGGTGAATCAGAGTCTTCCACCGCTATTGAAAACTGGGGACAGCTCGTCAAGCTGCCAAATGAACTGCTCAAATCAGTCAGCTTTGTAGATACACCCGGAACTAACGCTATCATCACAGAACACGAGGTCCTGACACGCTGGTTCCTGCCTCGTGCCGATATGGTTCTTTTCGTCAGTTCAGCGGACCGGCCATTTTCCGAAAGTGAAAATAAGTTTTTGCAGAGCATCCGGGATTGGGGAAAAAAGACCGTCCTGATTCTCAACAAAATCGATTTTCTGCAGACAGAGGATGAAAAAAATCAGGTTCTTGATTTTGTAAAGACCAATGCGGAATCCGCATTAAAAATAGAAATTCCGGTGATCCCGGTTTCATCCCGAATGGCGAAGAGAGCCCGCTCGGAAATGTCTCAAGAGCTTTGGAAAGAAAGCGGATTTGAGGCTTTAGAACAGTTCATTCAAGATAAAATGGACGAAAAAGCCCGCTTCACGATGAAGATGCTTTCCGCATTGGGAATTGCCTCAAAGGTTGAGGCTGAAACAACCAGCCGCGTACAGAGCGAACTGCAGTTTTATAATGAGGACCTGAAACTTACCGAAACGATTCGTAAAGAAGTTGACCTTTACCGCAATGATATGTTCAAGGAAATTGACCGTTCCATGCGGGAAATTCATGCGATCTTTTCGGAAATTAAGATTCGGGGACATCAATATTTTGAGGATCTTTTTGTTGTCAAAAACATTCCCAACATCCTCAAAAAAGACAAAAACCGTGTTATGTTCCAGGAAAATGTTCTGCAGGACATGCCGACGGAAGTTGAACGGAAAACGACCGAAATGGTCGAATCACTTTCTTCCCAGCAGCAGCGCATGGTGCAGCTTGTGCGGAACCAGATCGAAAACCGGAAAAGTCAGTTCCCGTCTGCCGGTCTTCCGAAAGATGTCATGGATGAACGCTCCGAGTTGATGAAACGGATGCAGAACTCTATTGATTCGATTCTTAAAAAAATCGAATCCGACATCGCTATGGATATCGGAATGAAGCATGCCCAATCTGCTGTTACTGCCGGACTGGCTATTGAAGTCTCCGCTATCGGTATCGGCGCCGCGATCACCACGATCGCAACCACGGTTGCTGCGGATCTGCTCGGTATCGTTGCCGCTTTCTGGGTTGGTGTAGCGGGCTTCCTGGTGCTGCCTTATTACAAGAAAAAAGCCCAAAAGGAATTTGACGAAAAAATCGGCGAAATCGAAGAAAAACTGATCGACTCACTGCGGAATGAATTTAAGCAGGAAGTAGAGGATCAGATCAGTCAGATCAATGAAGCAACCCGTCCTTTTGAACGGTTTGTCGAAGCGTCCATTGAATCCGGACAAAAACAGATGACAATACTGGATGAGAACCGCGAAAAAATCAATACACTGCGCACCGCGCTGGAAGGCTGAAGGACTGCATGTCTGCCATTGATGACATAAAAAACCAGATCGATATCGTTGATGTCGTTTCGGAAAATGTCAATCTGCGCCGAACCGGTAAGAACTTTATCGGGTTCTGTCCTTTCCATTCGAATACACGAACGCCTTCTTTTGTCGTTTTCCCGGATTCCGGTACATGGCGCTGCTTCGGACAATGTTCCGAAGGGGGCGACGTATTCAGTTACGTCATGAAACGGGATGGATGTGATTTTCAAACAGCGCTTGAAATTCTGGCGAAAAAAGCCGGTGTTGAGCTCACTCCTTACACCCATGATGAGACTCCTAAGGAAGAGAAAAAAAGACTCTATGACCTTATGGAAGAGGCTGTCAACTATTTTCATAATAACCTCACACAGCATCCGGCAGGGAAAAACGCGCTTACCTTTTTGACGGAAAAACGCGGTCTCAAACCTGAAACAATTGAAAAATTCCGTTTGGGGTACGCTCTTGCTTCCTGGGACGCGCTCACGCAGCACCTGACAGCGAAAGGATATACCCGGCAGGAACTTATCGATACCGGTGTTGTCAGTGAACAGCGGGATGATAAGGGGGAAGTGATCCCCAATGGACGGATTTATGACCGCTTCCGCAACCGGGTGATGATTCCCATCAATGATTCCCGCGGGAATCCCATCGCATTCGGTGCGCGGATCCTCGATCCAAAAGACAGTCCGAAGTTTTTGAATTCACCGCAAACCGTTCTGTTTGATAAAGGCAGAACCCTTTTTGCCTTGAATGAAGCCCGCCCGGCCATCCGTGAACAGGATCAGGTCGTTTTGGTTGAAGGCTATATGGATGTTATTGTTCTGCATCAGGAGGGATTTGCCAACACGGTCTGCCCGATGGGAACCGCATTGACAGATTTCCAGGCAAAACAGCTGACGCGTCAAACCAAACATATTGTACTGGCGTTAGACGGCGACGCGGCCGGTTATCATGCCGCGGTGAAAGATATCGATATTATCCGGGAAGCTACTGCCGGGGAAAATCCGGGAGACAGTCAGGCACTGCTGAGACAGGAAAACCGGCTGAATGTGGATATTCGTGTCGTCACAATTCCCGAAGGCCTTGATCCCGATGAGGTTGTATTGGAGAATCCGGATGCATGGCGCTCAATTGTTGAAAATGCCAAGCCGATCGTTATCCATATGATGGAAACACTCGCCAAAGACCGTGACCTGAACGACGCAAAAACAAAATCGGAAATCGCCGCAAAAGTTATGCCGCTGATTCGTGAAGTTTCCAATGCTATCGAACGGGAAACCTATCGTCAGCAGCTTGCTCGTTTCCTCGACATTGATGAATCGCTGCTTACCTACAGTAATATGGGAGCGGCTCAGGGAAACCAGGCAAAGCGTCCGTTTCCTGCAAAACCAAAACTGAAAACATCAGCAGATTCTCTCGTATTTGATCCCCGGGACAGCTTTTTTAACAAGGAAAACGAGATCCTTCGATGTCTTTACCGTTACTATGAGAATCCCGGTTCTCTTGCCGTTATCGATCGGACACTGCGGAAGTTTCGATTAGAGGCTATAAGCCCGGCTGATTTCAATCAAACTGCCTTGCATGAAATCGCCGCTGTGTATTTCCGGGCTCTTGACCAGGATGAAGAGCTCGACACCCGGGAATATGTTGAAAAAAATATGCCTGCCTCTGTACAGGATGTGTTTCTGTCACTGAAAAACAAAAAGGCTGACAGTCAAAGTGAAACTCAGGAGCTGGATGAGGAAATTCTGCGTTCTTTGGCCTTTATGCGGCAGGAAAAATGTGAATATGACAAGTCTGAAATACAGACGCTGCTTGAAGGCAGCGAACCGGACAGTGAAGAAATAAGAAACTTTGAAGAGATGCTCGATAAAACCTTGGAGCGGAGAAGACGATTGGATATTTTAATCGATACGATCAATACACTTGATTTCAAAAATGGGAAGTGATCAATGAGCGAATCAAACACGGATTATTATTCAATGCAAAATGATTATTTTGAACCTGATGAACCGATACATGATCATTCCATGGTGGAAAATGCGGATGATCCGGTTTTACTTTATTTACGGGAAATCGGCGGCATTGAAATCCTTCAGGCTGAAGATGAATTCCGTCTCGCTGTTCTGATCCAGGCCGGTAAGGCTGCTGACCATTATCTTGAAAATGATATTGAGGAAACGGGCGTTGAGGTTTTGGAGGAATTCATTTCGCTATGGGACGAATATCTTACCGCGCTTGCCGATTATAATGCTGCGAAAGAATCGATTCCAACAGTGGATTTATTGCAATTGCTTTCGGATGCTCTTTTGATTTCTCCCGCGGAGTCTCAGGGTTCACATTTGGTATTATATGATTATATGAATCTTGGTAATCCTTCACAGGATCCCCGCGCACAGGACAAAAAATGGAAAAAGGCTTTTTCAGCACTGTTTGATGGGTTTCTGTCATTATGTCTGCTGACAGAGAGACAAAATAAAGCTGTAAGCTCTTATTATTCAGAAAATGGAACCCTTCCTGACCCAAAACAGCTTTCTTCGGATATTTTTTCCTATGAGGAAACCCAGAACCGTTTTCGGAAAATACAGGATGATGCGGGAAACGCTTCACAGATTTTTATCCGTGCCAACCTTAAACTGGTTTTCAGTATCGCAAAAAAATACCAGGGAAGAGGTGCTTCTTTCTCTGATCTCATTCAGGAAGGAAACCTCGGCCTTCTTCATGCTGTCCAGAAATATGATCCCAAACTCGGATATCGCTTTTCTACTTATTCTACCTGGTGGATCCGTCAGGCTATCACCCGTTCTCTTGCGGAACAATCCCGCCTGATCCGGATTCCGGCTCATACTTTTGAAACTGTCATGAAATTGCAGCGAATCAAACGGGAATTGGAACAGCAGCTTCAGCGAACCCCCACAAACGAAGAGCTTGCGATCCAGGCTGGGATCCTTGAACCCCAGGATGAGGAAGCGCTGAGGCAGTGCCGCGAAAAAAATCAGCAGCCGTCTCCTGTTCTTGCTGCGCATATTCAGGATGCTGCGAAAAAAGTTCAGGAGCTTCTGCGTACAATCGAAGATCCTATCTCTCTCGAAACACCAGAAAATGATAATGAGGAAGACAGTGTTCAGGACAATCTGCCGGAGGATCAGAGCGCGCTCCAACCCGGTGCGGAAGCAGATAAGACTATGCTTCGTGAACGAATTGAAGAAGCTATGAGTCATCAACTCAATGAACGAGAGCGCAAGGTTCTCGAATATCGTTATGGTCTTGTTGACGGGAATGAAATGACGCTTGACGAGGTAGCTCGAATCTTCAATTTGACAAAAGAGCGGATCCGCCAAATTGAAGCGAAAGCGCTGCGGAAGCTGCGTCACCCGGGATCCAGCCGACAGCTGAAGGATTATTTCTCATGACCAATTACCAAAAAGACCTTCACGATGCAGCACCGGGACTGACCCTTGTTGAAGTCAGTCCTCTTGCCCTGCTGACAGATCCTCAAGGAAACTTGCTGCTTCTTCGGGACAAAGATGATATCTATTGGCATCTGCCCGGCGGATGGCTGAGCCCGGATGAAACGATCCGTGAATGTCTTCAGCGGTCATTGCTCAAAAACTGTACAATCCTGCTTGAAAGCTGTTCGCTCCTGAAAATCTTTTCCGGGGGCGACCTCAATTATTATAGTCAGGATTCCGCTCATATTTCGCCCGTATATATGCTTTTTTTCCCAAAGCGCATTCGGGGATCTTTGCGTACAAAACCGCAGGATGAATCTGAAATACGATTTTTCGCTCCATGGAATATTCCGATGGAACAGGTTTTCCCGCCAATGCGCAGAGTTATCCGTTATTTTGTTGACAATTATTCGTCTATGCCTATCGCTCAATCTACAGATTGGGACCGTTATCCGGAGATCGTCGATTAGTCTTTGAGATCATACAGTGGAGTTTTTATGAAAAAAATATTCAATTTTATATTTCTTTTTGTTCTTTTTTTTACTTTCTATACTGTCAGGGCAGAGAGTGGTCAAAACTCCACTGATGTTGTTGTAACCATAACCGGGAAGCAAAACTCTGCTCCTTTTGATGGATTACGACATGCTGTAAATGGGTACGACGTTTCAATCAGCAATGAAAATTATACGGAAAAGGACTTTATTTTCAGTGGAACCGCAGCTGCTGTTCGTAATACGGTTGGGATTTCCTATATGGGGCTCGAACCCAGTCAATTTATCAATAAGAATCCGAAATACAAAGTCACTTTTGAAGTGACCGATGGTTATCAGGAAATCATATCTCTTGATGAAGTGATTGTCACAATAACAGGACATGAGGCTTTGTCTGTTTTTGATGAAAACGAACATAAGGTCAGTGGTTATGACGTCAAAATCAGTACTCCTGCATACACTGAATCTGATTTTATTTTTTACGGGAGAGCTGAAGCGAAACGAACAAATGTCGGTAAAAGCTGTATGGGGCTGCGCGAGGAAGACTTTTCTGACCTCAGCGGTAAATTTAAAAAGGTAACTTTTGTTATTACAGATGGCTGCCAGGTTATCGTTCCCGCAGCAAGTACTCCTATAAACATAAATATCTACAACATACAGGAAAAAGGAAAAGAGGGTATTCCGTATGATATCGAATCTTATAATATTCCTCTGATGGCTGTGATTAAGAACGATACTGAGGAATTTGTCTCAGAGACTTTGAGTATTGATTCACATCTCCTGCTGCGTGAACCAAAGATGAAATTCACTCTGACTTTCAAAGAAGTTCTGCCTGACCTGACTACCGGACAATATAGTGTTGATATTTATGGATTACCTGAATATATGAATGGTACTGAATACATTGAAGGATCGGATCAGGCTGAAAAAAACAAGTATATGATTACCTTCGAAGCATGGATCAATGAATACGGAACGATAGATCTCACTGTTCTATGGACAGCAAAAAAATATTATGAGATCACGGAGGACAACGGTCTTCCGGAAGACGCTGTCGGATCATATATCATTAATGATGATGGGGAAAGGGAATATGTAGTTTTCCATTCTTATGCGATATGCATGAATTATCTCGGAAATGATGAACTTTGCAGCGAACCCGGGAGAACGTACCAAAAATAATACAATAAGGAAATATTTGAAAAATAATGGAACTATCCGGAGTTATTCCAGGTATCAGATTTACTCCGGATATTTCATAAATAACTTGATTAACGTTTACCTTAATGAAAGGTTACAGAATACAAACATTGCATGCTTTGTTGAATTATTGCCGGGAAGCAATCAATTCCGCAAGTTCAGACAAAGTATCAAAGGTGTCTGCGTTCAATTCAAAGTCTTCGATGCGGACACCAAATTCTTCTTCGACAATAAGAGCCAGATCAACCAGATTAAAGGAGTCCAGCAGACCGCTGGAAATCAATGGCTCAGAAGGCGTTAATTTCAGTTTCGGATCTTTCAACAAAGTTTTGGTTATTTTTTCAGCTAAAAGATCAATAATATCATCCATAGTTTTGTTTTATTCCTTTATTTGGGCATTTCGTGTAAAATATTCTCAATTTCATTTTTCAATTTTTCGAGCACCTGAAGCGCGGTAAGATTCCGGTATGCCCATGCCGTCTCCCACGTCTTCGGATCCGAAAAATAATTACTGTAATATGTCAGGTGGATGCCATCCTCCTGAAGACCGTGATTATTCAAATGTTGAATTGCCGCCCAGAAATTCCAGACAGGAAGATCGTATTCTTCAGCTAAATCCACAATATCCTGATTGATGGAAAAATCCATCTCGACATTATCCGCTTTCAGCATAAGAATCGGCAGTCTGTTTTGTGAAAGGGTTATTTCTATTATCTGACGCAGATTCTCTTTAAAAACCGGAGGATTATACCCATCATTGGTGCCAAGTGATATCAGTACTGTCAATGGATCGTGTATACGATATTCGCAGGTAATCGGCAGTTCGTCATATTGGCAAACTTCATAGTTCAACCAAAAGGTTGAAAGCACCGATGCCGCGGAAAAACCGGGCGTAGCTGTTAAACTCAGCCTTGCAAAGGAACCTTTATAGAAATCCAGAACCGGACGAAGCGATTCATAATTTCCCAGATCATAGTAAACCTGATCCCGATCATAATCCGAAAGATACCACGAGGTCGAAGTATCACAATCACCGATTTTTGAGAAAGCATGAGGATTGTGCCCGGCTTCAATGCCTGCTTTTAATACTTTCCGTGCTGTTTCGGTAAACTCCGGGAGGATCGGATATTTTTGCCACGTTCGGCCAAAATCTTCCGGAGATTGAGCGGAGGAACTGCCGTTGTTCATGATAAAAAGCAATGGCAGTAACATGATATATAGTATCAGAATGCGTATATGATATTTCATTTGCAAAAATACCGTTCTATTTCTATAAAAACGAAATCCGCCAGGAGAGCTGCACTGTCTGCGTTATAGTGAATCGCACTGTTTGTGAAGTCTCCTTTATCAAGGTAGTTCCAAAAATCTACCAGTAACCAATTATTTTTCGCTGAGCGGGATATCAACTCTTCATGCCAGCTGTCGTATGCTTCCCGCGGATAATAATAATTATAGCGGATTTTGGAATTTTCGCCATTGCTGATGAGCATCGGTTCGTTTATCAGCATTACAGGAACGCTGCCGGCTCTTTCAATCCCCTTTTTCAGAATATCCCAGGATAGTTCTGACTCCGGAAGAGGACCTTCAATGCCATGATAGGTATTGTCGTTTTCCAAATCAATTTTCGGCAGCGGATATGTGTCCGGATAATCCTGATCGATCTCAGTTCCTGCCCACATCAATCCGTAAAGCTGGAGCCGCAGCCAGTCGGCCACTTCTCTCCGCTGCCCCCATATTGATTTTTTTAAGAGGGAATTTTCCTTTACTTCCGGCTGGTTTTCCGGAAACAAAGCGCAGTATTCGTCCCAATTTGCCTGAATCAGTGCATTGTCTGTCTGTTTATCATTGGGAAAGGATTCCAGCGTCATCGGCCAGATCAGTAAATCCGGTTCATAGTTCATTGCCCGATTCAGCAGCAGATAATCTTTGGTAAGAGAGAGTGTCGGATAAGCCAAATTATAACAGCGGATCGTTTTACCGTCAGAAAGAATCTTTCCGTCCAGCTGACCACAGATGGTTTCTTCCGGACGAAGCAGTGTTCCCCAGCTTGAGGAATCTCCGATTACAATAACCCGAAGCGTTTCGGGATCTTTAGAGCCTGCTTTGTTGATTTTATGTGAGGCAAAGGCCGCGTCCAGACTTCCGATGGAAAAATTGTATGCGGTCTGAGGGCTTTCTCCAAACGAAAGCCTTTCCCGTCCGGGGAAAACGTTGTTGTATAAGCTGATCCGGTTCAGAACGTCAAGCGGTTGACAAAGCTGCCATAGTGCAGTCAGCAGTCCGAAAAAAAGAATTACGAGACAAATGATGCCGAGAAGCTTTTTCATATGAATAGCCTCCCAAAAAATTTCAGAGCATCTCCAAAATCAGGAATAACAAACCAGACCCAGCCCAAACTTACGTAAATAATTGTCAATAGAGTGGAACATACCGTATAAATCTTTTGGAAGCATATGTGAGTTGATCTCAGCCATGCCCAGGTTTTTTGAGAATAAAACTGATGTACAAACAGGCCGATTCCATGCCATAGTCCCCAGATGACAAAATTGACCGTCACACCATGCCATAAACCAATAAGAAGCATAGTCGTAAGCTGAGTAATGAGAATAATCAGCCATTTCGGCATTGGTCTGGATTTATTACTTCTTAACCAACGTGTCAATGGATTAAAGACATAAGAACGGATCCACTGCGTCAATGTGATATGCCAGGAGCTCCAGAATCTGGTTAGGTCCGGTTTCAGGTAAGGATGATCAAAGTTCTTTGGGAGATGAATGCCGAATAACATTCCCAAACCTACTGCAATTTCGCTGTATCCGCAAAAATCAAAATAAATTTGTAATGCATAGGAAAATAAAGCAGCCCACGCCCAGCCTTTGTGAATAAATTGTCCTGCATTTTGAGAAGATACAGCCATTTTTGCCAGAGCATCTGCAAGAATAAACTTGTGAAACAAACCCAGTGTGATTTGACCAAGTCCCGAATAAAGATCTTCGGTAATGGTGTTTTTTGATTCAATCCGATATTCTTTGCAGAATCGATCCCAGCGGTCGATTGGCCCCGCTGAAAGTGCGGGTGGAAAACAAACATAAACGAAAAATTCGCTCAGTCCGATATCTGTTTTTCTTCCTTTCGAACTGTCAATGAGAATCGAAAGCAAACGGAATGCTATATAAGAGAATCCAAACCATCGGATATCTGCTGGTAATGCCATATCTGAGGATTGACCGTTCAGTGACCTTGCCATCCGGCTGAAAAGGAGGGTGATCTGAGGCGTTTTTAAAATGACCAGGATCATAATAATGAAATAGATACAGAAATGAACCGGCCATTTTTTTTCTTTTTGTATGAGGTAATTTATTAAAAGAGCTAATCCGGTTCCTCCCAGCAAACCGGGCAATATACGCACCGGCTGTGGTGGTCGTGATGCGGTAAGAATGCCATCATAACTGATAAAACGAGTTGCAGAAATAAGAATTATCGAAACGAGTACAATCGCGGCATCAATCAGATTGTTTTTCGTTGTAATTGGATTTTGTTTGCTGAATGCGCCATAAACGCAAATTGTGAGCAGAATTGTCATTGTGGGAAGGGTAAAATCAAGTCCGCGAATCGGTAAAATCGGCTGGAAGGTGAAAATACATATAACACTGCTTATCATTACAGCAATGTGTTTGATGCGAATCGAAGGAATCAAACGCAGGAAAAACAGCAGCAAAGCTAATATGAATATATCCTGGAGCTGCATCAGAAACCCTGATAAATCCATTGCGGAGCTTCATCGGCAGTCATAATGATCAGGCCGATGATCAGCAGCGCAATTAAAAACGAAATGAATATTTCTTTTCCTGTGATATTCCGCATGAAATTAATAACCGCAAATGTGCCATTCACCCTGTTCTTTAATCACCTTATGTGAGCGGTTCTCCAGAGGAAAATTGGTTACCTCTGTTCCGTATGAAGCAGCAATCGATCCTTTGCAGGTAACAACTGTCTCATCTTTTTCTTCACTGCTTACTGAACAGGAAAAGTCTTTTAATTCAGATTTTACACCCATAAACGCGTCAACCTCACGCATTGCATCTTTTTCCCAGTCTGCACAGGTTATGGAACTGACGCGATCCCGATTTTGAGTAACAATTGCGTTGTAAAATGCTTCAACCGGTTTCGTAGCTTCTGATGAATCTGTTTTTTTGGAACAGGCACTCAATAAAATAATACAGAAAAATATCGATGCCCAAATAATCGTTTTTTTCATTTTTACTCCGGGTTAGATAAAATATGCTTTGGTATAACCGATATCCTGGTTCATTTCAATTGTAAGACTGCGGGAACCGTACCAGTCTCTTGTGGAAAGGATACGGACACAGTTTTTGAATTTTTCGGGAACTGAAACAAATTCTTCGGTCAGGTTTAAACTGTCGTTGAAAAATGATGTGTCGATATCTTCCGTTTTGTCCGCGTTCGTAATGATTGAATATATACCGGATTCAAGAATAGACTGGAAAAAGCGCGTACCACAGAATGGGTCGGAAATTGTTTTATCATAAGTGCCACTCAGTTCCACCAAGGCTTTGGCGTTGGCAATTTGCCTGTATTCTGTCGGAATTCCATGATTTTCCATGGCACCCCAACGAGAAGCGGCGACAAATATAAAATTCTCATTACAAAGTTTTTGATTAATATCACTCAATAGTTCACAAAATTCAATTTTTGATTTTCCATATAATTTCTGGTAATATTTTGGATCCACATAAACAACATACCGAATATCATTGACAATACCGTTGCCAACGAACAAATCAGATGTGAGCAACATTCGGCGATGATCCGTTTCAGAAGGGATAATCGTTCCCCGCATGTTTTCCGGAATTGAAGCCGGTCTGCAGTTATGAATCTGAATCTTGAAGTTAATGCTCCTCGGATCGACCAAATCCAGCATTGCTGTAAATTCTACAAGTACGGGTTTCCCGTATGTTCTTTCCAGGGAATGGAGAATATCTCTCATCAGACGGGTAAAGTTTGTTTTCCGGATTAGGTCTTCACAAGTTACATTGTAATAGTCGGTATCTTCACCGCGCTGCATGGACTGAAAGCTATCTCCAACAGTTTTTTGAGCCACCAGATAAAGCGGAGAATAATTGCCATTCAACACATCCTGTACATCCAGAATTTCCGGTTGATTGGTTTTAAAATTCAACACCAGCATCGATTGCTGTGTCAAATGCTTTTCATTGGATGTATATGTTGTATGGCGGCGGTTTGGGTCAGAAAGTTCAATAATATTGGAAAAATCATCTCCATTGCGGCTGGTGGCATGTGATCCCAATCCGACAACGAAACGTAGGAAGCCTTCATCTTTGGGACTGTCCTGCTTCCATTTATATGGACTGTGAGAAGAACCGATTCCGGAAATATCCGGAAAATAATAAGGACCGGAACTGCGGCCGGGAACCTTCTGAATCAGGATTGCCATTTCTTCCGTATAGTCTACAAGACCGTTCTTTTTCCGGTAAACCAGCGCATTGGGATTGAACGTACTTGCATAAATCGTACGAATCGCATTTAATAATGCGCGAAGATTTTCATCCGGTGTTCCCTGGTTGGCAATTGAAATGCTGCGATACATACTGTTGAAAGGATGCGTAAAACTGTCTTCAAGTTTGCTGGAAGAACGGACAATATAAGGAGCTCCATTGAAATCTTTTAAGACGTCACGCAGGCTGTTTATAACTTCATTTGGCATTTCACCTTTGGCAAATTCCTCCTCCAGGCGAGGATAATCCTTCCAAAGTTCGTCATCATCCTTATATTTTTGATCATACCAACCCATCAGGTTATTGATCATTAGAAAATTATAAAAAACATCCGAACCAATAAAGATAGATTCGATATCCCCCACAGCGTTGCGAATATCCGCGTCTTCAGAATTATGCAAAATACGGTTTGCCAGTATCAATTCAGCTGCTTTGCTGCCGATCAAGCCGCGTCCGATACGGTGCCGGTTGATTTCCAACAGGTCGTGGATTGTAAACACTTCTTTAGCGACAGCGATATAAGGAATACGATTACTCAGCATTCTGCGGATTAGCGTAACTTTCGCCGCCATCAGTTGGGCTTCATATTGTTTGCGTTCAGCTACCGGTAAATGTTCAATTGTGAGTGCCTGTTCAATAATCGTCTCAATGGTTGCATGCTGAATATTATGCCACATGAAAGTCGGTTTTGATCCGGAAGCGGGCTCTTTTACAACATTTTCCACTATTGATTTAAAAATATCCAGAGAATAACGATGCGCAAATTCCTGATGCACCATCATGCTTTGAACTCGTTCTAACCGCTTTTCCCAGATAAGCGGTGGCTCCTGTGCAAATGGATTTTCAAGCCCTTCACGTTTTTGTGTTAGTAGAGCAAAATCCCGTACTTTTTCTTTAAAAGCAGAGACGGTAATATAACCGTCTGAAACCAGACGGTTATACATTTCGTTTTCGATTTTCTCAGTAAGAATCGGATACTGGGATAACGTAGCCTGTATCGATAACAATACGTTTGGGTTGTAATCTTGCTGCGTCATAAACCTTTACTGTTCATCATCGTAATTATGCAAAATGCATCGGCATAATAACATACCGATAATCGACCTTATCATCTACCGGCGTGATCATAGCGGGAGCCATGGTAGCATTTGTCCGGAGAGAAACGTTAGGAGAATCGATAACATCCAAAACGTCTTTCAGATAGCGTACATTGAAAGCAATCTGAATATCTTCACCGCTGGCATTTGCTTCAACCACATTTTCCTGTGAACCGCCGCTTTGTTCCGCCTGTGTCATGATCATGATCTTTGCAATTTCATCATCGGAAATATGAATATTCATTTTGATCAAGTTTTTGTTTTCGCGCGCAATAACGCCTGCCTGATTACAAGCACTCTGCAGCGCTGCAGTGGAAACAATCGTAGTCGTCTTAAATGAATTTGGTACAATCGCCTCGTAATTAATGAATTCACCGGCAATCAGAGAGGAGATCAGGTCGGCATTCTCAAGATGGAAAATAACCTGACTCTTTTCGCCGCAAAAAGCCATATGGACGATTTTATCATTGGCATTTGTGATTCTTGCCAATTCACGCAGTGCGCTTGCAGGAATAATAGCCGAAACAGGATTTGGCAGTCCTTCTTTCAAAATGATGCGTTTAATAGCGATCCGATAACCGTCTGTCGCGGCCATTGCGAGTACATTGTCATTGACACTCATTTTTACACCATGAAGAACAGGACGATTATCATCAACAGCAGCGGCAAAAGCCACCTGTTGAATCATTTTCTTCATTTCCGGCATTTCGAACGGGACACTGTCTGTTTCATCATATTCTGGCATAGGTGGAAATTCCGATGCCTCGATTCCACGAATCTCTGTAACCAGTTTTTGGCATCGAACCGTCACGGTTTGATTGATCTCATTCAATTGCAGATTCACTGTGTCTGCGGGCATTGTGTTTACCAGATCGGTAAACATTTTGGCCGGAACGGTGATGGCACCTTCCTGTTCAATCTGTGCCGGGATCCAATATCGCAAGCCCAATTCAAGATTTGTTGCGGATAGACAAATGCGATCCTGTTCAGTAGAAATAAGAACATTTTCAAGAATTGTAAGAGTACTTCGGCTTGACACTGCGTGGGAAACAATAC
Source organism: Anaerolineaceae bacterium (assembly GCA_017417055.1). GTDB lineage: Bacteria > Chloroflexota > Anaerolineae > Anaerolineales > Anaerolineaceae > Flexilinea. The sequence goes on from JAFPZX010000140.1 coordinate 14,930, forward strand.
TCAGTGCCTGTGCCAGATTCGGTTGCGATACGGAAACGTTCATGGTGCCCCCAAAAAAAGATTTTTTTCAATAATATTATAGCCGAAAATGCCTAATGTATAAATAAAAAAGCATTATTCTTGATAAAACTGCATATAATGGGCCAAAGGGGCTTATAATTTTTATTATGGAAGAATATAATTATCGACTTTCAACAGGTTTAGAGATAACGCTCTATACAATTCCCTGTGAAGAAGTATCTTCACGATGGCTGGATTGGCAGGAATATGACAAAGGTCCCGGTATATTTCGTATACCAGCAGATATATTTCTTGGTGTACGCGTTCAGGGATTTCATGATGCGGAAATTCGTCAACTATCGGACGAATTAAAATCCATTGAAAACCTGCGTTACCTGAACCTTACTGAAAACCGCGGAATAACTAATGATGGTATGGCTGCTGTTGGTAATTTGCGTCAGCTCCGCTATTTGAATATCGGTGCATGTGATATTAATAATCAGGGAATGGTTTTTTTGCCAAACCTGGTAAACCTTGAATACCTTAATCTCAGCTACTGCAACCGAATCACTGAAAAAACAGCTTCTTTTGTTCAAAAAATGCCAAAATTAAAATATCTGGATTTGCAGGGCTGCATAAAAATCAACACCGGTGGGCTGAAAAAATTCGAAAAAAAGGGTTTGACAATTTATAAACCATAATGCCCTTTTAGAATTACTGATATGGAAAAAACAATGAGCGATAAAAAGAAACAAAAACAGTCAGCAGAAGTCAGATCGACCCGTCGGTTTGACGCATTTATGGCTGTTACAATCGACTCGCTGACCAGCTTGTTTAATAACAATCCGGCTCAGGCCGCAGCTGCTATTGCTTATTATTTTCTTTTTTCCATATTTCCTTTATTTCTTTTCATAGTAATCGTACTCTCTTACTTTCTTGACACCGGTTTTGTTCAGGAAAAAATGGTTCAGTTTGTACAGGAACTAATTCCGGGAGCAGAGGTGCTGATAAAAGAAAATCTTCAAAACATTCTTGCCAATCGAGGGTCTACGTCCATTTTAGCAACGGTCTCTCTTCTCTGGTCCGGATCGGGGATGATCAATGGTATTATCTCCAACGTTCAGCGGGCATTTCCGGAGACAAATACCAGAGGATATTTTATTAATCGGGCGCTTGCGATCGCTATCATCCTGTTAGTCATCATTTTGATTGCACTTGTACTGATTTTTTCCTTTGTATTCAACATTTCGGATGCTCTGGCATATTTCAATGTTTCTTTGACAAAGCCTCTTTCTACTATAATCAATATTGTTACGACATATGTGCTGCCGATATTCTTTCTCTACATTGTCGGATTTGTTTTGTATTATGCGATTCCGACTGCCAAAGTTGAACGGTCCGCGGCACGCATTGCCGCTCTGCTCTTTGCGGTCGTTTGGAGGGCCTTTTCCATCATTTTTGGCAAATATGTGTTGAGTCCGATGAACCGCTATTCTCTGGTTTACGGCTCAGTTACTGTGATAGTGCTGCTGCTTCTGTTTATTTACTTTACTGCCTTTATTATCCTGTATCCGGCACATTTGGCAGCAGCGATCACACATTATAAGCAAAGGCGGGCTGGAATCCTTGCGGCGGCTCCAATTAACCCGGAATCAATCAAACCCAAAGCACCACAGCGCGGGAAGAAGAAAAAATCCACACAAAACAGCGTGAACAGCAGAACTCTCAGCGATCCGGTTTATCTGGATCCCAATGTTGGCCAGGCACCGCAGACTTCTGTTTGGCAGCAAATATGGGAGATCATAAAAGGCCTGTTCCGCTGGAAATAAGAGGAATATTATGAGTGAAGTGTACGAATATGGTGAAGATGATTTTGAGGATGAAATCCCCGATGAAGATGATGAAATGCGCAGAGCGATTCTGGAAGCGGAAACGAATGAAGTCTGGCTTGAAGAACCGGGCGATGATGAAGATGAACTGAATCTGCCGATGAATCCGCTTTTCGGGCTGTTTCCCAATCCCGGAATTATGAGGTTCCCTGGAATTTCCAACAATGAAAAAGATGAAGAAAGCAAGTAAGTATGAAGATTCTAAACAGTGAAAAAATCTATAAAGCTCACGTTTTTGATGTGGAAAAAATCTTCTGCGAATTACCCGATGGGCGGCAGCGATATTATGACTTGGTTCAGCACGGTCCCGCTGTTGTTCTTGTTCCGGTAACTGAAGATGGTAAAATCCTTTTTGTCAAGCAATACCGGCTTGGCGCAGAAAAGGAAATTCTGGAACTTCCCGCGGGAATGATCAATGATAAGGAAGATCCGGATCCGGCGGCAGCCCGGGAACTTCGTGAAGAGACCGGTTATGAGAGCCTGAACATGACAAAGTTAGGCGGATTTTATGCTTCTGCCGGATACTGCAGTGAATATCTGAACATTTATCTTGCAAGAGACCTGAAATGGAATCCGCTGCCGCAGGACGATGATGAATTTCTGTCGAATATCTCCATGACTATCGAAGAAGCCTATGAAGCGGTAGAAAACGGAGTTTTGGAAGATTCCAAAACGATTGCGGCATTGATGATGGCGCAAAAATACATCAGAAAGCGTTGAAAAACCTTGAGCGACCCAAGACATGATTTTGGAAGACAGGGCGAGTCGGATGCGGCTGATTATGCCATGAAACACGGCTATGCCCTGATTCGGAGAAATTATCGTACGCCATACGGTGAAGTTGATCTGATCCTCCGCAGTCCGGAAAAGGAACTGGTGTTCGTTGAAGTAAAATCCCGCACATCTATATATTTCGGATATCCGGAAAGCGCGGTAGATGCACGAAAGCGCAGGCACATTATTCGCTCTGCTTATCATTACCTGCAGGAAAATTATCCGGACAATGATGATGTACCCTGGCGGATCGACATTATCGCGATCGTCTATTCAAAGGACAGAAAAACCATCCGGGATTTGAAATGGTACGAAAATATTACCTCGTATGAATAAGATTCCTGTTATCTTTATCGTTGGTCCCACTGCGTCCGGAAAAACGGATGCGGGAATCCGGCTTGCTAAAAAAATCAGCGGAGAAGTTATTTCTGCTGACTCCCGCTATCTGTACCGCGGGATGAATATCGGCACAGCTAAACCAACCATGGAAGAAAGGCAGGGTATTCCGCACTGGCTCATCGATGTGGCTGATCCAGACGAAATTTGGAGCCTCTCGCTTTTCAAAAAGGCTGCAGATGAAGCTGTTCTGGATATTCATCGACGAGGAAAAATACCCGTCATTGTTGGCGGAACGGGACAGTATATCCGCTGCATTTTAGAAGGCTGGACGATCCCGGAAGGTGAACCGGATCACCGGCTCAGAGATTCCCTTGAAAAATGGGGCAATGAGATTGGCGCGGATGAACTGCATAGAAAGTTATCTCGTTTAGATCCGGAAGCCGCTGCGAAAATCGAATGGCAGAATATGCGGCGGACGATTCGGGCTTTGGAAGTAATCTTTACCAGCGGACAGAAGTTCTCCTCGCAGCGAAAAACCGCGGAATCGCCGTACAATGCTCTGATTTATGGCATGAAACGGGAGCGAAGCGAGCTTTATAACCGAATCGACCAAAGGGTAGACCAAATGATCACGGCTGGACTTGTGGAAGAAACAGAACAACTGCTCTCAAAGGGATATTCACCGGATTTGCCTTCGATGTCCGCAATTGGGTACAAAGAAATGTGCGATTATCTTAACAAAAAAACAGTTCTTGAAGAAGCTACACAGCTGATCAAATTTCGCACCCACAATTTTGTCCGGAGGCAGTCAAACTGGTTCAAGGAAAGCGATCCGGCGATCCGATGGATAGTTCCGGAATCTATTGAATCTGATGAATCATTAACAAAATTTATGGAGCAGTAATGTCGGCGAGTTTCATTCGCAAAACAGAAGATTTTGTCTGTGAAAACTGTGGGAGAGAAGTCAAGGGAAACGGCTATACCAATCACTGCCCCTACTGCCTTTATTCCAAGCATGTTGACGTATGTCCGGGTGACCGGGCTGCGGATTGCGGTGGACTGATGAAGCCGATTGCCGTGGAAATAAAAAAAGGAGAACGGATTCTCATCCATGAGTGCATGAAATGCGGTTACCGCAAGCCTAACAAATCCGCTCCGGAAGATAATTTTGATGAGCTCCTGCGTGTCATGACCGAAAATCCGCTGAAATGAATTTCTTCCGGGCAATCCGCATTATAATAAATGTATGAATAAGAACCGTTTGGTATCAATTGTTGTCCCGGCTTTTAATGAAGAAGAAGCACTCCCACTGTTTTATAAACAATTACGGGATGTGCTTGATACGCTGCCTGAGTCATATGAGATAATCTTTGTCAATGACGGGTCTTCAGACAAAACCGGTGAGATCATTGAAGGTTTTGCCGCGGAAGATCCGGCTGTTCGAACGATCCATTTCAGCCGGAATTTCGGACACCAGGCTGCTCTTTCCGCCGGGCTGCAAAAATCTCAAGGCGATTACACAATATCGATGGATGCGGACGGTCAGCACCCGCCGAAATTGATCCCGGAGATGATCAGACTTGCTGATTCCGGCTATGATATTATACTTACGCAGCGTATCGAGCCGGAAGGAAAATCTTCTTTCAAGAAATGGTCTTCAGAAACCTTCTATAAAATATTGAACAAACTCAGTGACACGCAGACGCTTCCGGGAGGAGCTGATTTCCGTTTGATGAATAGGGAATCGCTGAATGCGCTGATTGCCCTGCCGGAATTCCACAGATTTCTGCGCGGTATGGTTTCCTGGATCGGATTTCGTTCTGTCATTTTGCCGTTTGAAGTCCCGGAACGTCTTGCCGGCAAAACGAAATATTCCTTAAAGAAAATGACTCGACTGGCATCCGATGCGGTTTTCTCTTTTTCAATGGTTCCTCTTTATATCGGCCTTTCTGCCGGAGCATTGTTTTTCATACTGGCGCTGGTCGAAGTGATTTATGTTCTTTCCTTCTGGATCAGCGGGAACAGCTCAAACCTGGCTCCCGGATGGAGCTCTCTAATGTTTATGATGCTGATAATCGGAGCCATTTTGATGATCATCATGGGCTTTATTGGCGTTTATGTCGGCTATATTTTCCAGGAGGTAAAACATCGTCCCGTATATATCTGCCGCACAGCTTCCCCGGATAAAAATAAAGAGGGTGACACTTCACCCTCATAGAATTCAGTAATTGAGTCAGACTTATCATCTAACGTCATACTTCTTACGTTATACCTCGGGAAATTACCGATTATCAACCTTCTCCGGATACATATCGTGCCGGCTCAGACGGTCCCATGCGGCCTCTTCCCATCGGGTTCCCGGTTTTCCATAATTAGCATATGGATCAATAGAAAGCCCGCCGCGCGGCGTAAATTTTCCCCAGACTTCGATATATTTCGGCTCCATCAGCTTGATAAGATCCTTCATGATAACGTTCACTACGTCTTCATGAAAATCACCGTGATTCCGAAAGGAATACAGATACAGCTTCAGCGATTTGCTCTCTACCAGATATTGATCCGGAACATAGGATATATAAATAGTGGCGAAGTCCGGCTGTCCGGTAATCGGACACAGACTGGTGAATTCCGGACAATTGAATTTCACAAAATAGTCATTCCCCGGATGCTTGTTGGAAAAACGTTCCAGCATTTCCGGTGCGTAATCGTCAGGATATTTTGTCCCCTGACTGCCCAGATGGGTCAGTCCTTCTTTTTCTCGCATATTACATCTCCTTGCTTACTCTGGGATGACTGTATATTTTACGTCATGGTCAAACACGTCAATACCTTCTTTGCGTTTGAGCCAGTTCACGACCGCGTAAGTGATCGGCGTGAAGAGTGCTTCATAAATCACCTTGAAAAGGTATTGATATAGGATCATATGCAGAACTGTAGAATTGTCCATGGTTCCCCAGAAGGATATCATCACAAAAATAATGGAATCAAGGCCTTCTCCGACCAGCGTTGAAAGGATCGTTCGGATCCAAAGCTTTTTCCCCTTCGTTGCCACCTTGAGTTTGGAAAGTACGACCGAATTGGAAAACTCCCCGAACAGATAACCGACAAAAGAGGCAATCGCGACACGCGGGGTCGTTCCCAGTACGGTGCGGTATGCTTCCTGTCCTTCCCAAAATCCCGGATGGGGCAGGGCAATTGTGATCAGGTAAACAGCCACGGCAAAAAAGCTGCAGCCAAAGCCGAGCCAGATGATGATGCGGGCCTTTTTGAAACCGTAAACTTCGGTAAAAATGTCACCGAAAATGTAGGTGATCGGGAATAGGATCACAGCTGCGGGGAGTGTGATATCACCGCTTACTGCCCACATTTTCCCGGCAATCAGGTTGGAAAGCAGCAGGCAGGTTACATAAACGACCGCGATAACCATAAAGGTTTGGGTTACTTGTTTTTTATCTTTCATCGTCAAAAATACAACCTTAAAGAAAAGACTCTGCGAAAGCAGAGCCGGTGAAAAAAAGGCGAGCATTTAAAATGATCGCCGGTTTCAGTCCCGGTTTTGCTTTACGACAGGAAGGTACAAATGAACTGTCGGGTTCTTGTTCAGAACCATTTGTTTTTTACCATATAATTCAGATCTGTCATATTATTCATTATAAAAACATGACAGAAGTAATGTATTACGATTCAGACATTTCCCGAATCAATTGATTACGATAATTTGGGTCTGTGGTACAGCGTTTTATATCTTCAAAACGATTCATGTCAAATAGTTTTGAGATAAGGTTGGCCATTTCATCACGACCTTCTTCCATGCCCTTTTCCATGCCCTTTTCCATGCCCTCAGCCATGCCTTTTTCCATGCCCTCAGCCATGCCTTTTTCCAATCCTTCTGCAAGTGCATCTTCAAGCCATGCCTGCCGGTCAAGTTCAGCCAATTCTCTGTCCATCAGCAGCTGTCTTTCTGTTGGAGTAGCCATAATCAGTTCCATCGTTTTCCTTGCCTCCTTTACACCTTCATTTTCAATTTGTTCAACTGAATCCCAGTTTTTTGCAGTGAAAGCTTCTGCCCATTCTACCAGACCTTGCTTTTTATCACTTTCGGTTGCATCTTTTATCGCAGTCAGGTCCATAACAATGAATTGCAATTTATCGGTATATTGATAACCCTCTTCATCCTTCAGTTCATACTTAGTGATAAATCTTTTGTGATCCGGGAACAACGTATGATCCATGATTGAAATTTGAATTACAGGCTGAAGATTGCTGTACCGAAAGGTTTTTCCTCTCGTTTGATCGACAAGCTGCCGGCACGTGTATACCAGAGAGCGATTTGTCCAATAAGTGAATCTTCTTACCTGCATTTCGATAAGGATAAACCTGTCCCCATTCAAATGCAGTTTCAAATCAAGAACGGTCAGTTTTGTGTCAATTGCCTCTGTGTATTGTATCGGGTTCAAAACGAGCACGTCGACGATTTCTGACTCCGGGATACCCAGCAAACTGCTGAGCAGACTGTGCAGAGCAATTTTGTTCTTAGAAAAAACCATATGAAAAAGCAAATCATTCGTGAGCGGAACATAATCCAATTCAAATTTTTCATTGAATGGTGTATTTGTTTCTTTTTTGTCTTTATTATCCATCGTATGATCCCTATATTTATATTGTATCATTGTTTTTAAATAAATAGACACTATTGGCAATCACGCTTGAATTCCGTCTTTTGTTATTTACCTGCTATAATTAGGCTTATGTGCAAAAAGAAAATGCTGAAATCAATTTGTTTGCCAAGCTGCCTGTTATTGGTATGCTTGTTCTCTGTTTTTGACATTTGTCAAGCTGCTGAAAAAGTATTGGCACTTACAGCTCCTTATCCCACTGTCACTGATGGAATCACCATACGGCAGATGAAGCGGTTCTGGCGTGGTCATCAATACGGCGTACCCTTTGATAATCTGCTTATGACCAGAAAAACCTACAAAGACCTGGTCATTCTTTTGGGTGAACCCTCTTCCAAGGCAGATATCACCATAAAAACAGCAAAGATAATCCTGCAAAGCGCCTGGAACAGTGAGAAAACCTGGGCTGTGATTCCCTTTGACCAGCTCGATCCTCGTTGGAAAGTGATGTCGATAGGAGGCGTTTCCCCCTACTCGCAGGATTTCGATCCGGAAAATTACCTGCTCAGCGTACCGCTCTCTGAGGGTGAGGAATCGAACTTTGATCCGGACAAACTCACCACGCTCACGCTTACCGGCACAACAGCCATGTCCCGCAACCTTGCTTACCATATCGAAACTGACGGACTGCTGGTCCCTGTCGAAAATATAAAAGACGTCCTCTCCGCATCCGATATCACCCATGTCAGCAACGAAGCCTCCTTTACCCCGGATTGTCCTCCCGGAAACCCACTCCGCAGGGAAGCGCGCTTTTGCTCGGCCCCCTCTTATTATGCTTTACTGGAAGCCATCGGGACGGACGTGGTGGAATTGACCGGGAACCATAACCTGGATTGGGGGTACGATCCCTTCCTGTATTCTCTTGACCTGTATGAGGAAAAGGGCATCAAGGTTTATGGCGGCGGCACGTCTCAGGAAGAAGCGCAGGCACCTTTGCTGGTCGAACACAATGGCAACAAGATCGCCTTCCTCGGCTGCAACGCTGTGGGACCGGCCGGGATCTGGGCGGATAACGGAAATCCAGGCGCCGCTTTATGCGACCTGCCAAAGATGAAAGAGACGATCCGCGAACTGAAGGCAGAAGGCTGGCTGCCGGTGGTGACCTTCCAGCATCTGGAATATACCTGGTATGATGTTCCGCCGGTGCAGAGCCATGATTTTCTGGAAATCGCCCGGGAAGCCGCTCCCGTGATCATCAGCGGGTCCCAGGCACACATCCCTCAGGGAATGACCTACATCGGCAATACCTTTATCCATTACGGACTCGGGAACCTGCTGTTTGACCAGATGTCCGATGTGGAGCGGACATCCTTCTTTGACCGGCATTATTTTTACGATGGACGGTATATCGGGAATCAGCTGGAAACCATCATCCTCGAGAATTATTCCCAGCCGCGTTTCCTGACAGAAGAGGAACGTACCGCTTTTTTGAATCTGATCTTTGGCACCTGCACCTGGAAAGAAGCCTTCGCGGATCAATAAGATGTCTAAGAAACGCATTCTTCTCCTTTTTGCAGCTGCCGGACTCATCCTTGCTGTGATACTCGGTGTTTACTTTTACCGCAGCAGCCTTGGTATTTCGAGGGAAACTGTCGCATCACTCCTGACGGACTATACAGAAAAAATTGCCGCCGGTGAGCTTGACGCCGCCCGCGCACTGATGACCGAAGAAACGCGTCAATTCCTCCGTGACCCGGGAACGACATTGGGAGAGACAGTTTACCGGAATCTGAAGCTCAAATCTGTTGATTCCATCTATACTGAAGGCAGCGGGAATTATGCCGCGGATGTGATCATGACCCTGCCGGACACCCTGAAGATCACAACCAAAGCCGGGCTGCTCTTCGGCGAAAAGGTGGAGGCAGAAGGTCCGTCCGATGATCCGGATCGAGCCATTGCGGAGATTTATGAAGAAATCCTCTCCCGGGACGATCTCCCTATGATCGATTCCTACTGCGTTATCCGCCTGGAAACCCGGAACGGTTCCCTCTTCATCCGCGGAGACGAGAACCTTCAAAAAACACTTGAAGGAAACCTTAATTAATAAAGCACACCGAGGTCTGCCCTGCAGCTGCCGCGCAGCCGGCACAGCAGGACTGCACTCTAACATCTAAGCGATCAACAATCACCAGACCTTTTACATCAATTTGAATTACTTTTCAACTTTTTCAATAGGATACTCTTCTCGTTCTTCGAACAACATGGGAGAAACAGCAGTTGGGTTGTAAGTCGTGTGATATGCGTAAGTATTCCAATCAGGTTCATAATCATCCACTGCTTGATTTCCCCACATGTCCCATCCATCTCGATTTCCTCTGGCAAACATTTCTAAATAAGGTCCAGGGGAACAATTTTCTATCAAGTTTACAAATTCATCTGGTTTTCTGCTGTGTTCTCGTTTCATTGCACGTAAAAGATTTACCTGAGATCTACCTGCATCTAATGTCCTGTTTTTATCTCCGCGAATTCCAAAAAGAATTATTTCGGTGACATTTCTAAAATAGAAACCAACACCTCTTCCATCCGGTTGACCGTCTTTTCTGACTTTTTCCCATATCAAATTTGTTTTATATTCAAACCCCCAAGCTTTCATTACTTCCAATCCTTCAGGAAGCAGTGCATTTGGAACCCATAAATACAAGTGGCTTTTTTGATCAGCAACATTTTGAACAGGAAGAGATTTAATGTCTTCTAAGGTCATTGTGGGATATCGATTTAATCTTTTATGTTCCGGCGCAACTTTACCTGTTCTATTTTGAAATTGCCAAGGTGGATCCGCATAGATTGTTTTATATAATTTCCCTTGGGTATATTCTATAAAATCGTTAATAGTCTCTTCAATAGTTAGCATAATTAATACCCTTCTACACAAGATTTTTTAATCCCAACAGCTAAAATTGGACAACCGCCATTTCTTCTTGATTTTAATCGATATTCTAATTTTCCCATCCAGGTTGTTGACGCTCCATATTTTGATTTAATTCCAAGATCATCAAATATCTCATTCAATTCCTCTGATCTTGTTACGATTACACCAACATCTATTAATCCGCAATCAAAATAAGTACGCATTGCTAATAAATCTCGATCAAATGTTTGATCTTTGCTATTCCATTCAAGATCGAATGCTACTTTATTTTTCAGAAAATCAATATTGTGTCCATCAATATAACTTTCGATAATTTTTTTGTCGAATGGTTCATCTGCAAATCTTCCTCTGCGAAGTGCATTTTGACGGGGATACATCTTTACAATCAAGTCACCAGTAATTCTAATTTCTCTCCATCCAAAAGGATAAAGAACATCATCAAATTTCTTGGGAATAGAGCTTTCATTTCCTCCTGGAGTAGTGAGATCGTTTATAGTGATTTCTAATTTTCTAAAACAAGTTTCAATTTCATGCCATTCGACAGGGTATGCTTCCGTTAAAATTTCTAAGGCATGTCCATGATTTTTAAATTCAAATTTATTTTGTAAATCATTTGCTATTGTTTTCATGACTACCTCTTTATAATCAGACATAAAAAATACTTCAAAACATATTTTCATTATAAAATGAAATGAAACGATAGGACTTTGTTTATTTGTTAATCCTCTGTTCCCAATTATAATGCTTTCACTCAATATAATTTATCCCAAAATAGACTCATTTATAATTAATTGCACAATTTGGGAGGTTTAAAAACAATTAATTGCACAATTTAGGAGGTTTTAAAACCAGTTAATTGCACAATTTTGGAGGTTTTAAAACCAGTTAATTGCACAATTTTTGGGGCTTGATAACCTATTAATTGCACCATTCAGGAGCTTTGCGTAATTTTCGCAGCGATTTACGTTCAGCGAATTGACCTATTACCATAAACATACAACGAATACAAGCCGAAACCTGATGATTTCGGCTGCTAACACCTGAACCCTAACACCTAAAACCTAAACCCTGACACCTAAAACCTAAAACCTACTTTTTCTTCTTCCGCTTTTCTCGTAGGGCTTTGCGGGTATCAGGAGAGGGACCCTTTTGGGAAAGTTTGGCTTCACGCTCAATTCTTGCGAGATATTTCTCCCAGCGCTCATGCAGGATATACTGATCCTCCAGCGGAATCGCCATAATGGCTTCCTGATCCTTCCTCCGCATCGCGTCATCCATCAGTTCCTTTCGGGCTTCCGCTTCAGTGATGTAACCCGGCTCCGGTGCTGCCGGCTGCGGTTTGACCTGTTCTGA
>JAFPZX010000141.1 GCA_017417055.1 Anaerolineaceae bacterium
AGATAAGGCGGGAAATGAATCGGATCCGGTTCAGAAGAGTTTTGTTGTTGACCACACGCCGCCGGAATGTCATATCGAGGTTTACGGAACAAGAGGCGACGGCGGCTCTTTCCGCGGGACGGTTACCCTGAAAGCCGTATGCACGGATGACGGTTCCGGGGTGGATGAAACCTTTATCAATACGGGTGACGGACGTGTTCCTTCTGAAATTGTGATCCCGGACGGCTTTACAGGAAGTGTTACTCCTCTGGTTGCGGGGATCGATAACGCCGGGAACGACAGCGGCGATCTCGAAAGTGATATGATCCTGATGCCTGACGGCACGCCGATCAGTTCCATCCTCATTGATAATGCGCCGCCAGTGGTCACCGGATATTATGAACCGTCCTCACAATGGCTGAACATTGAAACGATCGATCTGTACGTGACCGGCCATGACAATGAAGGCCCGCTTTATTCGGGAACGATCTTCCTGAACGGGAAGCAGTACGATATCAGGACGGAATCCGACAGGGCGGAACTGACTGCGGATATCCCGGAAGGGATCAGTTCGCTGAAATACTATGTGACTGATCTGGCGGGAAACAGGTCGGAAATAATTGGAAAATAAAGTTACTTATTTTCAAAAAGGCGGGGAGCAAAATCTCCGTCTTTTTTTATTGGATGGTGACGATCGTCAATGCACTGATATGCTACAATAAATGCATTATGGAAACGAAATTCAGGACCGGAGAAAAGGTGTATCTCATAAATGAGTCGCATGCTGTTGAAGAGGCAACTGTAGTGATGACTATATCCGGATTCGTGACCGTCCGGTTTACTGAGCGGGAATGGGGAGAACGCGTGCGCGAAAGCCGTCTTTACGCCACACGGGAAGAAGCGGAAGCCGCGGTCAGGGGATAATACCGCCCAGAAATCTAACGCCGGATAAAGGGAGTACGGTAATTTATGGAAAATGAATTCACGATAAAATACCGCTTTCACTGGTGCGGACCGTGTATGCAGTATGAAGATACCAAAACCGAGACGATTATCCGTTCCGACGGTACTGTAATGGCGAGGAATTATGATCATCACGGGGCGAATGGGCATTACCGTGTCATTGAACGTGCCGAAGGCTCTTTGCCCAGGGAAGACGCGGAACACCTGTATCAGGAGCTTATGGATCTGGTACAGCACCATGATGAGCAAATTTACTCGATTGAAGACGCAATTGCGGAAGCGGTTATAAAAGCACCAGGAATAAAAATTACTATTGATGCCGGCGTATCCAACGGGAATAATTACTGCGGCGGAATGATAGATGAGATGCTGAACAGAATAGATTTGAAATGGGTATCTGTTATCAGATCTGAGCAGCAAAATTGAAACGGGATTTTCCGAAAGGCGGAACTGATGGAAGGAAAAAAACTGAAGGTCTGCGCGAACTGCAAGAATACATTTGCAAAAGGGGACAAATACTGCCGTTATTGCGGAGCTCCGCTGGGGAAACCGGACTACATAGAAGAAGATTTCGCATGTATTTACGGCCCACCGCCGATGAAAAGAGTTCATGAATGCGCAGATTGCGGTTATTCCTGGGTGACGAATCTGATGATCGATGATGAAAAGTTTTGTCCGAAATGCGGAGGAGCCGCGCCTGTCCAAAGTGAAGAAGAATGGCTGTAGATATAAGAGAGCTGAAGCATTCTCAGCTTGAGCATCTTGCCCGGCACAGAGACAGCCTGCGGATGGATCCTCATCTTCGCTGGCTTTTCTTTGAACTGACCAGCCGCTGCAATCTTCATTGCAGGCATTGCGGCAGCAACTGCTCCTCCGAAGGAAAGTCTCTGACGATAGAGGATATGGAGACAACCCTCAAATCCGTCAGACAGGAGAAGCCCATGATCTGTCTGACCGGGGGAGAACCATTGCTGCATCCGGATTTTTACGAAATCGCAGAGTGCGCGCATTCCATGGGTTTTTCCTGGGGGATGACGACAAATGCCACCCTGATCGATGAAGAAACTGCGTCGAAGCTCAGGAAGTCAGGAATGGGTACCGTGTCCATCAGCCTTGACGGACTGGAACAGGCTCATGACTCGCTTAGGAAGCAAAAGGGGGCCTGGCGGCGTGCCCTGCGGGGATTGAAGTGCCTTCAGAATGAGGGATTTGAGCCGCAGGTGACGACAGTCGTACACCGGGAAAATTTCGATGACATCGATCCTCTGTATGATCTGCTTTGTGAAATGGGTATCACCTGCTGGCGTCCGATCAATGTGGAACCTATCGGGCGTGCTTGCGAATCTGACGGTCTTTTACTGCATCCGGACCAGTTTGGAGCTTTGATCAAATTCATACGGGGAAAACGGTATGATCAAAGCTGTCCCATGGAAGTGACTTTCGGATGTTCGCATTACCTGGGTATCGAATACGAACGAATGGTTCGTGATCACTATTTCCTCTGCGGCGCAGGGATATTAACCGCAAGTGTCAGATGCAACGGAGATATCTGTGCGTGTCTGGATATTGAGAACAGACAGGAATTAGTACAGGGAAATATAAAAACGGATGATTTTATGGAAGTGTGGAACAATCGTTTCCAGGTATTCAGACGGGACCGCGCCGCTGATTGTTCCAAATGCGCGGAATGCACAGAACGTTTCCTTTGCGGCGGAGACTCAACACATACATGGGATTTTGAAAACAAAAAGCCTCTGCTGTGTTATCAGGATTATCATGATTATTTATGAGTATTAAGTAAAAAAACATTACATATAGGTAAACACACAGCAAAATCGGGATTTGCGGAGGAAAAGGTAACATGCATTATGATATAGTCGCATTGCCAAAAGATCAGTGGAAAGGCACAACCATACCCTTTACCATCAGAAGCGACAGCTATTATGACATTGAGATGAGCCCGTTAAACAGTGAAGGATGCACTGTCTCCATTGTCATGAAACCGGCAGAAAAGGAGATTGTTCATACACCGGAAGAATATGATTTTCCCGATTCACTATATCAGGACCATTGGGAAGGGGCGGAAGCCTACGGTGTTGTGAGTGATTCCGGCGAAATGATGGCTTGTATTGAAGTATGTCCTGAGGAGTGGTCGAACAGACTCATCGTTACAGAATTATGGGTGAGCGATACGCTTCGAGGCAAAGGCATCGGAAAGAGGCTGATGGATAAAGCAAAAGAAATTGCTCTTCGGCAGAAAAGGCGTGCCATCATTTTGGAGACGCAATCCTGCAATACAAATGCAATCGGATTCTATCTTCATCAGGGGTTTGAATTGATCGGTTTTGATACTTGCTGCTATACAAACAATGATATCGGTCGCAGGGAGGTCAGAATCAACCTCGGATACTTTTTCCACAGAGAAGAGTGCAGAAGATAGTGCGTAAACCAAGCGGCAAACCCACAAATTCCAATTTGACAAGAAATTCATAGACAATGAAAATCGTCGAAATCAATGAGAAAACATCGGAATTGATAGAACAGCTGACCAATGTATGGGAACAGTCAGTCAAAGCGACACATCGGTTCCTATCCTCTTCTGAAATTGGTGAGATCAAAAAATACGTTCCGCAGGCATTAATTGAGATTCCCCATTTGCTGATTGCTGCAGATCAGGATGGATCGCCGGCCGGCTTCATGGGGTAGATAACGGGAAGGTAGAAATGCTCTTTATTTCACCTGAAGAACGGGGAAAAGGTATAGGAAAACGTTTCATTCGATATGGAGTCGAAACGCTTTCGATTAATGAGGTGACAGTAAATGAACAGAACCCTGAAGCGATCGGGTTTTATGAGAACATGGGATTCCGTGAGTACAAACGAACTGACTTTGATGAACAGGGCAGACCGTATCCTCTTCTATATATGAAATTGTAAATGCATCCCAGAAAGACAGATACACCTTTCAGCGTAGACTAAAACGGCCAGAATGTTGCGGGATCACGTTATGAAGTCCGGCTCGATTACAATTACAGCCGAGCCAAAAACTGGGTACATAATAACTGCCCGGAAATGATGGAAAAGATATTTGCGCCTGAAGCGGAAGATAATCAGAAAAGCCCAACCACAGTAATATCATCAGCAAAAGCAAGGATAAACCTGAAAAGGAAAGCCAAAGAGCAAAGCGCCACGATTTCGGATCTGGCCCATCAGTAGGCTGAATCACTGTACTAATAAAATTGCAATAATATAACGAGATTTAGGAAGACTGGATATCAACTAAGGCCAGTTTTCTTTTTTATTTCCAGATGCAAATTCAGAATTTTATCAACCTTAAGCTGATTTGACACGGAAAAACGAACTGTTTATAATGATTCCTAAGTGAAACCGGAAATAACTGGGAGGCGCGATGGGGACAGCATCATATAAGGTTTACGACGTATTCATTTCTTACCGGAGACGCGAGTCAGACGGCAGGGAGCAGGGAACGATAATAGCTCAGGCAATCTATCAATACCTGACATCTAAAGGCCTAAAGGTCTTTCTGGATAAGGAATGCATGGAGACAGGACTTTTCCCGGAACAGCTGCAATGGCAGGTCAGTCATGCGCCGAACTATCTTTTTATCGCGACAAATGACGCAATCCATTTCAGGGACGTTGAACCTCCCGATGTCGATTATGTGGCTGAAGAAGTTCGCCTTGCATTGGACCTGTTTCAAAAACACCCTGAAGACCGGATGATCCTGCCGATCATACCGTATGATGTGCAGGTACCAGCCGAATCGGATACGAGTTATCCTGATGAGATTCATCCCTTATTCAGACATGACGCCGGCCAGAAGCTTGAATCGGATATCCCGACTGAGAAAGAATTGAAGGGAATCCTGAAAAAAGTAACAGAAGTAAAGCGACGAAACCTGTGGAACGCCGGATGGCGCTGGTATGATCAGGCCAAGCAGGAAGGAAGCCGCTTTGCCGGTTTGAACATTGACAAAACCATCATGCCGCTGGCAGGAAAGCAACCGAAAGAGAATATCCGTCTTCCAATCCACGTGCATCTACAGGATCAGGAGGATGAGCCGTTGATGGACATGATTGCAAATAATCCGGGGAATCTGTACCTAGTTGGGGAGGGTGGTATCGGAAAAACCACAGCTTTGTTCAGCATAATGGAAGAGATATACGGTCCTGGCAATGATGAAAATGATATTGATCGTCATCGGATGAGTGGTCAGGTACCGATTTTTATCGAGCTGTCAAAAGCGCCGGATACATACGGCAGGCTGTATGAAGGGGGACACTCAACTTTCATCAAACGGGCGGTGTACCAGCAGCTACGTACAGACCTGAAAGCGAAACAAGTGTCCGGGTCTTCAGTGGAGGAAATCCAGGAAGTATTTTCCCAGGATCCTGAAACCGCAGTGAAGCCTATTATGGATCTATTCACACAAAAAACTCCTGCCCCGGAATATCTTTTGCTCCTCGATGGCTTGAACGAAGTATCACGGACAGAAATCCGATATAAAACCAAAGACGGCGACGGGACAGAACTGACCGGAAAAAGTACAGTTGTATCCATGATATTGGAAGAAATCAGCGAGCTGATTACTGTTTGTCCCAATGTACGTGTGATTCTTACCAGCCGGAGTAAGGAATTAACCAACTGGGGAGACAAAATCACGTTACTCTGGCTTTCTGGTATCGACTATGATACTGTTTACTCATTTCTTTTGGGCATGAAACTTCCAGAGGAACGTATCGATGCCGTGCTACACAATAAAAAGCTGATGGAGATCCTGCGTATTCCGCTGTTTCTGACAATGTATGCTTCGCTGGAAGGAGATGAAAATATTCTGACCCGAGGAGAGATCCTTCATCTTTTCTTCCAAAAGAAAAAAGAAAAGCTATATACTATGCAGACTCGGACAGAGTCTGTAGAAGATGACGTAAAACAGGCTGCATCCGCAAAACAGCCTAACCGGCTCACCGCGGAAATGCAAAGTTTCATTCTGGATTTCATCCTGCCGGAGATCGCATGGGAGATGGTAAAATCTGAAGGATTCTATCTGACAAAACGTGGAAAACCCGGACGGGAAGGATTAAGGAACATCATAATGCAGGTATTGGATGGCCGCGGTAATCTTGATATATGCGGCGAAAATGGGATCGACGCTTTCAATGAACATTACCGGGACTCCAGACAGAGCAGCACACTAAAAACATCGAATGAAATTATTACAAAATTCAAAGGACATGAGACAGATGCCATCATAATAAGAGAAGCAATTGTTGACGGCGTTCTCGAATGTTGTGTAAAAACACTTGGTATCATGCTGAATGACAGGAACGAGTACGGTTTCATCCATCATCATATCCGTGACTATTTTGCTGCTGTAAATCAGATTAATAAGCTGCGTTTAGCTGTTTTTCTGCAGGATTACGGAGATGGTGATAATGCCCGCAGCTGTCTAATAGACTGGCAGGCTCATCCGCTCCCACAGGAAATTCTACGGTTTATTGGCGAGTCTCTAGGAGAAGCGCATAATAAACCCCGATTTGATCTAATGGGAAACTGCCATTATAACGTTCCGATGGAGCCATGTGACCGCAACCTGATCCGGCGGGCTTTTGATATATATCGGGGACGTTTTGAGGCCCAGGATGGCTATGCCATATGGAACTTACTGGAAATACTGAAACTCACTCGGGATGATCTTCGCGGTGCTGACCTGACGAATCTGGATTTATCGCTATGTGAAGTCAACGGGCATAAAATGGGTGGACAAAAATGCGCGGCCAGATTGAAAGGATCCAGGATTACTGAAAAATTTCTCATGCCGCAAGGTCACCTGGACTTTATAAGCTCTGCAATGTACGCTCCGGATGGAAAGCGGATTATCACGGCTTCCTTTGATAACACATCGAAAATATGGGATGCAGAAACTCTCCAGGAAATTGGTACATTAGAAGGAAATGAGGATGGTGTAATATCAGCCGTATACAGCCCTGATGGGAAACATATCGTATCAATAGACTGTGAGTCTGTAGTTAAAGTATGGGACGCGGAAACACTGCAGGAGATATTCTCACTGGAGGATCAATTATTACCGGACTGTCTATCCCAGTGCAGTCCAAACGGAAAATATATATATATTATATTTGATGATCACACAATAAAAGTATGGGATACAGAAACACTTCGGGAGATCGGCACGCTAAGAAAGCAGATCAATGCCTTTTTTAGCTCCGATGGGAAAAGGATCCTCACGGAAGATGAAGAGCATACCATCGCTGTGCGGGACTCAGAAACGCTTCAGGTGATCGGTATACTAAAGGAACATAACCATTCTTCCTTACGTGACGCAGTATTCAGCCCGCACGGGAGTTACATTCTCACTTTATCAATAGATGGTACGTTAACTATTTGGAATGCGGAAACCACGAAAAGAATATGTAAAAAGGAAGAAATTATTATTCAAGGAGAGGAAACTAAAACGAGGTTCAGCACGAATGAAAAGCAGATCGTTGCAGTATCTGATAAAGGGATACTCAAAATATTGGACACTGAGACCTTGCAAGAAATCGAGACCTTGGATCTAGCCTCAAAGAGGAACGACATTTTACCTACCCAATATCATGCTGAATTCAGTCCGGACGGGAAGTACATTCTTACCTCAGTCCGTGATAACACAATAACAACAGTATGGGACGCGGAAAATCTGCAATGGGTCGGTATGCTAATCGGAGGCCCATGTGCCGAAAATTCTGCTGAGTACAGTCCAGACGGAAAGCGAATTATCACGGTATTATGGAATAATACCGTCAAAGTATGGGATATGATGACCCTGCAAGAGGTTGGCACACTGAAAGGGTATAAAAAAGATATAAGCTCTATTATGTACAGTCCAGATGGGAAGCATATTCTCATGTCCTGCGGGTATGATACTGCCAAAATATGGGATACTGAGACACTGCGGTTTATTGGAACACTGAGGGGACAAAATCTAATTGAATTTTCAAAATACAGTCCGGATGGCACACGAATTATAACTTTCTTTACTGGCGGTCCAGTCAAAGTATGGGATGCAGAAACCCTGCAAGAAATCGGTACGCTGGAATGTGGTTTACATTCAGCCGTATTTAGTCCGGATGGGAAGAGGATCATCACGATTTCCGGGGGAGAAAATACCAGAATATGGGATACCGAAACATTGCAGGCAGTTGGTACACTGAACGATAATAAGCATGGTTTTAGCTCAGCCATGTACAGCCCGGATGGAAAACGCATACTCACAGTAAGCGATGATCATTCAGTCAAAGTGTGGAACGCAGAAACACTGGAGGAGACCGGCACAGTAGGAAATCAAAAACTGGAGATAAAATGTGCGGTTTTCAGCCCGGATGGAAAATACATCCTCACAGTAAGCGATGATCATTCGATCAAGAAGTGGGATGCACAAACCTTGCAGGAAATAAATATATCGGAAGCCAACCTTGAATTTGGATGGTCTCTCAAATACAGCATCCCGGAAGGTAAGTCGATCATCGGACAACCATTCGGTAACGAAGTTGACGTATTGGATGCTGAGTCCTTTCAGCACATTGGCACGCTTGAGGGTCATAATGATGCTGCAACTGATGTTGCGAATAGCCCAGACGGAAAACGTTTTGCCACTTCGTCCCTAGATGGAACAGCAAAAGTATGGGACGCTGAGTCTTATAAATGTATCCATACTATTCATAACATTCCAGGGTTAGAAGTGGCAGGATTAGATCTGCGATATTTGAATCACGGGTCCAGGCTTTCGAAGATTGTCAAAGAGGCGCTATATGAATATGGTGCTATCGTGGATGAACGGGGATAATTCGAAAAATTATGAAGTCACTCGTTTTTGCCTCCCCGATACACTTCGGATACTTTACCGCCCAGCTCAAAGCTGTCATCGACAGAATGTGGGTATGGTTCAACCTTCCGAATCACTTCGGAGTTACAAAGAAAATGGTACTTATCTCTACGGCAAGAGGCACTGACTTTTCGATGGCATTAGATCAGTACGGGATTTATTCGAAATTTATGGGATGGGAAGATCTGGGTCATATTCTTGGCGCCGGAAAAGAAGATGAAGCGAGACAGCTTGGCGCTTCGATCCGGTAAATTTCATATTGATCTGAGGCACTGAGATATCAATAATATACCCGAACGTTCCCGGGATGCGGCTTGTACAAGATGTATCATCGGTTTCTAAAAATGGGAAATATATAATAATTTACGAAAGCGGTGAAAACATGTTGGTATTTCTTTTTGCATGTATTGTAAGTTTTTTACCCAGTTTGGCATTGTTCTTCTGGCTGAGAAACAGTATTAAGGAAGAAAAAGCATTCCGGAAACTTTGTGATAAAACGCTTGGCAAATGATTTCTGAGCGTTTTTCTTATCATACTGACTTCAGGAATAAGCCATATTCTCCTCCGTCTGACCGGATTGCATACAGGAAAACCGTTACTTTATCAGTTTATATACAATTTTATTGTTATTGCACTGTCAGAAGAAACTTTCAAATTTCTGACTTTTAAAAGAGTGCTCGTCAAAAATGATTATCCGTGTTCGTGGCTTGACATCTCAGTATTGATGACAATCACAGGCATCGGATTTGGGTTGATAGAGTCTGTTGTTTATGCTATTGACGCGTCTGTTCCGGTTGTTCTCGTAAGGGGACTCTGTCTGGCGCATGCAGGCTACGGCTTTGTTACCGGTTATTTTTACGGTAAAGGTTTGAAAACAGACAAAAATTTTGATAAATGGTTCGGATTTATCTTATCATGTATCCTTCATGGTTTGTATGATTTTTCTCTTTCAAAGGAATTCGTAGAAATCAATGAAAATCTTATGTTTGTTGCGCTTGGCCTTGCCGTACTGGGTATATTACTCGTTATCAATCTGATCGTGTTTGTACGAAAACGCAAACAAGATGAATTCTATATCCAGCCGATTGCTGACATCAAAGGACAATCTCCGCTATAAATTCAAAGAAGATAATTCGCTACAACATATACCTTGCATCAAAAACATCCACTGAAATTGAATTCTCAGTTTTGTTATTTATTTTCTCTTTGAATAAACGGCTGACAACAACGTTTTTTCCATAAAGCCAATATGAAAACTTTATCTGGGATTTATATGTTTTAAACAGCCCATGGACGATATCTTTCCATTCATCTTCCGAGACATATAATCCATTCGGGGATACATAGTTTTCGCAGGAAAGTTCAATAGTATCTGTCAATTTTTTGTAATCCTCTTCCAAAGTCTTCATTTCGACTTCTTCTTTTGTTTTACACGAGCCGCTCATACCTGCAGCTGTACCATCACCGGACATGCTGAATGTAATGGAGCATTCGTATATGGATTTAACCGGATATTCCTGTTTACAAGAAAGCATCCCTGCTTGATTGACTTCACCGGATCTTCTGCATTCATATCCAGAATATGACTGCTGAATCCAGCTGCTTGCGCCGGCAAGGGAATCAAGAGAAAGGATATATTCAATATCTTCAGTCCAACTGATATATGCTTCATCAGCATAGACAGGCAGAAAAGAGCATAAAAACAGCATTAAAAACAACAATTTACGCATATTATTCACTCCAATTCATATGATTATTTATTGACGCAACAGAAATTCAGGAAATTGTTTCCACAATGAATATGTTGTTTGTTGTTTCAAGATACTGATTATATCACAGATACGTTCAGTAGCATCATATTCCAACATTATATTGGTATGATCTTTATCTGTTTCCATTGCGATATTTTCCTAAAGCATTTTGGAAAATATCATATAATTCCAGCTTATCTTTTGATGCTCTGACTCACTGATGATCTCCTTAAACCTGGAAATCCATCCCTTCTTTGAGAAAACCTATCCCTTCAGATATTTTACAGGCACATGATTCATCCACGCATACTGAATCGTGTTCCTGGCTCCCCCTGCTTTTCCATCATACACAGCAATGACTCTGCTGCTGTGATTGACCATCCATTGATTCCGGATCAGAAATGCGTCCTTGCTGTACTCTTTGTTTACAATCTTTACGTAATCGGCAGCTTTGAGGAGCTTTTCATATTTCTGCTGCCATTCATCCGTCCATTTATCCGCAAAACCCGGAAACGGCACAGCGGCGATGAGCTTCAAATCCGGAAATCTGTCCTTTAGCCTGATAACAACATTGCCGGCCCATATATCCGTTCCGTAAGCCATACCGGTGATGAATGTGGTATACCC
>JAFPZX010000014.1 GCA_017417055.1 Anaerolineaceae bacterium
ATCAATTCTTCCCCGCCTATATCTACCAAAGCAGTGAACTGACTTTTCCTTTTTAACATTGTTCCTCTGATCAGAGGCTTCTCAAATAAATATGTGCTCATTTCTTCACCACAATGGTCAGCATAACCAGATCTTCTTCACCGGTGTTGATGATAGCGTGCTCTGACCCTTTCGGACAGATGTGCATGACTCCCGGTTTTAGATCTTCCTCTACACCGTCACAGATCGCTTTGCCCGTTCCGCTGATGATGTAATTCATATCATCTCCAGAATTCTGCGTGTGAGTTCCAATGCTCCCACCCGGATGAATCACTGTCGGAATGATCCGATATGAATCATCATTATACATGCGGGCACTCATCATGCCGGTGCCGTTATTCATCCCCGGAAACGTCATTGAATCTATATCATTGAAATCTATGCGCATATTCTTCACCTCTAAAAACTTGAATTTGTCGATTCCAATATTTACAATCGCATACTCCTATCAGATGAAGTTTGTAAATGTCTTTTCCTCATGCTCAGGAATATGAATGTTGCTCTTTTCGCCATTTTCGATTGCTTTCAGCAGCCATACGATATTTCGGCCAAGCGTCCGCATCGTCTGCAGACCCTCTTCATCTTTTTTTACATCTTCAGCGGAGAAACCATGCACCTGATTCCAATACTGTGAACTGACCACATGCATATTCTCCATCAGAAAATATTGATTAAGCCGCTCAAAAGCTGCGCTGGCACCGCCCCTCCTGCAGGAAACGATGGATGCGCCGAGTTTTCCGTTAAATTTATCATCTGGAATGCTGAAAAAAAGCCTATCGAGAAATGAGGTGAGCCTGCCATTAGGGCCACCGTAATATACCGGAGATCCAACGATGATTCCGCCAATCTCATCAATCTCCGAAGCGATCTCGTTGACCTGATCCTGAAAAACGCATTTCCCAGTCTCCTGGCACTTCATGCACGCCATGCAGTCCGGCATTGCTTTTTTGCCCAGCCATATCTTCTCAGTTTGAATTCCGTTATCGCTAAGGACAGTGATGACCTCATCCATAGCTATAGAAACGCAGCCGTTTTCGTTAGGGCTTCCATTGATAAACAACACTTTTTTCATATGAAACAACCTCCTCAGTTCTGTTTTACAAACTTCGATTTTATCTTACTCGTCAGTTATACTGAAAGATAAAACTCTCAAAGAAACCAGACATAACTATCCACTAACCATTCGATTCCGGATTCTAACTGGTCAACGCCCGGATTTTTGTTCGTCATAACGACAGAGATTTCACCGGATTTAAGATATAATTTCATCATGCACTGACCATTTTCTCCCCATCCTTTTGAAACCAATATGTCCTTTCCATTCAGAAAGACGCCGAGCCCTGTCCACTCAAAATTCTCCACGCCTTTTATTATTTCACATGCGGTATCAGCCCGCAAAAACGTGCTTTTTCCATTAAGCGCACGAAAGAACTCTGCAGCAAGAGTCATGAGATCTTCCGGTGTGCTCCACAATCCTGATGCGGCAAGATCAGGCGTTACAGGAAATTTCCCGGGGATTGGCAAACCGGCATCATCATAGCCGTTGGCCATTTTCAATTTATGGTTTTCTCTTTCGGCCGGTGAAGCGAAAAAAGTATTCTTGAGTCCCAGTTCTTCAAACACCAGATCATTAAGTAAGGCTGAAAATTCTTCACCTGTAATCTCCTGCATCATCTGCTGCAGAACGCAATAACCCGCATCGGAATATTCAAAATCTGTCCCTTGCGGTTTTTCCGCTCTCACCGGTCGGTTATTGTATTTTGTACGTCCTTCCAGAATATCCAGCAGACTGACCTCAGGGTCTCCGGTGCGCAATCCGTAAAATGACTCTTCGCCATCTTTAATCCCGCCAGTATGACTTAGGATGGCCCGGATTGTTGCATCACTTTCTCCTCCTTCAGGGGTAAGGTAGTGTCAAGTTGACACCCCGTTTTTAGTACTAAATCCTTTATTTTTCGGGAGGTTTAAATAAAAAGAGCATTTACCTCCCTTTTTCGGTATAATGTCATTGGCTAAAATCACATCCCGAAAGGAGTTAAATGCTCAT
>JAFPZX010000142.1 GCA_017417055.1 Anaerolineaceae bacterium
CATCAGGGTCAATCCTTTACTGAGATCCGCCTGGGGAAGATGCATTACGGACAGGATTAACGGAACACACAAAATCGAGATCAATGAAGCGCTTTTGGACGATTCAGTTCCCGAACTTTCCCTGAAAAGGACGATCATCCACGAACTGTGTCATACAGTGAAGGATGGTCATGGCCATAGAAAGGGATGGCGTGAAGCCGCTGACAGACTGGAAAAGGTATATGGGCTTCAGCTTTCCCCGGCGAACTCAGCAGAAGACCTTTTGGTTCCGAGCAGACTGTCACAATCCCCTGTAGTTCGGTATGTTTTCCGCTGTGCTGACTGCGGGCTGATCATTGAGCGATACAGGCGCTCAAAATTTGTGGATAATCCTGAAAGATATCGCTGCGGAAACTGTGGCGGCACTTTTGAACAACTGTAAAATTCATGCCGGCTGGTATAATCCGGCCGGCATGATTACCAAATATGGTGAAGAAACTTTCTGCTAATCTGTGTTTCCTGTAAAAAATTTTGTCTTGGGAAAGGCCGGTCCCGGATCCACAGAAACCTGATGAATGTCGGAATGTCCCAGTACTATGAGATTCCCATATCGTTGCTCCAGATCCACAAGAAGTTTTTCAAGTGTTGTCAGCTGTATCTCCGAAAAGGCTTCATAAAAACGGCTGGCATGATAGAGAGGATCACTGCCATCGTACAAAAAAATTTCCGCGTCCTCCGGGGTCGGATTGTGGAAGATATCCGTATACCTGCCATCTTCGGGAAACACAGGACCGGCATTTTCAAGCTCTATCGCTATGGTTGTTTCTTCAGGATCGTAAAAATAGCCATTATTGCTGCATAATTCATTCGGACAGTTTCCGCAGAATTCATCACTCCAATAACAGCCGATGTGGTATGCAGCATATATTTCAGGAACCGCCTGAATGATGCTTCCGTTCCTGTTTATGATATAGTGTGCGGAAGTCCCAGGATATTGATTCTGCCACCAGGACCAGGCGCTTTGGGAAGAACCGTTGGTATAGTGTATGACAACACCGCGGATATCCGTATCATTCAGCCGACGTGAAAAATTGCAGGAAGGTTTAACCTCGACCTGAAATTCATTCTCGTCAAGATCACTGATAAATTTGTGCCCGTTCAGTTCATAAATATCGATTCCGTAATCCCGGTGCGACATGCAGTATGTATAGTAATCTTTTGTCTCAGGGCGGATGTCATCCGGAATTCTGACTGGGTTTTCATCTGAATATACAATCTGAAAGGTGAAAAGCAGCAGAAATACTGTACCTGCCAGGAACCGAATAAAAAATTTTGCCTTCATGTCAGAAGAATACAAAGCCGGATTGTATTCCTCGTATAATGACGGCTGGTAAACCAGATAAAAAAGCCGCCGTACCTGGAGGATGAGTACGGCGACTTTAGCTAAGATTTTCTGCTTATTTCAGCTGATGGCTATAACTCCTTTTCCATCTTAGTCATAGTTACCAATGATGGCAGTGATGATGGTGATGGTGGCAGTGGCCATGGTGATGGTGATGATGCCCCATCCCCCAGCCGCCGAAACCGCCGCAATGATGATGGTGGTGATGGCACGGGCCTGAGAACAGCCGGCCAATAGATGACAGTATGATGATGAAAATGATGAAACCGAACATTGTAATTCTCCTTCTGCAGGATCCCCTGCGCTGTAATCGCCGTAAATAAAAAAACGAGGCTTTTATCACGACGTTTGTCGTATAAAAGTCTCGCCTGTTATGCCTGGCCGGATGATCATCGAATCACCGTATTGACGGCGGGGGCTCCGCTTTGTTCGGTTGGCTACTCCCTTTTCATTTTTTATATTACCCTGTTTTTCCGGAATTTCAAGTGTTTATCAGGCATTCTAATCAGTTTCTAATTCATCACCAATGGAAAACTCATACTGATGTTCGGGTCAGGCGAAATTGACCAATTCAGAGTCAGGCGATTTTCACCAATTTGAGTCAAAAAGAAATCGCCAATTAGGGATAATTTAAACACACAAACAGCTACTTGAAATAGCTGTTTGTTGTATTTATCATGGTCTATCGGGTATCTGTCAGCGCTCAGGTTGTTCCCCCCAGAACATTGCCCTATTCTCTGCAGATACATAAATATTTTACCATTGGAATCGGAAGGAAAGCGATAATCCCCCACTCTCTTCAATTTTTACGGCAAATCAATATAAAACTGAACTACCTTCATCGGGAATTGATCCGCGCTCAGAGTTCGAGTCCAGGTTATAGGAGATCCCGCTTCGTTCAGTTCAATGGTAATACCCTGCGCCCAAACAGCAAGACTGTTCGGTGTGATATCCATGTCTGTCTGATACAGGAAATGATCTGTTTGAACGAATTCTGTCCGTTCTTCATCCTGGTCCCCATCTTCGTCAAAAGATACGCTGTTTCCGCCGCCTCCGCGTTGAACGCCATTGATCCACATTGCATTTTGTGATCCATACAGATTCAGTAATTCACTTTTTTGGACCAGATCGAAATTCAAGTCGCCATTTGCTGAATAACCTTCCAGTTCAATAGTTACAGTATCTCCATAAGTATGGGTTCCACGTTCATCGGCAGTTGGCGCGAAATTATCATGGTCATATCTGCTGATTTCCGGATTATGAAAGACAAAAGACCAATTATAGCCTTCGGTCAAACCAAAATATGCAGAATCAGTTCCCTCATAGGCTGCAAAAATCAAGCTATTAAAGGAAACTCGCAGATTATCCCAATCCATACCGAGCTTAGTATTTTCCAGACCACCATAAAAAACCAAAGTCATTGTCTGCTCGTATGGTTCACCGGATGTTTCACCAGCATTTCCACCACCCATCCGCTGTTCACCATTGATATAAACGCTTGCTGAAGAAATGTGGTTGCCCGCAGAATTAGAAGTTCCAAGTGAAAGGGTGATAACTGCCAATTCATCCGTGATATAAACATCCTTCAGCCTTATGGTAAGATCACCTGACGCTGAATAGACTGTTCCAAAATCGTCCATTCCGCCGCCGGTTTCCATTTCAGAAGTGATAACATCATATTCTGAACCGCCTCCGCCGACAACTTTGACTTCAGCATTTTCCGGGATCATTTGTGCATTTATCGTTCCTGCTATTGCAAACAGGAAGCAGCATACAGTAAGAAACAATATCTTTTTCATGTCGCTGAACCTCCGTAATATTTTATTTTTAGACGAATTTTGGTAAAAAAAAGTTTCATGGCATGGCTCAAAATTTGAATAAAAAGTCATTACAAGATATTCTCAATGCACCAGTTTTTCTTCTGAATGGCGACAGCTATTGCGGAAAGAACCTGGAGGCGGTCAATCTGGAAGCAGGTAAACGCCGGATGATGACCGCGCCTCGAACGAACGAATAATATTCACTGATTTTCTGGTAATTTGGCGATTTCTTTTTGACTAATTTTTGGCTAATTCCGCCTGCCCCCTTTTTGGCTAATTTTACCTGGCTCTAACACTGAACACTATTTGAGCTTGATTATCGGCTTTGATGCAATTTTTTCCGGTACCCAGCCAACGATTTTCTGTGTATCTGAGTTGATTTTCCACCATATGGATTCGGATATGCAAAAAGGACCATCAATAATATAAACTTTATCCCCAGAGCTCACAGTACCGGTGATTATGTTAGGATCTTCAGGCCGGTACCTTACTTTGATTTCAGCAGAATAACCTCCGGGAAAATCAATAACAGCCATCTTTCCCGCTGAAATTTTATGCTCAGAAATACAGGGAACTATTCCGGTTGCAGTTGGTGAAGGCGTTTCCATCCTCAAAGTTGATATTTCCCGTGTGGGTGATTCTGTTATTACAACATGAGGCGTAAGATCTACAGCGCCATAATCATCGATATCCGGTAACGTGAAATATTCGCCCGATTTTCCCGTTACAAGCGGTTGGGCAGTCGGAGAAAAGACCATTTCTGAGTTTCTCATGGTTCCGATGAGCTCTCCCGCCACCATCGTAAGGATAAAGACAATAAATAGAATGACGATCGCTCTCTTCGGATTATGCATCAGATGATCCATACACAGGTAGATCAGTTTCATCAGGATATTTCCGTTGTCGCTGTTCATCTTTCACAACCGAATATCAATAAATTTCATAAAAGTTCTTTTTCTGCTTATGCTCAATTTTTTGTTATCAGAATTGCATAGAGGATAACAGTCATAATGGAAAACCATGGCAGCAGCGGAACAAATCTATTGTCTTCAATGCTTTGCCTCAAAACTACCTTTACAAATAAAATATGTACAAACCCCGCAATAATGAGGATCAGGGAAAAGATTCCCCAATAGAGGAAAAAATGAGAATATCCGATAAGAGCTGAAGCAGTTGCACCGTAAACCGTATCGCCTCCGCCATAGGAAAGCCTGCGGAAAAGGAGCCATTCAGTAATCGCTAAAATGAAACCGATACAGATCCCGGCAAGAAGACCGGCCAGAGCGTCTGTCATTCCCCACGTAATACATCCGATTGGAATGAACAAAAATAGTCCCGGAAGCATTTCGAGATAATAATTGTGGGAAAACAGATCAACGAGACCGATAAGTGAACTGTATAGAAACACATAAAGGAGAAAAAACAATCTCTCCATTGGAATTGTCCTGCAGAAAGAAAACAGGATCGAAACGCCTGCGAATCCGGCAAAACAAACCAGTGTCCATATGATCCGGCCCTTTCTGCAAATCTTATCATCCTCAGTTTGTTTCAATTCATTGTAAACAATTTTCCTGCCTGTGAAAAAGGCTGCGGCTGTTATCCCGAGTGAAATAACGGTAAAAAACAGATTCTCACTTACCATGACAAACTCTCTGAAGGTCCGGATTCAGTAAAGATCATTTCATCATCCTTCGGGTTTTGAATGTCCGGGATGCTGCTTTCAGAAAATTTTTCATCAAGAACTTTCATCGCTCTGGAAATAAGAGCATTGTTTGGATCACTCGTTATGCTGGTGAGGAACAGAAGAGCCAGCATGCCGACCAGAATAAATCCAAATGCCGGTCCCATATCGTTATTGGTCATTTATCCGCCTTTTTATCTTCAAAACATTCCTGCTATGCCGTCAACAAGCGACTGAGCGATCCTTGCCGCAAAAACAGTAAGAACTCCCCCTATGAGAACACCGCCGAGCTTTACCAGCGCTTCAGACATCTGAAACGGCCGGCCTATCATATGCTCAGACTGACCTTTGAATAAGGTCCACAGAGCATTGACTGCTATCAGGAAATACCCTGTTCCGACAATAATCGCAATGATTGTTTTGGCAAGCCCTACCCAGGTCGCCTCTCCCTTTCCTCCGTCAAAGGAAACGGAAAGGGATGAGTCTCCGTATTTATTTACAGCAAAACCCGCCGCCAGCAGGATTGAAAGAATGATGATGCTTTCTATCGCATCGCCGTATTTATAGGAGCTTCCGGTCAGATAAGATGATTGGGCTTTTACAAGGTTTGCGACGACCGTGACCGTATAGAGTACGATCACGATCATCAGAACAAAACTCGTAAGTTCCTTTATTTCTGCCTGGTATCCCATAAGAGAGGATCACAGATTTATTTTCTGTTCACATACAACCGGAGATCACATCCTGTTTTCGGCCAGTAGACATCCGGATTATCCTCATACCATGATTTGGCGGGATCAGGAATAACGATTTCAACATCACGCTGAGCCTGTACTTCCCGATCTTCGCCGCCTATAGCTGTGATAGTAGCCATGTATCTGCCGATAGGAGCCAGAATCCGGATGGTTTCACCAGTATCAGGATCCGTTTGATAGAAAGCCCGGTTCCAAACCAATGAAAAAGGATTGGTATAGAAGCTCAGATTCGCTGTTCCCAGATCTCCGCCTTTCACTTCTACTTCCCACTTCATAACACGGGAATAATTTTCAGAATAAAAAAGCGGGGCGTCCCAAATAAAAAATCTTGCCGGGCCGACAATCCCGTGAAGATTCGTCTCATAAGGTGTAAAGGGATCTTCAGGATATTCACCCTGTTCAGCGGCAAGTGCCGGCATCACAAAACAGATCAGAACAGATAAAACCAACAGTAAAAGCGCAAATTTCTTTTTCATAGTCATCTTCTTTCCTTTATTATTTTGGAAATGATACAAAGGAAAAAAGCATGAAAGACATGGGAAAAATCACAGCAAGGGGGATCCTGATCCGGCTGCGATCAGATTCAATCTTTCCGGTTTCCCAACTGTTTTTTATGGAAGTGATCCGTTCTCTCATATTTCTGGATCCGTGGGAATAAAGAATTACGGTAATACCAACGATTAGAGTAACTGCCGAAACAGAAGCCGCCATTTTCCAGCTTTTATAGCCGAATCCAAGCATCGAAAAAAGAAGCTGCGCATCTCCCCCGCCAATAATCTTCAGTGTGAAAAACAGGTCCCCCGCCGCAAGTCCAAATATCAGCGGGAAAGCTGTTTCACCTTTGTTTGCAAAAATCGCTGTCGCTCCGATAAATAAAAGAAGTTTAAGGCTTTTGCAGCCTGTGGCAAAAACTGCAAGAACAAAGTATGCGGCAAATACATACTGTCTGTCATAGATAAGAAGCATTAATGAGATCAGAAGCAGCCCGTATGAACATTCCTTCGGAATGCGCCTGGTTTTCTCATCAGAAACAGCGGAAATCAGCAGCAGGATGAAAAAGACAGCTGCAAACGCTGCATGAAACCGGGAGTACTCAAAATATCGCGTCATTCTTTTTTCTCCAATACATCCCTGACAGCATTTGCCATATTTACAGCACTGATTTCGCTTTGAGTCTTTTTTCTTTCCCGCTGCCATGAATTCTCTTCACTTACCGGCTCACCATCAGGAATAAAAGAATATGATGCGCCAAAGAACTTGTGTTTCCATTCGAGATCGGAAGGCCCGTGTCTGTTTTTCTCAATCGCCCACCTGACGACAGGATTTCCATCCGGATCTCTGTCATCTTTATTCATAATCAGGGCGACATCCGGTTCATATGCTGTAATCGCTCCTCCGATGATGCTTTCCATA
>JAFPZX010000143.1 GCA_017417055.1 Anaerolineaceae bacterium
AAGATTGTCTATCGTTCAGAGAATGTACCGCACGCTGTACTTTAAGAAAAACAACATCAAACAGGCTTACAGTCTGATTGAATAGGATTGAAAGTAATGTGTAAGGTTTCACGAGATGAGAAAACAGTATCTATTGGGACTGTCCCCGGCAGTTTGAAAACCATCTTAACGAAATAAAAAATTCAATTTATAATGTGATCAAGAAAAAGGGAAGGAGCGGACACTCCTCCCCTTGACTCATCAATAATGGTTCCGTCAGGGCGTTTAACCTTGACGGTTATTGTTTTAACAACTTCCATCTTTCAGCCTCCCAATCACCGTCTCACTGTCAGCATACCTAATGAAACTACCTGTATACGACTTGCAACTATGTTACAATATTTGATTAAAATGGACAAAATTTGCAGAAATCAGAATTATTTCATATTTCCATTTCTGGCTTCTTATTGGGAGAAAACATGAGAGAAATTATTCAGCGCGTAAAAGGAACACGTGAATTTTATCCGGAAGACATGGCCTTCCGGACTTGGCTTTATGAACAAATGCGGGCCGTTTCCGAATCCTTTGCCTATCAGGAATATGACGGGCCGTTTTTGGAAAAGCTCGATCTTTATGCCGCCAAATCCGGTGAAGAACTGGTAAAGGAGCAGTCCTTTGTCTTTATGGACCGCGGCGGCTCGGAAGTGGCGCTTCGTCCGGAGCTGACGCCTTCCCTGGCTCGCATGGTGGCACAGCGGCAGAACCTGCTTTCCTATCCGCTGCGTATGTGGTCATTCGGCCCTTTCTGGCGTTATGAACAGCCGCAGAAAGGCCGCACCCGCGAGTTTTTCCAATGGAATATTGACCTCATCGGCGTCAAGTCCTACCAATCCGATGCGGAGCTGCTGGCAGTATGCGCCTCGTTCTTCAAACGTGTCGGACTCACTCCGGAACACGTGCGCATCAATGTCAACAACCGCCGCCTGATGGATGGAGCGCTTGCGAAAATCGGTATCGAGGGTGAAGAAAAGGCGCTGGCCTTCCGCATGATCGACCGCCGCGACAAAATGCGCAAAGATGCCTGGTATGAGTATGGCCAGGAAGGCGGCTTGACCGCGGAAAAAATCGACGCGCTGGTCGCTCTGCTGGAAAACAAAGAGCTGTGGAAAGAATCCGACGAACTGAAAGAAATCTTTGCCCTGCTGGATAAGATGGGCTTGAGCGATTATTTCGCATACGATCCGGAAGTGATCCGCGGACTGCTTTACTACACCGGGACCGTATTCGAAGCCCGTGACCTTGCCAAAGACGGACGCGCGATCCTTGGCGGAGGACGTTATGAAAACCTGGTCGGTGAGGTCGGCGGTGATCCGCTGGCCGGTGTCGGATTTGCAATGGGTGACGTGATGATCCGCGTGGTACTGGAAAAGTATGGACTCTATCCGGAATTGAAAGTCCAACCAGCGGACGTGATGGTGACCTGCTTCGATGCCGCCGGACTGCCGGATTCCTACGCCATCGCCATGGAGCTGCGGGATGCCGGACTGAATGTCTCCTGTTATCCGGAAGCTGTTAAACTGGACAAGCAGATCAAATACGCCAACAAAATCGGTGTCAAGGCGCTTGTCATCGCCGGTCCGGATGAACTGGCTGCCGGAAAAGTGACCGTCAAAGACCTCGTCAACCGTACTCAGCAGACTGTCGATCGCGCTGATGCTGCTGCGATATTGACAAATATTTAAAATCAGTTTATTAAATAATCGAATTTGAGGAGAGGAGTTGCCACTCCTCTCCTCATAGAAATCTTTATTGTCTGACCTTGAATGGGAAGATCACTATTTGATATCAGATACCTGAAACCTATACAAAAAAATTCCTTGACTGAAATCAAAAATCGGGTAAAATGTGAAGTAATATGCGAACATACGCATATTCCAATTTAGAACCTTTCGGCTTGAAAACCGGAAGAACCAAATTCAAAGAGAGGTATTTATTATGAAGAAAGCTGTATTGTTACTCCTGTGTGTAATCATCAGCCTGTCTGTCGTGCTGTCCGTCAGCGCGGAAGATTTCCATATCGGTATCGTCACCGGTTCCGTCTCCCAGTCTGAAGACGACCGCCGCGGTGCTGAAGCCGTCCAGGCTAAATATGGCGAAGACATGGTCAAACTCGCTATTTACCCTGACAACTTCACTGAAGAACTCGAAACCACGATCCAGACCATCGTGAACTTCGCTGACGATCCGCTCATGAAAGCCATCATCGTGAACCAGGCTGTCCCCGGTACCACTGAAGCTTTCCGCCAGATCAAAGAACGCCGCCCCGATATCCTCTGCTTCGCCGGTGAATCCCACGAAGACCTGCCGGAAATCGGTTC
>JAFPZX010000144.1 GCA_017417055.1 Anaerolineaceae bacterium
GGAAGACGGAGTGATCGGGTAGATTGCGACGACCTCGTTCATGCGGTAAGCCACATAAGCGACGGCCTCATTGGCATCGATTGTAACCATTTGACGTGCCATGAAAAGTAACTCCTGATTTCTATGTTTTTCGGTCTTATTCGTAAAACCGGACACTAATTTTTTCCCGGAAAATCCGGGTTGAATACAGGCCCGGAATCATTACAGGCCTTATGTATGCAAAACAAAACGGAGAAAGCCGTATTCTTTGCGGATTTATTATAACCTATTTTTTTACTGGAATAAAATTTTTTTTCAGGAAGGTGTAATGAGTTAAATCCGTTTAACGCTATGACGTTTATCAGGAGCTGAAGGTCCGACCTCTCGCTTGAGTATTTGCCAATGATGAGCGATTTGAATAAAACGAGAGCATGCCCCCTTTAGGTCATGACACGAGGGGATTTATTCAATAATTTATCAAACTGACAATAAAACAATGAGACATGTCCGATTATTGTCTGAAGCAAGCCCATACAGAAGGGCTATTATAATATTTTGTCAGGTCCATGCAGTCAAAACTACTGTAAAGGAGAGTCTGAACATGATGAAAAAGAAAGGGTTACGAATCTTATGTGTGCTGACCGGGATCATTCTGCTGCTTTTCGCGTGCGGGACGCTTTACGTCAATGATTATTACCATGCGGATCCCTCCGCTGAAGAACTGCTTTCCGCTGATCTTCCCAACATCACAATCACGGCGGAAAAAGAGCAGATCCTCTTCCGACCGGAAGAAGCCAAAGCCGGACTGATCTTTTACCCGGGCGGGAAGATCGAATATACCGCCTACACTCCGCTGATGAAAGCCTTCGCCGAAAAGGGATTCTTCTGTGTCCTGCTGAAAATGCCGCTGAACCTGGCTTTACTCAACATAAACGCCGCAGATACCGTCTTTGCTGATCATCCGGAGATAGAGAACTGGTACGTCGCGGGACATTCCCTCGGCGGGGTCGCTGCTTCCCTTTACGCGGAAAAGCATGCTGACCGTCTGAGCGGACTGATCCTGCTGGCATCTTATTCCACCGCAAACCTTAATGAATCAAAATTGAAATTATTAAGTATTTACGGCTCGGAAGACGGCATCCTTAACAAATTCTTATATGAGATAAACCGCAAGAAACTTCCGGAGGATGTGACCGAGGTGATCATCCCCGGCGGATGCCATGCATATTTCGGAGCATATGGGGAACAGAAAGGCGACGGCACTCCTGCAATCAGCCGGGAAGAGCAGATCCGCATCACTGCCGAAGAAGCGGAAGCCATGATAAAGAAGTGATGCCGGTGTGTTAAATCCTAATTTTTGGAGGTAAAAACTGTATTTTTGAAGTTGTTTTCTGTTCAATGATAATAGCGGAAAACACATGCAATATACTGTGGTATAGTTATTCTGCAGCAGAGTATTTTCAAGAACTTATCGATAAAGGAAGGAAAAAAGATGAATATTTTTGTAAAATTCGCGGTAATGATGTGTCTGATTCTGACAGCAGTGCTCCCTGTGTGCGCGGAACCCTCTGAGATGATGAAGGGAATTTATGACGCGCTGATCTCGGAAAAGTCAGATTTCAGCAAAGGAAAAGCCATTTACGCGGAATATTATCCGGAAACAAAATATGAGGCAGAACTCACGGATGAGGGCATCACCATCTCCATCAGCGGAAACGAGTACACAGAGGATGGCAGCTGGACTTTCACTGAGGATGGCGACTATCTGAAAATCACCCTTCCGGATGGAGATTTTTCCGGATATATGCAGGCTACCAATATACTGAACGCTGTGGGCATATGCTACGGCATGGACTCCCATCTGCTCAGCGGATTCGTCAACGGTCTGAGTGCCAAGAATCTGGAAAATAAATTTTTTGTTGTGAACAATGACGAAGAAAATAAAACTGCCGATATCAGCATCTACGCCGCCGGTCCCTATGACATGAAGGAGCTGGACGAAATGATGTTGGATCAGGATTCCCTGGATTTTGAACCGCTGACGGAAGATTACCTCAGCATGGCAAGCAGCGTCGGCAAAGTCTTTATGCTGGCCAATGGCAATGTGGATGATTTGAAGATCCTTGTCGGCGAATATGACGAGCTTGACGACCTGGCTTACCAGTCCCTTATGAATGTGGTCAAGGTTCTGCAGCCAAAAGGCTGGAAAACCTTCGCCTCCGAGTACAAAGAACTCACGGATGTACAAACAGATGCCTACACCGTAAAACTGAACCCCGGTGAGGAAGCCGTCCGTGAAATGATCGATGAAGACCGCACCGGCTGGAGCTTCGTAATCACCCATTTCGGCAGATAATCAGCCGCCATAGGCTTCATCATTATAATATATCGAAATCCCGGGGACTGTCCCGTAAAAGGACAGTCCCCATCATGTTTTGAGCCCGCGGCTGTGAAATCAGTCTCCGCAGCGACGCACATGGGGACAGACATACTTGTGCGTGCTGCGCCGCATAAGATGCCAGCCCTCACATGCTCCATTCTTAATAGTGACAATTTATCAATATTTTCTTTCAGGTACGCGATACAATACATTCATTGTGTCAGCAGACAGCAATATTCATGAAAGTAAAACAATCTGCTTTCAGTCATACAAGATTATTTATTTGAAAGAATAACAGATATGAAAAGAGCAAACAGCCTGAACCAGGCCATTGAAAATATACGCGGAAACGGTATCCGCATCACAAACAGACAGCCCGTCTTCGGCGGCGATATCAACCGGGCTTATGAACTGACCCTTTCGGACGGATCAGTGATCTTTATGAAAGCCAACATCCGGGAGAAACTTGCCATCTTTGAGGGCGAGGCAGAAAGTCTGGATTTTATTAAACAAACCGGTACGATTCGTTCTCCGGAAGTGCTGGGAATCGGTACCGATAATGATATTTCTTTCCTGCTGCTGGAATATATCAGCTCCGGACACAAAAGCAAAGCGGCATTCGAAGAATTGGGGATCGGTCTGGCAAAGATGCATCAGGCTGAGACATCCGCATTTGTAACAGGCGGGAAGTTCGGCGCTTTACACGACCATCTGCTTGGATCCGGCATCCAGGACAACAGACCGATGGACAGTTGGGTGACATTCTTCGCGGAATGCCGGCTGCGTCCGCAATTTGAAAAAGCACGCCGTTATTTCGACAGCAGCACCTGGAAAAAGATTGAGACCTTCCTTGATAATCTCGAAAGATATCTCACGGAACCGGAGAACCCCTCCCTGCTTCACGGTGATTTATGGGGAGGGAATTATATGATCGATCAAATGGGACATCCCTGGCTGATCGATCCGGCAGCTTATGTCGGTCATGCGGAAGCTGACCTTGCCATGACGGAACTCTTCGGCGGATTCGACCGCAGCTTTTATGAAGCTTATCAAAACACGACCCGGCTGGATCCCGGCTATCACGACCGCAGAGATATCTACAACTTATATCATCTGGTAAAGCATCTGAATCTTTTCGGCACCGGTTATCTGCATTCGGTACTGGCGATTGTAAAAAGATATTAGGGGAAGAATGATTATTGGTTATTTCCCGTTATATGAGTCAATGCAACCTGTTTTCGTTGACTCAAATCTGAGTTAACGAAAACAGGTCACTTTTGACTCATTCGCGCAAAACCGTCCCCTAATTTTAATCAGCCTGCTTTGGCAGCCTTGGCGGCCTTGGCGGCAGCGGCGCGTTCTTCGCACAGTTTTGCCCAGTTCGGCAGCTTCGGGATCAGTTCCGAAAAATCGCTCATGGCTTTCGGAATATCGATCTTCTGCGGACAGACCATGGCGCATTGACCGCAGCCAATACAGGCGGAGGGCAGTTTTTCCTCAGGAAGCGTATCCAGCATCATCGGTACCGTGAATGACTTCGGATGCAGCCGCGCGTCATTGTAGGCGTTGATCAGCATGGGAATGTCCAGTTCCATCGGGCATCCCGCGCAGCAGTACCGGCAGGATGTACAGGGCAGGGCATTTTTCATTCCTTCCGCAATGTCAGCTAAAACCTTATCTTCCTCATCTGTCAGCGGCTCTGAAGTCTCAAAAGTAGCAATATTTTCCTTCATCTGCTGCATGGAAGACATGCCGCTGAGGATCATCGTAACGTTAGGCAGCCGCTGAAGCCAGCGGAATGCCCACCCGGCAGCTGTTTCATCCGGGCGCAATACATTCAGCCGGGCATGTTCTTCTTCAGAAAGATTGCAGAGCCGCCCGCCATGCAGCCCTTCCATCACCCAGACCGGGATGCCGCGTTCTGTGAGAATCTCATATTTCCGTTTAGCGTTCTGCAGCGTCCAGTCCAGATAATTCAGCTGGATCTGGCAGAATTCGATGTTCTGTCCATGAGCATCCAGGAATTTTTCGAGGTTATCCGGCAAAGCATGAGATGAGATTCCAAAATGGCGAATCTTTCCTTTTGCTTTTTGTTCCAAGAAATAGTCAATGATGCCCCAGCGTGGGTCTTCATAAACCGGGATGGAAATTTCACAGACATTATGAAGCAGATAAAAATCAAAATAATCCACACCGCATTTCCGCAGCTGTTCCTCAAAAATCTCCGCCGGGTTATAGGAATCCGCTACTTGGTGTCCAGGATATTTGGTGGCGAGGAAGAATGAATCACGCGGATGACGGGCAAGTGCTTTTCCGATAACAATTTCAGATTTTGATGCATGATAAGGATATGCTGTATCAAAATAATTGACGCCATTGGCGAGCGCATAGTCGGTCATTTCAAAGACCTGCGGTTCGTCGATACTGTTGTCCGGGTTGAGAGGCAGGCGCATGGTGCCAAACCCCAGCGCGGAAAGTTTCAAATCCTGAAAATCGCGGTAAATCATAATTCCTCCGGTTTTGTATGGGTTGAGAAATGATAAATTAACTACTCAGTAAACGCAGTATATCACAGAATACAGTTACATATCGCTGGTTTGTCCCAAAGCGGCAGAGCAGCTCTTTTATGCATTATACTGAACAGATACATTATAACATTATTAAGGATACGTTGATTAACTCATACAAACACGGGACAATGGGGGGCATTCACCGCTTGCAATACCGGCTCCCTATAGTACGGGCTCGCTCGATTTCGATTCGGAGCCGGAGCTGCGCCCCTGGCTCGTGACACGCAGAATACGTTCCCATTGTCCCATGAGTCAGTGTTTCCTAAAAAGAACAACTGCCCGGCGACCCGGGCAGTTGTTGAGAAAAGCTAATTTACAATATCACTTATTTTCCGGAATCGGCATAAGTGAAGTATTCAAGCTTCGGGGCATTCGGTCTGCCATGCAGATGGCAGCCGGTGCAGGTGGTGGCAGCATAAGCAGGCACGCAGATAGCCTTCAGTTCAACATCGATATCCGGCATCGGGAATTTGTCATAGCTGTAACCGAAATCAGCAACACCATCATCGTTGATGTCCCAACCGTAGAAGATTTTGTAATCCATGTACTTCACGGGCTCGAACAGAACAGTGACTTCAGAACCACCGGCATAGGTGTTTTCATCCACAGGGACTTCAGCCAGACAATTGTTGCCATTATAGGTCACAGTGTAGAAATCCTGTGCAGAGACAGCGGCGACTGCGAACAGCATAACGAAGCACAGCGCCAATACAAGAATGGATTTTTTCATCAGAATACTCCTTTTCTCCAATCAAGGTTGTTGATTTTCAATTATTTCCCCGAAAATCAAGGGGATTTTCAAAAATCATCGAATTGGCTACTGACAACAGTTTACGCTTCGACCAGCGTTCCGATTTTTTCACCCATCAAAGCCTTTTTGAGAGACCCTTCTTCCCAAAGGTTCAAGACCATCAGGGGCATGTGATTTTCCATGCAGAGGGAGATGGCAGTCGCGTCCATGACCTGCAGCTGTTTGCTCAGCGCTTCCATGTAAGTCAGACAGTCAAACTTCTTTGCGTCTGGGTTCTTCTTCGGATCACTGTCATAAATACCATCCACTTTGGTAGCCTTGATCAGCAGATCAGCATTTATTTCAACGGCCCGGAGAGCCGCAGCAGTGTCCGTCGTGAAATACGGATTGCCCGTTCCCCCAGCAAAAATCACAACACGGGACTTCTCAATGTGACGCAGCGCACGACGGCGGATATAAGGCTCCGCAATCTGCCGCATCTCAATAGAAGTCTGTACTCTGGTGGTAACACCGATACTTTCCAGTGCATCCATCAGTGCGAGTGAGTTCATGACCGTCGCCAGCATTCCCATATAGTCCGCTGTCGCGCGATCCATCCCTAACTCGAGGCCGATCTTACCACGCCAAATGTTGCCTCCTCCTATAACTATTGCAAGATTCGCGCCTAATTGCACAACAGATTTAATTTGGGCGGAAATCATTTTCGCAGAAGCCGGATCGATCCCCGTACCTCCTTCCGGTGCAAGGGCTTCTCCGCTTAGTTTCAGCAGCACACGCTTATAATGTATATCGGCCATAATCCTCCTTTATAAATAAAAAATAAGAAATCAGAAATAAGAAATGGGGTTCATATGATTTTGTTTTTTCTATTCTGTTCCCTATATGAAAAAAAAGAACCAACATTCAGTTGGTTCTTCTCTCCAAATTATTTATTATTCCTCGCTGGATTCCGTTGATTCGCCAAGGGCGTAACGGGTGAAGCGGCGGACAACGATGTTTTCACGCAGGCTCACAACGTTTTCATTGATGAGGTCCTGAACGGTGATGGATTCATCGCGGATGTAAGGCTGGTTCATCAGGACCATTTCAGTCTTGAATTTCTTAATAGAACCTTCGACGATCTTCGGAATGATTTCTTCCTTTTTGCCTTCTTCGCGGGCTTTGGCAGCAGCGATTTTTTCTTCGCGTTCAAGAACTTCTGCCGGGATATCTTCTTCCTTGATGTAAAGGGGATCAGCAGCAGCGATCTGCAGAGCAAGTTCATGAGCCAGTTTCTGGAAAGCTTCAGACTTGCCGACGAAGTCGGTTTCGCAGTTCAGTTCCAGCATAACGCCCATGCGGCCGCCCATGTGGGAATAGAGCTCAATGATACCTTCGGAAGCCTGACGGGTAGCACGTTTCTGTGCCTGGGCAAGGCCCTTTTCGCGCAGATAATCCAGAGCGGCGTTCATGTCACCGTTGGCCTGTTCAAGCGCTTTTCGGCATTCAAGGATACCTGCACCGGTGTTGCCGCGCAGTTCTTTAATCATTTCAGTGGTGATAGCCATTAGTAAATCGTCCTTTAATCACAAATTATTCAGCAGCTTCAGTGGCTTTGCTGTTGATTTTTTCGAGGGTGGAAGCACCGAAGAGGTCTTCGTCTTTGGTGTCGCTGTCATCAGCAGCCAGACGGCTGGCAGCAGCGGCATTGGTATCAGCGGAGAATTCGACGGAAACGGATTCACCGCCATCGCGCATCATCTTGCCTTCGATAGCAGCATCAGCGATTTTGCCGACAACGAGTTTGATCGCGCGGATCGCGTCATCGTTGGAGGGGATAACGTAGTCCACATTGCGCGGATCGCAGTTGGTGTCAACCATACCGATCACGGGGATTTCTTTCAGGTTCGCTTCATGAATAGCGGTTGCTTCGCGCATCACGTCGATGACGAAAATCAGACCCGGCAGTTCTTTCATGTTGCGGACACCGGAAAGGCGCAGCTGCAGACGGGCGATATCACGTTCAACCATCAAACCTTCTTTTTTGGTCAGTTTCTTGATGTCGCCGGTATCGCGCATTTTTTCCAGGCGTTCCAGTTCGTTGATACGCTGGGCAATTGTGGTCCAGTTGGTGAGCATACCGCCCAGCCAGCGTTCGGTCACATAGGGCATACCGCAGCGGATAGCTTCATCGCGGATGGTTTCCTGAGCCTGGCGCTTGGTTCCGACAAACATGATATCTTTGCCGGCAGCGACAGTGTCGCGGACCAGTGCGTAAGCAGCGTTCAGGCTTTTCGCGGTCTGCTGCAGGTCAATAATATGGATCCCGTTGCGTTCGGTG
The DNA here is from genome assembly GCA_017417055.1 of Anaerolineaceae bacterium. Lineage (GTDB taxonomy): Bacteria > Chloroflexota > Anaerolineae > Anaerolineales > Anaerolineaceae > Flexilinea. The sequence goes on from JAFPZX010000144.1 coordinate 8,001, forward strand.
AAGATATACGGCTTCATCCCGGGGTTCCATTTGTTCGTGCGATGGCCAAAATGCACACCGCTTTCCAATAACGCTTTCATGGAAATAACGTTAGTCATAGAAAGTAAAAACTCCTTTTGCGTTTTGTTCCTCCATCCCTCTCTTTTCCCTGCACAGCTGTCATTTCTCATGGGCAGCACGCCAGCGGGGATCAAAGGATGTGCGGTTTTTTAACAGATGATATTTTATCACAAACAAAGAAAAAGAGAAATGAGAAATCAGAAATAAGAAATAATTTATGACACTATTCGCCGGCTTTGTATAAATCAGAAGGGAGAAAATATTCTCCCCTTGGAGGGCAGCGGAGATCCGCCCAAATGGAAGGCAACTTATAATACAAAGCTGCTCCCTGATTATAAGGATCATCACGATCCTGTAGGATATCTTCATTGAAACATCCTGCGCACGGCAGAGAACATGTCTCGACCGGTTCACTGCTGTTTATCCGCTGACGCAGTAAAGCGTCTCGTGTGGTCCAGCTTTCACGGATCATACGAAGTTCCGTGATGTTTTCCTGATAAAACCGGTTCATCCCGAGGCTCAGAAATAATGCGCAAAAAATCAATACTATAGAGTTGACTGATTTTTGACCATCGGCATTCAGAAAAGAACCGATGACCAAGCAAACCAGCCCCATGGCAGTGATGAACCAGCAGATACCGACCGTAATAACCCGCGGAGGCATATAATCAAGGAGTGTATTGATCATCAGCACACAATGAGCAAGAATGGTCAAAAGAACCACCAAAATCAGAATAGTCTTTCGGCTTTTGGCATCAAAATAAAGCTGCGTCCCGATTAGTAACGCTGTTCCCAGAAACAATAACAATGTTTTATATTTGATAAAAGTATAACCATATAGACCATGAACTGCCCAGCCAATGATAACAGGAAGCCTTTTTAACAGTGATTGAACGTTATCAACAAGATTTCCGTCTTTCAGATGGGCATAACCGCCCGCGTAATTCAGGCTCCCGCTGAACAGAAAAACTCCGGCTGTCAAAATACAGACTTCCGCAAAAAAGAACAGGATCCTTTTATCCCATTTTCCGCACACAGCCCGTTTCCATATCAGTGCGCTCAATAGAAAAACAGCCAGTGACGCGGTGCAAAGCTCAGAACAGCCGCAGGTAAGAAAACAGGTTATGGCAGGGAGAATCATTTTCTTAATTTTCAGATGCTCATCATCGGCAGCTTTCAGAATCAATGCAATACTCAACAGACACATGGAAATACCAAACCCATAAATCATGGTTCCTGAACCCCAGAACCAGAATTCCCATATATTCGAAGACATCAGAATAAAGGCAATACTCAAACCAAATCCGGTCAGGAATGCCAATATCTTCATTCCGGAACATTTCCGTTTTTGAATTTTCAGCAGGCAGAATGACAGCATAGAAGTTCCGATCGTCAGGAGAATAAGGTTGACAAACAGAAAAATATCAATATACGGAATATGTGGCAGCAGCGCATGCAAAGACCTCAATCCCCACCCCGTATAACGGCCGTTATACCGTTCCATCTCATAAAACGCAGACCCGGGAAAACCATAGGTCACAGCATCCGCAATTTCCCAATAATCATCTCTGCGCAGAATCTGATTTGCACAAATCCGCAATAGCTGAACCACCGGAAAGGCAAAAATCACCAGGATGATCGTGTTCGCAAGCACAACTGTTTTTGGTCTGCGGCGGATAAGCCGATCGAGAAATATTGGAAAGAGCTGACAAAACAGAAAGCAGCTTCCCAAAACAATAATTTGGAAAACAGGATTTCTCCCTGTCAGGTTTTTCCCGAACAGGGAGAAAAAAATTTCATCCATCTTCAACCGGATATCAGCATAATAATAAATCCATAGCCCTGTGACAACGATTATGAAGAAAACATCGAACCGTGTAATTTTCCGGTTTTCCCGATATAATGAAGTCGGTGTGTTTGATTCATCACTCACTTCCAACTCCTCACGAAAACTATTCCCACTCCGCGTCTTTCGGACCCTGGATCACGACCTGAGAAAGGTCAAAGCTTTCCAGAAATTCCCGCAGTTTTTCTTCGCTGAAATCTGATGTTTTTTCAAAGATCCATACCGGTGGATGATCGTAAATACTGAAGGCTTCTTCAGCAGCCCAGCTGCTTAGATTTACTACTGGCAGTTTCGGATAATCTGTTGAAACTGTTCCCGCTAAATCGGAAATGTAATATGGACCGATTTTGATCGGACGTTGGTATTCTCCGACCAGTTTGAATCCAAGCGATCCATCAAAAAGAGCCTGGTAATAAGCCATCGTCATCGGGTAGGTTTTCGGAATGCGGCACACACTCCAGATCCCGCGCTGTGAAGGCAAAATCAGATAATCCGCCTGTGGCAGCACCCGCATGAACATATCAACCTTATCCTGGACGTCATACCAGCGAACCTCATTCGTGACTCCGGTATAAAGCTGACCAAACGGATCCAGACCGCGCATACGGAAAGGCAGCCCTTCATCCCAGTTCTCATTGGCAATCACGATACGGCGCAGATATAAATCAGACCCTTCTTTCACACGGACACTCAGACTGTAGTGATTATTCGCTTTCAAAACGGTTTTCCGCAGGGGAATTTCCAGTGATGTTTCCTTTGCCCCGACTGTGACGTTCTGTTCCGTATGCGACACACAGACACTGCCGTTTTCTTCAGAGCAAATTTCAATAACCAGTGTCACCGTTTCTTCATCCGGACCGCCGCTGAGCAGCCTGGCTTTCGGAATTCGCAGCGTATTAACATTTGTATCCTGATAGGGACGGAAATGCTTCGTGACTGTATTGTCATGTGTAAGTGTTTCGGATTCATCCGCTGGAATGGAGACAGTTGAAATCAGCACGTCTTCTTCCATATCTGCCAGCTGGAAGAGAGAGGGAATGTTATCATAGATCCATTCCACTGCCTCAACACGGGAATGTTTCTGTCCGTACACAGTCTTCATGAACGATCCGGACCAGACAAGCGTACCACCAATGATCACGACACCGGTCAGACAGCATAACACCCTGCTGAAGGTCTTCCCGGATCGCCTGTAACAGCAAATCAGTCCCCATGCCGCAGCCAGACAGAAGCTTGGATAAACCGGCAGAAAATAACGGTTGTTTTTTACAAAGCGTGTGCTCATGAACAGGAAAAACAGTGTTGTCCAGAAAAGCGGCAGCAGCAGTTTTTTCCATAAATCTTTTTCTTTTGAGCGAAAGATAAAAACCCAGCCCATGATCAGGAACACCCAAACCGCAAGCCCCAGCGGGAGCCCCATTCCCCAAAGAACCTGATTTTCCCAGGCAAAGAAAAATGCCGGACGATGGGACCACTGTTCGGATGGCGGTCCGCCTCCAATCCCACTGGATTCGGTGGCGGCGACATTCATGGAACGGACCCAGTCGGGGTTCAAAGCGAAAGTAAAGAAAGATGTATTCCCGGTTTTCGCTCGGAACATCATGGGTTGGAACAGACGGCAGGCAAGAACCATCACGGCAATTGCAGTCAAAGCGCTGGCTGCTGCCAGTGTGATGATGCGTCCGAAGTCTTTCCGACTGCTGAGTTTCATATCCGCAAAACTGATAAATACGGCCGGTGCCAGAACCAAGCCCAGCATAGCCAGGTTCACTTTACAGCAGATCGTCATGCCCAGGAACAAACCAAAACGCATCATGGCAAACCATCCACTGCGATTCATTTTATATACACCGTTCTCATCCCGTTTCAGATAATTCCCCTGTGCAATACTGACTGCGGAGAGCAGCGTAAGCATAGTGAAGAATACGGCGAAATTATCGACCGTCATAAAATGGGACTGCTGGATCGATTGTACGCAAAGACTGAATAGTCCGCTTCCCAAAAGTGCCGTCCGGCGATCGAACAGTTTCAATCCAATCACGAACAGGATGAGAATCGAGCCGACATCCATTATTGCTGAAAGGTAACGTCCCAAAGTGCGCAGTTCCTGATAACCGGTCTGATTCAGTGCCTCTGCTGTTGTGCGAATAATCAGCATAGGCAGCTGTCCCCAGCGCATAGTGTTGTCCGGTCCGTTGGCAATAGTTTCTCCGTTGATATCATACTTGTTATACGGACTCATCGGCGCGATCCGCGTATTGAAATAGTCTGAAACGGAAGAAGGCATATGCAGCTGCGTCAGTGTGTTGGTCAGTCCATATTCATCCGGATGCAAAAGAGCACCGGAATCCCAATGCATATTGTAAAAACGGAACCCTATCCCCAATATGATCAGAACCAGTGAGACAACTTCCAGAACAAAACCAATCACTGATGTTTTTTTCTTATCCATATTCAAATTTATATCCTCATTGTAACTATTCAGAATGAGTCATCGAAAACAGGTGGCTTTGACTCCTATTGAACAGTTATCTTCATTTTTCCATGATCAATGCATCATGTCCATTCCTATAGTAAGCAGGCTCAATACCTGTCCGTTGATAACCGGCCTTTTCGTAGAGCCGGATGGCTGCCTGATTTTCAATGTCAACATTAAGATAAAAGTGTTTCTGCGGAAAGGCATCTTCGCATTGCTTCAGCAAAGCAAAACCGATGCCCTTTTTCCGGTACTGAGGATCAACAGCCAGTGTCATCAGACAGACAGCTTTCCGCTGCGGGTCATATTCCGCTGCCGCAAATCCGACTAATTTTGCATCGACGATTGCGGTGAATTTTTTTACGCCGGGGAAAGAAAAAACACCCGCATAATCCAGCATCGTCCAGGCATCCACCTCAAAGGATATTTGATCCAGCTGATAGGCAGCTCCGATATCACTGAGTTTGGACGGTCGTATTTCAAAACACATAAAAGAATTTTATCTCGATTCCTTACTTTCGTGTATATCAGTTTGTTTGCGTGTGATGTTCATATATTAAATAACGTTGCTATTCACAGTATGAGGGGGCGAACCCTCAGGTTCGTCCCCGCCGCCTTGCATTGGGATGAACGTAATAAAAGGACCATCGATGATGATTTGGTTCTTCAGCTCCATCCCTGCTGGCTGTTCTGTGAACATTAACCAAATAACAAAACACCCTCTTCATTTTGTCATAAAGAGGGTGCTGTATAATTATTTGTTCAGATGATTCCGGAAATTAAGATTTCATTATTGACTGAAACCTTTTCCTCGATACCGCGAAAGTTATTCAATGGTGATCGTCTTTTTCTCAGGCAGTTTCGGCTGATCCTTTTTCGCGACGGTCAGGTTAAGAACACCGTGCTTGAAGCTGGCTTTGATATCTTCCTCTGTCAGGTTGTCTCCAACATAGAAGCTTCGCTGCATTGCGCCGGCATAACGTTCCTGACGAATCAGTTTGCCTTTCTTTGAGGTTTCATCTTTATCCAAACCCTTCGCGGCACTGATAGTCAGATATCCATCCTTCAACTCAAGATTGATCTCATCCTTGCTGAAGACCGGCAGATCAATATCAACTTCGTAATGGTCATCATGTTCATGAACATCTGTCTTCATCAGACGATCTGCATGCTTCCCATATAATTTGCGTTCACTGCGGTCAAAATCACGATCTATTTCATGTTCGAAATCCCGGAAATTCGGGAAACCGAACCAATCATCAAATAAATTCTCTCTAAAAACACTTGGCAGTAACATAGTAACTTCCTCCTTACTCATTCACTTTTTTATTCTGAGCTTGGGGAAGGAGGGTTTGATCTCCGGAGGATAATCTCCTTTCGAATCTCTCTGTTCCTCAGTTCATTTATCTTATGTTGTTTAATATAGCTCGTTTTTGTCAGAGGAAGAGCAGATTAATGTCAATTTTTTGTCAACATTTTTTCCTATACTCTTTCAGCTTGGTACTAAGACACAGTGCTCTGTTTTGTTGACTCAGCATTGAGTCAACAAAACAAGTTGCAGTGACTATTTTTGAGTCGTACCGTAAGACTTAATCCTTTGGCCCCTTATATGAGGCTATGCCGCCAATACTCTTAACCTGAGTATATCCAAGAGTCTGCATTACCTTGACGGCCTTCAGACTTCTCGTTCCCCTCAGGCAATAAACAAAAACCGGTGTTTCCTGATTGATAATATGCTTTTCGACATCTTTAATATTTTCGACCGGAATATTGATACTGCCGGGAATATGCCCGGAATCATATTCTTCTTTTGACCGAACATCAAGCAGCACAGCCCCCGGAGTATTCCTGCATTTTTCAATTTCCTGATTGATGTTATTTTTGGCAAAAAGGTGAAAGATATTCATATCCTCCTCCTGTTTTCTTCTACTTAGGGAAACAAAAAGACCGGAAATTCCGGTCTTTTGTATTCCAGACTTTTACAAAACGTTTCATTATCGGAGAAAGGCTCCGATAGAAACAAATTAACGTTTTGTATAGGTAGGAGCCTTACGGGCACGTTTCAAACCCGGCTTCTTGCGTTCTTTGATGCGGGCATCGCGGGAAAGCAGTCCAGCGTGGGAAAGAGAAGGCTTCAAGTTCTCATCCATCTTTACAAGTGCGCGTGCAAGACCCAATTTGACAGCATCCGTTTGACCGGTCACGCCGCCGCCGTTCACATGAACGGAAATATCAAAACCGCTCTGGTCCTGATTGATGGCAGCGAATGGCCCAAGGATAGCTTCCACATCGCCGTAGCGAGTGAAGTATTCAGCAACTTGTTTATCATTGACAGTGAATGCACCGGTACCGTTGGAAACACGGACACGGGCGACACTGTTCTTACGGCGACCAACACCTTCGTAATATTGTCCGGCCATTATGCACTCCTTAGTTTACACGTTTCGGGTTTTGGGCAGCATGCGGATGATCGTTTTCAGCATAAATCTTCAAGCGGGTCATCAGAGCACGGCCATAGCTGTTGTGAGGCAGCATACCCCATACAGCGCTGCGAATAACACGATCCGGATAAGTGCGCATCATGTCTTTCAGGGATGTCGAGGTCAAACCACCGGGATATCCGGAGTGACGATAGTAAAATTTCGTTGTCATTTTCTTCGGGGGAATTGCCAGATGTGCGGCATTCACCACCACAACGAAATCACCCATCTTTACGCCGGGTGTAAAATCAGGCTTATGCTTCCCCATTAAATAATTAGCAATTTGTGTAGCCAGTCTTCCAATCCCCTGTCCGTTAGCATCTACCAACAGCCATTCATTGGAAGGTTCACCTTTAATGACGTAGGTCTTTTCCACGGTCATTCTCTCCATTTATTTATTCGTTTCTTTACACCATCTTTATGCGGACCAGGGTAGGACACGCTCCGGAGCTGAAGACCTCTTGCGGGAGCCAGTCCGGGTTTTGCATCAATACCGTATCTGACTGCCTTAATAACATCTTCTTCTGTAACATTTCCCCGCCCGTAGGCCGTCTGCAGAAAAACGATCCGCCTTACCATGTGGTATAGAAAGGCATTCGCTTCAATCACAAAACAGAAAGTGTCATCAGACTGCTTTTCCCAGCCGTTCCTGAAAATTTCCCGTACCGTACTGTGGTCCTTTCGGGGCGGAGAACCAAAAGCACGGAAATCATGGATACCCGTGAAGTGTCGGGAAATCCGGTTCAGTTTTTCAATCGGCAGCTCCGGCCAGATCCGCCAGGCAAAACCATCCTTCAAAGGGAGCCTGACCGGTGAAAAATAAATCAGATAATTGTAGGTGCGGGAGAGTGCGTCATATCGGGCGTTAAAATCCCTTTCCGTTTTCTCTGCTTTCAAAACAGCTAAATCAGCGGGGAGAGCCGCGTTCAGCGCATTGCGAAGCTGCTCTTCCCCGTGAGGCCATTCCAATGCCGCGGAAACAACCTGTCCCGAGGCATGGACGCCGCTGTCGGTACGTCCTGCACCTGTTATCGATTCTTCTTTCCAGCCCAGCTTTCGCAGTGCGTTTTCCAGTTCCAGTTGTACGGTCCTGCGTTCACCCTGCCGTTGAAACCCTGAAAAAGCCGTTCCGTTATAAGATATCGTAAATTTGTAACGTTCTATCAATACTGATTCTTCTTTTGAAGAATCCATTATCATTATTCGCTGACCAGTTCGATCAGAACCATTTCAGCAGAGTCACCCTTGCGGGGGCCCAGTTTGATCATCCGGGTGTAACCGCCATTGCGATTCGCGAAACGAGGAGCGATATCATCAAACAGTTTCTGAGTGAGTTCGCGATCGTTTCCAAGGCGGGAAGAAGCCAGACGTGCAGCGTTCATCTTTTGAACCTTGTCGCCTTCATTGCCCTTCTTTGCCAGAGTGATCAATTTTTCGGCATCGCCGCGGAAAGCAAGAGCTTTCGCCTGCGTGGTTTGAATTCGTTCATGTTCAAAGAGCTGACGAATCAAGGTGGTGCGCAGAGCCTTGCGTTGCGAAGATGTTCTTCCTAATTTTTTTCCTGCAACTCCGTGTCGCATTTTTACTCCGATTCTTTATCTTTCTTCAGGTAACCTTTTTCCTGCAGCTTAGCGCGCAGTTCATCAAGGCTTTTCTCACCGAAATTACGGATCGATTTAACAGCGTCATCGCCCTTGTCCAACAGATCCAGGACATCACCAACAGAGGTAACGCCTGTGCGTTTCAGGGAATTGAACACACGAACAGACAAATCAAGATTTTCAATTGGAGTATCCAAAACTTCACTTGAAACATGAGTCTGGGAGGCTGCGGGTTCCGGCATGATCGGCAGAATTTCTTCATTGATACCGGAGATGTAACGCAGGTGTTCGATCAGGATACGGGAAGCTTCCCCTAAAGCAGTTTCCGGCTTCTTGGTTCCGTCTGTCCAGATTTCAAGTTCGAGTTTGTCATAGTTCGTGCTTTGGCCATATAAAGCATTGCCAACATTCCAGTTTACGCGTTTGATGGGACTGTAAATCGCATCGACCGGCAATTCGCCGATAGGTAAGTGGTTTCCTCTGTCATTAGCGGGCAGATAACCACGTCCCTTTTCAACTGTCAGGTCGATTTCCAGTTTAGTTTTCGGATCATCTACCGTGAACAGGTAGAGTTCCGGATTCACAATTTCGATTTCAGCCGGGCATTGGATATCAGCAGCAGTGACTTCACCGTCACCAGATACTTCAAGCTTCATATGCGATACTGCCACGTCATGCAGGATCAAACGAATCTGTTTGATTTGAAGCATAACCTGCAGCACATCTTCCCGTACGCCGGGGATTGCGCTGAATTCATGGTTTACATCCTGAATGTGGATCGAGGTTACAGCAGCGCCGTCCAAAGAGGAAAGCAGAACTCTGCGCAGTGCATTGCCGAGTGTTACACCATAACCACGTTCTAATGGTGAAATTACGAATTTCGCGTAATTTTCAGCATCACGTTCAAGCTTGACAGCAGGTGTTACCATATTCATTAGTGTTGCCAATTATCACCATCCCTTCCCAATACACAAGCAATTCGCGTATTGGATTAATCAGCTTATCGTGAATAGAATTCGACGATCAGTTGTTCAGTGATATTACCGTCAATTTCCGCTCGTTCGGGTAAACGTAATACCCGGCCGCTGATTGATTTTACATCACGATCAAGCCAACCGACACAATTCCGTTTTTCGGCTACTTCAGCGAAATCTTTGAAGAAAGCTTTTTTCTTGGAGTTTTCGCAAACAGTGATTTGATCTCCGGGAACCAGAATCATAGAAGGAATATCGGAACGAACTCCATTCACCATGAAGTGCCCATGAGATACCAGCTGACGAGCCTGAGCACGGTTTTCCGCATATCCAAGGCGGAAAATTACATTATCCAGACGGGTTTCCAGCAGCTGGAGCATCACGAAACCGGTCTGCCCACGGCGTTTGGAAGCCACACCATACATGCGGCGGAACTGACGTTCCAACACACCATAGGTTCTGCGGGCCTTCTGCTTCGCACGAAGCTGACGAGCGTAGTCAGAAGCTTTATCACCGCTGCGTCCGCCTCCGGTTTTTCCATGATCACCAGGAGCATATCCACGTTTTTCAAACGCACATTTGGGCGTTAAGCAACGTTCACCCTTTAAAAACAGTTTTTCATTTTCGCGCCGGCACAATCGACAGGCCGGACCAGTATATCTTGCCATTGTAATCCCTTTCTATTATTACGTGCGGCGTCTCTTTGGCGGCCGGCATCCATTATGCGGAACAGGAGTGATATCAGAAATCGAACGAACTTTCATTCCCATTCCCTGAACAGCACGAATAGCGGATTCACGACCCGGGCCGGGCCCTTTGATGATCAGATCAACTTCCTGAATACCCATCGTTTGAGCTGTTTTGATGGCCTGTTCAGCAGCCAGACGAGCTGCGAACGGGGTGCTCTTACGGGAACCTTTGTAACCGGATGCACCGGAGCTGCCCCAGCAAACCGGAGCGCCCATGGCGTCAGTCACAGTGATGATGGTGTTATTAAAGGAAGCATAAATGTGCACCTGTGCGGATGACATGGTGCGCTTTACTTTACGTGCAGCAGCTGCACGACGCGCTGAGCGTACATTTTGAGCCATTATTTCCTCTTATAACTTTATTGAATGAAACAATTCTTTTCAGACACACGAATATTGCAGGCAGCCGCAGGGGGAAAGGAACCCCTAAACCTGCAATATACGTAATAATCGGATCAGAATTATTTCTTGGTTGCTCCACGGCGGCGGCCACGACCGGCAACAGTCTTCTTCGGACCTTTTGCACTGCGTGCGTTCGTACGTGTTCGCTGACCACGGCAAGGCAGATTGCGGCGATGCCGCATTCCGCGATAGCAGCCAATTTCGACAAGGCGCTTGATATTCATTTGAACTTCACGGCGAAGATCACCTTCGACGGTATAATTCTTCGCGATATAATCACGGATAGCGTTTTCATCATTATCCGAAAGATCACGAACACGAACATCAGGATTTACGCCTGTATCACTCAGAATTTTCTGGGAGCGGGTCAAACCGATCCCATATATGTAGGTTAATGCAGTTTCTATCCGTTTATTACGCGGAAGATCAACACCTTCAATTCTTGCCATTTATACCCTCTTTTATCCCTGGCGCTGTTTATGCTTCGGGTTTTCACAAATCACGTACAAACGTCCACCACGTTTGACGATTTTGCATTTGGAACATCGTTTCTTAATGGATGAAGTAACCTTCATTTTATTACTCCTCCGGACATGAAAACATGCCCGTCATTTTCATGATAGCCTGTCTATTATACACCGAATCGGAATTTTATCGAAATTCCATTAACGACATTATGACAATTAATTTTTGCCCAGTACCCGATTTTTATGATCCGGATTGAAAACTACAGGCGGTTCATCATTATCGAGCAGAGTCAGTATCATCGGACCGTTTTCTGTCACCGCGATAGAATGTTCGAAATGTCCTGTCTTTTTTTTGTTTACCGAAGAAACAGACCAGCCGTCTTTCATGACTTTGGTGTCTTCAGTTCCGATCAGGAGCATCGGTTCAATCGCTAATGTCATCCCGGCCTTCAGCTTCAGCCCGGTTCCCGCGATCCCATAATTCGGGACCTGGGGCGCTTCCCACATGCTGCGCCCTACACCGTGTCCGGTATATTGCTTGGTGAGATAGTAACCACGGCTTTCTGCAAATGCCTGAATGGCAGCAGAAATGTCACCTGCGTGATTCCCGGGTACCATTTGCAGGATACCTTCATAAAGAGATCCTTCCGTCGCATCCATCAGCTTCGCAGCTTCTTCGCCGACTTTTCCAACACCGACGGTTACTGCTGAATCTGCCACGTATCCCTTTAATGTCGCACCGCAGTCGATGGAAACAATGTCTCCTTCTTTCAACACAACATTTTTACTTGGGATCCCATGGACCAGAATATTATTAACGCTGACACACGTACTGGATGGGTACGGAATCGGTCCCGGCACGCCTTTGAAAGCGGAAACGACATGGTATTTTTTAAGAACTGCATCAGCTGCTGCATTCACATCCCAGGTAGAAGCACCCGGTACACAGGCTTCTGCCGCCGCTTTCAGTGCTTCGGCATTGATGACTCCTGCTTCACGCATGATTTTTATTTCTTCCGCAGATTTAATACATACCTGTCGTTCCCAGCTCATTTTTCTATTGACCTCTCAATTGTTTTCTCGGTTAGATCGCTTCATCAATTGCAGCGAGGATCGCATCCGACACTTCTGAAATTGACTTGTTTCCGTCAATGGTTTTTAGAACACCTTTCGCTCCGTAATAGCCGACAAGTTTTGCCGTGGTTTCATTATAGGCGTTCAGACGTGTTTTCACCGTTTCGCTGTTGTCATCAGCCCGCTGGTAAAGCGGTTCTCCGCATTCATCACAGATACCCTCAACTTTAGAAGGCTTTGTGACAATGTGAAAAACATGACCGTTTTTGCACATTCGGCGGCCGGAGATACGCTGAATCAGATCTTCCTGATTCACCTCGATGCAGGGAACAATATTTACCTTTGCATCGAAAGAATTCTTCAGCATTTCGTCCAGCACTTCAGCCTGTTTGATCGTACGCGGAAAACCATCCAGCAGTGCTCCGTTTTTGCAATCTTCTTTCTTCAATCTGTCTTCGACCATAGCGATCGTGACTTCATCCGGAACAAGCAGTCCGTTATCCGTATATTCCCGTGCTTTCTTTCCCAGTTCCGTATTCTCACGAATATTTTCCCGGAAAAGATCACCGGTAGATACATGTGTCAAATGATAGACAGAAGAAATTTTCTCCGCTTGAGTGCCTTTACCGGCCCCCGGAGGACCAAGAAGAACAATATATACTGCCATGATTCTGCCTCTTTACTTATCTGATGAGTTTTTCTTCATAACCACGCTGGTTCAATTCGGATTCCAGATAATCGATGATGTCGCGGACACAGCCCACAACGATCAACAGGCCGGAAGAAGAAAGCAGCATGGTAGAATTGGCGTTGGTCCGCAGGATCGCACCCAGAATGTAAGGGAGAATTGCGATCAAACCGAGGAACACAGCGCCCGGCAAAGTGATTCTGTCCTGAATCTTTGCAAGATAATTCTGTGTATCAGTACCGGCAGCCCGGCCCGGAACTACAGCACCCTGCTTTTTCAGGTTTTCACCATAATCGTTGTTCATGAACGTCACGCTGGTGTAGAAGAAGGTGAACGCAACAACGAGGATAAAATACAGAATAACGTAAAAGGCACCGCCGCCGCTGAAGTGCGTTTGGATCCAATTTGCTGTGTTAGCAACCCACGGAGTGCTTGAATTGACAAAGAAGCTTGCAATTAAAGCAGGGAAGGTAATTAACGACTGAGCAAAAATCAACGGGATCATACCGACTGAATTCACACGCAGCGGAAGGGTTGTGGAACCACCGGATTTGACGCCGCGGTAACCGAGACGCTGTCCGGGGATCATCAGCTTCACATACCGTGTACCTTGCTGCAGGTAAACGATAGCAAAGATGGAAACAAGGAAGATAATGATCGAAATCAGCAGAATATACCACCAGGAGGAGCCGTCAGAAAGGATCCTGACAACGTTCGCAGGGAGCTGTGAGACGATACCAGAGAAGATGATCAAAGACAGACCCTGCTGCTGGATACCGTATTCTGAGATAATCTGACCGAGCCAGATAGCGATCATTGTACCGGCGATCATGGTAAGAACGTTCGCGAGTGTAGGCAGAAGGTTGGAACCACTCCAGCCATAATTCTTCAAAACAGTTATACCAGGAAGAATCTGATTAAACAGACCAATCTGCCCAATCGCGGACAGGAATGCCAGCGGGATAGACAGATACATCGTCCATTTTTCCATCCATTTCCGTCCCTCTTTCGGATCATTCTTCAGCTTATCCTGGATCGAAGGAATGATCGGTCCAAGCAGCTGAAGAATAATGGAAGCGGTAATGTATGGGTATACACCCATTGCAAGGATGGAGAACGATGAAAGAGTACCACCGGATAATACATTAAGGATACTGATCAAATCGCCAGCCGCGGTACGGCTGGTATTCAATGCCGCAATCACTTGGGCATTGAAACCAGGAACCGGGATATTAGCGATCAGACGATAAATGACAAGTATACCCAGAGTCAGAAGCAATCTATTGCGGATACCTTCTGACTTCCAAATATAACGCCATGGGGATCGCTTCATTTTTTAGTTCTCCTACTTAATCGGCGTCAGCACTTAGTCAACGATCTCAACACTGCCGCCGGCAGCTTCGATCTTGGCTTTTGCGCCCTTGGTTACACGCTGAACCTTCACGTTCAGTTTCTTTGTAAGTTCGCCGTTTCCAAGGATAACGACCGGATTGCTCTTTTTGCTCAGGAGACCGGCAGCAGCCAACACTTCTGTGTTGATTTCGGAACCGGCATCGAAGCGTTCCAGCATTTCGACGTTAACTTCATTATATTCCACACGACTCGGCGGAGTGAATCCTTCACCACGCATGAACGGCAGGCGGCGGAAGAAAGGCAGGTTACCACCCTGGCGGTAAAGCTTACCGCCTGCGCCTTGACGGACGCTCTGGCCTTTTGTACCTTTACCGGCGGTTTTACCCTGACCGGCACCCGGACCACGACCTACACGTTTTTTGGAGCGTTTTGCTCCGAAATTCGGTTGTAATTCATGCAGTTTCATATCAGTCCACCAATTCTACAACTTTAACCAAATGAGCCACTTTGCGAAGCATGCCGCGGATGCAGGCATTATCTTCTTTGACAACGGTTTCATTCAGGTGATGGAAACCCAGGGCACGAATGGTGTCCTTGTGTTTCTGTGAATATCCGATAGCACTTCGGTAATAAGTCAGTTGGAGTTTCTTTGCAGTGTTATCTGCCATTGTTTACCTCCGATCCCAGAACGGAGTCAGTTCTTCAGCAGTTTTGCCGCGGAGAACAGCTTCGTCGGATGCATTCTTGAGCTGGCCGAGAGCATCGAAAGTTGCTTTCACAACATTGAGCAGGTTTGCGCTGCCCATGGATTTCGTCAGGATGTCATGAACACCGGCGACTTCCAGAACGGCACGAACACCACCACCGGAAATAACTCCGGTACCTTCTGAAGCAGGGCGGATCATTACGACTGCACCACCGCAGCGACCGTAAACTTCATGCGGAATGGTCGTCTTATAAAGATTGACCTTCTTCATGTTCTTACGAGCGACTTCAGAAGCTTTCCGCATCGCATCCGGAACAGCATTGGCTTTCCCGCTGCCCATACCGATGGAACCATTGTTGTCACCGACCACAACGGTCACACGATAGCGCAGACGGCGTCCGCCTTTGACGGTCTTGGATACACGAGCGATTTCGATTACGCGTTCGTCCAGTTGTTCTTCTACTGATTGATATTCCATATTTTCCATATCGTTTTAGTCCTTATCTGCTCTGCTAAAACTCAAGGCCTGCTTCACGTGCTGCATCAGCCAGTGCTTTCACACGACCGAAGTAGCGGAAACCACCACGATCGAACACAACATTGGTAATTCCCTTTTCTTTTGCACGTTCCGCAATGGCTTTACCAACCAACTTCGCCTGATCGGTCTTGTTCTTGCCATTCATTTCAGCTTTCAAAGCCTTGTCGATGGAAGAAGCAGAAACCAATGTTTCACCGGCTACATCGTCAATAACCTGAGCATAGATCGCATCCAGGCTGCGGTAAACACTCAAACGAGGGCGTTCGGCCGTACCGGACAGATTAAGTCTGACACGAGCATGGCGCTTAATGCGAGCTTCACTTCGAGATAATTTCGCCATATTTCACCCCTATTTCTTAGCCTTACCGGATTTACCGGCCTTGCGGCGGATCCGTTCGCCAAGGTAGTGAATACCTTTGCCCTTGTAGGGTTCTACCGGGCGGATACCACGAACGTTCGCAGCGACCTGACCAACCATTTCACGATCATAACCGTGAACTTTGATCTGCATCGGTTTCGCCTTTGCATCAACTTCAAAGCTGATGCCAGCCGGAGGAAGAACTTCCTTCGGAGCAGAATAACCGACATACAACACTAAATTTTTACCGTTCATTTCGGCACGGTAACCGACACCTTCCACCTCAAGGACAACAGTGAATCCATCGGAAACACCTACGACCATATTGTGCAGCAGAGCACGGGTCGTTCCGTGGAGAGCGCGGACCGAAGCTTCATCACTGGGGCGTTTTACAGTAATAACATTGGCTTCCTGTTCGATGGTCATCATCGGAGAGAAAAGACGCTTCAATTCGCCTTTCGGGCCTTTTACTGTAACCTCGCTGCCATTGATATCCACTTTAACGCCTGCGGGAACAGTGATGGGTAAACGTCCAATTCGAGACACTTACA
>JAFPZX010000145.1 GCA_017417055.1 Anaerolineaceae bacterium
GATTATGTCAGAGGAAGAGCAGCACCGTATCCGGGAGCGTTGATTATCCGGTACATCGAAGTTCTTTCTGATTATGAACGTTCCGATCTGGAGATAAAAACCGTTTGGGGTCTTTTTCAATCTCAGGATAAGTTTTAAACAAATAGCAATTTTAAGGGATCATAGAAGGAGAAAAGCAAATGAATAGGAATAGTGATTTTTTCTGTGTTCTGTTTCTCTTTACAGCCATGTTTCTGCTGGTATTCTGCGGTACTGCCGCAGAAGTTTATGAGGATCCGGATATGTGCTTTCTGCTCACGCAGGACGGCTGGATCAGGGATCTTGTCAATGCCTTCGAAATAAGGGCATCTGATACGGACTTGTACGGATTTGACGCGTATTCAGCACTTACATTTGCAGCTGAACTGGGAAAAGCAGATTTTGAAATCAGTACGGATCCGGACAAACCATACGACAGGGCTCTGATTTTTTTTGACGGTAACTCTTTCAAACCGGCTTCCGCCGACACTGCGAAGCCCGTCACGATCGTCATGAACGCGATCATCGACCCGGAAAAGCTGGATCATGACCTTTATCGGCAATACGCATCCCTCAAGTATTCCGTGATCAGCAGCAATCAGGAAATACGTCCGGATATCCTTATCTGGGCAAATGAACAGGGAAAGCAGATCCCGATCGACGGCATTTTCTGGTTTATGTATCTTCCCCCGGATTATGGTAAGAATGACATCGCAAAATACGGAGCTGTTCTCAACTACCTTAACCGTTTTGTCTATGAGGCAAAGCAGAGCAGTCTGGATTTCAAAAGTCTGCTCTCCTCTCTGGAAACAGATGAAACCGGCAGATTCAAGATACGGGAAACAAGACAGCTGACCGGACGCGGATATTCGATCGGTCTGATTGCGGATCCCTCTTTTGTATTTTTAACCATAGCGAACACTGATGCTGTACTGTTCCGGGATAATAACTCAGTCATTGAATATTACGCAAAAGTGACCGGAGTTTTCTGATTATTTTGGAGGCAACGAAATGGAAAAAGATCTGACTTTCGATGAACTGACGCATCTGGTAGGTGCAACTGTACTCAGCTGTGACTTTGATGGAAATGCGGTGGAAGAATATGTGATTGAGGAGTATGACAGTGAACACGGGCGCATTTCTGTAAGCAAAAGAATTGATAACCATGTAACATCCATCTGGCCTGAAGAGCTGTATATGTGGCATTTCCGATTTCCGGGTTCTGTGATATCCACTGATGAAATCAAGAGATGTCCGCTGAAATTCTGGGAGTGTTCCAGGGAGTGTGCATGGTTTAACGAAGATACCGGCCGCTGTGCAGTTTTTCGTCAGATCAATGGATAAGAAAAACGGAGAAGTCGCAATCAAAATTGGAATTATCAAAGCTAAGAATAAAATCCAATATGATCAAGATGTCGTAATAAAAGATAAACAAGGGAATCTTCTTTGGGAAGGAAAAGCAGGGGATATTGCTCGATTTACTGTTGATGAACCACTACAAATCGAAATAGATTATCTATTTAAATTATTCATACTATATTCATATTGGGCTGCTACAGGTTACGGAGAAATTGATCCGGAGAAGAGTAAAAAATATAATGTTAGTATAAATTATCGTGGCATTGTTTGGGGTGTAGCTGTTATAATGCAAACAGTAGATATTTTTGATTCAGACTAAAGATTATTACTGGTGATCCACTATCCTTATAAAACTCCGGTTTGTACTGCAGATAATTCTATTTTTTTATCGAAGCTTCCGCTTCTTCACGTATGGAATAAAGCCGGTTTTCTCGCACACGTGTTCCTCCGCCCCGCTGTGTAAAGCGGATCGTCACAAATCCGGAAATCGTCATTACTACGTTCGCCTCTTCAATAAAATGCGAGTTGCTGACGAGATATACGGTTTCCCCTGCTTTAAATTTTGTCTCCATAATATCCTTTGTGGAGACATATATCATATTCCCGCCTGTTCACATAAATCTTTCATTGCACGGGTAATATCTTCGAAGAAAAAGGGATCAGGCCCTGCAGTTGAGGCCGAGGATTCAAGTTTCCTGATTTTCCAAAATGAGATGGACCACATGACAAAAACAGTATAAATGCCACAGACAATATACTGACATTATTCCCGTTAATCGGCCGGGAATGATATAATTTTTTATATAGATAACATCGTTCTTCAATGTCAGAAGAAACAGCGGTGATCTGTTGAACCAAGCACTACTGACGGATCAAGTCTTATCTGAGTCTGAGAGGAGTTTTTTATGAAAAATGGACTATTGTTTTTCGCTGCATTATTCTTCCTGTGTATGTTGCCGGCAAATGTGTTCGCGTACGGATCTCCTGAAGCGCTGCGGACAGAGCTGGAAAACACTGACTTTTATGTTCAGGACGGGATACTTTATGAATTTGATACCCTGAAGCTTGCTTCGGAAGGAAAGCTGCTGACCTGTTTTGGCAACAACGCGGGATCTGCTTATCTGATCCTGAATCTGCCGCCTGCACCGGAACAGGACGCGTCACCGGGCGTCCCGGAACGCGGGTGGGATCCGGAGAAGCCCACGGCTTATGACGATCCGGACGTGGAAAACGCTCCGGCTAATCCGTATTTTTCCCCAGCCGGGATCCATTTCAAGCTCAGGCAGGACGAAGCCGTGGTGATCATCACGCGGCTGCCGGATCCCTGCAGGTACTGGTCCTTCATCGCTTATGACATGTTTGTCGCACAGCAGGAGGGCAAGGACTATTCCAATCAAAAAGGTTTCTTTGGTATCGGGAATGAAGAGACGGGTCTCTATCATACGATCTTCGGTTCCATCGGCTCGCCGGTGAACATGCTGAATGCCCGGCATGACGGGGACAGCGCCTTCGGAACCAACACGGTTATCGTGATGTGTGCCAACAGTGTGGTCCGGGATCAGATCATCCGGAGCCTGGAACAGTCAGGGTATCCGGAGAGCATGGTAAACGTGATGGAGATCCCCGCTGATGTTTACCGCATGGGACTTGAACGGGGAAAGGATACCTTCGGCCTGTTCGGACGGATCTCACAGCCGGAAGACCTGGATGCCTACAACGCCTATATGGAAAATCTTGCGAAAAGCGCAGTGGTCTATCGGGTTACGCCGAAAACAGAGGTGGAGCCCTCGGCTTTCCCGGTCATGACGCTGACTCCGCGGGGAACCGGTGTCCATGAAGCAGCCTTGATCGATTCTTTTACGGAAAATCTTGACGGGCTTCGGAAGGCGATCATTGCAAAATACGCGGAAGAATACGATTATGAAGAACTGACCACGGAGATCGGGATCATTGACGGACTTACCGCTTATACCAATGACGTAAACGCCAATGGGGATGTTCTCGACGCTGCTTATCTGATCACACCGGATTTTAAACTGAACAGCGATGATGATTTTGTGGTGGTTTACGGTGTGAACCATGCCACTACCCGGAAGGCGCATTATTTTAATGCTGTCCTTCATGTACGGCCACTGTTTAATGGGGTAGCTACAATGTTCAACACCATGCTTTCCGGCAGTGCCGATGAATTTCTCGGAGAAAGCGCGCAAGGAAAGGATGATTTTTACGTCTATAAAATGGCACGCGGAAAGATGGATGACCACACCGTGACCATACCGTATTCCACCGGCAACGAACAGGGGAAATTCTACGGTGTTGACAACGATACGCCGGTGTTCGTACTGTTCCGGATCTATCTGGATGAGTCGGGGGTCGGCGCGAACTATTATGAACTGGTCAATGACAAGGTGTTCGTGTTCCACAAGAAATAACAGAGGGACGGAAGAACAGAGTAATGGAAAAACAAGTGGCGGAAGATTAATTTGGCAGAAGATCAGGGGTGACAGTTTCCACAGGCTCAAGGCTGAGCCTGCGGAAATCGTCCCCTGCGAGGCTGTGGAAAACGGCCCGGAAAGATTGATGTATTTATCTGAAAGGAGAAAAACTAATGAAAACAGAATTATGGATAATTGATTCAATGGGTCTGGACTTGTCAAAAGGCGCGAAGCGCAAACTGACATCTAACATCTTGCATCAGACACCTTTCATTTTGGCCGTGGTGCTGTGCCTGATGCTGACAGCAGCCGTATGGGCAGATCCGCAGCAGCTCAGGACAGGCCTGGAAGAAGACGGGTTTTATGTCCAGCAGGGACTTTTTTATGAGTTCGATACGGTGGAACTGGCGTCACAGGGAAAACTCCTGAGTTGTTTCGGAAATAACGCAGGATCCGCTTATCTGGTTTTCAGTCTCCCCGCGGCGCAGGATCAGGACACCTCCCTGGGTTCTGAAAAACTGGGCTGGCCGGATGAGATCGCGTCCGCCTATGACGACCCGGATATCGAAAACGCTCCCGCCAACCCGTATTTCGCGCCGGGCGGATGGGAATATAAGCTTCGTCAGGATGAAGCGATCATCCTGATCACCCCGCTTCCGGAAGAATGCAAATATTATTCGTTCATCAATTACATCATGTTTACGGAAGACAAACCGGGCAAGAATTATCAGGGGCTGCCGGGAATGTTCTCTGCCGGAAACGAGGAAACGGGGATCTATCATCCGATCTTCGGGTCCATCGGGAATTCGGTGAATATGATGAATATCAAACATTCCGGTGAGAGTGAATTCGGCACAGAGGCCGTAATCGTGATCAGCGCGAACCAAACGGTCACGGAACAGGTGATCAGTCAGCTGAAAGCCGCGGGATATGGCGAAGACATGATCAATGTGATGCCTATCCCCGCTGAAGTCTACAAGATGGGACTGCAGAAGGGTGCTGATACATTCTCCTTCCTGCAGCGGGTCTCCCAGCCGGTGGACAAGGAGGCTTACCGGGCTTTTCTGGACAACATCGCGGAGCTGTCGACCGTATACCGGGTAACACCGAAGGAAACAGTGGAGGCCGATCCGTATCAAAATGAAACTGTGACTCCCCGAGGGACCGGTGTGCATGAAGCTGCCGGACTGAAGGATCCGATGGTAACCCTTGATCTGATCCGGGACGAACTGATCGAAAAATATGAGGCGGATTTCGATATTGAGGAATTCTCCACCGAGATCGCTGTACCGGAAGGCCTGACGGCTTATTTTATGGATTTCAACGCGAAAGGGGATAACCGGGACGCCATGTACCTGATGACGCCGGAATTCACGCTGAACAGCGATGAGGATTTTATTGTGGTCTATGGGGTAAACCATACAGCTACCGGAAAGGGCATCTATTCCAACGCGGTCCTGTACGCAAAACCGATGCTGAATGGTATCACAAGCATTTACGATTCCTTATATCAGGGCAGTGCTTCAGCCTGGCTGGGTGAAGACTATCCTGATGCGGATAAGTATTATGTGTATAAGATGGCCCGCACGCAGATGGATGAGTATACTGCTTTGATCCCGTATTCCACCGGAAATGAACATGGGAAATTCTATGGCGCGGATAACGGGAATATCCTGCTGGTGGCATTCCGCTCCTATCTGGAGGATACCGGCACCGGAGCTTCCTATTATGAAGTGGTCTATGACCGTGTGATGGTTTTTCATAGAAAATAAAGGTATCTGATAAGAAAGGGGCTGTCGCAAATAAAAAACGAAAGCTCAAATAGAATTAAGAAAGACTGTCCCCAAAAAGGGCAGTCTTTTAGTTTAATTGATAAGTGGGGAAGAGAATGGTTTAATTAACCTTAAGAAAAAGGCAACGAATATCTAATGAGAAAAAAGAAAGGAAAAGGCAGCCCGTTGCAGCAGGCTGTCAGGTAAAATATGATGCCCTTACAAAATATTTTACAAGGGAATTATAACACCGGAAATTCTCCGTACCAAATAAAATTGCCAATCGAGTTAGGAATCAAGATTGCGGATAATGATCCGGTCCGGCTTCTGGATTCATTGGTAGATGCAATGGACCTAACAGAACTGAACAACAGCTACGGACGGCATGTCAAAAAGACAGCAGATCCGGTGAAACTGTTCAAGAGCGTTGTGTTTGGAATGATGAAAAAGATCTATTCAGCACGAGGCTTACAGGAAGCCTGCAGAAAGAACATAGACTTCATGTTCCTTCTGAATGGATCACCGGTACCGGATCATGCAAC
>JAFPZX010000146.1 GCA_017417055.1 Anaerolineaceae bacterium
ATTATAATTATTCACCTTTATATCCTCCGTCAAACTGGAATTGTCGGGATTAACATTTATCACTTGAACACAAACACGATATCATCAGAAGCGGCATTACAGATTCCTCCTGCTTTCTCGTAACACCTGCGGGCGGAAGCATTGTGTATATTAGTAATCAAAAACATTTTGCGGCAGCCCAGGGTTGTCGAATGTTCGTGAATAAACCGGACAAGTTTTGTTCCATAACCTTGATTCTGCCATCCTTCCACAACGTCAATTGCGTGAAGATAGTATACTTTTTGCCCGTCCGGCTCATTCAGAACATAACCGTAAGCAAATCCGATTGCTTTTCCGTTGTCTACAGCAATATAACCATATGCGTTCTTTTCGTTCAAAAATGCCTTCAGCACGGCCTCATCGTACTTCGTATTTTCATCATCAACAAAATCAAGCATCAGCGCAAGATTGTGTTCTGCCAATAGTTCACACTTCATATCATCCGACCTCAAACTCCGATTTGACGATGGTGCATTATCTCAAATATATCTTCCGAGATTCTGCACGATCATCATCCTTCGTGGAGGGTTTCATAGAAGGAGTAATCGACCATTCCGTGAATATGCTCCAGCGCTCCGGGTACCAGTTCTTTGATCATCAGACAGGAAACATGCGGAAGATGAATTTCCGGTCCGGCGATAATCCCATGATCAGCTGATGTGACAAACCCGCGCGGATTATAGTTCTTCGGATTCCCCTCCACCAAAACAGCTTTGAATCCCAGGGTGACCGCTTTTTCAAAGCCATATTCAATCAGTTCCTTTGAGATGTGCTGCCGCTGATACTCTGTCCTGACTGCAACCGGGGTCAGAATCAGCAACTCATCTTCATACTTCCCCTCAATATGGAAACGCGAGAACATGGCATATCCGATAATCCGGTCAGTCTCGCCTGTCATGATCAGTTCCAGTTCGGGCAGATAATACTTTTTGGAGCGTATCTCCTCCACAAGCTTCCGGACCGTTTTTCCTTCCTCTGCACTGTCCCATCTGGCAAACACATCTTCCACCAGGTCCAGGGATGGCTGAAGATACTTTGCTTCCATTGATTTGATAACCCGCTGCATTCAAATTCCCCCCCAACCGTCACATAACTCAAAAGCCTCATCCCGCTGACCGGTTTTATCTGAGACTTTCATAATAATCGTGCAGCATCTCCGGTGTAACAGGTACATTGACTCCTTCCAGTTCTTTATAAACCAATGTTGTCAGGTTTAAAAGAGCTGTCCATAACTCCGACGGGCCTTCCCCGGCAGCAAAGGTACTCCGGATCGCTGCCCTTTCAGTTTCAGGCAGATGGTCGATTTCGCGGTTCCGCCTGCTCTCCAGCCTATAACGGTCACCCAGCAAATCAATATACAGGGCTCTGGCAGCTTCCATTTCCCCGATGGCCCGGAAACAGTTGCCGCGGTGAATCGCGACCGCGGCGTGCATCAGGAAAAGCCAGACAACATTACGCGACTGTTCCATATCCCTCTTCTGCTTGTCGCCGTAAATCCTGTCATCCATCCACTCCCGGGAGCGGATCATCTTTTCCTCCACAGTACCGGAATGGTCAAACAAAACCTTGAACGCCGGTTTCCACGCCGCCGCATGTTCATATCCGCCATAACCGATGTCAATTTCCAGAAGATCGGATAAGATGAAATTCTGGAGATGCCTCGACTCATCCTGCGTGAAAAATGCCAGTTCATATTTCGCGGAGATTTCACGATGCATATATTCCATGACTTCCGCCATGGAATCACTCGAATCCAGTGCGATCACAAAATCCAGGTCCGAATGTTCATCGTGATACCCGTTTGCCCCGGACCCCACCTGAACCAGTGCAACGATTCTGCTGCACTCAGCGGCAATGGACAGGATGTAATCAAATACAGCCTGCCTGTCCTGAACATTGAAAACTTTCCCCATTCCCATACTTCCTCCGCAGATAACTTTTTTCGCAGCAGCCATTCCTGCAAACCTTGATCCGTCATAGTCGAGAATTGGAGTTTATCAAACTGAATTTATAAACATAATATTTTTGATTGTTCTTACAAGTTCATATTGATATGTCTTAAAAAATTTATTCCAGAATCCTCGTGCATTCGGATTAGCCGTTCCGTGTCCAACCCATAGATATCTGGCATCCTTTTGTTTTTCATGTTCAATGACAAATTGAAGCAAATCTTTAGAAAGAGAACTTCCTCTATATTTCGGCATTGAATATTTCAGCCTCTGAGACCTGCCCG
>JAFPZX010000015.1 GCA_017417055.1 Anaerolineaceae bacterium
ATTGATCTTCGCCTTCAGCAGGGTCGGGTAATCACTCTGGGTGGTTTCATAGTTGATGGTGACATCCGGAGCGACAGTCTTGTATTCTTCGATCAGGGTGTTGATGGCATCGGCATATTCCGGGCTGGGGATGAACATATAAATATCCGCAGCGGAAACCGCACTGACAAGCATTGCTGCAAAGATGCAGACGAGCAATAATACATTGATTTTCTTCATTTTTTTCTCCTTTTTTTCTTAGCAGGGGATAGGATATAGGATATAGGGGATAGTGATATCAGGCTTCAAAACTTCACTCCTCATTCCTAACTCCTCACTCCTAACTAATTTCTTACTTCTTACTATTCTCTATCCTTTCACCGCGCCGGCTACGACACCTTCGATGATGTATTTCTGCAGCAGGATAAAGACGATGATGGAAGGCACGATCGCCAGCACCATGGAAGCCATGGCGTACTGCCACTGCGTATTGAACTGTCCCACAAAAGTATAGGCGGAAAGCACCAGCGTTTTGGTCTTGGCACTGGAATTCACCATCAACAGCGGCAGCAGGAAGTCATTCCAGATCCACATCACATCCAAAACGATAACGGTAATGGTGACGTTTTTCAGCAGCGGGAAAATCACGCTGAAGAAGGTCCGGATGGTGGAAGCACCGTCGATCTTGGCGCTCTCGTCGATTTCCTTCGGGATGGTATGCAAAAAGTTGCAGTAGATGAAAGTCGCCATTGGAATGCCGAAGCCCCAGTACTGGATACCCAGTCCCCAGATAGATCCGGAAAGATGAAGCACGTTCATCACCTTCAGCAACGTGATCATGATGGTCTGGAAGGGAATCAGCATCGGGGTGATGATGAGCGTGTGGATAAAATTCGTATAGCGATTGGGGCGTCTTTCGATAATATAAGCCGTGAAGGATGAGAAGAAGACGATCCCTGCGATCCCTACAACCGTGATGATCACGTTGTTCAGGAACAGGCTCCAGTAATTCATCTTGTCCATCACATAGGAATAATTTTTCCACTCGATCTTTGAAGGCAGCGCGATGACATCCATCACGACTTCGCGGAACGGCTTGACAGAATTCATGAACATCAAAAAGACGGGATAGATGTAAACCAGGCCGACAATGACGATGATCACTTCCAGGATCACCAGATATAAACGTCTTTTATCTGCTCTTGTCATAATCCCACATCCCTCTTATTGAAAGCTTTCAATACAACCTGCGTCAGAATCAAAACGAACAGGAAATATATAATAGATTCAGCGGATCCCAGCCCGTAGTTGTTGTTCTGGAAAGCCTCACGGTAAATTTCCAGTGTAACCGAAGCGGTCGCTTTTCCCGGGCCTCCCTGGGTCAGTGCCAGAATGATGTCGAATACCTTCAGCGAATTCGTCAGCGACATGAACACACAAGTCGTGACGGAAGGCCAGAGCATCGGGAAAGTGACAGAAAAGAATTTCCGCAGCCCGGTTGCACCGTCCACCGTCGCTGCCTCAAGGATGTCACTGGGGATTGCCTGGAGACCTGCGATATACAGCACAATGTAAAACCCGACGGACTGCCAGATCCCAACAAAAGCGACAGAATAAAAAGCCAGGTTTGGATTCCCAAGCCAGCTGAGGTTCAGCCACTGCCAGCCGGTCATCTCAAAGAGTTTGGCAAAACCCTGAGAAAAGATGAACTTCCAGATGAAACCGACAATCGTCATCGACATGATGTACGGGATGAAGAAAACCCCGCGCATGACGTTCGCCAGTTTGAATTTCTGCGTCAGGGCAACAGCCAAGGCCAACGCAAAGATGTTGGCAAAAATAATGAATACTATGGTGTATTTGGTGGTAAACAGGATGGAGTTGAGAAAATTGCTGGAGGCATCCGTAAAGATGGTCACAAAGTTCTGAAATCCGATAAATTCCGGCTGTTTCGAGATACCGTTCCACTTTGTCAGCGAATAGTAACCACTGAGAATAAAGGGAATGTAAATCGTAGCAGATACGAGAATCACCGCCGGCAGCGTAAATAATACATTCTCGATTTGCTCTTTGCGTTTTGCTCCCATATCGGTTCTGTCATTCCTTTCTGAAAGAAATAGGACACATCAATTTTACATTAGCAATGACAAACGAACATCATAAAAATCAGGTGATGAAAATAATCTGTTTTCCCAAAGAATCAGATATGAATATCAATTTCTGGGATCAGTTTTGCATATAACGCAAAACTATCCATCTTCTTTCAGGAAAATTATTCAACGATTTCCTGAACAGATAATTTTTGACAAAAACGCCCTTGACAACTTCGCAATTGTGAAAATATGCTTATAAAATACCTTCGCAATTGTGAAATAAAGCGGGAAAAAGGCTTTATTTTCCTTCCCTATTACATGTCAGCTGTTTTATAAAATTTACGTGAAAGTTCAAAACCAGGCAGTGAAAAACACGTATTGATCTTGGCGTAAATATTGCATAAAAAGTTAATGATTTATGCTGTATAAAATCATAAATTTTTTTTGTGTCCAGATAACTTTCCCGGAAAAGGGAACAAGGAGAATGTCATGAGAGCGCGTTGTTCAATAATAATTTGCTGCCTTTTATTTTTTATCACCGGTATCTTTTCAGCCTTTGCCGATGATCCGGTAACCATGTCCAATGATGGGTCAGATGCTGTGGGACAGCTGAAAATTCTTGCCCGTTATAACGATTCCATGCAGTTTTATGACGGACATACCTATCTGCTTTTTACATCCTATCAGGATGGCATCACCATCACAGTACCGGATCTTTATGCCGGTTACGAGATCTCTGACCGTTATTACAGCGACATCCGTGCTGATATTTCATATGGCTCAAACCACACCGGCACTGACACGGATAAATATTTCACCTTCAACAAGGAAATGAAAACCGTGACACTGGACCGCGGGGAGATCGTTACCATCGGGATGTACCGCGATTTTGACCTTTCTATTGCTCAGGCTGCTCTTGGGACAATCATGAACAGCTCCGCCTGGACAAAATTGGAAAGCGCGGGTAAAGGTGCAGTTGTAAAAACCATTTTTGACTTTCTTGATTCAGGTACCATCTCCGCGGAAGAAGCATTGGCCCGGATACAAGCCGTTTTTGAGGAAATCGGAGCTGATTTCAATTTGCTGATAGACGGCGTCGTCGACGGCGGCGTCTGCTTCAACCGTGAACTTTACAATCAGAAGCTGGAATGGGATCAGTTCGAAAACGTCACTTATGAACTGGACATCACCCGCGAACAGCTCGAAGCCATGGTCAGCACCCTTTCCGGGAACCTCAACAAATTCTCCATAATCAAAAACAGCTGTGCCACCGTGGCGGTAAAGGCATGGAACGCGGCTGTTGGTGCCGATTCAGAATTGGCGCTGGATCCCACCGGGGAAGGGATTTTTGCCCTGGTCGATGCACCCAAGGGTTTACGAGATGACATGGTAGAAAAACTGGACGTGTATTTGAACACTTCAGAGGGTGTTGAAGAACCAAATGCATTTTTCCGGGACG
Source organism: Anaerolineaceae bacterium (assembly GCA_017417055.1). Taxonomy (GTDB): domain Bacteria; phylum Chloroflexota; class Anaerolineae; order Anaerolineales; family Anaerolineaceae; genus Flexilinea. The sequence goes on from JAFPZX010000015.1 coordinate 3,532, forward strand.
ATACCGGTTATGTCTATGTCAGCGCACCGGAAGTCGTCAACCCGGTTGAATTCACTTACGCGGATAAATCAATCCGGGTCGATGAATCAAAAACAAAAATGGCCACACTTGTCAACGCAGCCAAAGCGGGAAGCAGTGTATCCTACAACAAAGAAGAACAAATCATCCCGGTCACAGTGGTAAAAACCATAAACGGGAAATCTGCAGTGATTGAGAAGGTTGTATTCTCTGTCAACGGCACGGATATTACTGTTGATTCCGACAACATTCCCGAAACCGGGATCTGGTTCAATGTGAGATTCTATAACGCACAGGAAGGCGAAGAATACTATATCACCGACGCAGAGGGTCACGCGCTCCCCAGTGATTATTCGGAGGAAGAAGATTATGTCAGTTTCCTGACAACTTCGCTGCCTGTTTCATTCACCGTTGTCGGCAGCTCCGAAGGCAGAAATAATATTCTCAAAACCACGGTGATCAACGGTGAAAATTTGCAAACCGGTACCACCACGGAAGTTTATATCAAACAGAACGGCGAAAACGTGCTGCTCAGCGACTTTGCTGAAGTGACTGCGGGTACAATGATTTACATCAAACCGGTCGTTGACCCGGATGAACTCAGCTATGCTCTTATAGACATCACGTTGAATGGTGAGACCATCATGGTTGACGACAACTATGATGCCGCAGAAGGCGCCTATACCATGGTCATGCCCGGCGGCTATTCACAGCTCAACCTTATCTACCAGCCGGCGGTGGTTTATGCGAAAGTGGATCATAATATTCTTCAGGTTTCTGTAGGGGAGACGCTGAGCGCTCCGAATTTCGCGGAACTGCGTTACGGAGCGGAAACGGCCAAGACCCTGGGACCTGAGAATGTCCGCTGGAAGTTTATCGACAACGCAGATGACGTTTTGGAATTTGCGGACAATACAAATAAAACCCTGAAGTCGCTCAAAGAAGGCAAGGCCGTCATCTGGGCAGGTGTTGACAGCAATGATAACATTGGTATTCCTTTCACAGTGGAGGTCTGCGAAAACACCAGTGATATGGTATGGGTTACTTTCAATGAAGGGGACTTCATTGTGACAGCACAAGCTCCCGGTGGAGAAGTCAAAGAAATTCCTTACTCCGGCTATAAGGTGAAAAAGGGATCTGAGCTGACCATCGTCCCGCAGCAGACGGATAGCCGGGTCATCTCCGGTGTGATGGCCAACGGAAAATTCATTCCCGTCGGTGAAAAGATCATTGCCGAGAGCAATACAGATATCGCTGTTGCCTTCCTGAACGCTTCCATCACCGGGGTTCCGCGCAGCATTAACCTTGACCAAAAAGGTGACAGCTATCAGCTGAACGCGGAGGTTGATTACGGAAAGCCGCTGAACCTGGTTCTCCCGGTCTATGACGGCAGCATCCGCTATGAATCCTCTGATCCGGATATGGTCTCGGTGGACGAGAACGGGTTGATCACCGTCACGGGTGATGTCCCGGCGGGCGGGAAAGCTGTGATCGTGACTGCTTATGCCGGTTCTTCCAATGACATGGTATCCGCTTCCTGCAAGGTGATCCTCGGCAATTATGACGGAGAAAAGATTGTCGGAAAACTGACTGTCAATGCCCGTCCGATCCAACAGATTCAGCTTATCGCTCACGGAGCAATCACTTTCACGGCTTATGAAGATCTGGACCTGAACATCAGCTACTATCATTACTACAAACCCACCGAAAAATTTGTCAGTCTGATGAAAGATTATGAAGAGAATCCCGGAAAATACAGCTCCGATCCTGCTCTTTACAATAATGATGAGCTGGGTCTCGGGCCGACAGAAGTTCGTGAGAAGATTTATTTTGAGGATAAATTCAATGATTCTAAATCAAAGCCTAAGAAGGTATCGCTGAAATGCGGGGAAAGCATTACGCTCTCTAATTATGGTTACGGCAACACCAACCTGAAAACGATATTCCTGGCTTTGGAAAACAGCAGTATTTCATCCAGTGTAAACGCGCAGGAACTCATAAAGCAGCTGAAAAATTATTTTGCCGGTGAGGAAATGGATGGAACGGCTGCTTATGACAGCTTGTTTGCGACGCTTGTCGAAATTATTGCCATCACACGTCAGACCGGAGTGAATCCTGCGGACGGACAATCAGCCGGAGGTTTGGACATCAATCGTGAAGCTTACAACCAGTTCAGGAGAGATGATTCCCAACTGCCGAATCATTATTATTCCGTCGATATCACAAAAGATGAACTGACTAATCTGCAAAGTTATATCGGAGATCCCAAAAACAACTACTATTCCCTTTTCGTCAAAAACTGCGCCACAGGCACTGTGGAAATCTGGAATACAACATTGAGGGATCGTCCGGAACTTCATTTGACGGCCAACTATACCGGTATCGCAGCAGACCCTCAGTCACTTTATTTTGAACTCGGTCTAATGCAGCTGAAGCCCGGTCTGGATGGGGAAGCCGGTACCAATTTCTATCCGCGTCTTGTGGCAAGTGATGACCACTGTCCCGTTGTGCCCCCAACGCCGCCAACCCCTCCGACACCGGTTGATCCTGATAATCCGCATTTTTATCGTTTGTGCACAGACTGCCTGCTGCCGGGAACAGGCTTCTCCGCTGTCCATGCCACAAGGCTTTCAGCACAGTCTGAGAAGCTGAATTACTCACCGCTGCAGATGCGCATCCAGATCCCAAGCCTGAACCTGGAAACCGAACTGGTGAACGTACCGCTCACCGGCAGCACCTGGCAGGTGGAATGGCTGGGTGACCGTGCCGGTCTGCTTTCAGGTTCCGCACTGCCGGGGAAAGGCCTTTCTATCATCGCGGCACACAACACCCTGAATGATGCTGCTTACGGTCCCTTCGCCCTCCTCAGTACGCTGGATGAAAATGCCATGATCCTTGTCAACGATAAAAACAATCATTCTCAGATCTTCCGCGTTTTCGCGAATGAACTGCTTGACGCGGACGGCATGGACGAACTGCTCGCTATCGCTGAAAGAGAGGAAAACACATTGGCGCTTGTGACCTGCGAAAACGAAGATATGAATGGCGGATATCTCAACCGCCGCGTGATCTTCGCCAAAGCAGCAGGAGAATTGTAATCAGAGAAACTACGAATAAATTGTTGTTAGGGGACGGTTTTGCGAGAAGCGCAGAACTGTCCTCTCACCTTCACCGGAATTAATCAGCGTTTTCCGAAGGCAGTCATCAAATTGTTGAAGTTCAAGCCTTGTGTTGTGTTGATTATAAATCACATCAGTCCGGTTTAATGGATTAAGCCGATTACAAAAAAGACAGTTTTGGAAAAGTCCCAAGCTGTCTTTTTTGTTGTTTTTGTGTAATAATTCAATTATCGTATGTTTTTTTTATTCAGATAGTTTTTGAAAAACAGAAAACAGCAAAAAAAGCTAATGTACTCTTGACAAGCTGAAATTTCGTGTAAAATTGACTCATAAATAAATTTTTGAACCGTGAAACGAATTAGGAGTAATTAACATGTTTCATACTATTATCATCGTCGGTAACGTTGGACGTGATCCAGAAATGCGCTATACACCATCAGGACAGGCAGTAACATCCTTTAGTGTTGCAACAAGCCGAAATTACAAATCACAAGGTCAGACCGTTAAAGAAACGATCTGGTTCCGCGTTACCTGTTGGGGAAGACAGGCTGAAGTTGCCAGTAATTATGTCAAAAAGGGACAGAAAGTTTTGGTCGAAGGCCGCCTGGTAGCAGATGCATCAGGCAATCCGCGTACTTACACCCGCAGCGACGGAACAATCGGTACGTCATTTGAAATCACCGCATCCAATCTGCAGCTTCTTAGCAGCCGTGCTGAATCCGAAGGCGGTTACAATGGCGGCGGATATGGCCAGTCAACCGGTTCTATGGGGAATACCTATGGAGGCAGCTCCGATATGGGAAGCGGTGGTATATATGAAGACCGCGAACCGTCAGATCTCGGCGACGACGACAACATTCCGTTCTAAGGCACACCATGTCACGAATTACCGAAATTGCGGAAGCTGCCCATAAGGATTTTGAAGCGCGCACACTGGCGCGTGATGCGGCTCTGACCCGCTCGCGGGCACTGATCCGTCACAGCGCCAACGCCATCCGCGCTATTCACCGCAGTGAATCGGAACTTGCCCATGAGCATCTGACCGAAGGGCGGAAGATTGTCGACGCGCTCAAAGCTGACCTGGCAATCTATCCTGACCTGTATTATGCCGGGTATACACAGGATGCCATCAAGGAATTCTGCGAAGCAACACTCACCACCGCTTACATCGAAGGACGTGAGATCCCGACACCGGAAGAAATGGGAGTCGTCACCTCCACTTACCTGCGTGGAATGGCGGAAACTCCGGGTGAACTGCGCAGACGCTGCATGGATATCCTGCGCATGGGGTATTCCGATGAAGCCGAACGGCTCCTTGCCCAGATGGATGAAATCTATTCCATCCTGGTCACCATGGACTATCCGGACGCTGTCACCAACGGACTGCGCCGGCAAACCGACCTGCTGCGCGGCATTGTGGAGCGGACCCGTGCGGATTTGACGCTCAGCCTGCGGGAAGATAAGCTCAAGGAATTGTTGGCAAAGGCAATTGAAGTTTACGGGAAATAAGTTGTAAGTTGAAAGGGAAAAGAACAGTTTTGTGAACCTGATTGATTTCTCTCAACTTTATTATTGAACACAATATTTAAAATGCCTCTTTTTGGGAGGCATTTTGTTTTTCCGGATTGATTATGGCAGAAAAGAGATATATAACGGCTTCCGAAATTGGTTTATACACATTCTGTCCACGTGCCTGGGCTTTAAAGCAGTTGGATTGCGAGTCAGATGCTCATTGGGAGATGGAAAAAGGAAAAGAATTTCATGAGCAGATCGGACAACGGGAAATCCAAAGAGAAATAGAAAATCAGCCCCAACAACAACGGATAAACAGACGGATCCAATTTATTACCAAAGCTATCGCTATTGTTTCATTGTGTCTGATTATTACATTGATTACATTCTTGTTGAAATGAACAGGGAATCTTTTTTACTTCTTGCATTAGGATTAGCTTTTCTGCTGTTTCTCCTGTGTTTATGGCTGAAAAGACTTAAAAGGGACCAGACAAAAATTGTCAGTCAGGATTTGACTTCAAAAAACAAATTATTATCTGTAAAAAAATCCGAGACTTATTACAGTAAAAAATACGGGATTGCGGGTAGACCAGATGAAGTAAAAGAGGAATGTGGAGAATGGATTCCCTATGAATTCAAGAGCTCTGTTTATAAAGGCAGAGTCTATCCCGCACATATTATGCAGCTTGCAGCCTATTGCCTTTTGATAGAAGATACAAAAGGGTATAAACCTTCTTACGGGATTATCGAATATCAAAACCACAGAGAACCAATTTATTACACGAAGGATCTGCGTGCAAATCTGCTGACGCAAATAAAAAAAATCAGAAATGAAAATCCAGAGGAAAAAGACCTGCCTCCGGTATGTGAAGATACACGGAAATGCCGTCACTGCGGTTATGCCTGGTACTGCCATACAGAACAAAAACGGCTGTTCTGAGGCTCATTTCTTATTTCTTATTTCTTACTTCTTATTTTCAATTATAGTAAAATTCACCTGGTTATAATTCATGGAAATACGGGGTCTGTACCTTTAAGGGACTGTCCCCTTTGACGTAAGCATGAGAATTTCTGGAGGACAAAATGACAGTCAGTGCTATTGTTGGTGTCAACTGGGGTGATGAAGGCAAAGGCCGTATGGTCGACCTGATCGCTGAAGATTATGATGTTGTGATCCGCTATCAGGGCGGGAACAACGCGGGACATACGGTGGTGAATGAGTACGGAAAATTCGCCCTGCATCTGCTTCCTTCCGGTATCTTCCGACAGAACGTTGTGAATGTACTGGGAAACGGAACGGTCATCGACCCGCAGGCGCTGTGCGGTGAAATCAAAAACGTCACAGACAAAGGTCCGGTAATCGGCCCCGAAAATCTGAAAATCAGCGACCGTGCCATCATCGTCTTCCCCTATCACCGGGATCTGGATGAACTGGAAGAAGCCCGTCTGAAGGACGCCAAATTCGGTTCCACCAAACGCGGCATCGCGCCGGTTTACAGCGACAAATATCAGAAAAAAGCCATCCAGATGGGTGAACTCCGCGACATGGCGAAACTCCGCAAGCGTTTGGAAGGTATCGTCGAATGGAAAAATCTGACGCTCAAAAACATCTACAACGCAAAGACCTACACCGTCGATGAACTGATGGCATGGCTGGAAGAATGGGGCACTCCGCTGCTCCCGCACATCTGCGACACCGGCATTCTGCTCCGCGAAGCGGAAAAGGCCGGCAAGAGCATCCTCTTCGAGGCACAGCTCGGCGCCCTGCGCGACATCGACTTCGGTATCTATCCGTTCACATCCTCTTCATCCCCAATCGCCGCTTATGCCCCGATCGGCTCCGGCGCACCCTGGCTGAAGATCGACTCCGTAATCGGTGTGGTGAAGGCGTACTCCACCTGTGTCGGAGAAGGACCCTTTACCGCAGAATGGTTCGGTGAAGACGCGGAAAAACTGCGTGAAGCCGGCGCCGAATATGGTGCAGCTACCGGCCGTCCGCGCCGTGTTGGCCCGGTGGATATCGTAGCCACCCGCTACGGTGCCCGCATGCAGGCAGCCACCTGCATCGCCCTGACCAAGCTCGACATCCTTTCCTACATGGATGAGATCCCGGTCTGCACACAGTACGAACTCAACGGCGAACTGACCGATGAATTTCCGTTCCCGGCTAACCTTGCCGAGGCCAAGCCCGTCATCAAGACTGTCCCAGGTTGGAAGACCGATATCAGCGGTGTCCGAAAATATGAAGACCTGCCGCAGGCCTGCCGTGATTACATCGAATATCTCGAAAAAGAGATCGGCTGCCCGATCACTTATGTTTCCGTTGGTGCGGAACGCGACGCCATCATTGTGAGAGACTGATGCACGACATCTACGAAACCCCATTGGGTACCCGCTATGCATCCAAACAGATGCAGCAGCTCTTTTCGGCTGATACACGCTATCAGACCTGGCGGAAACTCTGGGTAGAGCTTGCCCGGGCTCAATCAGAGCTCGGGCTGCCCGTAACCCCGGAACAGGTCGCTGAACTGGAAGCTCATATCACGGACATTGACTACGAAGCCGAACGCGAGAAAGAAAAAGAAATCCGCCATGATGTCATGGCGCATATTTATGCCTATGGACTGGTCTGTCCCAACGCCAAAGGCATCATCCATCTTGGCGCGACCAGCTGCTATGTCACGGACAATGCCGATTTGATCATCTACCGGGACGGACTAAAATCTATACGCAATTCAATACTGACAGTCATCTCAAACCTGGCTGCCTTCGCTGAGAAATATAAGTCACTGCCTACACTTGGCTACACGCATCTGCAGCCGGCTCAGCTGGTTACGGTTGGGAAACGTGCCTGTTTATGGATCCAGGATCTTTACATGGACCTTGCCGAGATCGACGACACCATCCACGCTATCAAGTTCCTCGGCTGCCGCGGCACCACCGGCACCGAAGCCAGTTTCCTGAGCCTCTTCAACGGGGACAGCGGCAAGATCGACGAGATGAACCGCCGAATCGCCTCCGCATTTGGATTTACGGAACTCTTTGACGTGTGCGGTCAGACCTATCCGCGCAAGCTGGACAGCCGCATCCTCAACGCGTTAAGCTCCGTAGCCCAGAGCGCTTACCGCTTTGCCAACGATATCCGCCTGCTGCAGCACATGCGTCAGGTGGAGGAACCCTTTGAAAAAGAACAGGTCGGCTCCTCAGCCATGGCTTACAAGCGCAACCCTATGCGTTCCGAACGGATCTGTTCCCTGGCCCGTTATGTGATGGCGGACGCGCTGAACGCTCCGATGACTGCCTCTGTCCAGTGGTTTGAACGAACGCTGGACGATTCCGCCAACCGCCGCATCTCCCTGCCGGAAGGATTCCTGGCTGTGGATGGCATCCTGCGCCTGATGGCTAACGTCTCCGATGGACTGCACGTCAATGAAAAGATCATTGAACGCGAAGTTCGTGAATATCTGCCTTTTATCGCCACTGAAAACCTGTTAATGAGTGCTGTCAAAGCCGGCGGCGACCGTCAGCAAATGCACAAGGTCATCCGCCGCCATTCCATGGACGCTACTGCCCGCATGAAAGAAGGCCTGCCCGCTCACCTGCTGGAGGAGCTGGGAAATGACCCTGAATTTGTCCTGAGCCATGACCAAATCGCTGAAGCCCTGGACCCCAAAGACTACATCGGCCGCTGCAAGGAACAGGTAGATTTTTTCCTTTCAAAACTGCCGAATGCTGAATCAATATCCGAAACAGATGAGATAAATTTGTAGGTTTTAGGTTATAAAGGCTTACGATAGATGGATATTATAAATAATTATAAAGATTTGAAAGTATGGCAAAAATCCATGGATTTAGCCTTTATGGTATATAGGCTGGTTAAAATTTTGCCAAGGGAAGAATTATATTCTTTGTCCGATCAAATGAGGAGAGCAGTTGTTTCAATCCCCTCGAACATTGCAGAAGGCTGTCAACGTGGATCTATTAAAGAATATATACATTTTCTATATATTGCGAAAGGCTCATTGGCTGAACTTGAAACACAATTATTATTATGCAAAGGGTTTGGTTATATAAACAGGGAGCAAACTGATCCTATTGAGGCCCAATGTATGGAAGTTACCAAAATGCTAAATATGTTGATAAATAATTTGCAACAAAAAATAAATAAAGGAGATACAAAATAGGTTATAAGTACACCAGGCAATTCGGTCATACCCTAAAACCTATAACCTATAACCTAAAACCTGAAATTATGAAAATCACGAACGAACAAAACGATATTGAACGTGTGCTTTACACGGAAAAGGCCATTGCGGCCCGGGTGGAAGCGCTGGGTGCCGAAATTACTGAGGATTTTAAGGGTAAAAATCCGATCGTCGTCTGCATTCTGAAAGGCGCCAGCTTCTTTTATACGGACCTGTGCCGGTCGATCAAGACCGACATTTATATGGACTTCATCTCCGTTTCCAGTTACGGGGCTGATTCCAAGAGTTCCGGCGTCGTACGCCTGGTAAAGGATATCAACACCAACATTACCGGCCGGGATGTGATCCTGGTGGAAGACATCATTGACTCCGGTCTGACGCTGAATTATCTGAAGGATTTCTTTGGTGCCCGCCGTCCGGCATCCTTCAAGACGGTTTGTCTTCTGGAAAAAGAAGGCCGCAAGAACACAAATTTTCAGGCGGACTACCTCGGCTTCCGCATTCCCAATGAGTTCGTCGTCGGCTACGGCCTCGACTATGCCGACCACTACCGCAACCTGCCCTACATCGGCGTGCTCAAAAAAGAGTGCTACGAGTAAAATAAGAAATAGCTACAGCTCAGACAACAAAATCTGAGCTGTATTTATATTTCTTTTACTGAAGTAATTCTACTCACGCTTCACACCGGGTCTTTCTTTCTGCTGTCATCCAGCCAACACAAAAAAAAACTGAAAAGTGTGATTCTTCCTTTTTTATTAAGACACCCTTTTTTATAATTTAGACCAACATGACCAGTTTTAATTTATTATCCAATAAATTAAAACCTTCCTCAAGGAAAAAAATTCATTGGTTTTTTAGTTTTTAGCTCTTTCAAATATGATAAAATCATCTTATGAAGCTGATTGAAACCAAATGTCCGAATTGCGGCGCGGAGATGGAAATTGTTTTGGAACAAGGGTGTGTTGTGTGTCCGTACTGCGGCAGCAATATGATGATCGAACAGGGCACGGCAGAATCAGCTGCGCCTGTACAGGACAAAAAACAGGCAAAAGCCAAAGCCAAAGAAGAGAAAAAACAGGCCAAGCTGCTGGTAAAAATGGAAAAGAACAAAAACAAACGAGAATAATGCGAGAAATTCCTCGGGACAGGCCCGTGGGACTGTCCCCCGCTGTGACCTGTTCCAGGCCCTGGGTGAGTTTGAAATAAAGGAATAATACCAAATGATACTGTTTATCAATGCCTGTGTACGAAAAGAATCACGAACCAAGCGGCTGGCGGATCACGTGATTGCGAGCCTTGCGGATAAGGATATCAAAGAGATTCGTTTATGGGAAATGCCGCTTCCGAAAGTGGATGAGGCTTTCATCAACAGACGGACCGCTTTCTGCAATAGAGGTGATTTTTCCGATCCGATTTTCGTCCCCGGAAAAGATTTTGCGGCCGCTGATACTATTGTGATCGCCGCACCTTATTATGATCTATCTTTCCCCTCCGTACTGAAACAGTACCTGGAACAGATCTGCGTGACCGGACTTACCTTTTTTTACAATGAACAAAACATCCCGGAAGGATTGTGCAAAGCTCGGAAACTCTATTACATCACCACCGCCGGCGGTCCCATCATCAACGATGACTACGGTTATGGGTATATCCGTGAACTGGCAAAAACCTTTTTCAGTATTCCGGAAATCATTCAGGTAAAAGCAGAAATGCTCGATGTTATCGGCTTTGATGCGGAAGCCATTCTGGCAGAGACAATCCGAAAATTTGACAACAATGAATTTTAGAAAGTGATGAGGCATACCCCGGGATCGTTCCAATTCATGATTGTTCTATATCCATACCACATTTTTAACAAAAATCAAGGGACAACATTGTCCCTTTTTTTTTCTGATTGTAGGATTACCATTGATATGTAACAGTCAGAGAAAAAAAGGAAGCGAATAGAAACCAGTCTATAATTAAGTCGCCAAACCAACAAGAAAGGAACTATTCGCAATGAAAACGATAACACAGAAAATGAAATTTCGAGAATCTTTATTACGGTATGCAGAAAAAAATGGAGTAACGAAAGCTTCCATAAAATATAATGTCAATCGACAATATGTATATCGATGGAAAAAAGCGGTATGACGGTACTATAGAATCTCTGGCAGACCGATTCCATCGGCCTAAATCGCATCCAAAACAACACACGCAAGAAGAGATAAAAATGATCAAAAAACATGCGCCGGCGTAACACGAACGCTGGATAGGTTGTGTTCTGGGTAAAACTTCGACAGAAAGAATACACCAGGTCGATAACAGGTCTATACCGGATACTAAAACGCTTGGGACAAATCCCAGAAAAACTGCCTACCCCGAAATATATTTCCAAATTTTTCTGAAAAAAGGGCAGATTGATTGAAACAACCGTCCTTACACATTTACAAAAAACTGTAACTATTCAGAGCCTAAGTGCCGCACAAAGGGACAGGCACACTCATGTCGGTTTCGCGACACTCGGTACCAGTCCCCGATGTGCTCCATCCTGAATAGAAACAAAGTATTTCGTTTGTTTGGCTGCGGCTTGGACTGTCCTCCCGGGGCACAGGCCCGCAAAGCGTTCCATCCCCCTGCAACCTGGGGACTGGACCCGGAGGGGCCTTATACCCGCTTCACGAACACAAAAGAAAAATGAACATAATTAAACGAATAAAAATGAATATAATGGATTCGGTAACCTGGGCTATGACAAAAAGCAACAGCTATATGCGTTCGTATCAGGCGAATGCGATGGTGACAAAATACAAGAACCGAGTGACGCCGATCGACATCACTGCTGCCAATAAGACAAAGATGGCTTGGGATTTCCTCGCCATGCTCGACACCGGCCACTGGCAGGAGCACAAGGGTGACGAGATCAACGTCCTCAAGTCCAGTTTCATGCCGGGCAAAGAGCCCTATGAAATCCTGATGGAGCCGGAACTGCTGCAGCAGATGTTTTATCGTGAATTGCGGGGCTGCCGCATCGAACCCACCGGGAAGCAGTCCAATGTCCGCTGGGGCGTCAAAGACGGAACCCGTAACCATACCACCGGACGCATTCTTCATGACGATCTGGTGATGTCCGCCGCCCTTGCTGTTTTTGAGACGAGCACGCTGCCGATCCGCAATCATTTCGAAGGCCTGACAGAGCATTATGAGAATCTGCAAAAATTTACGAACGCAGAATGCGCCGGGAAATGGGACCAAAGTGGAGATAAAAATAGGCAATAGGCATTAGGCAATAGGCAATAGGATATAGGGGATAGGAGGGTTGGAAGGAGTCTGCAGCTTCGCTGCAGTGAGGAGTGAGGAATTAGGAGTGAGAAGTTAGGAGTAAGGAGTGACTGGTGTTTGGTTGTTAGTGTCTGACAACTGACCACTGGACACTGGCTGCTGACTGCTGAACACTGACTGCCAGTTTCCAGTCCCAAATCCCCAATCCTCAGGCCCTAAGCAGGATATTGGTATAATCAGTGTGTTTATCGATATAGGGTTTATAAGGAATAACATGGAAAAAATATTTCAAGACAATCGATATAAAACGCTGCTGGCAGTAATCTGTTCGGTGGGATGGTCTCTGGCTTATCCGTTCATCAAATTGGGGTATCAGACTTTTCAAATCGCGTCAGATGATCTGGGCGGGAAGATTTTGTTCGGCGGTTTACGCTTTTTTCTGGCCGGCATATTTGTCATGCTTTTCTGCGCTTTCCGCAAAATCGGGTTGGAGATCAAGAACAGGAATGACCTGTGGTGGTTGTTCCTGTTGGCGCTGGTGAACACCGCTCTTCATTACACTTTTGCCTACATCGGACTGGGTTACAATTCCAGTGCTCGATCCACTATTCTGGATTCACTGGGCGGATTCATTCTGATCTTCCTCTCGGCTATGATTTTTCCCGACGATACCATGACCATTCGGAAAATTATCGGATGCTTGTTAGGCCTGGCAGGGATCATTATGATCAATGTTCATCCGGGTGAGGATCTGTTCACAGATGTTACCTTTCGGGGTGACGGGATGATTTTGCTGAACGCGGCTTTTTCTGCCCTGGGCGGCATTATCACCCGGATCGTTTCCAAAAAGATGAACATCATGATGGCAACCGGACAGAGCATGATGATTGGCGGCGCTATGATGATAACCACCGCACTGGTTATCGGACCATCCCGTCCGTGGGTCATCACGATACAGGGACTGCTGATCCTCCTTGTTCTGATCCTCATTTCCGCGGTCTGTTTTGGGATCTATAATGAACTGCTCGCCTGGCATCCTATCAGCGAGATTGCCATATACAATGCGCTGATTCCCGTTCTGGGCGTCATCTTCGCCGCGCTGATCCTGAATGAGGAACTGAAATGGCAGTATTTTCTCTCTGTCCTGATGGTGGCCGCAGGAATATATCTGGTGAATCGGAAATAGGTTTCAGGTGTCAGGCTTTAGGTTTTGAGGAATAGGATAGGACTTGGAGTTTGGGACTGAAAGAGTGAGGAGTTAGGTGTGGCTGGTGACTTGAAAGTAAGGGGTGAGGAGTTAGGAATGAGGAGTGACTAAGGCTGGACACTGACCACTGGCATCTGGTCACTGACATCTGACACCTGAAACCTGATTAAAACAGTGTCAATTTGTCGGCAAGGGGACGGAAGCTGCGGCGGTGGATTGGGCAGGGACCATACTGCGCGAGCATTTCCTGATGGAGTTTGGTCCCATATCCTTTGTGCAGATCAAAGCGATATTGTGGGTAAAGCTCCGCGGCAGTGATGCGCATAAAGCGGTCCCGGGTTACCTTGGCGAGGACTGAAGCACAGGCAATGGAGAGCGAAAGCATATCACCGTGCTTGATGCCGGTTTGCGGAATGGTCACGTCGTGGAGACGTACATAATCGATCAGCAGATGGACCGGCTGCGGCTTCAGAGCTTCGATTGCCCGCTTCATGGCATTTTTCGTGGCATTCAGGATGCCGATGCGGTCAATTTCCTCCGCGTCTGCTTCACCCACAGCCCAGGTTTGTGCTTCTGCTTTGACGACATCAAACATGGCTTCCCGTTCCACCGGCGTCATCAGTTTGCTGTCACGGACGCCTTCCAACCGGTTCAGAATGTCCGGGTCCGCAGGCAGAATTACCGCTCCCGCTGTAACCGGTCCGGCCCAGGAACCCCGCCCGGCTTCATCGATCCCTGCAATCAAGAGGAATCCCTGATGCCATAGGGCAGATTCATAGTCTAAGGTGGGAGAAGGCTTATGACATTCAGAGTTAGGAGCTGGAAGGAAGGAGTGAGGGGTGATGAGTGAGGAATGAGGAACAACAGATAAATGGTCAGAAATTTTTTGTGTCATGAGTTCACTCTCTGATTTCCGATTTCTGATTTCTTATTTGTACAGCCCTTTGCGGTAATTTTTGCGGATCTGGAGCAATTCGCGGAACATTTTGAGCGAGTCCTGGATCACATTGATCTTGCTGTTGCCGTCATAATACCATTGTACCGGAACCTCGACGATCTTATAACCGAATTGTTTGGCGATGAACAAAACTTCGGCGTCAAAAGCCCAGCCGTTGATGCGCTGAACGCTGAAGAGTCTCTGTGCTGCTTCCGCAGAAAAGCTTTTGAAGCCGCACTGTGTATCATGAATTTGGGGAAGTCCGAGGAGGATACGAACGATCAGGTTGAACACACGGCCGGTGAAATGACGGGTAACCGGTTCGTTGTAACGGACAGCTCCTTTTACCTCTCTGGAGCCGATTGCCACATCATAGTCCGAAAGGATCGGCGGGATAAAGTTTCGAACTTCGCTGATGGGCATAGAAAAGTCTACATCGGCAAACATGCGGTATCGTCCATGCGCTTCCAGCATGCCTCGGCGAACAGCATTTCCCTTCCCGGGGGTTTGTTCCTTCAGGACAGTCAGCCAGGGATATTTGGCGGCATATTCCTGCCCCAGTTCGTAGGTGCGGTCTTTGCTGCCGTTTTCAACCAGGATCACTTCAATGGGATCCGGATAGGAGGCAACAAAACTTTCGACCTTTTCCATACATTCGGGAAGGCGCTTTTCTTCGTTGTATGCCGGTAAAATCAGCGAAAATAAAATGCTCTTTTCCATATGCAATAATATTACCATAATTTGGAAAAGAAATGAAAGTTAGAGGAATAAGTAAATGTAAAAAGATTGTTGCTGAGGTATTATTCGCGGCGAATTCACAGGACAGGCCCAAGGGCTGTCCTACTTGGAACACATATGGGTCAAATCCGTGTATAGCTGTGACGATTCATAGAGTACATAGAGCAGCTCTAACACTGCCATGTACCGGACCCAGCAGAACTATACGACGTACTTCGTTCTGATAAAATCGGCTGAACTGTGAATAAAAACAGCGGGGAGATTCGCCCGGAGTCATACGGAACCGGTCAAAACACCCCGCTGATACAAAACAGCTTGATTTCTATTTGTAATAAATCTTAGCGAGATCGATCACGAACAGAGGGTAGAAGATGTAGCCGTCCAGTTTTTTGCTGATGACCGTCAAGTCATTCGGGTCCATCAGGTAAACGTTAGCCGCGTCATCGGAGAGGATTTTTTCCGCCTGTTTGTAAAGTGCGGTCTGTTCTTCTTCGTTTGTTGCAGCAAAGGCTTCTTTCAGCACCCGGTCATATTCCGGATCGTTGAAGTTGATCATGTTTTTGCTGTTATCAGAGATCCAGCGTTCCAGCAGCGCGCGTGCCGTCAGGAAGGAGGCATCAAAACCAACAACGGTTGCTTCAAAATTGCGTCCCTGATAAACGTCGCTCAGCCAGGTTGCCCATTCAACCAGGTTGATCTTTGCGTCAATGCCGACGTTCTTCAGCTGTTCAGCGATGACCTGAGCGGCATTGACATGCACCGCATAGTTGGAGGGGGCTGTGATGGTCAGAGAGAATCCGTCCGGATAGCCGGCTTCTGTCAGCAGTTCTTTGGCCTTTTCAGGGTTATACGGGTAAGCATCCGCCAGTTCAGGCATAAAGTATTTGCCAAAGGACGGATAAATGCTGGACCCAATAGGTGTACCCAATCCGTCGTTGGTGATGAGCATGACGTCTTCCACGTTGACCGCATAATTCAGCGCCTGACGGACTTTCAGGTCATTCAGCGGTTCTGCGGCGTTGTTGAGGTAAAGCGCCTGGACCAGATTGGTCGGGGACTCGAGAAGCTCATATTCATCGCCGATCTCCTGCACGTCGGAGGCTACACGGTGGACGCTCAGGTCAACGGAGCCGCTGCGCAGCGCCATCACCAGGGCGTCGGTGTTTTCAATGATTCTGAAGGTGACTTCATCCAGATAGCCCGGCGTGCCCCAGTAGTCCGCGAATTTTTCCAGGACGATATTTTCCTGGACCGAGCGGGATTTGAACTTGTACGGACCGGTTCCGATCGGGAATGTTTCCTGATCCGCGTAGTCGTGAGGAATGATGGCGGTGTTCAGATAGGCCAGGTATTCGATGTTCGGGGCTTTCAGCTTGATTTCGACTGTGTCGTCATCAATGGCAGTCACTGTGTCAATTTCAGCGTAGGCGGAAAGGAGCGGGACACCGGTTTCCGTACCGCGGCATTTGTCAAGGGTGTAAATCACATCTTCCGCAGTCAGGTCCGCACCGTTATGGAACTTGACACCCTTGCGGATATGGAAGGTGAATGTGGTGGCGTCATCGGAAATCTCAAAACTCTCCGCCAGCGCCGGGACAAAATTACCGTCCGGATCGGCTTTGACCAGACCTTCAAAGATGTTGAAGAAGATTTCGCGCTTTCCAGCAGAGGTGGATGTATGCGGGTCCAGGCTCTGGTCCAGATCCTGGGAAATCGCAATTGTGATGCTCCCGCCTGCTTTGGGTGCAGCAGCGGCTTCCGCTGTGGTTCCGCTGTCTGCTGCTGTTTCTTCAGAGACTGCGGCTTCTTCACTTTTTTCTTCCACCGCCGGTTCTTCTGCGGGGACAGGGGTTTCAGTCGGCGGTACCGCTGTCGGTGTTGCCGCCGGTTTGGAACTTCCGCAAGCGCCAAGCATCAGCGCCAGGGAAAGTGTCAGACATATAATGATGATTTTTTTCATTCGTTTCTTGATCCTTTCGTTTCTTTTGAAATAATAGAAACCAATGTTTAGTTATAACAAATTTTTACATATTATTTCAATAAATATGACCGGTCAATCGTCATTCCGGATAAGACCCATCTGCCTCAGGAGGGATTCGTTGTCACGCCAGTTTTTCATCACCTTCACCCGCAGCTCGAGGAAAATCTTCCGGCCGGTGAGCTTTTCAATTTCCCGCCGGGCATCCTGGCCGATTTTTTTGATCATTTCACCATTTTTCCCAATCACAATTCCCTTGTGCGATTCCCGGTCCAGCAGCAGGGTGGCGTTGATGTAGGAATTCGACTCTGTCCGGTCTTTGTATTCCTCGATTCGGACAGCAATAGCGTGTGGTATCTCATCGTCCAGGTTCCTCAGCAGGCTCTCACGGATCAGGTCCACCGCGATTTCCCGCTCATAGAGATCAGTGATCTGTTCCGGGTCATAGTATTCCGGTCCCTCGGGTAAACGTGATTTTAGTTCAGCCAACAGTTCCGGAATACCGGCACCGGTGCGGCAGGAAACCGTGAGCCGTTTTGCCCCGGGAAGGAGTTTTTTATAGAAATTTTCGTTCTCGGCCAACTGGTTTGGTTTGACCAGATCGCATTTGTTCAGGACCATGATGACCTTTTCCTCCGGTCCCCCGGCCTTGATCCGCTCTGCGGCAATTTCATCCTCTTTGTTGGGTTTTCCGGAAACATCCACGATCCATAACACGCAGTCAGCATCGCTGATGGTTGCGATGGCGGCCTCGTTCATCACTTCACCCAGCCTGGATAGCGGTTTATGGATTCCGGGTGTGTCCATAAAGATCATCTGGCAGTCTTCATCGCTCAAAATGCCCAGCTGTACCCGCTGCGTCGTCTGAGGTCTGGGCGAAACCGCCGCGATTTTCTGCCCCAGCAGCAAATTGATCAGGCTCGATTTTCCTACATTCGGGCGGCCTGCTACACAGATAAAGCCTGAATGAAACTTATTTTCTTCCATTTTCCTCCCTGTTGATCAGCGACAGTTTTTGGCTGCGCGTCAAGGATTTGATTTGTAATTCCCGGCGGAGTGCGTCACCTTTTTCCCCGATGAGCTCACTGAATACCAGTTCGACCGGGCATCGTGAGGCAGTGTATGCGCCGCCCTTCCCTTTATTATGGACGGCGATCCTCCGTTCAAGGTTGTTTGTGATACCTGTATAAAGCGTACCGTCGCTGCAGCGGACGATATAGCAGTAATAAGGAGCGTTCTCTTCCGATTCTTCCGTAATTCCTCCGTCAGGATTCTATCGCCCCACCAGCAGCCGGTAAAGCGCAAAACTCAGATTGCCGACAAAATTGTCCATAAAATTTACGCCCAGATAAGGCAGAACGAAGAAGCAAAGCATCAGGATCTTTGTTCCCTGTGATTGGATCCTGTACCAGGTTTCCCGGAAAGACTCCGGGATAAAATACCCCACAACCTTTTCCCCGTCCAGCGGAGCGAGCGGGATCAGGTTGAAAACCATCAGGCTCAGGTTCGTCCAGATGAACTGACTCAGAAAATAAGCCGGTCTCGGCATCCATGAAAGCCCAAAGGGATAAGCATTCGTTCGGATCACACCGGACCGCAGCAGCACCGCTCCGATGATTGCCAGCAGGAAATTCGCACAGGGACCCGCAAGCGCAACGAGCATCATTCCGGCCTTGTTTTTGCGGGTAACAGCGTACGGATTTATCCGCACCGGTTTTGCCCAGCCGAACCCCGCGAAAATCAACAGGAGACAGCCCCACGGATCCAGATGGCGCAGGGGATTGAAGGACAGCCGTCCATCCAACCGCGGCGTATCATCTCCCAGCCACACAGCGACCTGTGCATGACTGTACTCATGGAACGTAAACGCTATCAGCAGCGTTATTACGCGGGAAATCAATAAAGCAGGATTCATATTCAGCATGGTGCAATTATAACGGGTATCAGGAATCAGTAGAGAAAAATAAGGAATGGGAATCTGTCACTGTTGTTTTTACCATCAATAGCTTTCAAAAATGTCGCGGATTGACTGGATATCATTTGTCTTCGTCAATGCCAGCATCAGCAGAATTCTGGCTTTTTGCGGATTCAGTGTATCCCCGGAGAGGACATTGGAAGGAACCGGACGATGGAGCGTGACAATTCCGTCGTGGATTCGTGAAGTAATGACGATTGGTTTCCCAAATTGTTCAAAATTTCGCATTTCCTGTTCCCATTTCAGGCTCATTTCGCCGTTTCCGGCACCGGCAATAATCAAACCGTCTGACTTCATATATTGGAAACGCAGCGTTTCCGGGTCGGCATCGACATGAAAATAAGAAATAGCTACCTTTGGCAGCTCTGTGAAATCAGACAGGTCAAATTCAGAATCAATAGTGTGTTTTTTCACCGGTGCGTTATAAAAATAAGGTTTTGTATCCCGAATATAGCCCAGACAGCCAAAATCATCCGAAGAAAACGCATCCACGTGGAACGTACTCCCTTTCTGAACATCCCGAGCTGAATAGATCGCGTCAGAAAAAACGGCCAACACGCCTTTTCCAACTGCTTTTGGACTGGCAGCCAGCGCAACAGCCTGATAGAGGTTGAAAGGGCCGTCCGGACTGAGCGCTGTTGCCGGACGCATCGCCCCCGTAATTACCACCGGTTTTTTGGTTTTTACGGTCAGATTCAGGAAAAAGGCGGTTTCTTCCAGCGTATCAGTACCGTGTGTAATGACAAATCCTGCGATGTCATCCCTTTGCGCAAGCTCATTGATCCGCCGAGTGAGCCGCAGCCAGTCTTCCTGCGTAATATCGTCGCTGTTGACATTGGCAATCTGTTCCCCAATCAGCCATGCCAGATCCTTCAACCCCGGAACGCCAGTGATCAGCGCTTCAATATCCATGCCTCCGCTGAAATAGCCGGTTGTCATTCCCGGTTCGCCAACACCTGCAATCGTTCCCCCGGTCCCAAGGATCACCACTTTCTGAAGGTCTTTCTTACTCATAGAGAGGCTCCCGTCTCCCAGTCCCAGACAAGCATTTTTCCCAGCACCTCGTAATCAGTCATATCCTGCCGGATTGGGGTGACACTGATATAACCCTCTTTCATAACCTTTCCGTCAGTATTCTCTTCATCCGTGTTTTCCGGTGCATCGCTGCCAAACCAGTAATAAGGACGACCGAAGGGATCTTTTTTTCGGATCAGAATGTCATTGTAGATTCGGGTACCGCTCCTGCTGACACGAATCCCACGAATTTTCTCCAAAGGCAGATTCGGACAATTAACGTTCAGAAAAGTAAATTTCGGAAGAGTGTGTTTACGAAGATAATCAATAATGCGTGGAAGGGCCCAAATCGCAGGACTGAAATCAATAAGTTCCTGCTTCATGCGTGGGCAATCGATCGAAAACGCTGCTGCCGGCAGATTCCAAAAAGTTGCCTCCGCGGCAGCCATCACCGTTCCGGAATATGTGAAATCCTGGCTGAGATTCGGTGTTGGATTGATGCCAGAAAGCAGCATATCTACAGGTTCTTCCAAAAAACCAAGCCCGGCTAACGCAGAGCAATCGGACGGACTGCCATCCGTAACCCAGGCAGCATCCGCTTCGGGAAAGTCATAGGGATCGACACGCAGCGGACGCCCAATAGATTTGGAATGTCCGCAAACAGACCAGTTGCGGTCGGGAGCAATGATGGTTACTTTACCAAAATTCCGTGCAGCCTTTGCTAAAGCGTGAATTCCCGGTGCCTGGATTCCGTCATCATTTGTGATTACGATGTGCATATGGTTTTCTCCTTTCAGCGGTGAATCTGATAAAGGCAGTAGGATTTGTAATACCCATCTGAGCAGCGGACCTGTTCACATTTCCCGTCCGCAATGCAATGTTCGATAAGTTCTTTGGACGGATCAGTATTGTTCGGCATGATAACAGGAAGCAGCATCCAGTTGATTTTGTCCTGCTCCAGTACGGATCTAACCTGAAACGTGTCTGTTAATTCAGCGGAAGAACAGCATTCCTCATATCCGGGCAGGAACCAGGCCGGATAATCTGTATAAATATCATATCCATTATGGCTTTCGCCAAAAATATCGTAAATGAGCTCATTATTCAGGCGTTCTCCAAACAAGGCTTTCTGCTTTGTACGCTGATCTTCCTGCAGTTTATGGTTTGGAAAAAAATGAATCAGAGCGAAAATCAAAACCACTGCAGCCGCAATTCCAAACACAATCCAGGAAATTCTGAACATTCTCAGTCTTGCAAACCATCTCATCAGAAAAGAACCAAATCCAGAGACAGCTAATCCACAAAGCATAGACACAAATGGTAAGGCAAGTCCCAGATTCCGTGCGTCATAACTGTAAAAAATTGCCCAGATTATTGTCAGCGGCCAGACCATCAATGAGAATATCAGTCGATAGCGTTTCGGAACAAAACACAATCCTATCAAACCGACAAGGAAGCAAACAGCATATTTACCTAGCGTATCAGCTGCCAGTCTGAGCCTGTGACGAATATCATAGCTTTCATTAAACTCCACAATTCCATGTGCGATTAATTCCCGCTCAGTTCCCTGTGTATTGTAAAGCATGCAATGCAGATACCAGGGCGCTATGATTACCAGAACAGCGGCGGATATTCCAAGCCATTGCCTGCCGGAAAAACTTCTGACAGCTTCGGGAAATAATATTCGCCATGCCAAAATGATTACAGGAACTGTGATCAAGCCACTCTGTTTGGTGACTGCAGCTCCTGCTGCAAAAATGGCCGACAAAATGATGGCCTTTCTTTGGCATGGCAGCTCCCGCTTTTCCGCTTTCAAAAGAGTGTAAAAACTCAGCAGACCCATAGCCGCAGCAGGAACATCCATATACCCGTCAAAAAGACCGTCTCCAAGCAGCTTTTTCATCATAAACCGGCTAATCACAGCCGCTATAAAGAAGCCACAATCCCTCCGCTGAAAACCCAGGTCAAACAACATCAGCTCTATCATCAGGAAAAACAGCGGCGGGGTGAGCGTATTGAAAAACTGTACCGCTCCGTTCCCTTGAAGGACATAGGAAACAGACCAATTCGCAGGGACAAGCTGTGGATACATTCCTCTAACATTCGGGACCGTCCCGTCGGACCAAATCTCCGCGTATCTGTTCCAGGAAAACAAAGTATCCCAACCGCTGAAAACTGTCCCGAAATTCAAACGGCAAAGGTGCAAGCCCCAGATCACACCTGACAAAGCAAAACACCCGCTTATCACCCAAACCCATTTTTTTAGAATTTCTGAAACTTTTTCAGTATGGATTGTCAAAAAATCTCTCAATGGCTTCAGTTCTGCAAGAAATCCATCAGAAAAAGTGCTGAACACATCACGCAGCGGGCTTTGCAGAAACCTGCGGTAAGAAAATGCAAGCAAAATCAATTCAATAATAATCAATGCCAATAATACAGCACGATTATAAAGATGCAATGCAGCCAGCGCGAAAATAAACAAATAATTGGCGATCAGGCTTAGGGGGAACAACTGAATCATTTGCTCGAGGATCCCACCGTGCAAACCGCAGTACTTTCGGATAAGCAGTCCCGGCAAGATTGTAATTTGAAGCAGACCCAATACTCCTAAAAAGATCAGCATCAGTTCCCTTCTTTCATAACATAAACCATACCGTCATCTCCATCAAAAATTATGTTGAGGTTTTCAAAAAGAGCGGTAATGCGATCATGCGTTTTTTCTCCATATATATCCGCCATCTGGTCTTCAAATGAATCAAAAACGACCAGGTAAGCATTTCCCTTGCGGAACGCCTGACGGCTCAAATCGTTTTCTATACCAAAATCACTCTCATATGCGTAATAAACCCGATCCGGTTCGCTGACATAAACTTCATGCATCGGCCATGACTTTCGATCGAGCAGATACAGTAACGCTGTTTCCTCGTTTGTAACGATAGGCGTATCTTCCGAAATATTTTTCTGAATATACGCAATTGTTTCGGAATTCTTCCATGCTGTGGAGTTATATCCAAGTCCATCGATCGCATTCTGATTGGCAATTCGAACTCCCCGGTAACAATTGAAAATTGTAAAAAGGAACAAAGCTGTATTGAAGATAAAAGAACGGGAAAGACGATGATTATATTCTTCAAACAGGCAGAACAGCAAATAGATCATCCAGAAATTTGACACATACACAGGCAGCAACATTCTGGTATTGATTGTAATCGGAGGATAGGTGTTCAGCGAAACATAAACAATCAGCAGCAGGTAAACAATATTAAAACATGCAAGCAGGAAAAACATTCTCGCATAACGGGGATATTGCGTACCGCCGCGTAGCGCAATCACAGCTCCCACAAGAAAACCAATGGAAAACAAAACTATACAGACGGAGATAATTGAAGCCAAAATATCAGGCATTGTCACGGAAAGCGATTCCGGCATGATCCAAAGCGTGAAAACATGCTTTATTTTCGGGATAAAGGCTTCCCACAGTTCTCCAAATCTGCCGCTTATCATAGATCGGGACGAAATCGTATTGGTTTGGGTAAAATCCATCACCAGCCATACGATCATTGGCGCAGCAGCAATTCCGCCAAAGCAAACAGCGGAAAGAAAACGATCTTTAAGTCTTTCACCCTCAAAGAATAAAATCAGCAGCACAGCTGCCCCGATAAATGCTGCGGAAGAATAGCGTGTCAAAAAAGACAGACCCAACAGGGCAGCAGAAATCCAAAACAGCAGACGCCTGTTTTCGATCAAGCCTTTTTCCAGCAGAATGAATCCTCCAAAACCCAGTAAAATAGCCAATGGTTCAGACATTGCCCATGAGTATGCGGGGATCATTATCGGAGAACCGGCCAACAATAATCCAAGCAGTAATCCCGGAAACAAACGTTCGGATATCCGCAGTGTCCAAAATGTCAGCAAAAAAATCAGACCGGCAAAAAAGATGAGGTTTAGGACCAGTGCCACAAAAGATAGATTTGATGTGAAAAGCCCGAAGAATGCAAGAACCAGCGAATAAAACGGCGGGAAATAAGGGATCAGGCGAAAATCACCGGCAGCATTGATGAGTCCAAGACCCTTCCCTGCAAGGAGATTCCGCGCACTGGTGATATAAATGGTTGCATCACCGCCGACACCGACTCCCTGTGACATGCTGATAAACAAAATTCCTGCACCCGCTGCCGCGCAAATCAGAGCCGCGATGATCCACGTACCGGTTTGTTTTTTGTTATAACTCTTCGTATATCCGTACATTATTCGTTATATCACTCCTTATTCGCCGGTGTATAAACATAAATTCCGTCAAATATGCCCTCACAATTGAGTCCTAATGCTTCCGCCGTTTTGTACAGTTCCTCGGGAGATCCCCAGGGGACTGTTCCCTCATAGATCGCCTGTACCAATTCACCTTCTTCAACAAGGAAAAAAGATACATCCAGTTCATTTGCAAGGTTCAGGCTCTCTTCTGAAGGAAAACCATCCATCACGCCGCGGATACGCTGATACTGCTCCGTAGGGAAGGCATTGAAAAAACCGCCAATAAAAGGTTTTTCATTATAAAGCGTGTAATAAGTTCCCGCCTGGTCATCATTCAGATAGAATGGATACCGCATAACAGACCCATTCTCCGAACGTTTGGAAAGCCACTCATCCACCGGACGGGCACTGATTTCTGAAAAGGAAGTCTGTGTCCGGGGCAGAAAATCCAGTATCACCAACAAAAGAACGACGCCAATCAGAATTGACTGTTTCCTTTCAGAATATTTTTCAATTCCGAGCAGCGCATACCCGGCGCCGGCAGCAACAAACAGCAGGGCAAATACTCCGAATCGCATCATCGCCCGGAGTTTCGCAAAAAACGGGAAATATTTGAAGAAAAAGAAGCCCGGCAGCAGGATTGGCATCGTTTCCCGCCCCAGTTTCTCTGCTAAAAATCCGGGAAGCGTTAATTCTATAGCTTTCGCGTTCCAATGAAGATCAGTCCCCATAGAAAGAACAACAGCGATTACAATGCCTGTGACAAGCATCTGCCGCTCCCAGCGGTGCTTTTTTCCACGGGTGAGCATAGCGTACAAAAACAAAGCCAGGGAAACAAACCCGACATACAATGTTGCCTCGATCCAGATATCGCGGTTGAAATGACTTCCGACCCATTTGCCAGATAAGAAATGAGTCGTACCGGGCAGCAGATAGTCACTCAGCCCGGCGGAATACATGCGAACGCCGCCCCAATCACGGTCCGGCATTCCGCCTGCTCCGGCAAGCTGCAGAAAAGGAAGTTCCGCAACCAGTAAAAGCGGAATTGAAAACAAAAGAAACAAGCCAAAGCTTTTCCAAAAAAAACCATTCTTCAATTTTTTCCGGTCATGGATCAGAATCATCCAGATCATCTGAAACCCGGCTGCAATCACCATCATGAAGAAGTAATATTGCGATGTAAGCGCAGTTAATCCCAATCCGGCTGCGGCCAACAAAGCAGGCTTTTTCCGAACTTTACGCTCTTCACCCGGTTTAAGCAGATCAAACCAGCCCCAAAAGAAAAGCGGCAGCCATTGCGTCCCGGAGAGATTGAGATGTCCTGCGAGGAAATGTGCCTGACGGTACGGCAGACAGGCAAAAATAGTACCGCTCAGCAACCCGGCAGCAGCCGAACCGCTCAGGTGACGCAACCAATAAAAGGTGATGACGCCGGAAAGGACAAAGCTCAGCAGCATAACAGCATTGTAAGCAAAAGTCTCACTGCCCAAAAAGGAAAAAATCTGTCCAAAAGCCAGCTGCGCGGGCGTGATCTCGGTATGAGCCATATTCCAGCCTTCCGGATAGTTGAGGAACCAGACATTCATAGGATCCACGCCCAATGTGAACAACGCTTTTTTGACCCAG
This sequence comes from Anaerolineaceae bacterium, assembly GCA_017417055.1. Classification (GTDB taxonomy): domain Bacteria; phylum Chloroflexota; class Anaerolineae; order Anaerolineales; family Anaerolineaceae; genus Flexilinea. Next base: position 29,373 of record JAFPZX010000015.1, read on the forward strand.
CCAATCATCCAGATAAAATAAATATTATCGCCAATCTCACCGGCGACCTCATTTTCCATTTTCAAAATGAGCGGACGCGTGAAGAAAATGGCCAGGAAAACAAACCACAGCCAGATCAGCCAGTCAAAGTTACGCTGTTTTTTCCCGGACACGGCTTAATTCTCCCTATAACTGAGAATACGTTTTTCACTCCAGGAACGGCGGACCAGTTCCACCATGCGCTGTACAGCAATCCCGTCTTCCAATGTGCAGGAAGGCTTTTCTGTTCCGGCAGTGATCTTGATAAACGTACGCAGTTCCTCTAAAAACATATTATTGCGGTCATAAACCGGATCCGGAGCAATTTGTTCAACAGAACTATCCGGCATTGCCAGTGTCAGAACGCCGTCCAGATTATTACAGGCCAAACGTCCTTCACTGCCGATAACTTCCAACCCGTTCCGTGCCGGCCGGCTGTAATAATCGAGGTGAATACTACCAATCATACCATTGTCCATCCGCAAACCGATTTCCGCGATATCATCCACATCCAGATCCAGTTCACTGATTTTTCCGTTCATTGCCCAAATCCATTCAGGATCGCCAAAAAACCAGCGGATATAATCCAGCGGATGAGAAAGTGTGAGCAAAACTCCGCCGCCAAGGTCTTTGCGGGCACTGTAACTGCCGCGATAGTCTTCCCACGGATGCCAACCAGGAAGATATTCACCCCATTCCGCACGAAAAGAAAGCGGCTTCCCGATTCGCCCGGAACGAATCATTGAAAGCATCTGGCTCAATCCGGGATGAAAACGGAACTGGAAGCCCATCTGAAACCGACCGCTGTTACAGCTCATCGCATCCTGCAAATCGGATAAATGTTCAAAAGAATCAGATACCGGTTTTTCCATAAATACCGCGCATCCTGCTTTCATGGCAGGGATCGCGGCATCCAGATGCAAAGCCGTCGGATTGGCTATAATCACCCCGTCCGGACGGTGCGACAATGCGGCTTCGATTGTAGTCTCAACCGGAATATCTTTGATTTCATCATCCGGCAGCGTACTTTTGTGAGAGCGCAGCAAAACGATATCTTTTTGTCCTAATTCAATCAAATTCCGCAGATGACGTCTGCCAATAGAACCATATCCCACAACCAGAAATCTCATATCTTTTCTCCTGACTTTTTCTTATCCAATTTTACTATAGCTTTGTCCAATCAACCTGTACTTAAACGTCACTCCGCCTTGCTTTACAGCAGGGCGGGTGACATATGATTAGAGGAGATATGGTTTTAACGAACTTACAAAGTATTATGTTCCTCAAAAGGATCGATGGTACCGGCTCCTTCGAGATCAGCATTTGCTATGTACGAGGAAACCGTTATGGTGTATTCTCCTGTACCCTGAACGTAAATCGTTCCATCGGTTCCGAGAATCGTCACAGAATTGCCTGACGGATCCACAATCGTTCCCGCATTTTCGAGATTTGTCACAACACTGTTATCGGTCACGATCCAGGTGGAAGTATTATCGATCACAACACGGCTGTATCCATTTCCACCCACGCCGGCGCAGGACTCGTCATCAATAACGGCACCGGTCAGCACACTGCCTTGTGTCAAATAGAAATCAAGCGTTGAAATGCTGTCCCAAATCACATCGCCATTCATCTGCTGGGCGATTGCGGTAAAGTTAGTATTGGCACCATTGCTGCCGCTGCTTCCCCAGCCGCGCTGATTGGTGTTGCCAGTCACACGGAGGAAGTATTCCGAATCTTCAGACGCTTCAATTTCAACATCGCTGATGACAAACTCACTCTCAGTGTTGGTTGAATAGAAGACGCCGCCATTTTGGCTGATCAATTTGCCGCCGCTCATGGTAAACGTACCCTGGCCGACCTGGCTGTCACCGCTCATGGATTGATACAAAATCACTGTCCATGTATTGTCATTCTGTTCCTGATCCGGCATGTTCCCGGTGAGCGTACTGTTATAAAGGCGGACAGTATTCAGACCTTCAAGGCAAAGCGCTTCGGAACCGGTCGCTGTCAACTCAGCGTTGTTGATCGTGATATCCGCAGTGACATAAACTGCCGGAGAACCGGAGCCATTGGATGTATAACTGCCGCCGTCAACGATCATTGTACCCGAACCGCGGTCTGATCGAATCGCAGCAGATGAACCGCCATTGGTGTTAATGGTGAGGTTTGCCGCGTAAAGTTTGCCGCCGCCGGCCACATGGATCCCGCCGGATGTTCCTTTTTCGGTGTTGATCGTGCTGTTGGAGACATAAACGACCCCATCACCATAGGAGAACACACCGGCGCCACCGGCTGAATCCGTATCAATGCTCACATTGTCAATGGTCAGTACGCCGCCTGTTGCCAGCACAGCCGCACCGACACCGTAAAAACTGCTGTTGTCTCCGCCGGTCGAGTCACTTGAGACCCGGGTCACAGAAGCATCGCTGTAACTGACCTTCCCGTCAGTCACAAGAAGCGCATTTTCATCACTTCCGATCGATTCCAAGTTCTGGTTTAAAACAGTATCACTGTTGATAGTCAGCACCGCGTCATATTCTCCGGAAAAACTGGACATACCGCCTGGCATTCCTCCGGGACCGCCTTTTCCATCCGGTTTTCCACCGGGGCCGCCCATACCGCCGCCAAAACCATCCGGAGGTGTACCCTCCGGCATTCCTCCGGACGGAGGCTCCGGCGGATTCCCCTGCTGTGCAAAAGCAGGAACACAAGTCAGCAATAAACTAAAAATAATGATAATATGCAAAACCTTTTTCATAAGGTCAATTATTTCCTTTCGATTCTTTGTTCCAACGAACATTTTCATTTCTTTATTTGTTATCATACGCCATTAACCTTAGATAGAACTTAGAATCTTTCAGAAACACAGCAATTTTATGGAATCACCGTAACTGAGACAGCCGTTCCTCTCACCGGAGACGCTGGAGCCGGAAAATCAGGTTTGAGTCCTGTTTTGCGTGTCAAAAAGAGCGCCAAAAGGAGCAGAAAAAGGAAGACAACAGAAATCAGGAAAACCAATTTGATTTTTAACTTTTTCGGCAAAATCGGACGGGAAATTTTTCCGGTATTTTCACAGAAAGCACATATTTTCCGGTCCAACGGTATCTCCCTTCCGCATTTCGGACAAAAACGGATAACATTTTGCCGTTCATCATCCGGCAGAGAAAAACGCTCCTGAGCAGTCAGATGGATTTTTTCACTCACAGCGGCTCCGTCATTACCTCAGACTTGATTCCAATTTATTCATCCCAAAAACCGTCTCCGGTCACAAATACTGCTGCAAAAACTGATGCAGAGTAATCAGATAATCTTTGATGTGTTCCGGTTTGCGGAAACCATGGCCTTCCCCTTCGTAAAGTTTGAAGACATGCGGGACGTGAATACGGCTCAGCAGTCCTTCGGATTGTTCCTTCGGCACTACTACATCTTTGTCACCCTGGAAGATAGCCAGAGGTACCGCAATGTTCTCCGCATGATAAAGCGGAGACCAGGCATAATATTTCTCTTCCGCCTCAGGCAGTTTTCCGGTCAGACTTTCTGTGTAATGAAGTTCCAGTTTCCAGGTAGACCGCGCCAGCCCGAACAGATCGGAAACACCGTAAAGCGAAGCACCAGCAGCATAAACATCCGGATATTGCGTGAGGACATTCAATACCGTAAAGCCGCCCGCGCTGCCGCCGGTGATAAGCAGACGTTTTGGATCTGCAAGCCCTTTTTGACCGAGATACTTCGCAAGCGACACTGCGTCTTCCGTATCATACTCTCCCCAATGACCGTTGAGACTTTCAAGATAGCTGCGTCCGTATCCTGCTGACCCGCGATAATTCAGACGAACATAAGCATAACCGAGCGAACAGAAATAAGCAGTTTCAGCAGAAAAACTCTGGTCTGCTTTCCCGGTAGGACCGCCATGGATCTGTACGATAGCCGGCGGAGCGCCATGCCATCCGTAATCCGGACTGCATGGTGGATAATACAGCCCGTAAACCATCGTCCCGCCCTTTGTCTTCCAGCTGATTTCACGCGGAAGGGAGACAAAAGAGGGATCAAGCTTCAAATCATTGACGCGGTAAACGACCTCATAATCTCCCCGGTACATCACAATAACCTGGGAAAAGTCCAGCGGTCCGGCAGCAATCGCAGCCACAGCACCGTCTGCTGAAACACGGACCTGTTCAAAAGAAGTCAGATGATCCGGCGAGATTTTTTGATCAATGCCGCTCAGCGGATCATATTTCCAAATCTCACTGACGGTATCGCGAATCCGGGTGTAAGCGATCCGGCTGCTGTCCGCAAACCAGCCATAAGAACAATTACCCTGTGTAAAGGCCGGTACGGAAAGAGAAAAACCATTGCCATGGATCAGTGTCCGTTTCTCTCCGCTTTCGAGATTGTAAATAACAAGATCTTCCCAGTCACCGGAAGCAGCAATAAAGGCGAGTTTTTTCCCGTCAGGAGAAAAATGCGGCTGCGATGCAGGATCATTTGTTCCCCCTGCGATACAGCGGATATTTTTCAGCTCCATCGTTTGCGGTTCGATATCAGCCAGCATCACACGGGATCCGCTCCAGGGCATTTCCGGATGATCCCACTCCGCCCAGGCAAAGCAGCTGCCATCCGGGCTCCACTCCCCCTGCATATAAAAATCAGCACCTTTGACCCAAATCCGAGGCCAGTCATAATTCTGTAAATCAAGCAATGCAATCTGGTCATGGTTCCCGTCAGATGTAACATAGGCCACATATTTTCCATTGGGACTGATTGCCGGTGTCGAGCGGTCAAATCGGTCATTCGTCAAAGGAATTGCTTGATCAGACCCCTTGCGGACACAGAACAACCCATCGCTTCCGGAGCAGAATACTGTCAGATCTCCATGTACATCAAAATCACCACCTCCATATCCGACACTGCCGTAAACTGCTTTTCCGGTTTCCACTTTTTCGAGCGGCTGACCTTTCAATTTGCGGTATAAATCTGATTTTGCGGTAAATGTCAAACCGCTGCTGTCATCATTCCATTTCAAATCCGAGACACGAGCCCGGTTCGCGACCAGATCCGCGTCAATATGTCCGTTCCATAAACCATAAGGGAGCTGCATGATATCCTCCTCAGAATATTCTAAATAATTTAATCCTGTTCTACTATTTCATAGTATACAAGAAAAAAAGACTTTCGTCAATAGCCAATTTGTAGACGCTGAACAATAATCACAAATCATTGACCACTGAATCCCCAAATCCGCAAAATAGTGTATGATTAGCACCGTTATGTTTGGTACTATCCTTGCACTAAATAAGGGAAAAGGACATTGTGAGGTGCAATAATGTGTAAAGACAAAAAAATGTTCGCGCTGATCATCGCGATTTTCCTCTCAGTCTTGTTTATAACGGGATGGGTTTTTGCAGATCGGAACGTAATGGATCTGATCAATGTGACCCCAATCCTTGAGATGAAAAATACGGCTTCAGCGCCCGCCCCGGTCACTGTTTCGGATGTTCCCGCTGCTGTTGTTCAGGCTCCGGAATCTGAAATTTGTACGATAGGCGAAGAAAACTGCCGCTAAACACTGATCATCGCAGGTCAATTTGCAAGGAAGGCGCGTCGGCGCCTTTTTCTTTTCTCAACAGAGAACCGGACTGTTTCCCGGTTTCCCGTCTCCAATAAACATCAAATCCGCATAACGGTCAGCGCAGCGGGCAAACCAGTCCGGATAGTGCCACCAGGTTTTGTCTGCGCTGATAACGGTCTTCAGAAAACGGGCTTCATCCATGCCCTGGCTCATCAAAGCAGTCTGAGCCAGCTGTACCCGCAGAAAAAGATACCAGACCCGCAGCAGCGCTGCTTCATGCCGCAGAATATCCGGAACGCTCAGCGGACCGTTCTGACAGCGATAAAACTGCTTGAAGCTGTCAGAAAACACATAATGGACCATGAAATTTTCAATGAGATGCTCATTTTGAATCAAAAACGGCTCCATGATGCGGCATCCTTCAGAATAATTTCCGGCCAGAACAGATGCATACCCATCCCTTCCGCCCGCGAGCAGACGGGTAAACTCTGCCGCTCCCTGAGCTCCCTTTTCCAAAGCTTCTCCAACCGGGTCAAAAACCGCAAGATAAACCTTCATCAGGCCTGTTGGATCTTCCGTTTCCCGGATTGGAACCATCACCGCGTCCATCTTCTCTGCAAGTTTTCGGATGTCGTCCCCGTCAGGATGGGGCAGCTTACTGATCCTTTTCAGAAAGCAAACCGCACGTGCCAGCCGCTGACGGATGGAAAAACCACGCTGCTGCAAAAGCATACAAAGAGATGCAACGACTGTTTCCCGGTTCCGCATCAGCATTGCCGCGTCAGGATCAGTCATCAGCGAAGTCACAAGCCATTCCGCACCGGGATCGATTTCTGCCTCAAAACTGAGAAATGCGGCAGGCTCCCGATGCAGCAGCGCAAGCCGGGCACATTCCGGACAGGAGAGGCAGGCGCTCATGCAAAGATGATCATCGATCTGCCAAAAAGTACGCGGATGAAAATAACAGGTATCGCACAGGATATACGCCCCGTATTTCTTTTGCAGGCGGCATTCCCCTCTCTCATTGAGCAGCGGGCAGCGTTCATCCGGCTCCTTGAGCAGCTGCAGCCGATACAATGTTTCCACATGTCTTTTCCCCGGATGCCGCACCCGGATTTTATGCAGCAGCCGGTCCAGAATTGATTGAAGTTCGGGATCACCCAAATGAGTATACGATTCCGCGTGACCGGAATCAACATCAATATTCCACCGCTGGCAGCAACTTTCCGGACAATCTCCCGCAATACAGGAAAAGTCTTTCATCCAATCAGGTGCGGTCAGGAGCCGCCGGTCGTAATAACTCATTTCAGTAAATCGATCAACTCCATCCAGTTTGACGTCGCTTTAATCCCGGCTGTCTTGAAGGCTTCCAGTTTTTCACGGGCAAGACCGATGCCGCCCTCGATAAAGGCGCCCGGATGCGTAGTACGCTTTCCTTCCGGAATACTCATCCCGGCGACATAAGCGACCACCGGTTTGCTCATCTGGTACGCTACATATTTGGCAGCCCGTTCCTCTTCAAGTCCACCGATTTCACCCATCAACAGAACCTTGTCGGTATAAGGATCCACCTCGAACATCTCGAGAACGTCCACAAACGTGGTCCCGCAAATCAAATCGCCTCCGATTCCCACACAGGAGCTTACGCCCAGTCCGGCACGTTTCATGCGGTCCATGGTCATATAGGCAATCGTAGAGGAGCGGCTGACAACACCAATTCGTCCCGGGATCACACAGTCAGAGGGATAGATCCCGACCTTCTGTTCCCCGGGATTGATCACCCCCGGACAGTTCGGACCAAGCAGCCGGACACCTTTGGTTTTCATATAGGCATTAACTTTGATAATGTCCTGCACAGGGATCCCATCCGTTACGGAAATGACCAGCTCCACTCCGGAATCCGCAGCTTCATAAAGCGCGTCAGTAGCCTGATGAGCCGGGACAAAGACGATGGACGTATTCGCCTCGGTAGCCTCAACTGCCTGTTTCATGCTGTCAAATACCGGGACTTTTTCATCCAAAACCCAGCTGCCGCCTTTTCCGGGCGTAACACCGGCAACGATCTGCGTCCCGTAATTCAGCATATCGCGGGAATGCAAACCGGCTTCGCGGCCGGTTATACCCTGAACGATCACCCGGGTAGACTTATTGATTAAAATACTCATTGCTCGGCGCTCCGATGAATTCAAAGACTTTATCAACAGCTTCAGGCATATCCGGTACCGTCGCGATCAAAGAACCTCTCAGCATTTCCAAAGCTTTATCGGAATTGGTACCGCTGAACCGAACGATAGTAGGGATTTTCCGTTTATTGCTGGAAAGGGACCTCAGCAAACCTTCAGCCACCTTGTCGCAATGGGTTTTTCCGCCGTAAATATTCATGATGATCGCATCCACACGCGGGTCTTCATACAACAAGCGCAAGGCTTTTTCTGCCTTTTGATCATGAACACTGCCGCCCATATCCAGATAATTCGCCGGTCTGCCGCCGCGGTGGCGGACATAATCGATACAGCTCATGGTCAGCCCGGCGCCGTTTGCCAGTACGCCGATGTTGCCGTCCATCTTAAAGTAGCACATCCCGTATTTTTGGGCCTCATACTCGGTCATGTTGCTGATTGTCCCGAGCTGTGAATCAAAAAGGGTCTGCTGACGGAAAAACGCGTTGTCATCCACCGTGATTTTTCCATCGAGGACAAGCAGCCGCCCGTCAGTGGAAATTGCCAGCGGATTGATGGCAACCAGCAGTGCGTCCAGCTCACAGAAAATCTTCCACATCTGTAAACAGATTTCGAAGAGCTTCCGCTGATATTTCTGCGGAAAATTGCACCGGGATGCGAGATCGAATATCTGGAATTTCTGCAGCCCGATCAGCGGATCGATCCGTACCCGTTCCAGATTCTCATATAAAGAATTTGCGGCGGTTTCAATGTAAAGGCTTCCGCTGTCATACATCACGAGAACCGGGACCTGTTCCGCCCGGTCATAGGTGATAAGAATGTAATATTCCTCATCGATCATCACGGCTTCATCGATCAGCACTTTGCTGACAGGGATATCCCGGATTTTGGAGGAAAGTATATCTGAGGCAAATTCTTCTGCTTCCTCGGGTGTCCGGGCCAGACGGATGCCGCCGGACATGCCGCGTCCCTCTGCCAAAACCTGAGCCTTGACAACTACCGGCGCATTGATCGTTTCCGCGATACGCTTAGCTTCACGGGCATAAGAGGTCACACGGCCGTCCGGTACGGGAATGCCGTATTGTTTGAATATATTTTTTAGCTGGTATTCCTGTAGTTTCATAAAAATTGATGCCAAGTTTCAGGTGTCAGGTGTCAGTTTGAGGTCCAAAATTCTGATCCCCGGAACCTGATACCTGACACCTTGATTTTTATCCCTTCAAAAATTCATCCACAGATTCTTTACTGATGCGGTAAGCGCTTCCGATCTTGCGGGCTTTCAGATCGCCGGCTTGAATCGCGGCGACGATATCTTCCTCAGAAACCTTCAGCATCTGCGCGACTTCGGAAGGTGTCATCACGCTCGGAGCATCAGCGGCGGCTGCGGCAGGTGTAGCAGCTGGGGCGGGAGCAGATTTCTGCTGTGCCTGTTGCTGCTGCATATTGAAAGCCTGGGTCATATAGTTGCCGATACCCATTCCGGCACCGATTCCGGCTGTCAGACCGGCGCCGCCGCCTTCATTCTTTGCGGCATCACGCATCGCGTCGGCAGCCTGCAGCTGGGTGTAGGTGTGCATGTCGAGCATGCCCATGGCGCGCAGATCTTCCGCGGAAGTTTCAGACGGCTTGAGATTGGTGATATAGAAAGATTTCAACACCAGACCAATAGCGGCAAAATCATCCTGAGCCTTTGCACGAACAGCGGTGCCCAGTTCTTCCGTCAGGCTGAGCAGCTGGAAGATGTTCTGTCCCTGGGCTGCCATGGTCGCCAGTGTATCCTGCAGCTTGGAAAGCAGCATGGAACGCAGGCGGTTTTCAATGGAAGTCATCGTATAACTGCCGGTAGCGCCGACGATTTGGGTAACAAACTGCTGCGGATTGGAAATTTGGAAGCTGTAGGTACCAAAACCCTGCAGCAAGGTCATGCCAAGACCCACACCGGCGTTCTGGACGATGATCGGTTGTGCGGTGCCCCATTTGCGGTCGGCAAATTCGCGCATCGCGACATAATATACTTCCGCGGTGAAAGGTGTGCGGTTATTGAACGCTTGTCCCAGCAGACTCGTCAGCAGCGGCACATTCGCAGTGGAAATGGTATGTCGGCCGGGGCCGAGAACGTCAAGGGCTTTCCCGTCGCGGAAGAAAATCGCGTTCTGGGATTCACGGACAATCACCTGAGACCCGAAACGCAGGTCGCAAATGCCTGTTTCCGGAAAGCGATGAACGATTTCATCCGGCATCTCGCTCGGATATTCAACAACATCAAAAACACGTGCCATTGGTTATACTCCTGTAAATTAGAGGTTCTGGGTCCCAAGTTTGACTTCCGCCCTGCGGTCGAGCGCGGTAATGCATTCCTGAGCTGTTTTGTTTAAATCTTTGATAGCGGCATCGATCCCATCGTTGGCTGCTACGCTGTCTTCTACTTTGTCGATGGATTTCTTGACCGCGTCGGCAAGGTCGAAAAGATAAAGGTCATAATCATACATCTGCTGCAAAGCGATATCGTCAACTTTCACAGCATCAAAAAGACCGGCATAACCATAGGCAGCCGTTTTGATCCGGTCCGCAAACTGGCGAATCTTCAGCGCTGCGGATTCCAGGTCGCTGAGATAAACAATTCCACTTCCTTTAGCAAGATCTTTTTCAATTGCGGAGATGCGTCCCCACTGTTCGTTGAAACGCTGCGCGATATTTTCCCGGACAATTTTGTCGGTATCACGACGGTCTTCCAGTTTTTGGTACCCTTTAATACCGGGAATCTTTTCCACCAATTTCTGCAGTCCTCCCTTTTGGGAACTGACAAGATCACTCAAATTTTCCATTGTTTTACTCCTTCCGGGGACAGGATTCCCCTTTCCTTCTGCATCTGAGGATACACTGATTAATTAAGGTGTGGCGTCGGTTTGCGCGATGTGCAGAATTGTCCTCTCGCCTTCACGGGAATTAATCTGCGTTTTCCTAATTATAGTGCAGGTCTGTACCATAAAAAATAAATTTTTGTAAATTTCAAAATTTATTCATAACCATTCTATGCAAAAGCGGGTTTCAGATAGGATTCAGCTTCCTTTTTTGTGAGCTTAAATTCCTTCATAACTGTTTCAATTATTTGTTCATCGCTGTAATGAACCAAATCTCTGTACATTTTTATTGCCTGAAGGATTTTTCCTTCTTCACGTCCTTCCTCACGGATTTCGTTATCTCTCATGTTCAGCATCATATATTCCCGTCTCCTTTCTTCACTGCCTTTCACTGCGTTTACCGCATCGTCTAAAGCCTGACTGTAATTACCTGTTATTTCTTCATCCTTTAAATACATGATGATCTCTTTTAATTCAGCGCTGATTTCACCTTTTGTCCCATGGGTGTTGACGATAACTTTTGTGGTTTCATCACCAAAAGTCAGGTCAGGCTCTTCTTTACAGATATTTTCAAATGTATAAATATATCTTCCCCGTTCGAATGGATCATAATTGCAGATAAAGATCACAAAAGATTTTCTCAGTTCATTATACAAATCGCCCGGATTCAAAATACTGATATCGATGATTGACTGGTAATAACGCATTCGTTTGGGCAGGTGACGTTCATTCGTTGTCTGTACTTCCACGTTATAGATGTTTCCATTTTCATCAACAACATAAAGGTCAAGCCGGACACCCTTGGATTGATATCCCTTTTTTTCAGTTTTTTGCGGTTCCGTGAATTCTATCTTTTTTATCTTCACGCCAAGGATAAATTCCAACAACGGCCGGAGAAATTCTGTGTTTTCCATGACAGCCACGAACATATAATCGTCCATCAAAGTCAGTTCATCCAATGTTTTCTTTTTGTTCATAAAATTCCTCCTGCGCCTGATAAATTAAGCTCCGGTTTCATACAATTCCACCGAATATCTCCTATCAAACTCCGGCAGATTGACAGCCACCAGCTCGCTGCGGGAAGTGGGAATATTTTTTCCGACATAATCCGCACGGATCGGCAGTTCGCGGTGTCCGCGGTCGATCAGGACTGCCAGCTGGATCTCAGCGGGACGTCCGAGAACAAAAATTCCCTCGATGGCAGCCCGAATCGTCCTGCCGGTGTACAGAACATCATCGACGAGAATCACCTTCCGGTCTTTCACATCAAAGGAAACATCAGTACCCGTTACCAGCGGATTTTCCCGGTCCGGCGCCAGATCGTCCCGATAATTCGTGATATCCATAACACCGAGCGGCAGCACCGCGCCTTCAATCATTTCGATTTTAGTCCGGATCCGCTCCGCCAGGGGAAAACCCCGCCGGCTGATACCAATCAGGCATAATCCATCAGCACCTTTATTCCGCTCAAGAATCTGATGCGCAATGCGTGTCAATGCCCGTTCGATTGCGGCTTCATCCATTATGGCAGCTTTGTATGTGTACATGGTTCTTATTCCTTGTCGTCTCCTCTTTCCTGATTAAATTTTATCATAAATATTATAAATAGCGGCCAGTGGTCAGTGGCCAGTAATCAGTGGCCAGTAATCAGTGGCCACTGGTCAGTGATCAGTGTGCAGAGTTCAGAGTGCAGTTAAGCAATTGTTTTTATACGCAGCAGCCAGTCACCAGCCACCAGTCACTTCATACTCCTTACTCCTTACTTCTTACTCCTTACTTTTCCAGACCCAAATCCCCAGCCCCATACCATTTCCGATTTCCGATTTCTGATTTCTGATTTTCCTGCTTCTACCTCCAATACGGCCCCATTTCCCGGCGCATTCTCCGTTCGTAAATTTTTTGCAGATTCTCATAATGTTCCGTCAGGTCCTCGATATGATTGCGGATCGGCAGCGTGCTCGTCTCAAACACCGCCAGCGCGGCGGACATCACCAGATCGTCATGCAGAATACGACCGGTGGCATGGTCGCGGGTTCCGTCCTTCACGCCCCAGCGGACGTTGGACTGGTTCCCGGTGGGTTCGATGCGGCAGCCCCGCAGTTCGCGATAAAACATCTGCTGCAGCAGCTCCGGTTCTTTCAGAATCTCATAGGGTTCTTTGCCCGGTTTGAAACTGGATTTCAGGACGTTGATCTCGTCTCCCTTGTGCTCCTGCCAGCGGCCGGTGTCCACCATGGCGAGGAAGTCCCAGGCCATCTTCGTCTTGTTTGCCGCGGTGATGTCTATCGGCGTCACGCGGTTCTTGTATTTTGTCACCAGTATGTCGCTCAGCATAGCGCCCAGACCGGAGTGATCGATGATTATATGCTTCTGTCCCCACTGCTCAATATCCTGACAGATTCGC
>JAFPZX010000147.1 GCA_017417055.1 Anaerolineaceae bacterium
AGGGGCCTTCAGCATTGTCGAGATCCAGGGCGTCCTTCACATAGGTACCCTGAATGGTGCCGACCATGTAGTTGTTGAAGGTGGCGTAGTAGGAAACTGCGTCGGAGTCCATCAGAAGGCGGTCATAGGCGATGACGGGGATTTCATTTTCCTTCGCCAGTGCCAGAGCGGAACCCAGGGAGGAACCTTCGATAGCGGAGATGACGAGAACGTCGCAGCCGCTGTTGATCATGTTTTCGACCTGGGAAAGCTGGGTCTGAACATCGTTGGAAGCAAACTGAAGGTCAACTTCATAACCGGCAGCTTCGAGCTGAGCCTGCATGTTGGCGCCATCCTGGTTCCAGCGCTGCAGATCCTTTGTCGGCATGGAAACGCCGACCTTTTCAGCGAAAGCGGCAGTGGCTGTCAGGCACAGAGCCAGAGCAAGCAAAACAAATAATACTTTTTTCATTACAATTACTCCTTTTTCTATTGCCCTTTCGGGCTGATCAAAGAATGCACCTTTGCATTCTTTAAAAACTACAAGAATTTTACGGCAGTCCCTTTTGTATTGTCAAGCGCTGAAGTGTAATATCTTTTTCACAAATTTTCATTACAAATAGCACTTTTCTACAGGGGACTGTCTCTTTGTGGGGTTGTCCCCAATCAACATCAGGTTTCATAGCCGCATCACGGAGTGCAGTCTTGCTGTGCGGACTGCGCCGCAGCAGCAAGGCAGACCTCGTGAGCTCTTTAGCTAAACATCACCTGGTTCATCACAGCTTCCAGATATTCCTGGCGGCCGGAGGTATTGGTCTTTACATCACCCATCTTCAGGGCATATTCTTCCAGTTCCTGAACCGTTACGGTACCGTCGACGATCTTCTTGCCGATGCCGCTGTTGTAGGAGCTGTAGCGTTCTTCAACGAATTTGTCGATGCGGCCGTCTTTGATGAGCTTGTCAGCCAGGCGCAGACCGAGGGCGAAGGTATCCATACCCATGATGTGTGCGTGGAAGATGTCATCCAGTCCGCAGGACGGACGGCGGGTCTTGGAGTCAAAGTTCAAACCACCCTTGTCAAAGCCGCCGGCCTTGAGAACTTCATACATCGCAAGGGTCGTGTCATAAACATTGTACGGGAATTCATCCGTGTCCCAGCCGAGCAGCATATCGCCGATGTTGGCGTCAACGGAACCGAAGAAGCCTTCGGTGCGTGCGACACGCAGTTCATGCTGGAAGGTATGTCCGGCCAGAGTGCCATGGTTGGCTTCGATGTTCAGCTTCATGTCCAGGCCGTATTTGCGCAGGAATCCGATAACCGTCGCGGAGTCGAAGTCGTACTGGTGCTTGGTCGGTTCCTTCGGTTTCGGTTCAATGTAGAAATTGCCCGTGAAGCCGATGGAGCGGCCATATTCGATCTCCATGCGGAGCAGGCGGGCCATGTTGTCCAGTTCCAGCCCCATGTTGGTGTTGAGCAGAGTTTCGTAGCCTTCGCGTCCACCCCAGAAAGTATAGCCTTCCGCGCCGAGGCGGGTACCGATCTCAATGGCTTTCTTTGCCTGAGCAGCTGCGTAGGCAAAGGCATCCGCGTTCGGGGATGTGCCGGCACCATGCATGTAGCGGGGATTACCGAACATGTTGGCAGTGTCCCACAGCAGTTTTTTGCCGGTTTCCTTCATCTTTTCTTCGATGAGGTCAACGATGACATCCAGATTCTTGTTGGTTTCCGCCAAGTTGTCACCTTCGGGAGCGATATCGCGGTCATGGAATGCGAAAAATTCGATCCCGGTCTTGTCCATAATTTCAAAGCCGGCTTCGACTTTGGCTTTAGCCAGGTCCATCGGAGAATTGGTGCCGAAGGTTTTGTCCACGGTACCGACGCCAAACATATCCGTACCGTTGGCGCACAGGGTGTGCCACCAGGCCATGGAAAAACGCAGATGATCCTTCATTTTGCGTCCGGCGATTTCTTCATCCGGATTGTAGAATTTGAAAGCTAACGGATTGTCACTTTGAGGTCCCTCATATTGAATCTTGGGGATATTCGGGAAAAATTCAGCCATATTTTGTTCCTTAAACTCCTTTTCTCGTTTCGTGCTCGTGCACGTTTTTGAATAAAATAAAAAAGCATGAATGCTTTTACTGTTTAGCAGGGTTCGTGTACGAGCACGAAACCCAGGCTAAAAAAATGAACTCTCGTATTGTTTTCCGTAATGATACCGAAACAACGGAAAATTGTCTAATGATTTTTGTCAGGTTTTTTTTGTGACGGATGATAGGTTTTAGGAGTTGGAGATTGAGGGCTGGTGGTTAGGTGTTAGGTTATAGGTTGTAGGTTTTGGTGGCTGGGGATTTGGGGCTGGGGTCTGGATCAGACGGTGACTGGTGGTTAGGTGTCAGGTTATTGGCTGTAGGTTGTAGGATAAAAAAGATACCTGACACCTGAAACCTATAACCTATAACCTAAAACCTAACACCTATAACCTGAAACCTGAAACCTAAATCAGCTCAGCAAACAAGCTCTTGCAGGCGGGGTAAATCTTGCGGAATTTGTCGTAACGTTCCTGATAAAGCGCTTTCATTTCCGGCTGCGGCTCTACCGTTTCAGCCACATGGACCAGTTCGCTGCAGGCTGTGCGGACATCCGGATACAGTCCCGCCCCGACCATTGCCAGAATCGCGGCACCGTAGCCCGGACCCTGTTCCGTCTGTGGGATATCCAGCGGGATTCCCAGCACATTCGCCATCATCTGCCGCCACAGCGGAGATTTGGATCCGCCGCCGCAGATCATCGAGCGGGAAATATCGATACCCAATCCCTTTGCCACTTCAAAGGAATCACGGATCGCAAAGCAGACACCTTCCAAAACAGCCAGCACCATGTCCGCGCGGGTGGTATCCATGCGCAGACCAATGAAGGTCCCAGAGGCGTTGGTGTCATTGATCGGGCTGCGTTCGCCCATCAGGTACGGCAGGAAAAAGACATGGTTCCGTCCGTAATGTTCCGGATCGATCTGAGACTGTTCTCCGGCATAATCGTCGGTTTTCAGGATGTCTTCGCAGAACCATTTGTTGCAGGAAGCAGCGGAAAGCATGCAGCCCATCAGGTGGAATTTGCCGTCGGAGTGAGCAAAAGCATGCAGGCTGTTCCCGGAATCCACGCCGAAGGCATCGGAAGAGATGAAGATCGTTCCGGAGGTTCCCAGAGAAATATTGCAGGCGCCATTCCCGACTGTTCCGGTTCCGACTGCCGCAGCGGCGTTGTCTCCGGCACCGGCTGTGACCTTTACGCCTTCCGGCAGGCCGAGTTTTGCGGCGATCTCCGGTTTGATGGTGCCGATAACTTCATAGCTCTCAAAGAGCGCCGGCATCTGTTTTTCCGTAATGCCGCAGAGCTCCAGCATTTCCGGGGACCATTTCTTGTGCTCCACATCCAGCAGCAGCATGCCCGAGGCATCGGAATAATCGCAGCTGTGAACGCCGGTCAGGCAGTAAGCGACATAATCCTTCGGCAGCATGATCTTTTGGATCCGCGCGAATTTTTCCGGTTCATTATTGCGCATCCAGAGGATCTTCGGCGCGGTGAAACCGGCAAAGGCAATGTTCCCGGTCCATTTACTCAGCTTGTCTTTCCCAATCGTCTCGTTGAGGTAATCTACTTCTTTGAAGGTGCGTCCGTCATTCCAGAGGATCGCAGGGCGGATCACCCAGTCATTTTCATCCAGTGCGACCAGCCCATGCATCTGTCCCGCCACGGAAAGCGCCGCCACATCCTTTGCCGCAAAGCCCTTCAGCAGTTCGGGGATGCCTTCCAGACAGGCGTTCCACCATCCGGAGGGTTCCTGCTCGCTCCATCCCGGCTGCGGGAAGCTCAGCGGATATTCTTTTGTGACCGTGTTCAGAATCTCACCTTTTTCATCAACCAACAGGAGCTTCGTCGCGGAAGTTCCCAGATCTACACCGATAAATAACATAGTCGCTCCTTAATTTGTATCTATTCAGGACGGAGCACATGGGGACTATCATCTTGTGCCGCAAAGCCGACAGAAGGTTGCCTGTCACTATGTGCGTCGCTCAAGTTCTGAACAGATACCTTAATTTTATATGAAACAGAGGGGAAGCTTCTCCGCAGCCCCCTGCCGGGACATTGAGAACCTTCCCCTCTGTCCCAAACAAAACTCACCAACCGGAATAATCCGCTTGTTTCTGACAGCAATACGAAGTTCGTTAATTATCATAATTCATTTTTCCAAATCCGCAAGGGGGAAAAATCACCTGATGAGAACTCGTTTTTTCAACAGCTGCTGATACTGATATGATATATAATTGAAAATAATGCATGAATTTATATGATCCGGTGAGGGAAACCGTTGATGAACAGAACAGAAAAAAACATAACAGCAGCACAAAATATCGGCAATGAAATAACGATTATTGATGAGCAGACCATCCGCGATAAAATTTATTTCGTTCGCGGTATGAAAGTGATGCTGGATTATGAATTAGCGGAAATTTATGGATACACAACATCACGATTTAATGAACAAGTCACCAATAATGCTGAAAAATTTGAGGGTGATGATTTTTGCTTTCAATTAACAAAAGAAGAATTTCAAAACTTGATATCGAAAAAATCGACATCAAGTTGGGGCGGGCGCCGGAAATTACCAAGAGCATTTACCGAGTCCGGTGTTTATATGCTAATGACAGTACTAAAAGGAGAATTAGCTGTTAAACAAAGCAGAGCACTGATACGTACATTTCGCGCCATGAAGGACTATATCATCGAGAATCAGGATTTGATCGGAAGGCACGAGTTTACACAATTAAAACTGGAAGTATCTCAAAACCGTGAAAAAGAGCTGCAGAGCCGTGCCAAATTGAATGAAATTGATGAACAAATCAAAAACGTTGTTGAACGAATGAGCGATGTTGTTACATGTTCAGAAATTTCTCCTTTTCTTCTTGATCTTGGCAAACCCACGGAAAAGCATGAATTTCTGATTCTGAACGGTGAACCTGCAAAGGCTGATGAAACTTATATTGATATTTACAGTCAGGCAAAAAGAACTGTGTTTATTGTTGATAACTACATCAACATCAAAACGCTTCGCCTGCTGCAAGACGTTCAAACAGGCGTTCTTGTAACGGTTTTTAGTGATAATACCGGAAACCGTCTGCATGCCAGTGACGCCGCCGATTTCCGGACAGAATTCCCGGGAATTCCCATAGACTTTTTTACAACCGGCGGAATCATCCATGACCGTTATATCGTTCTGGATTTCGGATCAGATGATGAACGTATATTTCACTGCGGAGCTTCTTCAAAAGACGCGGGAAGAAAACTGACCTCTATTACGGAATATTCCGACCCGGAGATCAAGTCAGCTTTTCACTCGGTGATCAGCAATCTTTTGATGAATCCGCAGCTGAATCTCCGCTAATTTCAAAAATCCGGAAAACGAAAGATATAATTTATAATTATTAGCGGTGAATCAATATACAAGAAAGAGTAGTGATTATGTCAGAAAATCCATTTTTTTCTGAAAATAATATATCAGTAAAGAATTCTTTTGAGAATCTTTCTGATTATTCTGATTTTAGTATTATTCCTTAGGAGATGTATAGTTCTCTTGAAGATAACAATCGATACAAAAAATTAGAAGTCAGTAATGAACAGAAAATGCAAATAAGTTTATTGATTCAGCAGATACCACAGTTATTGGCAGCAGATAAATTATCGAATGTATATAAGGTTAGTTTTCCTAAAGGACTCCCTCATACACTTACCGCATTAAAACAAGGTGGATATGGCTCAATGATTCGTAATAGCGGTAAATTCGCTGGTACTGCATCTCTATATCCTCTGACAATGCAAGCTGTGACATTAAGTGCATTTTCAGCAATGTCAGCTATAACAGGTCAATATTTTTTGAAAAAGATAAATGACGAACTTGAAATAGTTAATCAAAAACTGGATGATATTCTTAATTTTCTATACGGAGAAAAAAGGGCTGAATTGATTGCAGAAATCGGGTTTGTTAAATATGCGCATGATAACTACAACACTATTATGATGTCTGAAGATCAAAGGGGCGCCACCATTCATAGTCTTCAAGAATCAAAGAAAATTGCAATAAAGGATATAGAGTTTTATATTACCGATTTCGATCTAACGATAAACAAAAATTCCAGAGATTATTCTGACTTATGCAATACAATTGAAAAAACAATGCAATTAAAAGACAGCATAGAAATGTCCAGACAGCTTTATGTGGTAAGCGGATTGTTAGAGCTATATTATTCACAAAATTTTGCAAAGGAATATATTGATTATATTGAAAACGACATGATCGCTTATGTAAATAAATGCGATCAGCAATTACACGGTGGATTAAGCAAAATTCAGGGTAAACTTGCAGCATATAAACCCAAACCTCTTGAAAAAATTGATTCTAGAGATTCTTACCTTAACAGAATTATCACAGCAGATAAACCATATCAACAAGGAAAGGATTCGCCAATTCGTGTTGCCATGAGAGAAACACTTGATAAACTCAATCAGCCAAGTGAACTCTATTTCGATATTTCGGGAAATATATATTCAAGAATGTAGAATTCAAACACATCATAAATCTTTGGAATACACTTCTTGAATCAAATGGAGATTTATACGTCAAATGTAAAGCTTTGGCCCAGCTGATATAATTTAGAATTCACATTAGTATTAAGTTGAATAACAGTTTTTTTCTTATCAGATTTTTACATTGCAGAATTTTAAATTAGTAATTTAATAGTAGAGAAATTATGATAAAAAACAATACATATCATCTTATTTGTTACAATTCTAAAAATGACTGTTGGAGGAGTAATTATTTTCCTGATAATAAAGATTATAAAAAAAATAAACAATAAAAATAATAGGTGTCTATACACCTGCATAATCTTTTTGTTTCAATAGAGCGGCAACAAAAAGACTGCATAGGGAGACGATCTGCAGATTTCTAATCAGATTTGATTAATGACAATAGTGTTTTATTTAAACAGTGATAAGAATCTCAGTTTTCTATAGAGCGAAAGTCGTAACTTACGAGACAGGAATGGACTGTAGACATTTCAAACTTGTCCCGAATAGAAACTCTGAGAATTGTTACCAGTATTAGCCCGCGTTGAGCACATTTGAGTAATTTCAATTTGAAATCACAAAATGTGATTTAAAGTTGGGAGAAACAGCGAAAATAAACAGGAACAATTTACCAGATCAGTATTTTGTGTGCTCATATTTTCATAATCATCGGTTAAGCAAATTTGTAAGAAAAATGCCGATTCAGGGGGGTAAATTTTAAAATATGCAAATTTACCACCCCTGAATCGGTATTTTTGCGAGACAATCATCGGGGCAGTGACGCTCATGCCTGTCTCCAATGTTTCTGACTCACAATTATCATCACCATAATATTTTTCCATGATATTGTGCACGTGCACGACGGGTATAATATCATCTTGTAAATTCGTTTTTTGCGCTTATAATGTGAATAATGGCGTCAGAAGGACAGAAATTCCGATGCCAAATTTGCCGACAGGCAAATTTACCATCATGAAACGAAGGACGAAACCGCGAAATTAAAAAGGAGGGAGGAAATGCCGGTAACGATCAAAGATATCGCCAAAGCGGCCAACGTGTCCCGCGGGACCGTGGACCGGGCACTGAACGACAGAGGCGGAGTGAATCCGGATGTCTCTGCACGGATCAAAACAATTGCTGCCGAAATGGGTTACAAGCCGAACACGATCGCCAAAGCATTGGCCACTCACGCGAAACCTATCCGGCTCGGTGCGGTGATCAACAGCCTCGGGAATCCCTTTTTTGACAAAGTTCTTGAGGGGATCCATGCCGCGGTCGAAAGCCTGCATGATTACGGGATCTCAATTGATATCCGCAAGATCCGCGGTTATGATCCGCAGCGGCAGCTTTATGAGATGCGGCAGCTGCGTGAAATCGGTATTGACGGGCTGGTCATCACTCCTGTTCCCGACACAAAGGTACGTGACGAATTGAATGATATGATCCGCAGCGGGGTACGGGTAACCTGCTGCAATCTGGACATCGACGATGTGAACTACCAGGCTTATGTGGGCTGCGACTATTTCTGCAGCGGTCAGACTGCCGGTGAAATTATCGGCGCGACAACCCACGGAGAAGCGAACCTGGCCATCATCACCAGTTCCCATGCCCTTTACACCCATGAGATGCGGGTCAAAGGAGCCGAGAGCGTCCTGAAAGAATACCCAAACATTCACATATGCGAATACATTGAAGCAGGAGATGATGAAGATCTATCTTATCATGAGGTGCTGCGTCTGCTGAAGCAGGATAAAAAGATCGACATTCTGTATTTTGTCACCGGCGGCACCACCGGCGGCCTGAAAGCAATTCATGAACTGCATCAGGAAGACCGGCTGAGAGCCTATACCTTTGACCTGATCCCGGCGGTTATTGAGGACCTAAAAAGCGGGCTGATCGTTTCAACCATCGACCAGCAGCCGTACATGCAGGGATTCCAATCCGTCCGCACACTGTTTGACGCGATCCTCTCCAGGCACACACCAGCCAGAAAACAGATCTTCACGGAACTGAACATCAAAAATCGGTATAATATCAGCAGTTAGAAGGAAGAAATAAGAAATAAGAAATAAGAAGTGAGGAATGAGGAGTTTGGAGTGAGGAGTGAGAAGTTAGGAGTGAGGAGTTAGGATTTTACTTCTATTTCCATCTGAATTAACTCTCCACACTGCACTCTGATCACTGCACACTGCACTCTGCACACTTCACTCTTCACACTGCACACTAACCACACCGAAAGGCGGATTTTTTATGAAAAAAATGGATAAGGCATTGGAACAGGCGAAAGAACTGGTATCCCAAATGACCATCGAAGAAGCAGCTTCACAGCTGTATTACATCTCTCCGGCAATTGAACGGCTCGGCATACCGGCTTACAACTGGTGGAACGAAGCCCTGCACGGCGTCGCCCGTGCAGGTACCGCGACCATGTTCCCGCAGGCAATCGGACTTGCTTCCATGTTCGACGACGAACTGCTGGGAAAAATGGCAGAAACTACCGGTACGGAAGCCCGTGCCAAATACAACATCCAATCCCGATACGGCGACCGTGATCTGTATAAAGGGATCACAATGTGGTCCCCGAACAT
>JAFPZX010000148.1 GCA_017417055.1 Anaerolineaceae bacterium
GGGCATTCCAGAAACTCGGGTCAGAAACTTGAAAGTAAAAAAGGAGCTTCAGTATCCTTATTCAGAATACGATTGGAAAAAAGCATTTGGGGAGCGTATTCAATATGCTAAGTATGATGGTAAAAAGGCATTGGTCAAGGTAAGTATCCTTGATCCTAATGTTCGCAGGGATGTGGAGCACTATATTGATTTGCAGAATTGGTATTCAGAATATCAATTAAATTCAAAATTATTGCAGATGCGGGCGGATCAATTTATCGAAATGTGTATGAAATTGTATTCCCGCATTCCCATTGATGGAGAACCTGATATAGAAACAAAGCAGCAAATTCAAGAGCGCCTGAAAGCCGCTGAGGCAAGCCAATGGGCAAAAGAATCCGCAACTGATATTTTGGCCAGAATCAATAAAGAAGGGTTTCAGAATTGCTGGAAAGATGTTGTCAAATCAGGTTCGAAGGTGGCAATAAAAGCCGTGCTTTCTTTGATTCCGTTTGGCAAAGAATTTCAAGAACTCATTGATTACTTTATTCAGAAACTATGAGTAAAGAATGCAGCGTTGTTAAGCGTGTGATAAAACTGATGGAGCGGTTCTTTCACAAGGTGACGGATAACCAAATGAGATTGTCGGCGCAATCGTCCCGCTGTTCCCATCACGACTGTTAACCTACATCAGAAACAGTGTTTTTACAGACGCTATGCCTGGAAAGATTACTCCAGTGGGTTATGATAGATTTAAAACACTCTTTTCACGAATGTCGAACTGTGGTGAAAATATAGAAAAGCAGGTCTTCCGGAGGTGGCTCATGTACATCCGATCCCTCGAGAAATTTTATGTTTTAAATGACAACATGCTACCGGGGAGCGATAACCCCCATGAATTTGAACTGCTGGTACGGGACTGCGCTGCAATCGAGTTGGGGCAGGACTTTCATTTATATGGCCGTTCGGGACAGGTTCAGCACGGCATTGATATTTTTTCAGAAGATTGGACGATTTTGATCCAATGCAAAGCGTATAGAGAAACAAAGGAAAACTACAAGAGGTTTCAAGCAGATATAGAAGCTGAATTCATCAAAGCAAAGAACCATTTTCAGCGGGAAGGCAAGCTGTTCTTCCGACGCTTTATTCTTGCTACAACGCTGAAGGGGGACACCTCGGCCCAGGATATCGCCAGGGAAGCCACGGTGCAAGAGATTGCCCAAAAACTGAGCGAACAAGAATCGAATATGAAAATAACCATCTGGTTCTGGGGTGACCTGCTGAAAATCATCCATAATTACAGCATCTACAATGATGGCGATTCCTATGCGAAAGGTTTTGAAGAGACTCTATTTCTGCACAAGAATTGGCCTGGCTGTGAAAACGTGAACTTAAAAAACCTGTTTGTGCCCCAAGAATACTGCGAGATGCGCCTTGGGAATGGCTTCGGCGACCCAATGGACGATCTGGAAGAACGAATACTGCGTTTTTGCAGAGATGATAAAGATAAAATGTTGATCATCGAGGGCGACGCGGGCAGCGGGAAAAGTACGCTGGCCGCCATGCTCTGTTTCGAGGAGAAAAAGCACAGCCATCAAATCATCGAAACTGCTCCAGACGGCAGCAGCCCCCTGGCCATTTCGCCCAGCCTGCTGGCCGGAAGACCCTTGCTGACTATCCGGCTGCGGGATTTGGAAATAACCGGGAATCCGGAATTTAAATTGGGCCAGTCGATTCTGTCTCATTTGAAAATCCTCAATAAAAAAGAACTGGATAAGCAATTTTCCCGTGCCGTTTTTCTGCTTGACGGCTTCGACGAACTGTGCATGATGATAGAGGATGTATGCGACCGTGAAAACATGCTTTCGCAGTTATGTAGCTGGCTGCTCGGAGATTACAAACTAATTCTGACCTCGCGTCCCAAATACATCCATGTGGAACGACTGTCGGATGCCTTTTCATTTTCAATGATTTCTTTGCAGCATTTCAATCCTCGCAAGCGCGAAGAATGGCTGAACCGATACCGTAAATTGATCACGAAGGACAGCGGCGCGGTGGATGAGAAAGTGGCCCAATATATCCTTTCCATGGACGAGGACAGCGTATCTAATCTCTGCGACACCCCGATGACGCTGTATCTGCTGATTGGCAGCAAAGCGAATTTTGAACTGACAAAGAATGAATGGGCTCTCTATCGCCATATTTTTACTGTCGCGGTTGTAAATACGCCCTATGCGGGGCAGTTGGGCGGCTCCTCCCATCCCATGGGGTCGAACAAAAGCCGCATGCTTTATTGGATCACTGAGGAAATCGCGTACAAAATGTATTGCGCTGACGAATCGCCAGAGGATCAAAGTACGATCCAGACCGAGGACGGTCAATTCCTTGTCACTGGAAAAACAGTAACAAGGATCATAGAGAAACTTCTAAAAGACAGACAGTTTTATGAATCTGCTGTCCAGGCGGGTTTGAAAGATGTCAACAGCTTCGATTTACAGCGCATTCATGCTCTGTGCTGCTATTGGCGCTCGGGCTCTACCGACGGCCCTGTGGAGTTTTATCACAACAACATTCGAGATTTTTTCCTCTGCGAAAAAATACGGCGGGAGCTCAATTGGCTCTATCAGGAAAGCGGATCGGATGAAGCGAAAACAGACAGGATGGCCCAGCGTCTGGTCAACCTGTTCAAATATGGGAAGATCAATGAAACGGTCTGCCGCTTTCTCGGGGCATATGCCCGCGACGCCGTTTCAACGCAACAAAGAACGGAATTCCCGCTACGGGAAAAAGAGCATCCTTTGCTGCCAACTCTGTATCAGAAGCTTCTCACCAACGGTCTTCTTTACGATGGGTTGGGGGTGAACAACCATGGAGAGGCTATAATGAATATTTTGCGAAATACGGCAATCGTGTACCGAAATGTGTATGAGCCGATTTTGGAAAAGGAAGAAAAAATACATTGGTGGAATGATGTGATGGCGGTCAATCGGAGTGGCATGATGCGTTACTTCTTTATCTGTTTTGTCGGAGAGATTGGTTCACGTTCTGATTTGCATTTTGCAAATCTGTATAGAGCAGTAATGTGCAATGCAGATTTACACAGCGCAGATTTGACTTTTGCAAATTTGCAGTTCGCAGATTTGAGCTGGGCAAATCTGCGCGAGGCAGATTTGCAAAGAGCAGATTTAAGCTATGCAGATTTGCATGGAGCAGATTTGCGTGGCGCAACGTCGCCGATTGGTGGTTTCCTGAGTGATAGTCAAGACGAACAAATCGCAGAATGGAAATCACTTGAAATTCCGGGCCTAAAATTCTGATGGGAAGGTTCTCAACCCCCTTTCAACACGCGCTACGGGGCGGCGGGCGGGTCCCCAGGCCTGCTCATGGGCAATGGACTGGAGCGGGCCTGCGGTGGCGATTGCTGGAATCAATTGCTGGAGTGAAAGATGATATGCAATCCGTTCTCCGATGGTTGGAAGGAAAGTTACCGAGAATTATATACTGGGGCATTGAAAACATCCGCAACAAGATTCAGTTCCGTACGGGAGAAACAGAATCAGGTACTACGCCGATCTATTACGAATTCGCATAGTGGGGGATTCCTGCCCCAAGAGTGAAGACAGTACAGCATCGAAAGCATTGTTCAGTGATTATTGCCACGAATGCCGATTTATTTTATCGACCAGGAATTTGATGGTCTAGGGAGTGGACTTATCGCTTTTATTCTCCGGGAGCGATAGCATCGCAAACCCTTATTATCTTGTGTTTAAGATTTCGGACAAAATAGGCCGACTACTCTGACATTATGCACCAGCAATAAATGGTGAAATGGGGCGTCATTAACATTGGACACAATTGTCCGATGTGTGCGGCGCTCTTTCAATGCCAAGCCTTTTTCTCAATTTGGGCTCAATTTACGCTCAATGTGTTTCCGTTCCTTTTCCGATAAACTGGAATCGGACGGAATTGGTACTGGCAGCAGAAAGCTGTCAACCAATCCGCACTGAAAACAGAACAGCAGACCAAAAAAGAAGAAAAAAGGCTCCAAAAAGGAAAGGATTTATAGTATAATGTTCCTGCGAACCATCTGGGTCTGTTGTTTGGAAAGGACGGAATATGGCGAAGTTAAAACAACAGATCAAAATTACTGCGTTGTATTGCAGACTGAGCCGTGACGATGAGTATAGCGGCGACAGCGTTTCGATCCAGACGCAGAAAACGCTGCTGGGACAGTTTTCCAAGGAACGCGGATTCACCAACTGCGAGTATTTCGTGGACGATGGGTACTCCGGGACCAATTACAACCGCCCGGATTTCCAACGGATGCTGAATCTGGTGGGGGATGGACAGGTCGGGATCATAATTGTCAAAGACCTTTCCCGGCTGGGCCGCGATTACCTGCAAACGGGATTCTACACGGAAGTCGTATTTCCCGAACACAACGTGCGCTTCATTGCCATCAACGACAATGTGGATTCGGCGGCTGGAGACAACGAGTTTGCCCCTTTCAAAAATATCATCAACGAGTGGTACGCACGCGACTCAAGCCGGAAAGTCAGATCAGCCCTTCAGGCCAAGGCACGGAACGGGGAATACACCGGCAGCTATCCGTCTTTCGGCTACAGCAAAGACCCCATGGACCGGCACCACCTGATCCCCAAC
>JAFPZX010000149.1 GCA_017417055.1 Anaerolineaceae bacterium
CGTGAGCTTGCTCAGCGCGTGCCCCCGACTGTAACCCTAAGGACGCGGGAAAAGTTTTGGCTGGCAAGGCAGCGCTGCTCGCCGCGTCCCTGCGAAGCATTCCCTCCGGCAGGCTTTCCTATATAATTATGTGCGACATCCCCTTTATTTTGCAGTCAGGGAACCTTCCACCCGGAACGAAACGGACGTTTGCCGTTTATTCCAACAGGGACATCGATAAATTCCCGCATGATGAGCAGCCCGGATAAAAGGACACACTTGTGACGTTCAATAGTGTGATACCGGCCTTATTAGGTAAAAACTTCACTCAGTTGAATTCGAAGCCCGATTCTGCATCCTCATACGGGACTCACACAAAACGTTCCTGCCGCACATGTCAACGTTCAAGAAAACAGCCGCCCTGTTTTTTGGGCGGTTGCACATATACCACATTCAGCGAAAGAGGCTCTTAGCCTTCTGCCGGAACTTCAGTATAGGTCGGGACCGGTGACGGAGTCGGTGTGACCAGGTTGACCTTAATGATCAGTGTTTGGCCAAAGGTCGGAAAGGAAGTCATATCTTCAATATTATTTTCCTTCTGAATTGACTCCAATGTGGTGTTGAACTTGGAAGCAATACCCTGATAGGAATCATTGACCTGCACTACATATTCGATCTGCTGTCCGTAGGTAAACTGATCCAACGGAATCGGTGTAGAGGTCGGCATTTCCTGATCCGGAGCCGGAATCACCAGTTCCTGACCAATGGCGATCGGGCAGTTGGATGGCAGATTGTTGATTGCCAGGAACAGATCCAGCGGAACGCCAAATTCCGAAATGATTGACCAGCAGTTGTCACCTTCCTGCACAACATAAATCTGCGGACCGGCCGGTGTTTCCGTCAAGGTTGGCGTTGGAGTTTCCGTCTCAGTCGGCGTCATTGTCGGCGTTGAAGTCGGTACTGTGGGAGTAGGCGTGAAGGTTTCCGTCGCTGTCGGCGTAGCACTGGCAAAAATGCTGCCCAGGCTGAAAGAACCACCGTTGTTTCCACCGGTAAACCAAAGGATAAGCAGGACAATTCCCGCTCCGAAAATGATACCCGCAATCGCCCATAATATAATGGGACCTACTTTACTCTTCTTCTGATAGGAATTGATCACATATTGAGGTGAATTTTTTCTCTGCATTTTTCCATCCTTTCGCGCTCCACAATGACCGCTGTTATTTCTTATAATCCATTTTAACCGATTATTGAGAATTAAGCCGTATTTCATATGACGAATGATTTAAGACGTATGATTTTAGACGTAAGACGTATGATTTTAGACGGTAAACGCATGACATATGACGTACAAAAAATGACGTATATCATGTATCAAGTTATGCTTCTTTATTTTATGTCAAAGATCTCATATATATCGGTTCGATAATAAAGGGGCAAGATTGGTACCAAAATAGTGAGGAATTGGCAGCTTCACTGCAGTTAGGAGTGAGAAATTAAGAGTGAGGAGTAAAAAAATACCAATCACTCCTCTCTCCTAACTCCTCATTCCTAACTTCTAAAGAATTTCCTTCAAAAACTGCCCGGTATAGGACTCTTCCACCTTTGCGACTGCTTCAGGAGTACCGGAGGCAACCAGCCGGCCGCCTTTGTCGCCGCCTTCCGGGCCGAGATCGATCAGGTAATCAGCCACTTTGATGATATCCATGTTATGTTCAATCACCAGCACAGAATTTCCCTGGTTCACCAGCTCTTCCAGCACCTCAATGAGTTTGTGAACATCAGCGGAGTGCAGCCCTACAGAGGGCTCATCCAGAACATACAGCGTCCTGCCAGTTGCCCGGCGGGATAGCTCTTTGGAAAGCTTAATGCGCTGTGCCTCACCACCGGAAAGGGTGTTGCCGGACTGACCGATCTTGAGATAGCCCAGCCCGACCTGCTGCAGCAGCTTGAGCTTATTGGAAATCGATTCGAACACCGAGAAGAATTCCACGCCATCGTCCACCGTCATGTCCAGCACATCCGCGATGGACTTTCCTTTGTACTTCACCTGCAGTGTCTCAGAATTATAGCCCGTTCCGTGGCAGACTTCACAGGGAACATAAACATCCGGCAGGAACTGCATTTCGATCTTCAGCTGTCCCTGTCCCTGGCAGGCTTCACAGCGTCCGCCATGGACATTGAAGGAAAAGCGTCCGGCGGTATATCCGCGCAGCTTGCTCTCCGGCAGGTCGGCGAACAGCTTGCGGATCTCATCAAACACACCGGTATAGGTTCCCGGATTGGAGCGCGGCGTGCGTCCGATGGGGGATTGGTCGATATTGATGATTTTATCCAGATATTCGGTCCCGCGGATCTCCTTATGCTTCCCCGGCGTGGTATGCGCACGGTTCAGCGTATGGGCAAGCGATTTGTACAAAATCTCATTCATCAGGGATGACTTTCCGCTCCCGGAAACACCGGTGATGCAGACAAACATCCCCAACGGGATCTTGACATTGATATTTTTCAGGTTATTTTGTGCTGCGCCGATGATCTCCAGTTTTTCTTTCCCGGGTTTGCGGCGTTTTGCGGGTACCGGGACGAACTTTCGTCCGGAAAGATAGTCACCGGTCAGTGAACGCGGGCAGTCAAGCACCTCCTGCAGCGGTCCGGAAACGATCACCTCACCGCCTTTGACACCGGCACCCGGGCCCATGTCCACGATCCAGTCCGCGGAACGGATGGTTTCTTCGTCATGTTCCACAACGATCACCGTGTTTCCCAGGTCCCGCAGCTGCTGCAGCGTCCGCAGCAGTTTGGAATTGTCCCGGGCATGCAGACCAATAGAAGGCTCATCCAGCACATACAAAACACCCATCAGCTGGGAACCGATTTGTGTCGCCAGACGGATACGCTGCGCCTCCCCACCGGAAAGCGTCACCGCACTGCGGGAAAGAGTCAGGTAATCCAGGCCGACATTCACCAGAAACTCCAGCCGGGAAGTTATCTCCTTGAAGACCTTTTCCGCGATCACCCGCTGCTTGGCGGTCAATGAGGAACTGTCCGCTGCCAGGTTGTGCATCCATTCCAGCGTCGTGGAAACTGCCCAATCGGTCACTTCGATGATATTTTTCCCTTCGATGGTAACCGCCAGCGCTTCCGGACGCAGACGCTTTCCCCCACATTCTTTACAGGGAATTTCCCGCATGAATTGATTGATCTGGTTTTTGATATAATCCGAGCTGGTCTCGTTATAACGGCGCTGCAGGTTCGGGATGATCCCTTCAAACGGAGCACTATATGAAGAACGTCTGTCGTTGCGGCCTTTCAGCTCGATTTTGATCGTTTGTTTCCCGGTTCCATAGAGCAGGATATTTTTCTGTTGTTTGCTCAGTGAACTGATCGGAGCGTCCGGGTTGATTTCGTAGGCTTCACACACCGCCATCAGCTGCTGCCAATAATATCCTTCGGAGGGCTTGGCAGCCGGTTTCCATTCCATAATAGCGATCGCACCCTGATTCAGGGAGAGCGAATCATCCGGAAGGATCAAGTCCGGATCGATTTCAAACTTTACGCCCAGGCCCTGACAGGAGGGGCAGGCGCCATGCGGCGTATTGAAGGAAAATGTGCGCGGTTCGATTTCCGGGATGCTGTAGCCATGCTCGGGGCAGGCCAGGAATTCGGAGAACTGCATATCGGTTGGAGGGTCCGTGGAAAGATCCACGACGGTCACAAAGCCTTCACCGGCCTTGAGGGCCGTTTCAATGGAATCCGCCAGACGTGTCCGGCGGTTTTTCTGTTCCTCTTCATCGGCATCGTCATGATGGATAACAATACGGTCCACAACCGCTTCAATGGTGTGAATCTTGTAACGGTCCAGCGTGATTTCATCATCAACGGAATAAACGGTGCCGTCAATGCGCACACGGACGAATCCGGATTTGCGGATATCTTCCAAAACCGCCTGATAGGTCCCCTTGCGGGCACGGACAATGGGAGCCAGCACCATGATGCGGGTCCCGTCGGGAAGCGCCGCTACCGTGTTGGTGATTTCTTCCGCGGACTGCTTTGTGACTTCACGCCCGCAGACCGGACAATGCGGCACACCGATGCGGGCAAACATCAGACGGAAATAATCATAGATTTCGGTCACCGTCCCAACCGTGGAACGCGGATTGCGGGACGTGCCTTTCTGGTCGATGGAAACAGCCGGGGAAAGTCCTTCGATGACGTCCACATCGGGCTTGTCCATCTGGCCGAGGAATTGACGGGCATAGGAGGAAAGGGATTCGACATAGCGGCGCTGACCTTCCGCAAAAATCGTGTCAAATGCCAGCGAGGATTTTCCGGATCCGGACAAGCCGGTGATGACCGTGAATTTGTCCCGCGGGATCTCCACCGTGATGTTTTTAAGATTGTTGCTGCGTGCGCCGATAACTTTCAAAGTGTTTTCCATGTGTATCGATCTCCTTCCTGTTTTCAGTTAACAGGACTCTATTATACACACTTATAAAATTTATTTTCTAATTATTATGACAATATGACAAAGAAAATGAGGAAAAATTACCATTCACGAAGTAAACAAGTGACTCTTTTAATTAATTTACGCAAATTCGGAATAAAAAACGATACTCAGCGATTTGTTACACATTCTGATCAGTTACTGCACACCTTATTATAAAATTTACGGTTTAATTAGCTCGAGCTTTAATTCCTTAACTTTTGCAAAGCCCAAATCAGCTGTCAGAAATACAAGATTATTTTCTATTGCAGAAGCTGCAATAATTGCATCCGGTAATTTTATGTTATACTTTTTACGAATTTGAATTGTTCTCTTTTTCACTTCTTCAGAAATTGAAACAGATATATTCTTTTTCAAAAATCTCTTAATAATTTCTTCTTCATCATAAGATATTTTTGTATAGGAGAGTAATTCCATTTCGCTGATTATTGAATATGCAATTTTGCCGGAAACATAAGGCTCCATACATTCATTTCCAGACAAGAAATAAAGTATCGCATTTGTATCCAGCAAATAATCAATTCCAATCATTACGCAATTCCTTTTGAATTTCCAAACCATTCATCGGTCTTTTAATTGAACCAAAGTACGCAGATACTTCTTTATCTGAATCTTCTGTTTTGCGGTGATTTATTTTATAAAGAATATATTCCACGTAATCAGCAATTTCATTTAGATATTCTTCCGGAACCTCTTGTATACGTCTTTCCAAAGTCCTGTACGTCATAATAAACTCTCCTGTGATGCATTCTTTCCTCTTTTCTGACAAAAACAAGGCTTACATATTTTTAAACTCTTTATTTCATTTTACCATATTCTAAAGAAAAATCAAAACGTTAAATCTTTACAACCCGAACCATGTATGTTGCTTTGACCCAGATGAAATAATCAGCATTTTCTTAAAAATATATGGCGGGAACAATGGATCAGCCCATCCATCAGTTCCCGCCATGCCGCAGCGAAAAGCACTATTTCGCGCTTTGGTTGATGATCTCCATTGCCTGGAACTGCTTGATGATCATTTCATCCAGCTGCTTGCAGATCTGCTTGGACATATTGCCCATTGAAACGATTCTCAGTGCACATCAGGGATGAAACGCCGGGGACCATCCCGTAAAGGGATAGTCCCCCTTAGAGTTCGGCAATAATGGCAGCGCCGATGATGAGGACTGCGCCGATAATGCCGCTGAGCGTCAGCGGTTCATGAAGGACCAGCGCGGATAAGATCAAAGCGGTAATGGGATCCAGATAACTCAGGAGCGCCACAGTCTGCGCCGGCAGCTTCTCCACACTGCCGAAATACATGGCATAGGCGATCCCGGTATGAACGAGTCCGACAATCAGCAGCATGATGCCGGCATTCAGGGAAAGGTTGGCAGGCAGAGTTTCTCCGGTCAGCAGCAGGTACGGGATCAGTGTCAGTGCGGAAGAGATCAGCTGGATCACCGTTTTTTCATACGGATCCACACCGGAAACCTTTTTGTTGAGAATCACAACGCAGGCATAAAACACCGCGGCTCCCAGGCCGAAAAGAATCCCTTTGGTTTCTGATACTGTTGGCATTCCGTTTTCAACTACACCGGAAACGAAAACCATCCCAATCACCGCAGCCAATGCGCACAGACCCTTGCGAAGCGTAATTTTTTCATGAAACAGCAGCGGGGAAAGCAGCACCACGATCGTCGGCGCCATATAATAACACAGGGTAGCGACGGCTACGCTGGTATAAGTATAAGCCTCAAACAGCAGGATCCAGTTCACGCCCATCACCGCTCCGCTGAGAATCAGCTGAAAAAAATGAATTTTATTCAGGGGAAGGAAAAGCTTTCTGCCGCAAAGCTTAACAAAAAGTATCAAAAATATCGTTCCGATAATGCCGCGGGAAAAAGCCAAAACCGATGAAGAAACCGGGATGAACCTGCGGAAAATTCCCACACTTCCCCAAATCACCATGGAAAGAAGGATCATGACCAGAGGTCTTGTGTTATCTTTATTTGGCTGCATCTATTTACCCTGCCTGATAGAAAATTTCCGGAAACAGTTTTGATATCACGGAATTGTTAATTTCGATTATTTATTTCAGAATATTCCGCGCATTATATCATAGAAAAATCAATCAGGACAAAGCATATGAGCCGCAGCATAACGCTGAACAGGGATAAAAATTTGTTATAATGTATCCCATGACTTCGATAACCTTTGCAGAAGAACAGTAATCGAACTGTCAGGAAAAACGTGGCTCAAAGGATAAATGATGAATACTTTTTTGATTATTTTACTCTGTGTTATTGTTGTGTTCTTAATCTATGCTGTTACGCTCTCGTTAAAAATGAGCAGCAACCTTTCCAATCCACCATATAAGACGTATGAATTCACCATAGACCGTTCCAAAAATGAGGAACATTCCTGGGGTGACCTGGATTCCTATGAAAAAGAACCGCTTGAAGTTACCATGCGGGACGGATACGTGATCCATGGCGACATTTATCCGCTGGATCCGAAAAAGGTGGTCATTATCTCCCATGGACACGGCGACAATAAATATACCGGCGTGCGCTTTTTGCAGACCTTCCGCCATCTCGGATATTCCACGGTGATCTATGACCTGCGCGGACACGGACATAATGAACCTTTTGTATGCACGATGGGAGTGAATGAATCCAAAGACCTGATCGAGGTGCTGGAAGCAGTAAAAGACCGCTTTCCCGGTGCGGAAATCGGTCTTCACGGTCTATCCATGGGCTGTGCGACGACCGTGATGGCACTGAAAAACAAACCGGATGTGGATTTTGTCGTGGCTGACTGCGGATACGGGATTCTGAAAAATGTTTGTGAAGACGTTTTGAAAGGGATCAAACAGCCGACAAAGATGTTTATCCCGGTGAATTGGGTGAATAAGATCCGTTTCGGATATGACGCATCTGCTGTGAACCCTATCGATTCACTGGTGGACAACGAGATCCCGATCCTTTTTATCCACGGTGCGGATGATGATTATATCAGCCCAAAGCAAAGCGAATGGATGTATAATCTCAACAAGGGCGAACGCAAAGAACTGCACCTGATCCCGGGAGCAGACCATGCCCATGCCTGGAATGTTGACCCGGCAGCCTACGAACGCATCATCGCGGAATTCCTGGAGAAAAATCAGAAATCAGAAACCGGAATTAGGAATTTTATACGCAGCCGATTCGAATCATAACATCCACGAAATTTATATATAAATAATGAAGGGGAAATCTGATCAAAATTATTTGTATTTTCATGGTGTTCCAAAGTAATTTTAGAACCCAGATTGTGTTTCGATGTACAGGATGAAGTAATTATAAATGAGGTAAATAATTGGGTGCTATAGACATTGAAGGTAAGCAATACCTTTCCAATCCAATATTTTTTGCAGATGCCTTCAACTTCCTTCTCTATGATGGTGAACAAGTTATTAAACCGGAGGAGCTTAAAGAACTGGACACTACTGAAATGACCGTTCCATATGGAAACAAGGCCAGAGTGCCTGTGCAGAAATATCGTGATCTTTTGAAGATGTGGAACGCCATGATGGATGACAACGCCATCTATGTAATTCTTGGAGCTGAATTGCAGGACAAAGTACACTATGGAATGCCTGTGAAAGATGGACTATACGATATGCTTGGCTACTCAAAGCAAATTGCGGAAATCAAGAGGTCATACAACAGTAAAGAAGTAACTCACGAAAACGAGATCATAGTTGACAATGGTATATTGAAGATCAAACTCACTAACGATGAGTTCTTGTCAGGCTTACGGAAAGATGATAAACTTATTCCGATTATTACTGCAGTTGTATACTTTGGAGATGAACCATGGGATGGACCAAAAAGCTTATATGATATGCTGAACATTCCCAACGAAGTGATGAAGAGATTCATCCCAAATTATTGGATCAATTTAATTTCTCCTGTGGAAATGGATGAGAATGATTTTAAGAAGTTCCATACGAGCCTGGGGTTTGCAATGAAGGTAATCAAACATCAGTCAGATGATGCCGACAGAGTTATAATGGCTACTAATCATAGGAAAATTGATTCAGAGACTGCTATGTTTCTGAACAGGGCAGTGAACCTTAAACTGGAATTTGAAGACGAACAGGGAGGTGTTGATATGTGCCTTGCCATGGAAAAGAAGGAAAAGAAAGATAAAATTACAGGTGTGATACAGGGAATGCAATTGATGGGTGCTTCCGACAATGATATAATCAATAAAATCACAGAAGTATTTCATGTTACCAGGGAATATGTACTTGCCTTATTGATACCAAAACAAGTATAATTTTTTATAGAATATTACAGATTTGCAACTATTCAGAATGAGTCAATGAAATCGGTTCTTTTGACTTGATACTGATTAGTTACATCAGAAATAAGAAATAAAAAAAGGATAATATATTCCAAAAATCGAACGGCCCGCGAATGCGGGCCGTTCATTGACTTAATATCGGTAGGCGTCGGCAATAGGTCTCAGGATTTAGTGCTGTTCAGAAATTTTTACCACCGGATACCTAAAACCTGACACCTGAATCTTACTTGAACACAACCATCGTGTTGGCGATAGCCATAGTGGTCATCAGAATCCCGTTCAGGAACGCAGCTGTCCAGACGTTTCCGGTTTTCTTATACAGATAGCGGGAGAAGATGGCCGCAATGGAAAGTGTCGGGACCATGGCAACCAGCATAATGCCGGAAAGCGCGGAACCCGGATGGGCAGCCACACCGGAGGAGAACAGGGTGATGTACTGACGGGCGAGCCAGATAATAGCGCCGCCGGCGTTCAGGCAGATCGCCAACAGATAGCCCCAGAAACCCTTGAGTCCGACGGTATTGGTGTTGATGGTGATCCCAATGGTGGAGACCAGGTAGAACGCCACAAAGGTCGGCAGGTAGCGCAGGATCGCCGGGAGGATGTCAAAATCAAAGGTCTTGAAGGCGAAGGTCCAGATACGGAAGTCAGCCTTGAAGAGCGCGTCCATCAGGAACAGCACCGCATAGGAAAGGATCACGGTGACCAGTGCTGTGCACAGACCGCCGATAATAGCCATGGGCTTGAAAACTACGCCGTAGTTTTTGAATCCGAGTCCTTCTTTGGACTTGAGGAAGACATAGACGGTAGAAGTGATGCACAGGCTGATGAGTGTGCAGCCGATGGTCCAATAGGCAATGGAGTTCATGCCGATGGCGGTCCAAATGGCATTGTTCTGGTACATGGGGACCTTGGCGACAAGTGCCAGCAGCGCACCGGCGGCTGTCATGATAACGGCACCGATGGTAACTTTCATGTCCTTTTCTTTCAGCAGGTTCAGAATCAACATCACAACACCGCAAACCGCGGCGGCGATCCCGGCGTAAAACAGAATGTTCACGGAAGCGCTGTTTGCACCGTCATCCATCAGCGGAGAGAAGAAGATGCCCGGCAGCAGGATGGCGATGACAAGAACCACAATGGTGATCCATTTTGCGGAACCTTTCGGAGAGTTGAGAACCTGTAATTCACCGGTGTTGGCATTGCTGAAGAAAGGCAGCTGCAGCAGGATAGCCGCGACGGCCGCGATCAACAGAATAAAGCCGACCAGTGCCACACATTCAAAAAATTCCTTCCACTGCCAGATTTGGCTGTTTGCATCAATATCTTTCAGATAGGAAGAATAATCCGCGAATGCCGTCTGATAGAAAGAGATGGCATGGGCGGTTGTTGTCTTGGAGAAGTGGTTCCACGGATGGGTTTGTGCCGGCTGGTAGATGATACGCTTCCCGCCATCGGAAGTTTCATACCAGGTGTCGGCCTTGGCTGGTTCGGTTTGCTGCAGGAAGGTCATGCCGTCCGGTGTGGAGACATAATCCTTGTGACGAACGGTGCCGCCTTCAACGCTGGGATCATTGAAAAAGAATTCGTCATACTGTGCAGCAACTTTCCCCATGGTGCGTCCGCCGCCCAATGCATCGGCAGTAGCCGCGTCAATACCGAGAATAGAAGTGTACTGGAAGTCGGAACCTTCGGTGAGTCCGGCGTAAATCTTGCGGACGCCGGTCAATGCATACTGCATTTCATCCGATGCCAGTGCCATTGTAGAGGAGAAGCCGCCCATAGAATGGCCGGTTACGCCGATGATGCCGTTGCCGTTGACATCCTTGAGAACGTAGGGCTGCTCGTACATATACTGTACGGCATCATCCATGGAATTGGCCCAGAAGGGGAGCCATACACCGAAGAAGCTGGTGTCTTCATAAACATCGTGATCCAGTTTGGAATGACCGTGGTCATACTGGTCAAGAGCCAGAACCACAAAACCGCGGCGGGAGAGCTCGATGGCGTTCGCGTCCTGCATTTCCGCGGAGTTCAGGTAACCGTGTGTAACGATGACGGTCGGTTTCGGGTTGTCAGCCGAGGCATCCTTCGGCATATAAAGCAGACCGCTGAGCTGGCCGTTTTCGCCCTCAAATTTGATGCGGCTCACTTTGACAGTACCATTGCCGGAGTTGAATAAACCGGCCAGACAGCTGCCCAGGACAATCAGAACCAGGGCAACACACAACAGAGTCAGTGTTTTTTTGGTGATTTTCATTTTTTCTCCTTTGAACTTCACCTGCAAGAATAATAACAACAGTTTCCAATGGAAACGAAGTCATTATAATGCCGGTAACAATGAAAATCAAGAGATTTGCCACTGACTCATAAATCGGTATCGATTAATTTTCATTAATATCGCGGTTCAGAAATCCGCATAATTTAAGTATTGACTTTTTGTTCCCGAATCAGTGTATAATTTTAAAATGGTAAAAGTTTTGATACATAAATTAAATTGTTTTATCACAGAAGATCGTGATACTATTTTTGAATTGAATCACACTATCTCCTATATTCTATCTCCTGTACACTGTTTTATTTCACCGAAAGTATGGAGCTGATAACTGATGGGCACTGTTCATCTGATAAATCTGATTTTTGCCGCGGCGGGGGCAGTGCTGGGGATTCTCGGCCTGATACAGACCCTTGTATGCCGCTATCTTGATAAAGAAACAAGAATATTCTTTATTGCTTTTTTCGGTATTTTAGAGGGGTATGTGTTATTCATCATGACCCGGGAAATCATTCACGGATTCACCGGGACGAAATGGGTGACGCTTTCCCGAATCGCCTTTTTTGGACAGGCGTTGCTTTCCTCAGTATTGGCTGTGTTGATCACCGGCTTTATGCTGTACCAGAGCGGTGAGAAAGACATTACGAAGAGCAACTCATTCCGGATTTCCTTCACCCTGTGGCTACTTTATGCAGGCATTCTTATCTCCAACCTGTTTCATGGCCAGATCTATTCCGTGAACGAAAATAATGGATACAGCCGGGGACCTTATTTCCCGCTGCTGATGGTTCCGCCGGTTTTGATCATGATTCTGAATTTGTACATCTTGTGGGAAAACAGGCATAAGCTTTCGGTAAATCAAAAGCGGGCTTTTGCGATTTATGTGATCGTGCCCATGGCAGCTATGCTGGTGCAGATGTGGTCGTTCGGTGTTCATCTGATCGTGATCAGTTCCGTGACGGCAGCGATTTTCATGTTCTCTTATATTATCGCAGACCAGACGGAACGTTATTACATTCGTGAAATGGAAAACCACCGGCTGAAGGTCGATATTCTCCTCGCGCAGATCCAGCCGCATTTCCTCTTCAATTCGCTGACCATCATCAAACTGCTGTGCCGCAAGGACCCGGCAAAGGCGGAAGCTGCGGTAGCGGATTTTACTGCCTATCTGCGCCGTCATATGGAATCACTGCAATCGGATCTGCCGATCCCCTTTGAGGAAGAGATGAAGCATGTTCAGGCGTATCTGAACCTGCAGAAGCTGCGGTTTGGTGATGAGCTGAACGTGGCTTATGACCTGGAGGTTAAGGATTTCCGGATCCCGACACTGACGCTGCAGCCGCTGGTGGAAAACGCGGTCACTTACGGTGTGCGTCGGAGTGAAAGCGGCTGCGGTACGGTGACGATCCGCTCCCGTTCGTTCCCGGACCGGGTGGAGGTCTGTGTGGAAGATGACGGTCCCGGGTTTATCCGCGAAACGCTGCCGGATGATAAAGAGCGCTCTCACATCGGACTGCAGAATGTCCGGGAACGTCTGATTCAGCAGTGCGGCGGGGAGCTCTTGATCGATTCCACCCCGGGCAAAGGAACAAAGGTGACGATTATTTTACCGTCGAAAACAGAAATGAGATCCACGAAAGGATTGGTATAGATACATACATTGGTTTTATGATATAATTTATCTGTGTAAAAAGTGATGTATTGAGTAAGATTACCATTAATAGTGGTTTGAAATTATAAATTTTGCGAACAGGGAGGTATAAATATGGCTACATCAAGTATTTTGGAAAATGTTAGACTGACGTCATTAAATGCCGCATCAATGTTTATTGATGCATTGGAAGAAGCAGCCAATACGCCAGAAAAATCTCCTTCTGAATATAAGTATCATATTGAAAGAGATCCGGAAGCGATCAAACGTTTTGTAAACAATAATTTACCAAAGGAGCAAATGCTCAAATGATAGGATCGGTTTTCAGCATTCCGGTATTATTGGATCAGATTGGAGAGAAGAATACAAAGGATATGCTGCAGACATTTTCCTGTATATCCGATGGCGTTCAGCTAAATGTAGAGGTAGAAAATTTTATAAAAAGCAATGCTATCGAGTTTTACAAACGGAAAATGTCGGTTACTTATCTTGTCAATAATGAAGAAGACAAATTAGCCGGAATATTCACACTCACTCATAAGGCTGTAGATATTCCGGCTTTTGATTTGAGTAATGCCCAAAAAAAGAGAATACAGAGATTTGCCCAATTAGATCCGGATACAGGAATGTTTCGAGCTTCTGCGTATCTTATTGCTCAGTTTGGAAAGAATTATGCAGTGGAAAATGGCCTTACGATCAGAGGTACGGAACTTATGGAGTGTACTCTGAGTATCCTTCATGATGTACAGGAGATGGTTGGAGGCGGTATCGTTTATTTGGAATGTGAAGAAGGTAACTACAGGGCATATGATTTTTATGTACGGTGTGGTTTTCGGGAATTTGATCACAGATACTCCCGAATCGACCGTCAAAATTATATTTTGATGATGAAAATATTATAAAGAAGGTTCGTCTTTCATCGAGGGGGGAAGCCATGCTGATTTTTGCCATTGATGATGAAGAGAGCGTTCTCGAAGAGACGAAAGAGGTTTTGTCCCGGACAGCGGTTGGTGCGGAGATTCTGACCTTCAAACGCGGGGCTGCCGCGCTGGATGCGGTCCGGCAGGGAACAAACCGGATGCGGTATTCTGTGACATAGAGATGCCGGGACATTCCGGATTGGAATTTGCCTTGCAGCTCAAAGAACTATCCCCTTCATCGCGCATTATTTTTCTTACCGGTTATGAGAAATACGCGGTACAGGCTTTCCGCATCAAAGTCCATGGGTACCTGATGAAGCCGCTGACGGTCGACGAGGTGCGGGAAGAGCTTTCCTAATCTCGTGTTTGTCGAAATACAAGACCGGCAGAAGAAAGCAGTAAATCACATGCTGCCCCACCGATAATCACATATTGATCAGGATAATCAGCAAAATGTTTCCGGAAAGCGGATAAACCGAATTCCATACGTCACCTCAGATTTTCAATCCATATCTGCTGCGAATAGAATCCAATTCCTTCTGAATTCTTTCGTCGTCATTGTTTTGTAATGTCAGAAGTAAAGATATATCATCTACAGAGTCATCTTTAGAGTCATCTTTTGAAAGCAGGAAGGGATCATAGCTCCATACTTCTGCGGGAATTCCTCCCAAATCATTAAAAATCGCAGCAGATATTTGAAGTTCATCCGGAATCATTCGAGCGTGTATTCTTGAAAAAACAATGCTGCTGTCATAAGGCTTTGCAGTAATCATTGATTTCATGGAAAGTGCTCTGATTCCGCCATACAGATAAGGAACCTGATTTGGGATCGATTTCAGATACAGTATTCTTTGAATCGGCGTTTTCATAATACCGATTGCTTTATCGAGTGAACCCGGAATCAGTGTGATTTTTTTGCTTGTCCTTTCAGGAATTTGTTCAATTAATCCGAAATCATTCAGTGTTTGTATTGCTCGTGTTCCACCGGCTTTGGATAGTCCCAGTGCTTCGCACACTTCTTTATGAGTGAAAGTGATTGTTGTACCACGATAAAACATATGCAAATAGACCAGCTGTGCTGCAGCTGTCATCATTTTGGTTTCCTGTTGTGTGTTAAATCTATTGGTGAAGAAACATCCCCAAAATGGAAGATACACCTGATGTGGCAGAGAGAGAAATGGAATGTGGCTTTCAATCAGGTTTTTACGTTGTACTGCGCTGAGATATTTCAGGTTTAATACAATGGGCTCATCTGATATTTTTTGAATGTTTTTATACTGTTTTTTCAATGCAGGAAGATGTATATTTGGGTCCGTGGGCGTAATAACGATACAGGAACTTTCGGATGTGTATATTCTTTGAGCAGTGAAGCCATCGCGTATATACACAGGTGTATGCTTTGGAAAAGAATATGGCGCAGACCATATTTGTTGTCCGAATATTTCCTGAAGTTGTGTTATCATATCTGCTGCATCCAATTGTTTCAAATTTATTTTATTGTACCATTAGTTATTGAAACTATTTTATTTTTATGTAACAATGAGTTTCGGAATCAAATAATTATTACCCTTATGTAACTTAAAAACTTCCTTGAAAAACATCTTGAAATCAGAATCTATATGGTGTAAAATACAAAGAAAGTGAGGGTATCATATGACTGAAATCGACAGGGAGAATAAGGAAAATCAATCTGTACAGTTCAAAGATCCAAAAACTGCCTGTTCCGAAATGCGTATGCTTCTATAATGGGATTCAGGAAAAGGACGATGATTCCGTAATTAAACCTTTTCTCATGAAAAACCGTGCGGAGGTGAAACGTATGTGCATTACAGAATATGACGAAGTGAAAACCATGAATATGTTCCGGGAAGAAGGCCGGGAAGAGGGCCAATTACAGGCGTTGATCAGCCAGGCAGAGAAACGTTATATCACAATTGAACAGGCCACCGAAGAAGCAGGAATGACGGTTGAAGAATTTCTCGAAAAAATGAAATTTGCGTAAACACTGCTATCAGGAGTTTCAAATCGACCGATTGTTATCATTGCAGTATGGAAATTGGGAAATGGCCCCGAAGTGACAGCAAAATGCCTCACGACCATAGTATGAAGAGAAGCGGGAGTTTGCCCGACGCGTGCATAATCCGGGAAGAGTGTTGAATATGAGAAACAAAGAAAAAGACGCAGCGCAGATTGCTCAAAAAAAGGAGCGCATTATTGATGAGGGATTCCGCCTCTTTGCTGAAAAAGGAATCAACAACGTCACGATTCCGCAGATCGCGGCGGCAAGCGGGGTGTCCAGGGCTGCCTTTTTTCATTATTTTCCATCAAAGCTGGACCTGGTTGTCGCAATCAGCGTCCGGAAATGGGGGGAATATATCAGCGCGAATAACGGCCGTCTGACTCCGGAGGAACAGGAACGGATGAGCGGTGCGGAACATTTGCGCTGGTATATGGATTCTTTTCTCGACCTATACCGGAATCATCGGGATATCCTGTGCTTCAATTATGAATTTAACAGCTTTCTCCGCAGTGAACTGACGTCACCGGAACAGAAGTATGCCTATATGCAAATGGTGGATGAGCTGGGCCGGTTCTTTCATGATATGTATGAAAAAGGAATGCGGGATGGGTCTCTGCGGAAGGATATCTCGGAAGAGGCGATGTTCTCCAGCTCTTTCCACATTATGCTGGCAGCGGTGACCCGTTACGCGGTGGGTCTGGTCTATGTCCTTGACCAGGGTTCTGATCCTGAAAGCGAGCTTGAAATGCTCAAGGAGCTTCTCCTCTCGCGTTATACGGTTGAATAAGCACTTGGCGCCGGTTGTTGCACTGCCGCGCAGCCGGCATGCATCGACCGGCACCAAGCTGCGGCACATCACCATAATTCAATAACATCTTTTTATCGAGGTGTCCATGCCGAATACGCCAAGGTTGAAAAGCGCATCAAACATATACCACGTCATGATCCGCGGTAACAACAAACAAACGATTTTCAAGGACAACGAAGATTACCAAAAGTTTCTATCCACCCTCTTTGAACATCAAAAACAAAAACATATCTACCTGTATGCATGGTGCCTCATGCCCAACCACATCTACTTGCTCCTTAAAGAAAAAGAGGTCCCACTGAGTTACACCTTTCAAAGTACGCTGACCCGTTTTGTTCTTTGGTACAACTTCAAATATAAACGAGTAGGTCATCTTTTTCAGGGACGATATAAAACCCGTCCAGTGGAAGACCCAACCTATTTCCTTCGCGTTATCCGCTATATTCATCGAAATCCGCTGGATTCAAACCTTTGTACAAGACTTGAAGACTATCCTTACAGTAGTTTTACCTATATTTTCCGCAGTGAAAAATATAAAGAGGATCAGCCGATCTACAATCTGATGTTGAAAAAGGATTTTGAGGAATATCACCATGAGAAGGATAATGATCAGGATTTCTTGAATATTCGGAGTTTTGAGAGGTTCTCTGACGAAGAAGTAATTGAGCTTATTCTAAACACCGGTCTGGTGAAAACGGCTGCTGAGGTGAAGTCTCTTCCGCGGGAGGAACGAACTGAAGTGATTCAATTGTTGCTCAGAGAAGGTGTTTCATACAGGAGAATTAATCTTTTGACGGGAACAAGCCTGAGTATTATCCGCGTTGTCAGTAAAGAATACCATAAAGAAGAAGCACTTGGCGCCGGTTGATGCATTGCCGCGAAGCCGGCATGCAGCGACCGGCACCAAGCTGCGTCCTGCCGACATGATATGATGTGACCGGGACAGCGCAGCCCGGAATCCGGTAGCTTTTGGGTGAAGC
This sequence comes from Anaerolineaceae bacterium, assembly GCA_017417055.1. Classification (GTDB taxonomy): domain Bacteria; phylum Chloroflexota; class Anaerolineae; order Anaerolineales; family Anaerolineaceae; genus Flexilinea. The sequence continues at coordinate 17,473 of JAFPZX010000149.1, forward strand.
ACTTGGCGCCGGTTGATGCATTGCCGCGAAGGTGGCATGCAGCGACCGGCACCAAGCTGCGTCCTGCCGACATGATATGATGTGACCGGGACAGCGCAGCCCGGAATCCGGTAGCTTTTGGGTGAAGCACTTGGCGCCGGTTGATGCATTGC
>JAFPZX010000150.1 GCA_017417055.1 Anaerolineaceae bacterium
CAGTGTGTATTCACGGATATAATCCTTCAGCCGGGTCCAAACCTTCTCCGCCGCGTCATTAAACCCTTTTGCGCGGTTCTCATCGTCGACAGTCAGGTTGCTCAGCCATTCCATCCCATAATTGTTGCCTGAAATAGAAAGGACGATGAGCGTAGTATCCCCTGCTGTCTTACTGGCGATGGCAGAGCCGATGGTCTCAACGGTAGGTGTCACATCATAATCATCTGTCCGTGGGTTGGTGAAGCCCGCCTGGGAAAAAAAGTCAAGTATATCGATATCTTTATTGGAAAGATCATGTTCCCTGCATCGGAACCCGGCAGCTGCCAGGGCAAAGGATGCCCGCATCAGGTCATGGTTGTATTTGTTTTGGTCACCGAGCAGCCAGTTGTCATCATATTTTACCGTGATGGTTTGTTCTTCATCCCGCAGACCGCTGTAGGAAACTGTGATGAATAACTCTTCCGGGTTTGATTGTGAGAAAACGAAACCGGTATGGAACAGAATGGCTGTCAGTAAAAATATCAATGTAAAAAATTTATTCAGTTTCATAATGTATCTCATGCTTCCAGGAAGCAGCCCACAGACTGTAATTATTGTGGATTTTTTGTCAGTATATTTGTTATTTTATCAAATGCGAGCTATGAATCGGCGTCTTTTTTTCGGGGGAGACGTTTCAAAATGAAACGTCCTTTTTGCGGTTTCCCGCTTTCTTTTTGGAATTTTTTATTTATCCTGAATTATTCACGGTATTATGATCCATTATCAAAAAACTGAATAAATAGATGCTATCTTAAAGAAATTACTTACACCTAATAAGTGAAAAAGGACTTCCGATTTGATATAATAATTATACGCAAAATAAACAAAATCCAAAGGAGATGTCCTATGTCTATTATAAGTGAAATTGCGCTGGAAAGCAACAAAAATATACATGTCAATTTCGAAGGAGGCAACCTCTCATCCGATGCGGGGTTACTCCTTATGAAGGAGTTTTGCCATAAATTTGGTATCGAAAATCTTGCAAAGACAATATTCCATACAACTGATTCCGGTCACAACAGACAGCACAAGGATCATGAGAATCTTCTTCAAATGATATATCAGATACTGGCTGCATATTTTCAAGATGATCACGCAGATGCATTACGAAATGATCCTGCAATAACAGCTGCATTAGGGAAAGAAGTATTGGCCTCGCAGCCAACATTGTCCCGGTTTCATAATCGACTTGATGAAAATACGCTTACCCAATTAGAGGAGATGTTAAGGACAACTCTAAGCAGAGCATATTCAGTCAAGATGCCGGAGCATGTTCTCTTTGATCTGGATTCCACACTTTTTGAGACATACGGCAAACAGGAAGGAGGAGCGTTCAACTTCCATTATCAGGCAAATGGATATCATCCGCTGCTTTGTTTTGACGGAATAACCGGTGATCTGCTGAAAATAGAACTCAGACCCGGAACACAATACTGCTGCAACGGTGCCGCGGAATTCATGAGACCGCTGATGGAGGAATATCGGGAGAACTATCTAAATATAGCCTTGTTTCTTCGAGGAGACAGCGGATTTGCCACAGACGAGCTGTACCGGTTGTGCGAAGATAATGCGACATCTTATGTGATCCGGCTCAAAGAGAATGATGTGTTGAGAAAATTGGCAAAAGAACTGGATGACGAGCTGTGTGATATAACGCATATACGAGAAGATGCCGTGTCCTATGCTGTTGTTTATGGTGAATTCGAGTATAAGGCAAACACATGGGATTACCCGAGACGGGTTGTGTGTAAAATTGAGGAACCTGATGGGCAGATGCTTCATATATACACCTTTGTCGTTACCAACATGGATTCATCTCCGGAAGAACTGATCCGCTTTTATTGCAAACGCGGACAAATGGAAAACTTCATCAAGGAATGCAAATCCGGCTTTGATATGGATTATGACAGCAACTCATCACAAATTGTCAATGCCAATCGCGTTCAGATTCATACTCTGGCATATAATCTATTCAATTGGTTTCGGAGATTGGTTTTACCCGTCAAAATGCGGAAGGATCGGGTAAATACCTTTAGAATGAAACTAATAAAAATCGCAGCCTGAATTGTTCGAAGTGCCAGATACATTGTGTTTAAATTGTGCAGCAGCTGTCCGTTTCAGCTTGAATTCTATGAGATATTGCACAATATCAGGCAGATACAGTTTATACCGCAGCAGTAAAAAATTTGATGAACCTTGACAGTTGAATAGCCATTTTACCAGACCAAGGGAGTATTATGCCTGTTTTTTGCTGTGAACTTCCGATTTCATCCTGAAAATGGCTTATCATCTCAGTTGTCATCTTGTTTTTGTCATTTTTGAAGCTTTTATTGGCTTCATGAATAATTCGGGATTAAAGAACCGATCTTCTTGCTTTCCGCTTCCCTTTTCTCTGATCTCCCTTTTGAGAACCGGCAGGAATATTGGTGATTCGGTCAAAGGTTGGGGTACCGGCTGCGGGTGAAAGGATCATTCCCAGATTGAAAACCGCTCCCTGGTCCCAGTCCCGATGTCCGCAGACATCACAGACCCAGCAGGGAAAGTCCGGGACAATAACGATTTCATTTTCGATCCAGGTATAATACGTTCCTTTTTTACGTTGAATGAGGCCCACCTGACATTCAGGACAATATTTTTTTTCTTCGTCCATATATTATAATTCCTTTATTTTGAGCTGTCTGCTGTGAGTGTTATGCTGTCGCGGATGATGCTGATGCGGTTAAGCGGCCAGTAACGGAAAAAGGCATTCCCAATCAGGTTCTTTTTCGGAACACCGCCCCAGACGTGAGAATCGGAAGAGTGATTGCGGTTGTCACCCAAAACGAAATATTCACCTTCCGTGACATCCCATGAACCGGAATATTGCATGGGTTCATGCAGCCAAGGTTCATCGATCTTCTCACCGTTGATGTAAAGATCTCCGTCTGTTACCTCAATATGGTCACCCGGCAGGCCAATCATCCGTTTGATATAATCCTTTCCTGGATCGACCGGAGAATGGAATATCACGACATCGCCGCGGCGGGGTTCACTGAATTTGTAGTTCAGTTTGTTGACCATCACCAGCTGACCTTCATGGAAAGTTGTTTCCATAGAAATGTTTTCAACGCGGAAGCGCCCGATGCAAAAGTCAATGGCGAAGTAAAGAACCACTGCCAACAGAATGTCTTCAACGATCTCACGCCATTTCGGTTTCTGCGGTTTTTTCTCCGCTTCATGAATTTCCTTGGAATAGGATTTTCTGTTCTTGATGTTATTTTTTGCCATGTATAAATCCTTCTTTCAGTTACTAATCATACACCTTGTTCGTTAAAATCATATAAAAGTCCGCTTATTATTTGAAAAATCAGGTATTAGGTTTTAGGTGTCAGGTGTTAGGCAGTATTATATTTTCAAGGAAAAGAAAACTCTTTTCGTAATGGAAACAGTATGCTTACTTCTGATCTCCAATTACCTGCTCCTAAAACCTTACTTGCAGCTTTTCACTCCTAACTTCTCCCAATTTTCTCCTATCTTCTGGCCTTGAAAACAAAGCGGATCGGGGTTCCGACAAAGCCAAAACGTTCCCGCAGCTGGTTCTCCAGGTAGCGTTTGTAGGTGAAATGCGCCAGGTCCGGGTCGTTGACATAAATCATGAATGTCGGCGGATCAGAGCGGACTTGCGTGGCGTAATACATCTGCAGGGAGCGGCCTGATTTCGATGTCGCATGATGCTTATCCTGTGCTTCATGGATCGCGTCGTTCAGAGCAGATGTCGGGATGCGGACCAGACGCTGTTCCTGAACTTGCAGCGCTGTTGTCAAAATTTGATTCGTCCGCTGCCCTTTTTTTGCGGAAACGAACAAAATCGGAACATAATCCATAAAATTCAGATCTTTGCGGATTTTTTCTGTGAACTGCTGCATGGTGTAGGTATCTTTTTCAATGGCATCCCATTTGTTGACCACCACGACTACACTTTTCCATGCGTCCAGAATATAACCGGCAATATGGGCTTCCTGTGTGGAAACGCCCTGTGTGGCGTCTATAACCAGCAGGGAAACGTCTGCTTCTTCGATTACTCGCATGGATCGGATCACGGAATATTTTTCCACGCCTGCTTCCACTTTTCCCTTACGGCGGATTCCAGCAGTATCGACGAGTGTCACGGCGACATCGTCAACCATCAACTTTGTGTCGATAGCGTCTCGGGTGGTTCCCGGTATGTTGCTGACAATTACGCGTTCCTCACCGCAAAGGCGGTTCAGCAGGCTGGATTTGCCGACATTCGGACGGCCGACGATAGCAATTTTGACGCTGTCGTCCTCTTCTTCCTCTTCCTGTTCAGGGAAGAGAGCACAGAGAGCATCAAGCAAATCACCGGTCTCAGTTCCATGAATCGCGGAAATCGGATAGGGATCACCCATCCCGAGCTCGTAAAATTCCGGGACGTTAGCACGCAGGTTATTGGAATCTGCTTTGTTTACTACCAACAGAACGGGAGGTGTTCGTTTGCCATTTTCGTTTTTTTGCAGTCTGCGCAGAATCTGGGCAATTTCACGGTCAGCGGAGGTTACGCCGGTGGATGCATCTGTCAGGAACAGAACAACATCAGCTTCTTCAACAGCCAGTATTGCCTGAGTTTTGATTTCGGAGATAAAATCAGCTGAACCAACGGAAAGCGGTGTTTTTTGTCCTGCCTGTTCCGGATCAATCCCACCGGTGTCGATGATGTCGAATTCAGTTCCGCACCATTCGGCGTGGCCGAAAAGTCTGTCCCGCGTGGTTCCCGGTACATCGTCAACAATAGCGTCCCGGGTTCCCGAGAGCCGATTGAATAAGGTGCTTTTCCCGACATTGGGACGGCCGACCAGAGCCACAACAGGTTTTCGTGCCATTTTTTCCTCCTCGTGTTATGCCGTATTCCAAAAGAAACGACCATATATTATACCATAAAGATGCAGAAAAACTCAGAAGCTGTCAAACAAGCATGATGGAACAATATACAGTAAAAAATTGAAAAAAATTGAGACAATTGCTTTCTTGACGAACTGACGGATTCAGATATAATTATTTTAAGGTAAGTCCTTTTTTATAGTTATAAAGAAGTAACATAATCAATTCACAAAATGGAGGATTTTTATGAAACGTGTCTTGTCAGTACTTGTTGTTTTGATGCTTGTACTCAGTGTGAGCGCCATTGCCATGGCTGAAACCGTTGAAGAAGCGCTGACCGCAGCTGCTTCTATGAGCAATGAAGAGCTTTATGAAAAGGCAAAGGAAGAAATTGCCGCAGGCGGACAGCTGAATTTCTATTCAACAACAAGCTTTGCGGAAAAGGCTGCTTCCAACTTTATGACGGATTATCCGGAATTGGCCAATAAGGTCGTTTATGCTGAAATCGATGACGGAGAAACCTACACTATCCTGACCAGTACAATCGGTTCCGGTGTAAAAGATGCGGCTGATATGGCACTGGTTCAGAATGGACCGGATCTTAAGACTTATCTTTTGGATGAAGGACTGTCTTACTCTTATTTTCCGGAATCAATGAAGGATGTTGTTGATGAGGCTAACCAAAATCCTCCGGTAATCACTTTCATTAATTCCCTGCTGATTTATCATAACGGCAATGGTTCTATCAACCTGACTAATGTATGGCAGCTCACGGAACCGGAGTGGAAAGGCAAAGTCTTCTTCAAAGATCCGACGAAAGAAACTGTTAATCTGAACTTCCTGATGATGCTCACCAGTTCTGACTGGAGTGCCCGCCTTGAAAAAGCTTATGAAGATTACTACGGTGCCCCGTTCCAGTCCAATGAATTCAAGAATGCAGGATATGCCTGGATCGACGGCTTCCTGAAGAATGTCAACTACACCTACACTTCCGCCTCCAAAATTGCGACCGGGATCGCTTCCGGTGCACCGGGCAACCTGGGTTTGTTCGTCTTCTCCAAACTTCGCAAGGTCGATGAAGCGGACCGCGGAAACCTGACTGTCGTCCAGTTTGAAAACGAAGTAGATGGCTTCTCCGGTTTCATGTATCCTGTCTATGCGACAGTTGCCAATGATACTGAGTGCCCTTATACCTGCGCGCTCTTCATTAATTATCTGTTGACTGAAGCCGGTTTTGGCGGAGAAAAATCCTGGAACTCCAATCAGGGTTATTATTCTCCGAATAAATCCATCTTAAAACCGGAAGACCTGCAGGATGAACCGTATGAATATTGGAGCACACGCCTGGTCTTTGAAGACCTCCACTATATTGATGAAAATTATGCGGAAGCGTATGAATTCATCGCGGTGCGTGTCGGGTAATTTCCTTTATCTCTAATACAGTAGGCAGCTGCCAAATATTCTGAATTCAGTTGAGTAAAAAATTGATAAAGATAATTGACAGACTGCCTGCTGTTTTTATTGTGTGTACCCTGTGAAAATTATCCTGATTCTGTTATGAATTATTGTCTGTTGAATCTCATATGATTTCCATGACTTGAATATCTTGCAGGAAATGGATTAATAATGACAAAAGGAGACTCAGATATGGCGAATGTGGATATGGAAAATTCCAAAGAACCATTAAAATACCGTCTGAAGGGCTTTTTCTCCAAACCGTCCAACATTTTGCTGGTGATATTTTTAGTTGTGCTGGTGGTCCTTTCCCTGATCCCGCTCATCACTATGCTTTCCAACATGTTTACGATCCATATTGGAACAGAACGCAAGTTGTACCGCATGGAAGTAGGCAGCTTTACACTGAAGCATTACCAGCGTCTGTTTGCCGGGGATGACTGGAGCCGGGTCAATTTCTGGACACCGCTGATCAACTCTTTCATCGTTGCTTGTGGATCCGGTGTGCTCGGAATTGTGATCGGCGGAACTGTCGCCTGGTTTATTACCAGATCAGATCTGAAATGCAAAGGCTTTATTTCCTCGGTTTTTGTATTTCCCTATATGATGCCTGCCTGGACACTGGCACTTTTCTGGACGAACATGTTTCAAAACAGTAAGGTCGGCGGCGGCAATGTCGGTATGGTTGAATCTGTCTTCGGTATTTGTATGCCGGAGTGGTTTGTCTATGGCATTTTTCCGATGATTATTGTGATTGGGCTGCATTACTCACCATTTGCTTACCTGCTGATTGGCGGAATTCTGAAGAATATGGACGCGACGCTGGAAGAAAGTGCCACGATCCTAAAAGCTTCCCGCTGGACGATTATCAAACGCATTACGGTTCCGATCGTACTTCCAGCTATACTCTCAACCTTCCTTTTGATATTCTCTTCGGGTTTCAGTTCCTATACGGTTCCGGTTTTTTTAGGATCGGCAGTGAAGATGTTTACTTTATCCACAAAAATGCGGGCATTGATCCAGGCCGGTTATCAGGGACAGGGATATATCATCGCCTTTATTTCCATTGTGCTGGGATGCCTGATTCTGGGTATCAATCAATGGTTCACCGGAAAGCGCAAGTCCTTCACAACGGTGACGGGAAAATCCGGACAGGTTTCTCTGGTCAAGCTGCGTTCTGCGAACTGGCCGATTTCCATTCTGATGATTGTTTTCACGGTGTTTTTCGCTATCGTTCCGCTGGTTTCCTTCGCGTTGGAGAGTGTGATCAAGCAGCCTGGAAATTACAATCTTTCGAACATGACACTGGATTTCTGGATTGGCACGGAAGGTTCGACATATGAGACAGGAATGATTTCCGGTATATTACTGAATCCAACGATGTGGAGTGCACTCGGGAGACAGGTACTTCTGGCACTGGTCGTGTCGATGATCGTTGGGACCAGCGGGATGCTGATCGGATATGCCTGTGTTCAGCGCAGGGGAACAAAGCTTTCTCAAATGGTAGAGAGTTTAGCCTTCTTCCCATATCTGATGCCGGCGATGTCTTTCGGTACAATTTATCTGGCTGTTGCAACCTCACAGCATTTCAAGTTCCTTTATGGAACCTTCGCGATTCTGGTGTTGGTTGCATCTGTAAAATTCCTGCCATTTGCTTCCCGTTCCGGTGTGAACAGTATGCTGCAGATTGCTCCGGAAATTGAAGAGTCCGCAATTATTTTTGGAACGCCCTGGGTGACGCGCATGACGCGAATTCTTTTCCCGATTCAAAAGAGTTCCATCCTTTCCGGATATCTGCTGCCGGTAATGTCAGTTATGCGGGAAGTAGCACTCTTTACGCTGCTGGTGCCCTATGCCCGGTACCTGCTGACGACGATGTTGTTTTCTTTCAATGAAACGGGGTATTCTCAATATGGCAGCGCGGTGACGCTGTTGATCATCGTGGTGATTATCATCATCAACAGTCTGACGAACAAACTGACCGGGGCTTCTTTTGACAAGGGAATCGGAGGTTAAACATGCCTGAAATTATTCTGGAAAATGTAACGAAACGTTTTGATAAATTTGTGGCGGTTGACAATTTGAATATGAAAATTGAGGACCGGGGATTTGTAACTCTATTAGGCCCATCGGGCTGTGGAAAAACAACGACCCTTCGTATGATCGCGGGATTGGAAACACCGACGGCCGGACGGATTCTGATCGATGGTGAAGCGGTTTTTGATTCCCAGCACGGGATCAATTTACCGCCGAATAAACGGGATATCGGCTTCCTGTTTCAGAATTATGCGCTTTGGCCGCATATGACGGTTTATGAGAATATCTCATTCGGTTTGGAAATGCTGAAATGGGATAAAGCGAAGATCCGGAAACGTGTAGATGAACTGCTGGCACTGCTTAGGATTGAACAGTTCGAAAAACGTTATCCGGCAGAACTTTCTGGCGGACAGCAGCAGCGTGTAGCAATCGCGCGTACGCTTGCTCCGAGTCCGAAAGTGCTTTTTATGGATGAGCCGCTGAGCAACCTGGATGCGAAGCTGCGGCAGGAGATGAGAGCTGAATTGAAGCGTTTGCACTCGGATACAAACAGTACATTCGTATATGTTACTCACGATCAGCTGGAAGCGATGACTCTTTCCACCCGGGTTTGCCTGATGGATACGGGCGTTCTGCAGCAGTATGATCCGCCGCTGACGGTGTATGGCAAGCCTGCGAACAAATTTGTTGCATCCTTTGTCGGTAATCCGACGATGAACTTTATTCCGGCGGAATTAGATGAATTCGGGTTTAAGACGGTTTATTTCCATATGCTTGGTAAAAAAGTTATGTTTACATCCCATGAACAACCGCTTGAATCTGGAAAAAAGCTGCTGCTGGGTGTCCGGCCTGAGTTCCTGCCGATACGGGAAGGCGGACCAATTGAAGGAAAAATCTACTCAACACTTCCGACCGGTATGGAAACAACCGTTCAGGTAAAATGCGGCGATACGATGATGACCGGTGTGGTGTTCGGGTCTGTGGACTTCCCAATCGATTCTACCGTAAACCTGGATATCATTGGGGATTCACTGGTGCTGTTTGATGCGGAGTCGGGTAAGGCTATCGCATACGGAAAAGCGGGCATCGAGTAAAAATATATGGCAGGGACAGAAATTCAATAAATAAATTGATATAATTGGTTTTGTGTCCCTGTTTTATATATTTTTTTGTAATTATTTTCATTAAATATTTGTGCGGAAAATCATTTGCTTTATTGTAAATTGTTATAATAGAAAACTGAAATTGCTGACGAGGAACATCGATACAAAGATCATAACTATTAACCTCGTAGTGAGAAAATATTACAAATCAGTGCTGATTTCAGACTGTATTTATCGAATTTCGTTATACCTACATCAGGTACAAACACACCTTTAGGATTAGAGGCTGGATGACTTTTTTAAAGACTCATCAATTAGATATTATGCTGTTTGAAAGCGGCATGTGCGCTATTCTTGCCGTACTGGCATTTGTCATTCAGACGAAATCCACAAAAAGAAGGATCATCCTTGCCTCACTGGAAATTGGGGTTGTTATTTTGTTGCTTTCAGACCGATTTGCTTACATATACCGGGGGAATACAACAGAAAAAGGCTATTGGATGGTCCGCATCAGTAATTTCCTGGTGTTTTTCTTTACGATTTGCCTGGTACATTTCTTCACGATTTATCTGGTTGATTTATATCAAAATGAAGAAAAGCTGCCTCAAGTTCCGAAAGCATTGATTGCTGCGGAGACGCTGTTTTATATCGGCGCGGCACTGCTGATCATTTCCCAGTTCACGGGACTTTATTATACATTTGACGAAAATAACGTTTATCATCGCAGTCCTACTTTCCTGCTGTGTTACGTATTCCCGCTGTTGATCCCGATTCTGCAGCTTACTGTAATCGTACGTCATCATAGGCATATCAGCAGGATTATGTTTATCTGGCTGATCCTGTTCCCGGTATTGCCTGTTTTAGCTTCTATCCTGCAGCTGTTTGCCTACGGGATTTCTCTGACGAATATGGTTACGGCGTGTATGGCGATGATTATATTTATCTTTGCTTTCTTCGATCTGAACGCTCGGGCAAAGAAAGCCAGAGAAATGGAAATCAGACTGTTGAAAGATGAACAGACGAAAATCCGTAACATGTTCAGTCAGACAACAGAGGCCCTCGCGGATGCTATTGACGCAAAGGATGTTTATACCCGCGGACATTCATCCCGTGTGGCTGATTATGCTCGGATGATTGCCGAAGAAGCCGGTCTTTCTGATAATGAGGTTGATGAAGTTTATTTTGCTGCATTGCTGCATGATGTCGGAAAAATAGGTGTTCCGGATGAAATCATCAACAAACCAGGCAGACTCACAAGTGATGAATATCTGGTCATCAAGCGTCATCCGGTAATCGGAAGCAGAATCCTTTCCGCTATTACGGAATCTCCTTATCTGAGCATCGGCGCACATTATCATCACGAACGCTATGACGGACACGGTTATCCAGACGGATTGATGGGAGAAGAGATCCCTGTAATTGCCAGAATCATCGCAGTTGCTGATTCCTATGACGCTATGACTTCCACTCGATCCTACCGTGTTCATTTTAGCCAGGAACGTGTCCGCGAGGAGCTTGTCAAGGAATCCGGAAGGCAGTTCGATCCGCGGTTCTCCGAAATTATGGTCCGCATCATTGACGAAGACACAGAATTCAAACTAAGAGAACAATTATAAAGTAGACATTGGCCTGTTCGATGGTCAAAGACGGATTTATGAACCTATGGACGATGCAGATCTGTCCTCATCGTTTCATGGAAGTTGGTTGGTGTTTCCATTATATTTATGAAAATGATAATTTATCAGAACCGGGGCTGTCAACGCAGCCTTGAGACTGAACAGTAACTGTTCAAAGTAAGTTTTACTGTGTGATATCCGAACAGTCCCCTCTGACTTGATCTCGAGCCTAAGGGGTTAGTCCCGAGACTTACAGTTACAACAAAAAACGCTGACCAATATTTCAAATCAGCGTTTTTGTTTAGTGTTTATTCTGATACGGTCCGCAGTCAGTGGATAGAAGAGGCAACCATTAACTTCTACCCACTAACTGCTACCTACTAATTACTAATTAACCGGTTTGGCGGCGATGATGCGGCGGTTATCATATCCGCCGCCGGCGCGTTCATCCTCGCAGGTGATCATGGTCAGCGAGTTCTCATACATGTCTGCAATACGATGCAGTCCGGAGAAGTCTGTTTCATGGATCTTCTCATTCGTATAGACTTCGAAAATATGCAGATTGTTTTGCGGGTCGGTGACAAAGATGCGGTCGCCTTCTTCCATCCAGGAGAGCAGCGCGAACGGACCGGCTTCCATGGTATTCAGGTGGTTGTGTCCGGTGATGACGCTGCGTCCGCTGCCCGGCAGTGCATATCCTTCCAGCAGACCGGTATCGGATTCGAGCCATGTAACCGGATATTCTCCGTTGTCATACGGGATTTCGACAATGTCGGAGCTTATATCCAAAGAAGGAATCTCCAGCCGCCAGTTGAGCCGTCTGTAATTCAGGTCCTTTGGCTGCTGCGGCAGGACCTGAGGATGCAGCGCGGAGAAACCTGTCTTCGGCAGCGTCGGCACTTCCGGTGTGATGCGGTAGAATGTTCTGTGATATTCATTCTCAAAGTCCAGTGCCTGAGGATCATCGCCGCGAGTTGTGACAACAAGGTTGCCGTTTTCGTCTTCCGACACGATGACGGTGACTGTGTATTCCCGCGTGTCATATGTTACGCCTTCGATATTCCCCGCGGCTTCCCGAATGGTGTACGTATAGGTTCCGGGTGTGGAGAAAGAAAGGACATTGAAAATAATGTCTGAGCCGTTGTTTCTGACGGTCTGCAGCACAATTCCATCACTGTCCAGCAGTTCGAAATAGAATACCGCGTCTTCAAGATCATCACCGGTGATGGTCTTGGTTCCTCTGAATTGGATAGTGGCATCGGAGACATAGCGGTTCGTGAAGTTCAGGCCGGATTCCGTGACTGTATTGCCGTTGGAATCTGTGATGGTTACAGTTTTCTTCAGCTGGCCGCTGCCGTCATCGATAACAACGACACGGATGTTGTAGATATTCGTATCATAGATCACGCCTGCTTCGTTCCCGGCAGTTTCCGCTACGGTGTAGGTATAGTCACCGGCTTCAGTGTAGGTGATCGGGGTAAACTGATAGCTTCCCGCACCGGTGGTAGTCTGTGTATCAATGACTCTTCCGGACGCGTCTCTCAGTGTATAGGTGAATTGCGGCGCACTCTGACCTGCCGGCAGCCCCGTGAAGATCTTCGTTCCTCCGAATTGAATGGAGGTTGAGCCGGCTGTATAAGTATTGACAATGTTATCAGTAGACGGAGAGTAGGTAACGGAAGTAGCCAGTGTACCATCTCCATTGTCAGTGACAGTAACATAAGCAGTGATGGAACCGGAAGCAGCCCAGCCGTCACCGAAGCCTGAAGTTTCAGAGATA
>JAFPZX010000151.1 GCA_017417055.1 Anaerolineaceae bacterium
CCGGTGATCATCGTCAATGTTTTAGGCGAGCTTCCGATTCCACCGCTTCCTCCGCTTCCCGAAGAGACACACCGCCCGTTTGTGATCCAAAAAGATGGTTTGATAGAAAAAGCTTCAATCCCAACTTCTTACAATAATTATGCAAGCGGCAAATTACCGCCGATCCGCAATCAGAATCCTTATGGTACCTGTTGGTCTTTTGCGAATACCGTGGCTATGGAAGCAGATTTGATCCATGACGGCAAAGCTTCCGCCTCGGCCATTGACCTTTCCGAACTGCATCTGGCTTATTTTACATACCACAAGTTTTATGATGAAAAAGGGTTAAACAATGAAGACACGATAATCGGCATATCCGGTGATAATTATCTTAATGAAGGCGGAAACTCCGTTATCGCTTCCAGTGCCCTTGCGAATATGCTTGGACCGGTAAAAGAATCATCCGTTCCTTATACGAATGCAGCATCATATCGTCCAAGTGCATCCGATGGACGGACGGGTGATTATCATATCGTCGGCTCCTATATTTATGACATTAAAAATGACAGGGATTCGGTTAAATCCGCTATTATGAACCATGGCGCGGTTACTGCATCTTTCAAATGGGACTCATACTATTACAGTTCCACATACAACTCTTTTTATTATAATACATCCAGCGGGACCAATCATGCTGTTGCGATTGTCGGCTGGGATGATAATTTCTCAAAAAATAATTTCAGAGCCGGAACACCGGCAGGAAACGGTGCCTGGTTGATCCGGAACAGCTGGGGCGGGAAGGGTTACGGCTATTCCAGTTACTTTTGGCTGTCATATTATGATAAAAGTTTGTATCAGTATTCCTATGCGTATGATGTGGTCCCGGGACGGTATGACCATGTTTATGCATATGATAATACGCCGGCTAAAAGATCGTATTCTTATTCTGTTTCCAATGGTGCAAGTGTGGCGCAGTCTTTTACCGTAGACGGCAGCGAAGAAATAAAGGCTATCGGATTTACTACGGAAGAAGCGAATTTGAGCCTTAAGTTTACGGTTTCTTCCGGTGGTACAAGCGTAACAGCGAGTTTAACGACGACCGCTCCGGGGTATTATCTGGTTCCTCTGACGAAAACGCTGACAATTTCCAATCGGTCCAAGGTGACGGTTTCGTACAATTTTACAACAGGAGGTACTCACTATGCCTATGTTGAGCGTGGAAGCTATGTATTTACAAATGGTATCGGATATGTTCCGGGAACAGACAGTGATGGCATTGTGGTGAATGGAAATACTTATCCGTATGATGGAACAGTTAAACTTTTCACCAACAACGCATCTGTACCTACACCCACGAAGACCCAAGCTCCTCTGACACCTACACCTACTCCGACTAAGACTCCAACGATTCCTACTCCATCCCCGGCAAATACCTGCGGGACCAATGTAAGATATTCGATCAGTGGAAACACGATTTACTTCTCGAATGGATCATCTTCCGGTACCGCGGTTTATGATTCTTCCTGCACAGATGTTTTCAAAGATGATTCAAGTATCACGAAGGTCATAATTGTTGATAAAATTAAAATTTCAAGCTCGGGATTATTTTTTTCTTGTCACTATGTAGAAGACATGGATCTTTCAAAATTTGATACTTCCAGTATGACGAATATGGGTTCTATGTTCATATATTGCGATTCGCTGTTAAATCTGAACGTCAGCGGCTGGAATACTTCCAATGTGACGGATATGAGTTATATGTTTAATGGCTGCAGATCACTGATAAATCTGAATGTTAGTGGCTGGAATACTTCCAATGTGAGGTATATGTATTATATGTTTAATAACTGCAGATCACTGTTAAATCTGAATGTCAGCAGCTGGGATACTTCCAAAGTGACGAATATGAGTTATATGTTCGAAAGCTGCAGTTCACTGACAAATTTAAATGTCAGTAATTGGGATACTTCCAAAGTGACGAATATGAGAGATATGTTCAGTTCTTGCAGCTCACTGACAAATTTAAATATCAGCAATTGGGATACTTCCAATGCGACGGATATGAGTTATATGTTCAGTTCTTGCAGCTCATTGACAAATTTGAATGTCAGTAATTGGGATACTTCTAATGTGACGAATATGAGTTATATGTTCAGTTCTTGCAGCTCACTGACAAATTTAAATGTCAGTAATTTGGATACTTCCAATGTGACGAATATGGCTGGTATGTTCCGTGATTGCAGCTCATTGACAAATCTTGATGTCAGTAATTTTGATACTTCCAATGTGACTAATATAAAAAATATGTTCGAAAGCTGCAGTTCACTGACAAATTTGAATGTCAGCAATTGGGATACTTCCAAGGTGACGATTATGGAATTTTTGTTTTGGTATTGTAGATCCCTGACAAATCTTGATGTCAGTAATTGGGATACTTCCAATGTGACGACTATGAGAAATTTGTTTTTGCATTGCAATTCGCTGACAAATCTTGATGTCAGTAATTGGAATACTTCCAATGTGACGAATATGGGCGGTATGTTCGAAGATTGCAGCTCACTGACAAATCTTGATGTCAGTAAATTTGATACTTCAAATGTGACGACTATGGGTAGTATGTTCGCTGATTGCAGCTCACTGGCAAATCTTAATGTCAGCAATTGGAATACTTCCAAGGTAAAGGTCATGTACTCTATGTTTAAAGGCTGCAGTTCTCTGACAAATTTGAATGTCAGTAATTTTGATACTTCCAATGTAACGACTATGGGCGGTATGTTCCGTGATTGCAGTTCACTGATAAATCTTGATGTTAATAATTGGGATACATCCGATGTGGAAAATATGAATTCAATGATCTCCGGATGCATTTTATTGACAAGTCTGGATCTCAGCAGGTGGAATACTTCTAAGGTGACGAATATGAGTTATATGTTCGCCGGCTGCGGTATGTTAGAAAATCTGAATGTCAGCACATGGGATACTGCAAATGTGAAAGACATGGGAGCAATGTTCCAATATTGCAGTTCATTGAAAGCATTGGATTTCAGCAATTGGGATACTTCCAAGGTAACAGAAGACGTTTCGTATATATTCAATGTTTGCCCTAAAATGTCTACAATAACGCTTGGAAAAAATACACTCAAAACCAATATTTTCACTTCGTTACCGGACTATAACGGTAATTGGTATTACCTCAAAGCCGGCAGCGCTGCCGGAAGTCCGCTGGCGGTAGGTACTGAGAAAAACAACGCAGCCCTGTTTACATCATACAATTCCAATACCATGGCCGGTACCTGGTCTACGACGAAATCACCTATAATCAGTACGCTGACGATTGCGCAGAATGCTGTGCTGGGGTATAGCAATGGAATCGAGGTGAAGACGGCTTATGACGAGAATGCGACGGGATATAGCATCGCGGTCTATGATGTGGCGAACGAGAAGACTGTCACGCCGACCATTGATACACCGGTGAAATCCGGCAGCGCTGTGACGATCAAAATTCATGGCAGCAGCCTGGTGAACGGGAACATCTATAAACTGACGGTTTACAAATATAATACGTCCGGCGGAACCACAACAAAGTCCAACACGGTGACGGTCTATGGCATGCCTCATTCGGCTATCAGCAAGGTCACCGCGCAGCCGATCGGTACCGGCGTGCGGCTGGATTCGGAATTCAAGGCGGGAACGGACGGCACCAGATACTATGTCTATAATGCTTCTACCGGTGCACAGGTAAAAAAAGTGAACCTGACCGGACCGGCCAGCCAAAGCAAGATCAGCGGACTGGAAAACAACAAGCTTTACTATGCCTATGCCCGTCCGTATAAGATTTACAACAATCAGTATCTGCTGGGACCGAAATCCAAGCTGGTCTACTTTGTCCCAGTGGCCATGCCGAGCGGCGTAACAGTGGCGTTTTCCGATGCAGCGACGGCAGTGATCACAACGAATGTAAATTCCACCGCGCGGGGCGTACGCGTGCTGTACCGCGAAGTTGGCGGCAGCCTGAAGAACGGCTGCGTGCAGGATGGAAATCAGTGTTCCATTGTGAACCTCTCTCAGGCGAAACGTTATGAATTTTACGTGATGCACTACAACATCATCAACAGCGTGCGGCATTACGGCTCCGGTGTAACGATCCAATATAATCCGCCGACGCTGTCCACGCTGCCGCGTCCGACGGGAATCAGGGTCAACGCGGGGAATCCGACCTGGACCTTCACGATCACCAAAAATGCCGCGGCGAAGGGTATCTCGGTGCTGTACCGCATCAATGAAGGGAACTTTGCTCTGGCTTGTGAAAAAGACGGCGCCTCCTGCACGATGGACCTGACGAAAGACAAGGCCTATACCTTCTTCATCATGCAGTACAAAGTGGTAAACGGGAAGAAAGTTTATTCTCCGGGCGCGACCGTGAAGAACCTCTACGGGACCAAATCTGTTGAAGATGAAATTCCGGAAGATGCCTTTGTCGAAGTGGATGAAGCTTTCGATACCGAACAGCTTTACACCATCATGGAAGACTACCTGACGGAGGAAGACCTGAATGCCCTTGAGGCTATGGAACTGGCTGCTCTGGAGGGTGAGTCAGAATATGTGGAAGCTGCAGACGTTGAGCCATACGAGGAAGAAGATCTGTATGATCTTGTACCGGGTGCGCTCGTTGTCATGGAAGATGCCGATATTCCTGAACCCACCGAGGATGACTTTATCTACGTTCCGGCTATGCAGTCAGCTATGTCTGGAAAGGCAGCCGGGTTATCGAAACTGACGATTGCACAGAACGCAGTGCTGGGCTACAGTAACGGTATCGAAGTAACAACAGCCTATGATGACAACGCCACAGGGTACAGCGTTGCGGTCTATGATGTGGCGAATCAGAAAACAGTCAAGCCGTCAATTCAGACCACAGATAAGTCCGGTAAAACGGTCATAAATATCTCAGGCAGTACCTTAGTGAATGGTAATATTTACCGGCTGACGATATTTAAGATGAGTTCTGAGGGCGAGAAGTCCAACACGGTCACGGTCTATGGTATGCCTCATTCGTTGAATGGCAGTCTGACCGCGCAGCCGATCGGCACCGGTGTACGGTTGGATTCGGTATTCAAGACCGGAACCGATGGCACCAGATACTATGTCTATGACGCCTCTACCGGCAAACAGGTGAAGAAAGAGAACCTGACGGGACCGGCCAGCCAGATCAAGATCACCGGACTGGAAAACAACAAGCTCTACTATGCCTATGCCCGTCCGTATAAGATCTACAATAACCAGTATCTGCTGGGGCCGAAATCCAAGATTGTCTATTTTGCTCCGGTAGCGATGCCGAGCGGTGTGACGGTTCAGTACAGCGGTTTGACGACGGCCGTGATCACAACGAAAGAAAATGATACCGCGCGCGGCGTACGGGTGCTGTACCGGGAAGTGGGCGGCAGCCTGAAGAATGGCTGTGTGCAGGCGGGGAATCAGTGCACCATTGCGAACCTTTCCCAGGCGAAGAGTTACGAATTTTACGTGATGCATTACAACATCATCGACAATGTACGGCATTACGGTTCCGGCGTCACAATTCAGACGAACGCCCCGACGCTTTCCACGCTGGCACGCCCGACAGGAATCAAGATCTACGCGGGGAATCCGACCTGGACCTTCACGATCACCAAGGATGCCGTGGCGAAAGGTATTTCGGTCCTGTACCGCATCAATGAAGGGAACTTTGCGCTGGCGTGCGAAAAGGATGGTGCTTCCTGCACCAAGGACCTGTCAAAAGACAAGGCTTATACCTTCTTTATCATGCAGTATAAACTGGTAGATGGAAAGAAAGTCTACTCAGCAGGCGCGACCGTGAAGAACCTTTACGGGACCAAGACGATCGACGGAAACGACCTTGTGACCGAATTCGTTGAAACCGATGAGATGATCACTTCCGATGAACTGTATGATGTTCTGGAAGATTACCTGACGCACAACGATATGACCGGTCTTGATGCTATGGATGTTCTTGCCTTGGAAGAACCGGAAGCGTTTGAGGCTGATCCTGAACTTGATGTGATCGAAGAAGAAGACCTGGTCGACGATGTGGTGCCGGAAGAATTCCGTACTATGGAAGTTATAGATTCCTCGGAACCGACCGAAGCCGACTTTATCGACGTCCCGATGGATGGTGCCCTGACAGAGACGGCTCCGAAAGGTCCTGACGGTGAGCTTTGGAGTGATGCTGAGGAATCGACTTCCTATGATGAAACAGATGAAATACCTGGATTGTATTTCTACGACATCGATGACAGCAGATATCCGTACGAACCGCCTGCTCCGTCGTTCCAAAATAAGTAGGAATAACGAATAAATTATCAGGAGGGTTCCGCTGTACGCGGAACCCTCCACTTTTCTGAACCGGATGGTTACCCCAAAACGGGACAGTTCCGGAGTAACCGTCCCCGTTTCTGAGGTGTCCCCGGAAGGGCACTTTTTCTTCCCGCTTCCTCTTCATGTTCCGAATAAATATGCATTTTCCGGTAAATTGAGTATAATATGAATTAACCTTGTTTATGAAAGGTGAACACGATGTCTGAATGGCTTGACAGAGTAATAAAAGCAGATTTCCATGTACATAGTATCGCTTCCAAAGATTCACTTTCCAAGGGGGAAGATTTGGTTGCCCGGGCAAAAAAGCTCGGTCTGGGAAAATTGATCCTGACCGATCACAATACAATTTCCGGTGCATTGGAGCTGCAGAAGGCTTATCCGGATTTTGTGATTGTTGGAGAAGAGATCCTGACGACATCCGGTGAGATCCTCGCGATTTTTGTGAAAGAAGAACTCCCGAAAGGAATAAAACCGGTTGAGGCATTCAAACGTTTGAAGGATCAGGGGGCGTTTATTTCACTTTCTCATCCCTATGCTGCCACGCGTCATGGCTGGACTGAGGCGGAGATGGAAGAATATCTTCCGTATCTGGATGCAATTGAAATCGCGAATGCCCGGAATATGCCGGAGATGAATCAATCAGCTGTCAAGTTCGCGAAAGCGCATGGTCTGTGCGGTACGGCGGGGTCGGATGCCCACGGTGTTCCGGAACTTGGCGCTATGGGGCTGCAGCTCCCGGATTTTCATAACGCGGACGAACTTCGTACCGCGATAAAATCGGCTGAGGTGTTTGGCCGGGAATCTCCGCTATGGGTTCGTTATTATTCCCGCAGTGCGGTTCTGCTGAAAGCTTTGCATAAAAAAACAGGGATTAAACTTTACTGACATCTGTCAATATAAATAAGCCATGCTTGAATTATTCCGTTTTCTCGTTGACTATCAAATATGGATCTATGCGATTCTGGGCGTTTTGGCTTTGATTTATCTGATAAAGTTGATCAAAGCCTGGCGGGAGCGCTATACCACGATATTTGGGTTGGAACGTGAAGATGCGCAGCGCCGGCTGAATTCCGCATTGGCCATTTTTGTCCTGCTTATTTTATTGATCGGAGCGGAGTTTGTCCTTGTGACCTTTGTGATTCCGGAATGGCCGCTGGTTATGATCACGCCGACCCCGACGCAAAGCGCTGAAGAGGAAATACCGATCCAGAATCCCTATGCTTCCGACAGCGGACTGGTCGTGGTCTCTACGCCGGAAGGCTCTGCTCCGGCAGAACAGCAGCAGACATCGGTTGTTTCGGTGCTTTCATCCGGCTGCGTTGCAAACCAGCTGGAATGGCTGGCGCCTGTTTCCGGTGATGTGATTGAAGGCAGTTATACGCTTGAGGCAACGGTGAATGTTCAGGATATGGCTTTTTATAACTGGGCATTTTCGCCTGTCGGCGACCAGATGAACTGGCAGACGCTTTCCGCGGGGAACCTGCCTGTGATAGAAGGTCCTTTGGGACTATGGGCTACAACACAGGTCGCTAATGGCGATTATGTGCTGCGTTTAACCGTTTATGATTTGAACAATGAACAGCTTCCGCCCTGTGATGTTTATATTCGCGTGCTGAATGAGGAGTGAATTCAGTGAGGAATTAGGAGTGAGGGGTTAGGAGTGATTTCAGTGAGGAGTTAGGAGTTAGAAGTGAGAAGTGGCTGTCAACAACCACTCCTCACTTCTAACTCCTAACTCCTGACTCCTAACTCCTCACTCCTAACTTGGCTTATGCCATTTCCATCTTATTTTTGTGCTGGACTTTGCCGCGTTCTTCGGTATCGAGGATCTTTTTGCGGATGCGGAAATTCAGTGGGGTGACTTCCAGCAGTTCATCTTCGGCCAGATATTCAATGGCTTCGTCCAGACTCATCTGGCGGATGCCGTTCAGCCGGACTTCGATATCTTTGTTTGACTGGCGCATGTTGGTCAGGTGCTTCTTCTTGCAGACGTTCACAGCCAGGTCGCTGTCGCGCAGGGATTCCCCGACAACCATGCCTTCATAAACATCCACGCCCGGGCCGATGAAGAGCATACCGCGTTCTTCGGCGTTTTTCAGTCCGTAGGTTGAAGTCGTCCCGTTTTCCCAGGCGACGATGGAGTTGGTTGCCCGTCCGGAAATCGGACCGGCGTAAGGCGCGTATTCCAGGAAGTTTTCGTTCAATACGCCCATGCCGTGAGTAGCGGTCAGGAACTGATAGCGGAAGCCCAGCAGGCCGCGGGTCGGGACAACGTAGCTCAGGTGAGTCGATCCGTCGTTGTTGTCCACCATGTTCTGCATCCGGCCTTTGCGGGTGCCGAGCATTTCGACCACGGTACCGACTGTATCCGGGCTGGTGTCGATGTCGACTTCTTCATAAGGTTCCAGGGTTTCACCATTGGCGCCTTTCATGAAAATTACTTCCGGGCGGGAAACCTGGAATTCATAGCCTTCCCGGCGCATCGTTTCAATCAGGATCGCCAGATGCAGTTCACCGCGTCCGGAAACCACGAACTGATCCGCGCTGTCGGTGTCTTCAACCCGCAGGGCAACGTTGTTGCGCAGCTCATCATAGAGGCGTTTACGCAGGTTGCGGGAGGTGCCATATTTCCCTTCATTCCCGGCAAAGGGTGATGTATTGACGCCGAAGGTCATCTTGACGGTCGGCTCTTCCACATAAATTGCCGGCAATGCATCCTGATGTTCCGGATCGGTGAGTGTATCACCGATGGAAATGCCTTCGAGACCTGCCATCACGATGATGTCACCTGCCGCAACTTCAGCGGTTTCCACCTTGTTTAAGCCGTTGTAGGTATAAAGATATCGGGCCTGGGTTCTTTCCACTGTTCCATCCGGGATCAGACGGGTCAGCGTATCGCCGACATGCACTTTCCCGCGGTTGATGCGGCCAATAGCAGAAAGTCCGCGGTAATCATCGTAAGCGATATTGGTCACCAGCATCTGGAAAGGTTCATCCGGGTCCACTTCCGGCCCTTTGATGTTTTCAAGAATCACGTCAAACAACGGCTGCAGGTTTGGGCCAAGTTCAGTTGTTAGACCGGCACGGCCTTCAATGCCGTTGGCATAAACGATCGGGAAGTCGCATTGTTCATCGTTTGCGCCCAGTTCCACAAACAGGTCGAAGGTTTTGTTTAATGTGGCGTCCGGATCCGCGTCGCGGCGGTCCATCTTGTTGATGACAACGATGACTTTGTGCCCCATTGCAAGCGCTTTTTTCAACACGAAGCGTGTCTGAGCCATCGGGCCTTCCGCTGCGTCAACCAGCAGCAGGGCGCCATCGACCATGTTCATCACGCGTTCAACTTCACCGCCGAAATCCGCGTGTCCCGGGGTGTCCACAATGTTGATTTTTACCAGTTCGCCGGTTTTCGGGTCGGGAATGGTGATGGCGGTATTTTTGGAAAGGATCGTGATCCCGCGTTCCCGTTCCAGATCATTGGAGTCCATCACGCGTTCAGTCACCTGCTGGTTGTCGCGGAACACCTTTGCCTGCCGCAGCAGCTGATCCACCAAGGTTGTTTTGCCATGGTCTACGTGAGCGATAATGGCTACATTACGAATATCTTTTCTTTCTTTCAGCATCGTTATCCAATCTTTATTGTTGTTGAATCAGGGTTAAGGCATATGCCTTTCATCATTACATATAAACAATTTGCAACAGGGATTATATCGAATTTCTTATGTTTAACCGGAAAAATGTCATGTTTTTATGATACTTTTTGTCATGATGTGAGGTCTTTTATCTGAAATGTAAGTTTTGATTTGGCAGAACTGTTATGCTGTCCGGCGTTATGCGGCAGGGCAGCATCAGGATCCGGACACCTGCGGCTTTTGCCTCTTCAAAGGCTGTTCCGAATTCCGGATGGGTTGTGATGTTCGGCTTGACTTCGGTTATGCCGTTCATCTGGATCGCGAAAGCCAAAAAGGCATGGAAACCGTTCTTTCTCGCCCTGATCAGTTCGTGAAGGTGCTTTACGCCGCGCTCGGTCGGGGCGTCCGGGAAATACCCGACTCCGTCGATTTCCAAAGTGCAGCCTTTCACCTCCATCAAAAATTTTTCATTGCCGCGTTCCATGTAAAAATCAATGCGTGAGTCTCCATAGGTGAATTCCGGTATCACTTTGTCAAATTCCTGACCGGCAAGCCATTCTGCAGTGACCTTATTCGGAGCCTGACTGTCATAATTGACCAGCATACCTGTGCTTTTGCGGACGGTAATCAGGTCGTAACGGGTTTTTCTTCCCGGTGTGCCCGGTTCGGTGAGATACACTTCAGCTCCCGGAACAAGCAATTCCTTTCCCCTGCCGGTATTTTTTACATGGACGGTTTCAATCAGATCGTTGACCTCAACACGGGCAGCGAAGCGATTTTGTCTGTCGAGAAAGATTCCGGAAGTTATGTTAGAATACTTCAAAGCAGCACCTGTAAAAATAGTGATTTTCAATATAATTATAGTGCTGTTGTTTGGTTCTCAGAAACAAAGGAGAAAGTTATATGAAACGCGGAATGGTTGTTTTATTCGTATGCATGATTGCATTGACGTCATTCTTTTCCGCCGGGGCTGATACAATCGGTTCCCTTGTCTGTATTGGAATGACGGAAGATGACGTCAAACAGTGGACCTCTGATATCGCTTCTTATGAAGGGAAGGATACTCCATACGTTAATCCACATAGGATCGTTTTCTTTGATGATTTGAATTCCATGGTTCTGGCGCTGAAAAGCGGGAAGATTGACCGCCTTTCTGTCGGCATGATGGTGGCTCAATATATTGCTGCCCGTAATGAGGATCTTTCCTTCGCGAACCGGCAGCATCAGGCTGTTTTAGGATATTCCATCGCGATGCTTGATACAGACAGTGACATGATCAATGCCATGAATGAGCAGATTCGAGCAATGAAGGAAGATGGAATAATTGACGCGCTCAAAACGAAATATATTGAAGAGCTTGGGACTTCTGACCCTGAACCGGTTGCTATGCCGAAAACGGGCGGCAGAACAATCCGTATTGCCGTGACCGGGGACTTGCCGCCTTTGGATTTGATTCTTCCGGACGGAACGCCCGCGGGTTTTAATACTGCTTTCCTGGCTGAACTCTCGAAACGGATGGATGTGACGTTTGAGCTGGTGAACATTTCATCAAATGCGCGTGCACTTGCGCTTTCTTCCGGTGAAGTTGATGCGCTTTTCTGGACACGCAGTACATATGATGCGGATGGGAATGAATTGCCTTTCCCGCTTGATCGGATCGATAATATTTCAATTACAATTCCGTACCTGCTTGATAACCGTGATGCGGTGTGGCGAAATGAGTAAATAATAGTGATCATTCGAAATGCCAAATTATCAGATATCGACGCCGTAGAGCAGATCTATCATGAGATCCATCAGGCAGAGAAATCCGGGAAACTTACAACCGGCTGGATAGAAGGAGTCTATCCGGTTCGTTCCACCGCGGATGCGGCTTTGCAGCGCGGTGGTTTGTTTGTTCTTGAAGACGAAAATGAAATCAGAGGCTCCGGGATCATCAATCAGATCCAGGTGGATGTATATGCCGGTGCGAAATGGAAATACCCGGCTGCTGAGGAAGAGGTTTGTGTGCTGCATACCCTGGTGGTCTCTCCCCGTTATTCGGGCAGAGGATATGGCCGGGAGTTTGTCAAATTTTATGAAGCGTATGCGCGCAGCCATGGCTGGAATGAATTGCGTATGGATACAAACGAACGGAATCTTGCTGCCCGGAAAATGTATCAAAAACTCGGTTATGATGAAATCGGGATTGTTCCGACGGTGTTCAATGACATTCCCGGAGTAAATCTCGTTTTGCTTGAAAAACATTACGATTCAGAAGAGTCAAAGTGACCTGTTTTCGATGCCTCAGAATTGAGTCATCAGAACAGGCCGCTTTGACTCGGCACAAAAAAATATAAGGAATCACTGATTAAATGGGACAATGGGGGCGTTTTCCGCGTGTCCCGAAACAGGGACACCGGTGAATGTCCCCATTGTCATTTGTTTGTATGAATTAATCAGTGCTTCCATAAATTGAATTGAAAATGAGCCGGAAAATCTGTTTTTCTGCCTCAATGTTGGAGTTGTGAAATGAAACTTCAAAACCCTTCCATTGCGTTTCTGATCCTTATCGCAGCAGCAGCTGTTTTTGCTGTTGTGGTGGGCATGATCAGCTATAACAATATCAGCAGCCTGGATAAACAGCGTACCGAATTCAAAATCGAAAAAATTCAGCAGATGCTGGATATTCTTGAAAAGGATTTTTCTGAGGAATATAATCGCTATCTGGAGCGGATTCAATCCGTATCTGATTTAATGGCGTTTATGCTTCAAGATTTTGTTGAAAATGGTGAATATACCGGTCCGTGGACCTTTGAGGATGGGTTTGTAGTCCGGGTGGAAAATGGTGTGATCACCATGCCGGATAGTTTGAATGAAAATTTTGGTTTCATTCCGAAACTGGATCCTGCGCTGTTTGCTTCTGATACTTCAAACATGTATGTCGATCCTTCGAATAATGAAGATCTTGACAATGCATATTTTGTTTACACAGCCAAAATAGATGATCCTTTTTATTACGTTGATGTAACCATGCTCAATGAGGTGTCTGAAGACGTTTATGGCACAGTGCGTTTGTTGAATACGATCAATGATATCGAAAAATCTTTCAATTGCCGATTGATTATTGTCTGGAATCCTTTAGACTCCGATGAATCTGCTGCTGGACAAGGAGAAGAACCATCCTTTTTTGTCACTCCCGGGGAAGCTGAGCCCTCCGATGACTTCCCGAACGGAAAAACACCGGCGGATCTTGGCCTGTCTCAGCGTGTATTTACGGAAAAACCGGAATCATTGGTTTATGATGGAAAAACGTATTTGAGTAATTTCCGTTCGATAACGCTGATGGGTTATCAAAATACTGTGATTATTCTCAGTAATTTTACCGATTACGCTTTCTATGCAGTGAATACAGCGGCGCTGTTTGTTGTGCTGCTGTTAATTGCTGCTGTAAGTTTAATTATGTGGATCTATTGGATTCAGGTTTACATTCGTGACAATGAAATAAGCCAATCTCAGATGAGCGCATATCATCCCAGGTCAGTTAATAAACGGGTTGGCTCTGTAGCTGTGATAGGCGGTATCGGGATTTTTTTGCTTGGCATTTTTTACCAGACGATCACAAATTTAAACAGAGAGTCCATAATGAACCGGGAGGCACTGGAAACGGTTCTGGGCCGTTTGGAAGAAAACACAAACGATGTTACGTTGAGACAAAAAGACGAAGAAGACTGGATGGTCTATTTTGCTGAGCGGATATCATATGTGATGGAATTAAATCCGAACCTTCGCACAAAAGAAAACCTTGAGATAATCAATGACATTATCGGTACTGAATACATGATGCTTTTTGATCATAACGGGGAGGAATATGCCAGTTCTGATGCGGTAATCGGATACTCCTTATTGAAAACTGATTTTCTGAGACCATTCAGCGACCTGCTGAATGGTCTCAACACGCTCATTGGAGAGCCTGTTGTTGATGAGATTACGCAGAAAAATTTACAGCTTACGGGTACTTCGATTTATGTTGTAGATCGGAATAATTTCTATTATGATGTTCTGATTTTAGCGAATGATGTCGAAAACTCCTGGCAGAGCGGTAATGAACGCAGTATCCGGGATTTTCTGGAAAATGCCACACCGGAGGGAAATCTTTGTGTTGTGATCGACAAAGTGACGAATGTTGTTGTGTATTCAAGCAATCCTGAATTGCGCGGTACGGTCATCCCCGGGATAAAGTTTACGGAAGGCGCTTCCGGATCCTCTGATCTTGATACATATGGAATTCAAAATGTCCGTTATTACGGCTGCTTTGATTCGAATGAAAAATATGTTGTTTATTATCTTACTGAAGAATCCTTTATTCGGGGCGGTTCTCTCCTGTTCGCTGCTGCCGCAGGTTTGGGTTTTGCCGTGGTTATCCTGTTGGTTTGCCGGTTTATGCTGCATTCTTACAATCGTGAAAATTATAAGGCAGTAGTAAAAGTGCGGGAAAACAGTCAAGCCGGAGAGATTGATAATCTGGATGACTTTTTTATCAAAAATGAGCTTGATAGTGACAGATCATTGAAGGAAAGGTGGCGTATTCTGATCCCGGATCAGAAAATCAGAATATTTCTTGAAGTGATCCTTGTCCTGTGTATAATTTTTGGGACAGTTTTGCTGCTTTCAGATCGGATCGATGGGTTTACCCCCTCAGAGAATGGTAAGACGCGTTCAACGATCAACTTCATCCTTTTCGGCAATTGGAAACGTGGTTTCAATTTACTTGGCCTTGCCGGGGTTTTGTTTATCGTTCTGGGGTTTGTGCTGTTTGTTTTTCTGAAAAGCGTTTTGCTCCAGGCACTTTGTTCGATTCTTGATCCAAAGGGAGAAACGATCTGCCGGCTGACTTTCAGCCTGATTCAGTATGCGGTGGTTATCGGCGGTATTTATCTCATGATGGGCTTTTTGGGATTTAATACAACTTTCCAGCTCACCTCTGTTGGGATCATCTCCCTGGCGATTTCTCTTGGCTCACAGGCCATCGTTGCTGATATTCTGGCGGGGATTTTCATTATTTTTGAGGGCGATTTTCAGGTTGGTGATGTTGTTGAAATTAATGGATTTGTTGGCGTCGTGCAGGAGATCGGTGTACGCTCAACGAAGGTTCTTGGTTATGGAGATCATCTCAAGATTTTCAATAATAAAACCGTGAACAACGTGCTCAACAAGTCCAAAATGAATACCAATCTGACAGTGGAAATTAAACTCCCTGTGAATACGCCGGTGCTCAAAGTTGAAAAACTGATGGAAGAAAATATGGCTGCGATCGGTCAACGCATCCCTGAAATTATCAATGGTCCGTATTATAAAGGGGTATGGACAATAGATGGTTCCGGTAAGATGACCCTGCATGTGAACTGTGAATGTAATGAGCTGAATTCGCGTTCCGTTACCTACAAATTGAACCGCGAGCTGCTCGTTCTTCTTGAGAGTCATGGGATTACGCTGTAGTTTATAAATTATGCGTTATAATGTTTTGCACTTAAGTTAAAACGAGTTAACCATCATGAGATATGGACTGTCAATAGTTTTTCTGATTCTGATCATATTGATGTGGATTTTCTCTGTCCGGGCGAATCGTTCGCGCAGAGAAATTGGCAAAACTGTCGGTCGGATGCTTACCTGCCTGATACCGCCTTTGATCGGTAATTTTCTGACAGTTCTCTTTGGCAGCAGAATCATTGCAGGCATTGGGTATTACCTGTACATGATCGGCATGGATTTTTTTACCTTTTCTCTGCTCAAGTTCACCTTTGAATATTGTAACTTTACCTGGCCATCCAAAGGATTGCGTATCTTTGTGCTTTCCCTGCTGGGAATAGATGTTATTCAGATTTTACTGAATCCATTTTTCCATCATGTGTTTACAATGACACCTGTCATGGTAAACGGTTATGTGTATTATGACATCATTCCGTCTTGGGGACGTTCTTATCACAGCGCGGTCGTTTTTGGAATTTTTACCGGAGTCATCATTTTGTTTTTTATCAAAATGGTGCGGTCTCCGCGGATTTATACTGAGCGTTATCTGGTTATCCTGATTGCGCTGGTAGTTAATTTCCTTTGGCAAAACATCTATCTTTTCTCACGTTCCCCTTTGAACCGGACGATGATCGGCTTTGGCTTTTTCGGGCTGCTTGTTTATTATTTTTCGATTTGTTACCGGCCTACGCGTCTGATTGACCGCATGCTGGCAACGATTGCCTCGGAATTGCCGGAATCCCTGTTCTTTTTCGATACCAACCGGCATTGCGTTTGGGCAAATAAACCTGCTATGGCCCTTGCCGGTGTGGAAGGAAATGATTATTATCAGGCTTCTGAAGGGCTGGAACGGCTATTCGGTTCCTTTGATGAAAAGGAAGAGAGTTGGATGACCCGCCGAACAGCCGGTTCTGGGGCGGATGAAAAGAGCTATGTTATCGAAAAACGTCTTCTGTCTGATTCTGACGGGCAGGTGATTGGTTCTTTCCTGAGCGTTCGCGACAATACGGATGACCAGCGGGCTCTTGAGAATGAAATGTATAAGGCAACTCATGACAGCCTTACCGGGGTTTATAACCGTGCCGGTTATGATTTGCTTCTTGCAAGCGTTCCCATGGATTCCACCTTTATGCTGCTGATCGATGCAGATAATTTCAAAGATGTCAACGATACCTGTGGACATGAAACCGGGGACCGAGTCCTTCAGAAAATAACGGAATCGATCAAAAGTGTGTTCCGCGCGGAAGACTATATCTGCCGCATCGGCGGTGATGAGTTCGTCGTATTTATGGTGAATACGATCGCAAGCCAGCGAAAGCTGATTGGACATAAGGTTCAGCATATTAACCGAAAACTCTCTGATACAACTGACGGTTTGCCTGCTGCTTCTGTCAGTGTAGGTGTCGCTTTTGGCGGGTTTGCGGCTGATCAAAAGGAGTGGTTTGACCATGCTGATAAGGCGCTGTATGAAACCAAACGCGCCGGCAGGAATGGCTGCACTTTTTACAAGGAACTGCCTGAAGCCTCCGGATCTGCTGAATAATTACAATCTGTTTTTATTTGACAGTATCTTATGTTATAATTTGTGAAGTTTGAAATACAGCAGGAATCAAATACTTCATAATGATTTCCGTGCTGAATAATCAGGAGTTTTTATGGATATTGATTTGAATCAGATAACAAGTATACTTGAGGACAATGCTTCTCAGGCAGAGAGTATTTTGAATGATCCCGCTCAGGTCGATGGTATCCTGGGACAATTGGGAGATAAATTGAAAGAAGTTCCCGGCGTTGGAGAACCGATTGCAAATCTGCTGCTGATGGTTGACATGGTAAAAGGATATGTCACAAAGCAGTATACGAAAGTTTCACCCAAAGTGGTTGCTTTGGTGCTCGGTTCATTCATTTACCTGGTGAAAAAGGATGATTTGATTCCCGATAAGATTCCGCTTTTGGGTGCTGCTGACGATCTGTTGGTTCTTGGGTTGGCTTTGAAGCTGTCAGAAGATGAATTGAAAGAATTCAAAAAGTGGCAAAAAGCCCAGGCCAGAAAATCAAAAGTTCAATAACGATTCATTGAATTACTCAAAAACCGGAAAGATTTGTCTCTCCGGCTTTTGTTTTTAAGGAACCCAGTTGCCAAAATAGTTTATATTATTGTTCTTTTTTCGTTTATAATTGTTGTCAGACAAGTTTTTTTGTTATTATGCCGGTTCTTTTATCCCACTTTGTGGGAGAAATGGAGGATCAGTTGGAAGAAATACTCCGAATGGAAGGCATCAGCAAACGGTTCGGGAGTTTTTACGCCAATAAAAACATCAACCTTTCCATTGCTGCGGGAGAGGTTCATACGCTTTTGGGTGAAAACGGGGCCGGGAAATCTACGCTGATGAATATTTTGATCGGTCTTTACCAACCGACCGAGGGAAAGATTTTCTTCAAGGGAAAAGAAGTTCATATTGAATCGCCGGACCATGCCGCGAGATTGGGAATCGGAATGGTTCATCAGCATTTCATGCTGGTGAAGGCGATGACAGTATTCGAAAATATCATTCTCGGTGAAAAACATTCCAAAGGTATATTTATCAACCGGGAAGCCCGCCGAAAGGAAATCATTGAGCTTTCTCAGCGTTATAAACTTGATATTGATCTGGATCAGCCGATTTCCGAATTGGCAGTCGGCGCTCAGCAGCGCGTGGAAATTCTCAAAGCGCTCTATCATGGCGCCGAATTGCTGGTACTGGATGAACCGACCGCGGCTCTGACGGATAACGAAGTAGATGGTCTGTTTGTTATCATGTACAAGCTGACGCAGGAAGGCAAGTCTATTATTTTTATTTCCCACAAGATGCGGGAAGTGCTGCATATCTCGGACCGCATTACCATCCTGCGGCACGGTGAAGTTGTTACGACTGTCAAACGCGGCGATGTGGATGGTCAGAAACTGGCGGATATGATGATCGGACGGGAACTGGCTCCTTCCCATTATGAGAAAAAAGTCGTTCCTTATGATGCGGTCGTGGAATTGAAGTCCGTGGAATATAACAAAACGAACAAGCATAATGGACTGAACGGCGTAAGCCTTGCGGTCAATAAAGGGGAGATCGTCGGTATTGCCGGTGTGGATGGCAATGGTCAGACACAACTTGCCCAAGTGATCGCCGGTGTGATCACACCCGATTCAGGCAGCGTGACACTCAACGGAAAGCAAATCCAAATCTTTGATCCCAATAGTTTTATCAATGATGGGGTAGCTCATATTCCGGAAGACCGCAACCTGCAGGGGCTTGTTGGGGATATGTCTGTTGCGGACAACCTGGTGCTGAAGGAAACGGAAAACCCGAAATTCGCGAAAGGGATTTTCCTCAAGCGAGGTGTTATCAACCAGTATGCGAAGGAATTGATCAAAAAGTATGATATCCGCTGCCGGGGATATGATCAGGATGTGCGCAGTCTTTCCGGCGGCAATCAGCAGAAGGTCATCCTTGCCCGGGAAATCGAATCAGATCCGGATCTGCTGATCGCTGTCCATCCGACACGCGGCCTGGACATTGGTGCAGCGGGTTTTGTTCATGAACAGATGATCAAAGCGCGGGAAAACAATGTGGGTATTCTGTTGATTTCAGCAGATTTTGATGAGGTTCTGGAAATGTCCGACCGGATTCTGGTGATCTTTGAAGGACAGATCATGGGTGAATATTCCGGGAAGAATCCTCCGATTGAAGAAATCAGCCTGGCTATGACGGGCAATAAGATGGGAGGGAAGGCATGAAAATCAAAAATGTTTCCGGTTTTATCGTGCCGCTGCTTTCAATTTTGCTTGCGTTCCTCATTGGTGCGATCATTATGGCGGCGCTGGGCGCCAATCCGGCTGAAGCTTTTCAGTATCTAATCAAGGGTTCTTTCGGAACCATCAATGCGTTTGGGAATACGCTTAATAAAGCCACACCGCTTATTTTTACCGGGTTGTGTGCCTGTTTTGCCTACAAATGCGGTGTGTTCAACCTTGGCGGCGAAGGACAGTTCCTGATGGGTGCGATGACGGCTTGTGTCGCTGCGCTGCTGCTGGGTGAAAGGGGGATCGAAGGTCCGCTGGTATGTCTGCTCTGTCTTGTGCTCGGAACAATAGCGGGCGGCATTTGGGGCTTTATCCCCGGTATTTTGAAAATCACCCGCGGTCAGAATGAAATGATTATCTCGATCATGCTGAACTATGTGGCGACGCTCTTTATGGGCGTGATTTACACCAACTGGATGCGGGATGCTTCTGTGCCGCAAACGCTGCAGATCCCTCAGGCTGACCGGCTGGCCCGTATTTTCCCGAAGCTCCGCTTTACCTGGGGCTTTGCGATTGCGATTGCGGTTGGTATTTTGATGTGGGTGTTTTTGTTCAAGACAAGGCCCGGTTTCAAGATTCGTGCAGTAGGATACAATATGACAGCTTCCCGGTTCAATGGCTTCTCTGTGATGAAATTGATGTTCTTCAGCTTTATCGTTTCCGGTGCGATTGCCGGGCTGGGCGGTGCAGCTGAATTGATGGGAACGCAGTTCCGCTTGATCAACGGTTTTGGTGCGGGCTATGGGTTTGACGGTGTTGCGATGGCGCTTATCGGACAATTGAACCCGATTGCGACGGTTTTTGTGGCGGTTTTCTTCGCGGCCTTGCGTGTAGGTTCAACTTCGATGCAGGCGGCAACGGGAGTTCCAACCAGCGTTTCGGATATTATTCAGGCGCTGGTGATCATCTTTACCGTTGCGGGTCTGGCACTGGTCAAGCTGCCTGAATTTGACGCATTTCGGCTTAGACTTGTTTCCGGAAAGAAGGAGGCATAAGCATGGACAGCACCTTTATTTCCAATTTACTTTTGGCAACAGTCCGCATGGCTGTACCGCTTATCTTTATCGCGACAGCCGAACTTTACAGTGAACGGGCCGGTATGGTGAACATTGGTCTGGAAGGGCTGGCTGCCATCGGCTCCCTGGTGGGGTTCCTGATGTGCTTCATTACCGGGTCCGCCTGGCTCGGCATCCTCTGTGGAGCTCTTGCCGGGATCCTCGTGAACATGATCTATGCCTTCGCAACGGTGACGCTGTGCGCGAATCATACGGTTTACGGGATGGCGATCAACATCTTTGCACCGGCGCTGGCTTCCTTTATCAACCGAGTGTATTTTGGCGCGGGCAGCCAGCTGAACCAGATCAAACTGATGGATACGGTCAATATTCCGGGACTGAAAGATATTCCTATTGTTGGGCCGCTGATCTTCAATCAGACGCCGATGGTCTATCTGGCATTTGTGTTGGTGATTTTCACTTCGATCTTTTTCAACCGCACGAAGGCCGGTTTGAATTATAAGTCTGTCGGCGAACATCCGAAAGCAGCGGCGACGCTGGGTATTCCGGTGATCCGCATCAAATATCTGAGCTGTGTGATCTGCGGTGCGTTGGCCGGTATCGGCGGTGCCTACCTGACCACTTGTTATTCCAACACCTTCACCGAAGGGAATATCGCCGGACGCGGTTTTATCGGGCTGGCTGCGGTGATTTTTGGACGCTGGAATGCGGCCGGTGTGATGCTGGCATGTCTGTTCTTTGGCTTCTGTGACGCGCTCCAGATCCGTCTGCAAGTCATGTCCATCGGGATCCCCTATCAGTTCTTTCAGATGATCCCGTATGTGGCAACGATCATCGTTTTGAGTATTTTGGGCGGGAAAAAATCCGGCCCGGCGGCCAAAGGGCTGCCCTATCGCAGTGAGGAACGGTAACCCCGGACGAAGCTATTGGGGACTGTTCCCTGCTGCCGTGAAGCCGGCACAGAGGGACTGTACCCAAGCTACGCTGTTGATTACGGAATTACCGTTAAAAATTTATATATAAGGAGTAAGATATGAAAAAGTATATTGTTGTTCTGTTGGCTTTGGTAATGGCTCTGAGTTTCAGTGTCGTTTCCGCGAAAGATTATCAGGTCGCAATGATCAGCGATACCTCCATCAATGATGGCGGCTGGGGTTCAGCTACTTACCAGGCGATGGTCGATGCTTCTGCCGAATATGGCTGGACCTACAAATATACCGATAACATCAGCCAGAATGAATATTACGAAACCATCGTTGCCTACTGCGACATGGGCTTCGACCTCATTTATGCTCCGGGCAACCAGTACACCGATGCGGTCCTGCAGGCTGCTGAAGAATATCCGGATGTTAACTTCGCCCTGCTGAACGGCGCAGTCACCACCCCGGAAAAGGCTGTCAACGGCAACGTCACTTCCCTGCTCCCTGATAAGACCGAAATTGGCTGGATCGCCGGTGCGCTTGCCGGTCTGATGACCAAATCCAACATCATTGCCTTCATCGGCGGTATGGAACTGGACACTACCCTTGGTAAATATGCCGGTTATGGCGAAGCTGCCAAGTATGTTGCTGAAAAAGAAGGCCGTGAAGTGACACTTCTGGATGCTGTTTATGCCGGTTCCTTCAGTGACTCCGGCAAGGGTATCGAATTCGCGAAGGCCATGATGGACCAGGGTGCGGATGTCTTCTTCGGTGACGCTTCCGCAGTTGACTCCGGTGCACGCCAGGCCATCGATGAAGCCAACAAGGCCGCCGGCGAAATCAAGGTCTATGATATTGCCCAGCCGGGTGACTTCCTTGGTCAGAACGAATGTATCATCGGATCCCAGGTTACCGATAACTCCTCCCTCGTAGGCCTTTCCATGAAGGCCACCATGGAAGGTACCTTCGGCGGTGAAGTGATCTACGGTACACTCGAAAACGGTGTGCTTTCCGCCGGTAAACTGAACGACCTCATCCCGGCTGAAATTCAGGAAAAATACCTGGCCTACGTTGACGAAATGAAAGCCGGAACATTCATGAAATAAGTTCTGGAAACCGGGACTGTCACCGCAGATTCGGTTTCGAGTTGGAGGGGACTGTCCGGATCAAAAGGAAAAAACTCAGGGCTGTTCGAATGAGCAGCCCTGGTGTCATCAATTCGGACGGAGTATCCGATAACCTTTGAAATGCTGATAGACTCAATTACGAGGGAAATCAGATGAACGTATATGATTTTGACGGTACGATATTTCATCCGAATTGTTCAGCTCTCTTTGCTTTCTGGTGTATGACTCGCCACCCGAAGCTGTGGTTCACATATTTTCCATCGGCAGCAAAGAATCTGATTCTTTATAAAACAGGGAAGATCCCGGAATATCTTTTTCTGCGGAGGTTTTTCCGCTATTTGTGTCTGATCGAAAATTTTGATGAGGAGATCGGCCGGTTCTGGGACAGATATGAAAAAAATATATCCTCATGGTATCTTTTGCAAAAAAAGCCTGATGATTTGATTCTCAGCGCTTCTCCAGGCTGCATTATCGGACCGATCGCAAACAGGCTCGGCGTGAATTATATGGCGACGGAATTTGACCGTGAGTATGGCGTCTTTACAAATAATCTGATGTATGCGAAGGAAAAAAGCCGCTATATCATCGACCATGGCTTCCCGATGATCGAAAATTTCTACTCAGATTCTCTCTCCGATACACCGCTTGCTTTGTGTGCCGAAAAAGCACATCTGGTGACCAACAAGGCGTCGACTGTAACCGATTGGCCTGAACTTGACGCGGAAACATTGAAAAAGGTCAGGCGGAAATTCGATACAGGCTGGAACATTCACCTGAAATAGTCCCATTTTTATTTTGTACCGAGCAGAAATAAAAGATTGCACTATATACAATAAGAACACTTACAATAAAGCTTTTTTTTGTTCCAGACCTCTGAAAAAGTCAAGGAAATAATCCGGACCTTCCTGCCATAAATCGGTTTCAAAATCATAGAGGCAGGCATAAGCCTTAGAATTTAAAATACGGTTCCTTGCTTCTGCTAAGGAGATATTCTCCTCATTTGCCAAATCTTCAATCGCATCTGTTAAAATCATATCCGCACAGGCATTCATAATATCAGATGACATATTTCCTCGCTTCAATAAATTTAAGGCAGTTGATCGCCTTTTCACTAAAAAAACAATATTGATCTTTCAATTTTTCGGGCATTAACATGCTGATTGCAATTCTGATCGCGCTTTCAGAACGAATATCTCCATATAATCCGCTGAGATATGTTGTGATTACAGGATTAGTGGTGTCGTTTGCAATCTTCCCTATAATGATATCTGCATTCATAATAGATTTGTCAATGAAAGGTAAAAGATTCTCAGCCAGGCTTTTTCTTCGGTTTTGAGAGATAAACCATAACCATTCTTTATTTGCTGATTCAAATTCGTAAATATTTATTGGATCTTCACGCGTATGATAGCAAAATGATGAAATAAAACCATGTTTTTGCGTGAAGGGTATTGTTCCGTAATTTTGAGCTTTTTTAACAGAGGCGCTAATGAATTTTTGTGCCTGAGCCTGATTCGAAGTCAGGTAAAAACCTCTGCCAAAATCCTTTCCAGATTTACATAATGATAAGTCTATTTTTTCGACTGCTGTATAACTGGCATGAAAAAGGAGCATTCCATTCTGTAATTTCATAAAACAACTCCCTGTTTTTTTAATAAACATTCAATGTCTTTCAAAATATAATCATCGCCATTTACATGAAGCAATTCGTAACAAGATTCTATGTAATTCCATATGTTATGTGAATTAAATATATTGTTGACTTTTTCGGATGGAAGATGGTATCTGTTGCAGAATTCTCTGAAAACTCTTGTTTCCATATACAATAATTCATTAATCATATATTCATCTCCAAAAATACCGAGCGAAAATAATGTACATCCGTAATTATTTAGTATCCGGAAGATGACCATGAAAACAGGTTCGCTCGTGTTGGATGTATGGCGCAAAGTGCCGCGTTGTTTTGTAAGCGCTCTATACATAATAGATACGCACATTTTATTTTAGCCTGATTTTGAGAATTCTGTCAAGAGATGATAAGGTTAGTCCAGAGAAGATGGATTTATCTGTCCTCAGGTTTCCGCAAAATCTTCACTCGTCGGTCTTTTCATGATGGAACACCGGGAACTGTCCAGTGTTGATTTTTCATTTGAATCTGAAGAAATCCGGCTTCATCATTTCTTTATATAATATTGGACGGAATCAGGCAGTTTTTTTCATCAATCGGAAAAGGTTCCTCTGTCATGCAGACGATGCCGCCGTTTCCGACTGGTTTTACAGAATTGTTCAATACGGAAAAGGAACGGAGCAGACTCCTGTCCGGTGCAGTACCTTTTTTGATCTCGATGGGATGAAGAACGCCATCCTCCTCAATGACAAGGTCGATTTCCCGTTGGTTCTTATCCCGGTAATAATTCAGATTTACACCCTTTTTCCCGTATGCATAGTTCCGCAGAAATTCACCGATAACATAGTTTTCGTAATAATGTCCGGAAGCGGCT
This sequence comes from Anaerolineaceae bacterium, assembly GCA_017417055.1. GTDB lineage: Bacteria > Chloroflexota > Anaerolineae > Anaerolineales > Anaerolineaceae > Flexilinea. The sequence goes on from JAFPZX010000151.1 coordinate 24,897, forward strand.
CCATTCATCAGAACATCTCTGCTTGTCCAGGAGGACAAATAGGCGCACAATCCGGTGTCACAGAAATACATCTTCGGCGTTTTGATCAACCGTGACAACTCATTGGAAGAATAAGGCTCAAGCAGAATAATGATACCCATAGCCTGCAATACTCTGATCCACTCTTTCGCGGTGACACCGCTGACACCGGCAGTCAGGGCTAAATCGTTGTAATTCAGCATTTGTCCGCTGAAAGCAGCACAGGCCCGCAGAAATTTTCGGAATCCTTCTGTATTGGAGATTCCGTTATCGTCTATCGCATCCCGCATCAAATAGGTTTCAATATAGGAATTAAAATATTCCTGCATCTGTTCCTCATCAAGATTCTGGACATCAGGCATTCCGCCCCTCCAGATATGGCTGAAAACGGAAAGAACATTGTTTTTGGGAAACAGATTTTGACGGGTTTGAAGGGAAGAAAATGAAAAATCAAGTTCACTCTCAGGAAAAACACCGGTAATTTCACGCTGTGACAGGCTGTACATCTTGAGAATACAAAGACGCCCGGCAAGTGATTCCCTTGACTCCTTGATCAGTTTTTTGCTTTGTGAACCGGTGAGCCAGAACAGCCCTTTTTCTTCGCTCTCATCGCAGATGATTTTGATCTGTTCAAAAAGCTCCGGTGCTTTCTGTACCTCGTCGATCAGGATTGGTGGCTGATAGGTTTGGAAGAATAACCCGGGATCTGTTTTCGCTAATTCTCTGGTGCGTGCGTTATCCATGGAAACGAAAGTGCGGTTTTGATCCTTAGCCAGATGTTTGAGCATGGTTGTTTTGCCAACCTGACGTGCCCCCGTGACCATGATCGCTTTGAAGACACTATTCATACTCAGAAATTTTCGTTCCAGTTCTCTCCTGATATATTCCATCTTTGCCTCCTAATCGCAACCAGACCAAAATAAAGTATACTTTATTTTAGCCCGATTGTGATTATTTTGTCAAGTACCTAATTAGGCAGTTTCGGTGATGCTCCATAAAGAAGTATCTTCTAAACAGACAAACAGGCAGGCTATGAAAAGGGGTATGCTTCGGCAAAAGCATATCCCTTTTGTTTGTATATAGTGCTGTTTGTTAACAGATTTTATATCTGAAATTTGTTTTGATATTGAAAAAATTCAGAAAATCTCTCCAAACCTCTTGCAAATTAGAGAGAAGTGCGCTATACTATAATAGACTAAATGGAAATAATGCAACTTGTAAATTCTTCGTGATTTTTTCAAAAAGGGGTTGACAAAGTCATGGCTATGCTGTACAATTTGACAGACAGACAGACAGACAGACAGA
>JAFPZX010000002.1 GCA_017417055.1 Anaerolineaceae bacterium
TCACGACCTTCGTAATACTCCAGCACTCTCTTATCTGTCAACCATTTAAACATGAGTGGAAGATCTGTTTCCGTAAAATCTCGGATTGTTATTTCATCTTTTTCTATTTTCACGTAATCCTCCCCGCAAACTGGAATCTGTAGGCCTCAAAACCTGACATCATCTCAGCAATTGATTGTCGGAAAATATATTTTATTTATCAACTCGGACAAAGAACCTGCAATTGGCTTATCGTCTGCCACTCTGTCTCCTCTCCAGCTTTGAAGATATATTTCTCCGCTTGCAATCTTATACAGGACCGCATGGGCAGCATACCCTGTCCAGCCAATGCAGATATATTCCTTTACTTCACTGTACTCTTCATAATCTTCATATAATTCGGCTGTAAGAGCATAGACACCATACTCCTGAAAAAGCACATCATCGTCTGTTTCACCGATATGCTTCATTACCGAAAAGAGTACCGGTCCCTCATCGAATTTATAATACCCACCTTGTTCATTCTGCTTGTAACAATCATATGCTCCGGCAATGTATGGATGCCAAAACAAATTAATATAATCCTTTATATCATTAGGAAGCTCAAATCCAAATTTTTCACGGAATGGGGCAAGATTTGTCTGGGTTGTCCTTGGAACAAGAAAACTTTTTTGAATTTCATTTTTAAGTTCAGGAACAACGCCATCAAACTGGCGAAAACCATTTTGAACCGAATTCACTATGGCTTTTTTACAGTAGTTCAACAGTGCGTCTTTCAATCCGGATCACCTCCATAAAATTGAATTTATGCGTTTTCTTTATCCTGCTGCTTCGATTTCTTTTCTTACATCGGAAGCAACTTCTGCCACTGTGATTCCCTTCATTTCATCTTCCATGCATTTTGGGATCTGCTCCAGTTTTCCATCCATGGCCTTATGAATGTTTCTGCCTATCGGACACTCCGGATTCGGATTCTCATGAAAATGATAAAGATGCGCAGTCTCTTTCCTACAAGTTCGACATGAACGGAACAGAGTTCACTTATGATCTGAAGAAGGGTACTTCCGAGATCGGTTCTGCAGCTGAGCAGGGCGGCGAAGACGCAGGCGCTGAGGAGTAATCCGCTGACGCATTGCAGCGAACAGCCCGAAGATAACCGGGTATATCTGTGACGATAAAAGGTGTGGAGTCTAAAACGGCTCCACACCTTTTTGTTGAACGTTCAATCACGCTCCTTGATATGATGAATGAGCCGGATTGCGAAGCCGGATGGTGCGAGCAGAATGGCATCCTTTGAGGATGTACCATCGAGCACCTGGTCGTCCAGCGGACAGATGAACCCCCTGTCGGTGAAGAACTTCAGGGCCTCGTCGAAATCATCGACATTGATGCGGATCACCGTCTGATCATTCGGCGTAGGCAGCTTATGCCCTGCCGTAGTGACATCCACATGGAAGCCATTTGCGTCCTTCATCCGGAAATCGGTGATCCCCTCTCCGTTGAAATTCTCTTTGGTGTGTGTGATTTCAAAACCCAACGCCTCAAACAGCTTTACAGTATCCTCCGCGTGTCTTGAACAGATCAAAGGGTTAAATGCTGTGATCTTCATGTTCCACCTCCTCATCTTTCACTTGAAAATCCAAATCGCTTCGGCAGGTCTGTTTCACCTGTGAAGACAGTATACCATTCTCTTTCAAAAATAACAATTCTTCCGGATATTCCTTCAAACAGGCCTAAAATGTATTTCGAATTTCTACTCTCGAATCCCTCGCTAGAATTTAGTCATGCACAAGTAGAAATATATCTTTCACATTCCCCTGTTTTCATATTCTTCATTTTCCTTTATGCTTTACTTGGTACCCGGTGGCGGTAA
>JAFPZX010000152.1 GCA_017417055.1 Anaerolineaceae bacterium
CGGAGACTGTTTGGGTACAGTATGAACCGATTTTCGACTTAACGCTGTCGTGCGTGACATTCGCCCTGCGGTTGCTACGCCAAAATGTTTATTCGATCAAATCCGTATTCCAGTTAGTTTCCTGAAGCAGGTTGTCAACCTTCCGCAGTTCCGCGGACATACGGTCGATTTCCTTCTGCCAGTCACGGACGGAGATGGTCGAAAGAATCTTGATCTCCGAACCTCTGGCACGATAGTATATATTCCCGGCAGCATCAGCAGCCTCTTTATAAGCTGAAATTTTGAGCGTGAGGACATCCTTTTCCGCGATCCATTCCGTCAGCGTTTTTTCGTTCACAACAATCGCCGCGTTTGTTAAATTGATCCGGGTAATGATCCAGGCAAGACGTCCCAGTGCACCGTTCAGCTCTCCTTTTAATTGATCAACATCTTCGGCGGGAAGTTCTCCCTCCTGCACCAGCACATTTTTTGCGATCCTCTGGCGGAGCTGCGCGATCTTCCGATTCAGGTCCGCCCGTTCCTGTAACGCTTCTGCAAGTTTCATGTCCAATCTCCGTTTCTGTTGTTATGGTCATACCTTATTCATTAGGATAGTATACCAGCTATTATCGCATTTAATCCGATTGTTTCAATCAAACCCAAACAACTGTTTAGAGCCAGTCCCCGGCGTGCTCTAACTTGTATAGATACAAAATGGGGATAATCCCCCTGTTTTTCGTTTTATTTCAGATTTCTCTTAATTCGTATTTCCTTTGTTTATTCAATCGAATCAGTTTGTCGGAAACAGCACAGGCGACACCTTCGGACAGGCGACTTCGGAGATTAGGGCCAAGACGCTGGTAGCCGAAGGTGCGGGAAACCGCGAACAGCAGTTCGTCTTCATCAAGCGGTCCGCTGTTGTCCATAAGCGTTCTGACAACAGCATTGCGGATTTCGGGCAGCGGAAGTTCATCGTCTCTGCGCTTGATTTCTTCATGATATCGGAATCCTGTATAGGTTTTCGGATTGATATCGGATGCCCAGCAGTAAGAGATGCCCTTGTATTTTGTCGTTTTGATCTTCGCGGATTTCAGGGCTTTCTCCACCGCTTCGGAAACTTTTTCACTATTCTTCACGCCAAACGAGTTACGGAGTTTTTCGATCAGTTTGTCTCTCTGTATCACTTTTTCGCCTTCAACAATGAGCACTGCCCGTTCCGCGATCTCTGCCTTCTTCGAAGGAAGACAAAATTCCGCCCATCCGATTGGTGTTGTCAGATATTCTGCTGGCGCATAAAGTGATCCCTGAAAGAGGTTTTCTGAAGGTGCATCGGAATCTGATTTTTCCGATACATCATCGTCCGTGTTATCCCGTTTCTCAACCGGTTCAAAAGTATCCAAAGATTGCAGAACTTTATCCTCATCACAAACATTCCGGGATGTTAATACAGCAGATAGTTTTTCTTTTATCTGAATCAGGTTAGTAATGGATTTCAGATCATCCAATTGATAAATGGTTATTATTTCTTTCCGACCTGCGTTATATACAAACAGCCGGTCCAGGTCAATTCCGAGAACCATATCAGTATAAATTTGGGAAGTTTCCGCAATTTTATCCTTTGAAAACGTTATTTTCGAAGCATTACAATATTTCTCAAGAAGTTCACATGCCTGTTCATTCGTTGTAATACCGGGGATTATTCTTACCGGCAGAAATCGTTTTCCGAACGAAATCATATTATCCATGAATGCATCTTCGGCTTCCTGTTTGCGATATCGACGATTCGTGAAGATCTTTTTTGTGTCTCCAATTTTCTGCAGAAGATAATCGGTATAATAGCTTTGATAAGCATTCTTAGTATTGAACTTTCTCCTCTCAGAATTTTCAATCTGCATCCATTTTCCACCGCTCAGATCTGCCAATGCAACATCTGCCGCGGTGCTCTTCAGAAAATACATGGGAATTTCCATGTCTTTATTTTTCTCACAAATCAAATCGCGCAGCTGATTGAATTTTTCACCTTGAACCGGTGTGATACTGCCAAATTTGCTGATCGTGATGAAATCAGAAAAATCATCCATTGAGACAGGATGCTGCAACTCAAATATATTCGTAATACAACTGAAATGACGGGATCTGAAATGATAGATCGAGGGATCCTCATAACAGTGAAACATTCCTTCACCGATGATCATTTGATAATTTACGCCGTACTTTTTCAATGCAGACTCAATTGCCGGAGCGCAGGCATACAGCGTCTCGTTGCTTCCGTAAATCAGAGTGCCCCGAGGACTGTTTGAATAGTTTCCCCGCTGCGGCCAGAGCATATATTCCGGGATACTGTCGTATCCATTTCATCATGACCGTCCGCAGCAAAGAGAAAAACATGATAGTCCCGTGCTATTGCCTCAGCAGACGGTACGAAAACCCATCCCGGTTCGGCTGCACATTGAAACATGGCGAAGGTTTTTCATGATTTTCAGCGAATTCATAAACTTTCATTTTCTTGCCTTCTTCCACCTCGCCAGCAGCCCGCAAAACATCCACAAATTGCCGATGCTGATCCAGCCTGCGGTCAGCGCATTCCTCAGCGGCGTTTCCGGTAGAAACTTCAGCAGCATGGTCAAAGCCATACCAACAGCAGGACAGAAGACCCAGCACCATTTCGGATAAGGGGTCATTCCTTTTGCAAAAGCGATTATTTGTGCAATATGAAGAATCATCCAGAAAATAAAGAACAGGATCATTCCCGGCAGCAGAAAATACGATCCGAATCTAACGGAATCCCTCACCGCAGTTTCGGGACTTGCTGCGGCCATATATTTATAGAAGAACACACAAGCGAGACATGGGACATGGACGCCGCATCCGGCAAATGTCAGTGTCCCAAGAATGCCGGTCCGGTAAAGATGGGCATAATGCCGTGAATTCGGGGCAATGAGGCGATACACAGAAAAATAGCAAAGTGCTTCCAGCGGGATCCCAATCATACCAAGGAATGACGACCAGAATATTCTGCTGTCGGGAAGAGTAAGATAAGCTGACAGAAAACCTTCCATCCCCGGTTTTGTATTGTCGTGAAGTCCCCAGCCAAGCAGCATATCTCCGACCAGGACCATGCAGGCAGCAAAAATGCCGATGATCATCAGCTTGCGGATACGATTCCAATCAAGGGTTTCATCGATCCCGACATTATTGAAATAGGTTTCTCCGCTCATTCCAACACATCCTTATCAAGCTCTCCGTTCCGGACCATTTCTTTCAGCAGGATCAATCCGAGGATCAGTACAAGTGCATGGCCAAATGATTCAGTTCCATGATCAAGCTGGTTCAGCGGCCAGGGCAGCAATGCCATCAGGTTTCCGATCACACCAGGCAACATCATCGGATTGCAGAATGTCGCAAGAATTCTTGCGCTAGTACTTTTCAGCGGAATGATCTTCTTCCAGACCAACACGATCATGATGACAGTCAGACCGAGGTCACAGAGGATATATGCAGCTGCCATTCCCGGAGCGTTTGCATAAAAAACGCGGTTGGCGATATCCGCCGCTTTTTCCATATCACCGAATGCCTGCCAGATATACTTGAAAATCAGAGCCTGGGTCATAAACATGGCATGAACCCATGTCCAGGCAACCGTACCGGTTATATAGGCGGCGCGGAAAAGTCTTACCCATATCTGATTTTTTCCGTCTCCGGTATGCTTTATATGGATCTTCAATAAAACGTACATCTTGTGGAAGCCCATGTAATACAACAGTGTACCGGTAAAGCCGCAGAGGATACTTGTTACCATACGCCAGGTTCCCATCTCGAGGTAAGCCACCTTCACAAACAATCCGATCGTTTCCGTTGTCTGTCCTTTTCCGGTCGCCGCAAATAAAAAATCGCCGATAACATAAAGCAGGCATCCGGCAATGCCGCATTTCAAAAGGTATTCCGATTTCTTGTCTTTTTTCATTACATAATCTCCGAACAATATGTCTTATCTCATGTTAATAGTTATCCGATACTAACTTACATTTATTTTATACCTATATTGACATTCAGACAGTAAAATCATGAATATAACAGTGTCTCCCTAGTCCGAGATTGCGGTTATAATAGGGGTAATCACCTCTGACTGCGCAGTATCCTATCTTGATGCTTCTGTTTATATATAGATTTTAGCAGTGCAATTATGATTTGAAACCGGTTTGATTTTACTTTTCAATCACTTACATCTGACTTTAGCAAAATCTGCTGTTTTTTTTGAAAATAGATCTGACTAAGGGATTCCGGCATGGAGTTTGAACAGCTCGCCGCGATCCACCGGAACAAGTGATTTTTATAGCGGAAAATATAGAAGTTTCACACATATAAAATCGACTTTGTGATTTCAGTCAGGTAATCAGCAAGCTGATCCGGATCCTGACTGAAATCATTTTCTGCCCAATATATTATGCAGTTAAAAATCACTCCGTTCCATGCCATGATACGAAGTTTGAAATCGTCATTAACTGCATCTATGGTTTGGTTAATTTTATTCAGGATCTCCATTCCCAAACCGGCCTTAATCAGCAGCGGAATTTTTTTTCGATGCTTGTATACCGTTCGAAAAATGATTCTCCAGTTCAGACCTACATGACGATGATGAGCATTTGGGTTTTCACGGGAATCACACTGATCATTGAAGGTATCCTGGATGCGTCACTGATTTTTATGCAAGTTCAAAAACAGTAAGGAGTCGGAAAATGATATCAGAAAAAGTCTTTCGACTGATGAAACCTATTCTGCTGGCACTCGCCCTCGTTTTCACCGTGCTTTCGTCCTTCCTGCCGTATTCATCGGAGCTGATGCTCAGAGCTCAGCGGATCATGATCCATCCTGACACAAAATAAAAAAATGAAAAACAAAACAGTTTACAAAGTCTATTCAAACGATAGAAGGAGAAAAAACAATGGAAAACTGACACCTGAAAAGGGGCTGTCGCACATCTTTTTTTATTTTACTGCAGCCATTTTTTGAACTGCCATCAAGAACATTTGCTTCGCAGTGGTGCGGCGAGCAGCGGGTCTTGCCTGCCTGAGTTCTGCCCGCACCACGGAGTTTTAGCCGGGGCCGGTCGAGCTGACCTTCGGTCACTCGCCGGCCCCCTGCTTCGTACGGTACGGGCTTCGCCC
>JAFPZX010000153.1 GCA_017417055.1 Anaerolineaceae bacterium
GCAAATGCCCGCATCGAATCGGAACTGAACCTGGCAACACGGATTCAGGCGGATATGCTTCCGAATATCTTTCCGGCATTTCCGGATCGGCCTGAATTTGATATCTATGCCTGTATGGACCCTGCCAGAGAAGTTGGGGGAGACTTCTATGATTTCTTCCTCATCGATGAAGACCATCTGTGCATGGTTATGGCGGATGTGTCGGGAAAAGGTGTTCCGGCGGCTCTGTTCATGATGGCTTCAAAAATCATTTTGGCGAATAACGCTCAGTCGGGAAAAACGCCCTCTCAGATTCTGACCGACACCAATGCCGCTATCTGTTCCAACAATCGGGAGGAGATGTTTGTTACGGCCTGGCTGGGTATTCTGGAGCTTTCCACCGGAAAACTCACGGCAGCCAATGCCGGGCATGAATATCCGGTGCTGAGAAGGCCGGACGGCAGCTTTGAACTGTACAAAGATCAACACGGTTTTGTGATCGGCGGTTTGGATAATGCGAAGTACAGGGAATATGAACTGACTCTGGAACCCGGTGCCGAGCTGTTTCTTTATACAGACGGTCTGCCCGAAGCGACGGATGCGGAAGGCAATATGTTTGGCACGGAGAGGATGCTTACGATTCTCAATGAGGGAAAGGAAACCGTGCCGGACCATATTCTGAAAAAAGTCCGCGATGGCGTGGACGGTTTTGTAAACGGCGCCGAACAGTTTGATGATCTCACCATGCTTTGCCTGGAATACAAAGGAAAAACCTGATTCTGAAAATAATATCGCCGCACACTCGTAACATCCGTTGTGAGTGTGCGGCGTAATCATTTATATTGTCAGGTTCTGATGCGGAGCTGATCCTGGGTGGAACCGTCGTCCGGGAAGACTATGAATTCTCTGACATGCAGAAAAACGGTGTCTCCTTCTTTCCACTCTTTGTGGCTGAATCCGTCTGCGATAACACGGACCGTTGCTTTGCCCACTTTTACCCGGCAATCGGTTACATCTCCGAGATAGTACATCCTTTCCATCACGCCGGGAATCCCTTCCCCCGATTTGCTGAAGCGGATGTTTTCCGGCCGGATGGCGAGCTCTATACTTCCCTTATGTTCCATTTCGGGATAGGGGAGATCCGCCTCCCACTGTGTTATATGGATGACGTCGTTTTCTGCAGTCCCCTTAAAAAAGTCGACTTTCCCGAGAAAATCTGCTACGAACTGGTTTGCCGGATGGTTATAGATTTCATCCGGTGTTCCTGCCTGCTGCACGATTCCGTTATTGATAAGCAATATCCTGTCACTCATCGCCATCGCTTCCGCCTGGTCATGGGTAACGTAGACAACTGTAATACCGAGAGCTTTTGTGATGTCCTTGATCTCAAAACGCATGGATTCCCGCAGTTTTGCATCAAGATTGGAAAGCGGTTCGTCCAGCAAAAGAACCTTGGGTTCTGCCACTAGGGCCCTGGCGAGCGCTATTCTCTGCTGCTGGCCTCCCGAGAGCTGATTGGGCAGCCTGTCCGCATATTGAGTCAGATGGACAGTCTCAAGAATTCGGGATACCCTTGTTTTTATCTCTTCTTTTCCGACATGCTTGATCTGCAGAGGATAAGCCACGTTGTCAAATACGTTCATGTGCGGCCATACGGCGTAGGATTGGAAGACCATACCGATATCCCGCTTTTCCGGCGGCAGGAAGGTCTTCCCGCCGGAAACCTGTCTGTCGTCAATCCAGATTTCGCCGGTGGTAGGAGTTTCAAACCCTGCGATGATTCTTAACATCGAGGTTTTCCCGCATCCCGACGGGCCTAAAAGTGTTACAAATTCTCCGTCTTGAATAACTTCATTGAATTCTTTCAGAACCGGAGTATTGCCGAAACTTTTTGTCAGGTTTTTTATTGTGATCGTAGACATCTGTGATCCTCTCTTTCTTATCCCCTCAAATTGAAAACTCGCCCTTCGTGAGCCGGTTGAGCACAAAGTTCAAAATTGCAACGATCATCAGGATCCCGAATGCCATTGCGCATGCCATCGGCTGGCTGGTAAACGTCCAGTATTCATAAAGCTGAAAGCCGATGGTTTTTGTTGTGCTGGAGTACAGCAGGGTCGTCATGGAAAGCTCATAGAGGCTCGGGATGAAAATCAGGAACCATCCGGCGGCAATGGAGGGGAAAATCAGTCTGCCGGTAATGCGAAACATTGTTTTCAGCCATGAGGCACCGGCGATCTGCGAGCATTCTTCGAGGGAAATGTGGATCTGCGACATGGCGGAGACAACGGTCCTCATTCCCATCATCAGGTATTTGATCAGATAGGCAATGATCATAATATAGGCGGTATTGTAGATGTTGATCCCGAATCCGCCCTTCATGGTCATGATCAAACCGAGCGCTATGACGACGGAAGGCGTGCCGCTTCCGAGCGTGATCAGAAAATCGGGAAGCTTTCTTCCGCGGATAGTGGTTCGCTGAAGCAGA
>JAFPZX010000016.1 GCA_017417055.1 Anaerolineaceae bacterium
ATCCTGAATTATTCACGAAGCTTCCACAAGTTTCATGAATGACAAAAATAAGGTGACAGTTGAGTAGGTACACCATCTCCAGACCGGTTTTGAAAATTTCCAGCAGAAAAACAGGCACAGTAATCCCTTGGTCTGGTGGATTAGCTATTCAACTGTCAAGGTTCATCAAATTTTTACGATTCCGGTATAAGCTGTATCTGCCAAATATTGTGCAGCGTCTCGAAAAATTCGTGCTGAAATGGACAGCTGCTGCATAATTTAAACACAATATATCTGGCGCTTCGGACAATCCTGGCTGCAATTTTTATCAGTTTCAATCTCAGTGTATCTACTCGATCTTTCCGCATTTTGTCAGGAAGCACCAATCTTCGAAACAAATTGAATAAAAGATATGCCAGGGCGTGGATCAGGACACGATTGGCATTGACAATCTGTGATGAACTGCTGACATAGTTCATGTCAAAGCCGGATTTGCATTCCTTGATGAAATTTTCCATCAGCCCTCGTTTGCAATAAAAGCGGATCAGTTTCTCGGGAGACGAATCCATATTGGTTACAACAAAGGTATTCATATGGATCATCTGGCCATAAGGTTTTTCAATCTTGCATACGACTCGCCGCGGGTAATCCCATGAACTGGCCTTATACTCAAACTCGCCATAAACAACAGCGTAGGACACGGCATCTTCCCGCTTTTGCGTCAGCTCATGCAGCTCGTCATCCAGTTCCTTTGCCAGTTTTCTCAATACTTCGTTCTCTTTGAGTCGGATTACATATGATGTTCCGTTGTCTTCGCACACCCTGTACAACTCATCTGTAGCAAATCCGCTGTCACCGCGAAGAAACAAGGCTGTATTGGGATATTTTTTCTGGTATTCCTCCAGCAGCGGTCTCATGAATTCAGCAGCACCGTTGCAGCAGTACTGTGTTCCGGGTCTGAGTTCTATTTTCAGTAAATCGCCGGTCATTCCGTCAAAGCAGATCAGAGGATGATATCCATTTGCCTGATAGTGGAAATTGAAGGCTCCGCCTTCCTGTTTGCCAAACGTCTCAAATAGCGTGGAATCCAGATCAAAGAGGACATGCTCCGGCATCTTGACAGCATAGGCTTTTTTGCGAATTGTCCTCAGCATCTCTTCTAACTGGGCAAGTGTCTTCTCATCCAGCCGATTATAAAATCGGGATAACGTCGGCTGAGACGCTAATGCTTCCTTACCTACCGCAGCTGTAATAGCAGGGTCATTCCTCAACGCATCCGCGTGATCATCTTGAAAATATGCACCCATAATTTGAAACAGTATTTGAAGGAGATTCTCGTGATCCTTGTGAAATCTGATGTGTCCGGGATCAGTTGTACGGAAAATTTCCTTTGCAAGCTTTTCTACACCGAACTTATGGAAAAATTCCTTTACAAGGAGCAGTCCTGCATCGGATGACAGGTTTCCTCCTTCAAAATTGACATGTATGTTTTTGTTGCTTTCCAGCGCAATTACACTTATAATAGACATGGGACTTCTCCTTTTGGATAGTTTTTTTTGCGTGTAAATATTATACCAAATCAGAAGTCCTTTCTTTGTTTTTTTCACTTATTAAGTGAAAATAATTTCTTTAAGAAATCTTGTATTTACTCGGCTTTTTGTCGATAAATCAAAATTTCATGAATAATTCAGGATAATAATATCATCAGATATTCACAAAGAATCATATTTACCAAGGACAGAACCTGAACGAAAACAACTGAAAGATGGATTAGAAACAGGACTTTTTACACCTGAAGAGGATACTATTTATATTATCTCTGACTATCCTGCCCCAAAGAGCTCATTTTCTTCAAAAGAAGACCTGCAACTATATCTCGACAAATTACAACATAATTACACCGATTCTGCAAAACTTTTATACTTAGATTACACATACAACAATGAACACAATGGATATTGGATACTTGCTCCCGATAAATAATTTGGAGCAATAACACAGCTTGCATCATACATCGATCCGAATGCGTGATAAATCAAAAGGAGCATGATATGGACGCGAAGGAAAAGGCAAAAATCGTTTATGACCGTCTGATGGAACATTGGGGAATGCCGGACTGGAACACGCTGCCGGCCATCGATGAGCTGGTCAATACCATCATCTCACAAAACACAAACGACCGGAACCGCGATGTCGCCTTCGCAAAATTGAAACAAACCTTCCCGACCTGGGATGAAGTCCGCGATGCTCCGACAGAAGCTGTGATCGAATGTATCCGCAATGCGGGATTGGCCAACCAGAAGGCGCCGCGTATTCAAAAGGTCTTACGCGCCATTTCCGCGGCTGCTCCCGACTATGACCTCTCTTTCCTTAAAGAAAAGTCCCCGGATGAAGCGAGAGCCTGGCTGACTTCGTTTGAAGGTGTCGGGCTCAAAACCGCCTCAATCGTGATGGTCTTTTCCCTGGGAATGCCCGCCTTCCCGGTAGATACGCACATCTACCGCGTTTCCGGCAGATTGGGGCTGCGTCCGGAGAAAATGGACGTCAATCAGACACATCTGCTGATGCCGGAACTATTTGATCCGTCTGTCTACGGACCGGCACATATCAACCTGATCCTTCTCGGACGCCGTCTCTGCGATGCCCGAAAACCGAAATGCGGGGAATGTTTTCTGAATGATATCTGTGACTGGGTAAAGAAAAAACCGGCATAAAACCGGTTTTTCAGCGCCCCCTGAGGAATTCGAATCCCCAACCTTTTGCTCCGCAAGCAAACGCTCTATCCAATTGAGCTAAGAGGGCATTTCCTAACGACTCGCTATTTATACCCCTCGTTTGATTTTTCGTCAAGTAATTTTTTGAAATTCATGACAAAGAGCTGAAACGGATGGTTTCAGTTCAAGAGTCAGCGAGTTTCGCTATGATGCAGTGCA
>JAFPZX010000154.1 GCA_017417055.1 Anaerolineaceae bacterium
GCCATCATCGTGAACCAGGCTGTCCCCGGTACCACTGAAGCTTTCCGCCAGATCAAAGAACGCCGCCCCGATATCCTCTGCTTCGCCGGTGAATCCCACGAAGACCTGCCGGAAATCGGCTCCGCCGCTGACCTTGTGGTGAACAACGACTTCGTCGCCCGCGGTTATCTGATGATCCGCACCGCCCACGAACTCGGCGCCGATACCTTCGTTCACATTTCCTTCCCGCGCCACATGAGCTATGAAACCATGTCCCGCCGCGTCGCCATCATGCAGGAAGCCTGCAAAGAATTCGGCATGACCTTCGTTCTGGAAACCGCTCCGGATCCGACCATGTCCGACGTTGGTACCGCCGGTGCTCAGGCTTACATCCTCGAACACGCTCCGGAATGGATCGAAAAATACGGCAAGAACTCCGCGTTCTTCTGCACCAATGATGCCCACACCGAACCGCTGCTCAAGCAGCTGCTCACCTACGGTGGCTACTTCGTCGAAGCTGACCTCCCGAGCCCGCTGATGGGTTATCCGGGTGCGCTGGGTCTGGACTTCACCGATGCCGGTGGTGACTTCGAAAAGATCCTGAAGACCGTTGAAGACGCTATCGTTGCTAAGGGCGGTGCCGGCCGCTTCGGTACCTGGGCCTTCTCCTATGGTTACACTGTTTCCGCCGGTCTGGCCGAACATGCCATCAACGTCATCAACGGCGATTCCGAACTGGATGAAATCGATGACATCTCTGCTGCCTACGGTATCTACAGCCCGGGCGCTGCCTGGAACGGTTCCCGCTACACCAATGCTGAAACCGGAGTGAAGTCCGACAACATCTTCCTGATCTACCAGGATACCTATATCATGGGCGATCCGGGGCACTTCATGGGCTCCACCGATATCGAAGTTCCGGAAAAATATTTCACCACGAAATAATTTTTCTCTGAATATATAATAAAGAAGGGGGAGCCGCCCGTGCTCCCCTTTCCTTATATCGAAGGTATTAGGTGTTAGGTGTTAGGTGTTAGACAAAATCTTTCGATAACGACTCCTTGCTAACCCCTAAAACCTAAAACCTAAACCCTAAAGGAAACGTTATGAGTAAAGAAAATGCTCCGTTGTTGGAGATGAAAAACATCAAAAAGGACTTTTTCGGCAACCAGGTGCTGATGGACATCAACCTGACACTCCATGAAGGGGAAGTGTTGGGGCTTGTCGGTGAAAACGGGGCCGGAAAAAGTACACTGATGAAAATTCTGTTTGGTATGGAAGAGATTCGGGATACCGGCGGTTATGGCGGCGACGTTCTAATCAACGGGAAAAAAGTAAACTTTTCCACACCGTTTGATGCGCTGGCAGCCGGTCTCGGCATGGTCCACCAGGAATTTTCGTTGATTCCCGGTTTTACAGCTGCTGAAAACATTTTGCTGAATCGTGAACCTACAAAAAAAAGTGTCGTATCTGAAGTTTTTGGCGAACGGCTTAATATTTTAAACCGTAAGCAGCTTAATGATGATGCTCGTGTCGCGATTGACAAAATGGGCGTTAAAATCGATGACCAGATGGTTATTGCAGAAATGCCGGTTGGACATAAGCAGTTCACTGAAATTGCCCGCGAACTCAGCAATGATAAATTGAAACTGCTGATTTTGGATGAACCGACCGCTGTTCTGACGGAAAAAGAAGCAGTTGCTCTGCTTGAGTCGATCAAAGGGATGGCCTCCCGCGGGATCGCCATTATTTTTATCACACATCGTCTGCAGGAAATCATGGAAGTCTGTGACCGCATCGTTGTGATGCGTGACGGTGTGCTCGTCAAAGATGTTCCTTCCAAAGAAACCTCGATTCCTGAGGTTACCCGCTGGATGGTTGGACGTACTGTTGATAACACGGCCGGACAGAAAAAGGTCACTTTTACTGATGATGGAGCGGATAGAGAAATCGTTATGTCGATCCGTAAATTATGGGTCGATATGCCCGGAGAAACGGTCCGTAATGTGAATCTGGATGTGCGTAAGGGTGAAATCCTCGGTATCGGCGGACTTGCCGGACAGGGGAAACTGGGCATTCCAAACGGCATTATGGGCTTGTATGAAGCCGGCGGACAGGTGACTTTTATGGGAAAAGAAATCCCGCTCAATTCACCGCGAAGATGTCTGGATTCCCACCTTGCTTTTGTTTCTGAAGACCGCAGGGGTGTAGGGCTGCTGCTGGATGAAACGCTGGGATGGAACATCGCATTCCCGGCTATGCAGATCAATAATAAATTTCTGAAAAAATATCTGGGCGGATTGATCACCTGGCGTGATGAGGAAGCGATCAAAAAGGTGACGGAATATTATATTGATCTGCTGCAGATCAAATGCACCGGTTATAAACAAAAGGCCCGGGAGCTTTCCGGCGGGAACCAGCAGAAGATTTGCCTCGCAAAGACATTCGCGCTGGAACCGCAGTTCCTGTTTGTATCCGAACCGACCCGCGGTATTGATGTCGGCGCCAAAGCATTGGTTTTGGAAGCACTGCGTAAATTCAATCATGACTCGGGTGTTACGGTTGTGATGATTTCATCGGAACTGGAAGAACTGCGTATGACATGTGACCGCATCGCGATCGTCTCAGGCGGGAAAATTTCCGGTATTTTGCCGGCAGCCGCTTCCTCAGAAGATTTCGGTGCGCTGATGGTCAGTATGGTGAAATGAGGCTGGTTATGGAAGAAACGAAAACAACTACCTTTATCGATAAAATCAAAGGATGGGCTCGCAGTTTCGGTCTGCCTCGTCTGATTATTGCGGGATTCCTCCTTGTTCTTTTTATTGCAGCTCCGATCGTTGGCGCGGATTTCTGGATGCAGGTGACCAATACGATCAACCGCTTCAGCTGGAACGCCATCATGGTTTTGGCGATGGTTCCGATGATCCATTCCGGCTGTGGTTTGAATTTTGGCCTGCCTTTGGGGATCATTTCCGGTTTGTTGGGGGCGACCCTCTCAATTGAATTTGGTTTCCATGGGTTCTGGAGTTTTGTGATGGCGATTGTGATCGCCACTCCCTTTGCCATTTTGTTTGGTGCGGTTTATGGCTGGCTGCTGAACAAAATCAAGGGCGGCGAAATGATGATTGCTACGTACGTCGGCTTCAGCTCCGTCTCCTTTATGTGTATGATGTGGCTGCTGCTGCCTTACAAGAGCCCGAACATGGTTTGGGGTCTGGCCGGGAAAGGTCTTCGTACGACGATCTCTTTGGAAGGTTACTATGATAAAGCGCTGGCAAGTATTTTGCAGATCAACATCGGCAAACTTTCCATTCCGACCGGGGCTTTGATTTTCTTTGCGCTGCTGGCTTTCCTGATGTGGGCATTTCTTCATACAAAAACCGGTACGGCAATGACTGCGGTTGGTTCGAATCCTACTTTTGCAAAGGCTGCGGGTATCAATATTGACAAGACCCGTACGCTTTCTGTAATTATTTCCACGTGGCTGGCCGCGATCGGTATTCTTGTTTATGAACAGGGTTTTGGGTTTATTCAGCTGTATATGGCTCCGTTTTATATGGCAATGCCGGCCGTTTCCGCAATTCTGATCGGCGGTGCCTCGGTCAATAAAGCCTCCATTACAAATGTAATTATCGGCACCTTCCTCTTCCAGGGCATTGTTACGATGACCCCAACAGTTATGAACAATATGGTTCATATGGATATGAGTGAAGTGATCCGAATGATTGCATCCAACGGTATGATTCTTTACGCGCTGACGCGGAAATCGGAGGCATAGCATGAAAAAATCATTTGTAAGTATTCTACGTGACAATTCTGTGCCGATCATGTTCATCATCATCTGCGCGATTTGTATTCCGCTTTCCGGTTTTTCACCGACCTATTTGATCAATGAAATCATTACCCGTCTGGGACGAAATGCTTTCCTGATCCTTTCTTTGCTGATCCCGATCATGGCAGGGATGGGGCTGAACTTCGGTATGACCCTCGGCGCCATGGCTGCGGAAATCGCGCTGATTTTTGTTTCGGATTGGCAGATCTGGGGCATTCCGGGTGTGGTTCTGGCAATGATCGTTTCCATTCCGATTTCTGTTTTTCTCGGGTGGATGTGCGGTAATCTGCTGAACATGGCGAAAGGCCGAGAAATGGTGACCAGTTACATCATCAGTTACTTCCTGAATGGTGTTTATCAGCTGGTTGTGCTGTATATGATGGGCCCGGTCATCCCGATCAAACATTCCACCATCAAACTGCCGCGTGGTTACGGTATTCGTAATACGGTCAGCTTGCTGAACATGCGTCAGTGCCTGGACAATGCCTGGGCGATTCGTATCCAGGGTGTAAAGATTCCGGTTTTGACACTGATCATCATTGCTGTTATGTGTCTCATCATTGTCTGGTTCCGCCGGACAAAGCTGGGACAGGATATGCGTGCGGTTGGTCAGGATATGGAGGTTGCCCGCTCCGCAGGTATCGCGGTGGAACGGACCCGTATCATCTCCATTATCATTTCTACCGTTCTTGCCGGTTTCGGTATGGTGATTTATCTGCAAAACATGGGGAACATCTCCACCTACAGTTCCCATTCTCAGATTGGCATGTTCTGTATCGCGGCGCTGCTGGTCGGCGGTGCTTCTGTTGACAAAGCATCTATCGGAAATGTGTTCCTGGGTGTGATTCTTTTCCATCTGATGTTCATCGTCGCTCCGAAGGCCGGTGCGGTGATTACCGGTGACTCCATGATCGGTGAGTATTTCCGCGTGTTTGTTTCTTACGCGGTCATTACAGTTGCCCTGATTATGTACGAAACCAAGAAACGCAATCAGAAGAGCAACGCGGCCCGTCAGCTTGAACTGGACCAGAAAGCAGAGGAGGCATAATGAAACGCAGTCTGATCGTTAAAATCTGTACAGTTGTTGTGATCCTCGGCATTGCGGCATGTATGTTCGTCATCGGACGTGGTCATACGGTCTATTTTGACGCGAAATCTATTGAATATAACGGTGAAACGCTTAAGCCGGGCTATCGTACCGCTATTTTTGTCAATGATGAACGTGTTGCCAGACTCGAAGACGGTGACCGCGGTATGGCGACCTGCATCGGGCAGAATTTCAAATTCCGTGTGGAAGTTACCCCGGAAAAGGGCGCCGAAGCGGTTCCCTATGAGTTCTCAATCAAGCTGCCTTATAACATGGATGGCATCGTCCTGAACATGCCGGCTATGATCGCAGGTGCTCCGGAAAGCGTTTACCTGAGCGAGTTCGTCTCCCTGGCGGTTGAATCCAGCCCCGCTGAAGAGGAAATCATCACCGACGAATTTGCCCTGGGCGACATCTGATCCAAATAAGGAATCAGATATAAGAAATCAGAAATAGAGGCCGCAATAACACGGCCTCATTTCTTTTATTCTTCGCCGGTAATTTTGATGGATGCGTTCATTGCTTGCTGCTGATCTCTTCCTGCATAGATTACAGCTAATATTTTTACGGATTTATCCGGTTCTGAAATTACAAAATATACAAAGTAATTCTACACCGGAACTTTTCTTACACCTTTGTTTTTCCAGAGTTGATCGTCAATGATCCGATTTCTTTCGGGCATTATTGACAGCGAATTTATTTCTTCCTGCAGCTTTTTCTGTAAATCCAATGCAGATTGTGGTGCGGAACTATGTAAAGGACGATAGCTTGAATGTCATTCTGTGCTTCGGGTGTAATTATCAGTTTATAAATTTTGGACATTTGAATTATTTATTTCTTGTCTTAGATTAGAAAAGAATTCATCTGCCGGGATTCCCTCCCCTGATTCGGCTTGTGACAATCCTCTGGCTATCCTTTTGTCAAATTCCTCCTTTGTCATCTCTTCCAGAGTTTTTGGCGCTGAATTGGGAATTGAAGGTCTGAAATGCAGTCCGTTCCACAGTATAATTTGCCGATAAAACATATTGATCCCATTTGACGCGGAGATACCGAGACTTGACAAGATCGATTCAGCTCTTTTTTTTATATCCGGTTCGACTCTTGCTGTGACATTTGCACTTTTTATTGTCATGTTTACCTCTTTTCAATAATGATTATATTAATATTGTATATCAGAGTGCAATACGAAAAAAAAGATTTTTCCAGAATAAAGTCATGATTGAGAATTTGTCACAAAATTTGCAAATAACTTGACACCAAGCCAAAAGGATGTATAATAAAGAACGTTGTTGAGAAACAACGGTTCGCCGAGATAGCTCAGTTGGTAGAGCATACGACTGAAAATTGTAGTGTCCACAGTTCGATTCTGTGTCTCGGCACTTTAAGCAAATCCCGGGATTTGATCTCTCGGGATTTTCTTTTTAATCTTTCAAATAAATCATTAGACATAAACCGGGTTTTTTCCGAATTATAATAAAACGCCACTGAAATACAATGGCCTGGAAAATTGCTTGTCCGATTTATATATGATTTTGTTGTATCTCACTTCTTTTCATAATCAATAAATGCTGCGCAAGAGTTATACATACCACGGGAATAACTAGTTGTTATAACTCTATATCCTTTTTCTTCGAGTTCTCTGAAAAAAACATTTACCCTTTTCATCAGATTGTCCGGGTCATTATCAAAGAATATTTGCACTTTCCGCATCTTGCACCTCGTCTTCTTTTCTTTGTTTTTATTCTATCCAAAAAGAAAGCGTGTGTAAACCGCAAAAAATGCAGAATAAGAGAGTTTATTTTGTCAACAGGGTACAATTCACGGAGCACATGCGGGACAGTCATATTGGCAGACGCGTGAATCGTAACATCAAAAGTTATCAAAATAACCCTGATCCGGCGGCTTGGGCGTCGTCTGCCGTTCCCGTGCTTTTGATGACAAAAAAGACGCAGCACATTCAAGCCGCGTCCTTTTTCCGGAAAAACGAATGCCCTGTGTCAGGAAAATCAGAAATTGCCGATACCACGCCAGCAGGCTTCCAGATGAGCGGCAAGATCTTTCCCGCAGCGTTTGCTGATTTTCTTCACGACCCATTCCATGGAATCAGCTCCGCCGAAGTCAAAAATTCGCTGTCCGATTTCCCTGGAACGGATATGGCGGCATTCCCGGTCAAAGGGACTGCCGGGCCGTTCGGAGAGAAAATCGTCGGTCTTTCCGATCCGTGCCAGTTCATCCAGATATTTGTTCATTTCATCAGTGTTTTGTCTCGGAAAAGGTTTGCTGAAAAACCACATACATCCTCCAAATCAGAAATAAGAAATCAGAAATAAGAAATACAGAAAAGATCCTCATCAATAGAATTGTTTGAATTATGAAACTATATCAATTGATATTATGTTTTGAAATCGTAGTGTCTGTAAATCAATATGAAATTGGAATTTCACGTGAAAAACATTAAACTCGGATTTCTTCTTTCATATTTCTTATTTCTTATTTTATCACTATTCCCACACAGCGTTGAAATAACCACTGAAAACATCGGTTCCGTTGAGTGTCAAGGTAAATTTATCCTGATCCCCGGGGATGGAAAGGTACAGCGGAGTTCCGCTCAGCGTATAAGTTTCTTCAATCTTACCGCACTTTACAGTCAGCTCCAGGTTGGAATTCACTGTCCGGGAATGGATCATCAGCGTCCGGTTTGCATTCTCCGGGAGCGTACCTTCGGACGTAATCGACCCGGTAAAGGATTCAAATTCCAATGCCCAGACCTGTGAACCGTGAACTTCGTGATAACCGATGGATATGTGGCCGCCCTGTTCCATCAAGCTGAAATTGATGCCGATGACAAATTTGGATACAAGAATAATCAGGGCCAGGATCAATGAAAGAATTACCAGCATCATCGTTTCCTGATGTTTCAAATGTTTATCGTTTTGCAAAACAAAACTCCTTTTTTATGATGTTTTTGCTCCATACTTTCTTAAGGATATGCTGATTAATTCCGGTGAAAGTGAGAGGAGAGTTCCACTCGTTCCTCGGGTGAACCGTCCCCGAACCTCAATTAATCAGTGCTTCCTTAACGCCTGCTTTCACACTTTCTGTTCCTGACGCCGCTGGGCAAGCGGGATGTTCCGCTGTCTGGTATCGTAGTCATTGAGGAACCGATCCAGAACGCGGATCAAGGCCATCACATCCGCCGGTGTGGTGTCGTTCCCGTGGTAAAGGATCAGCGAATTTTCCGGCATCTGCCCGATACCCGGTGTTACAAAAACGCCATAGCGGGCAGCATATTCTGCCATTTCCTGCGGCATGATTCCCGGGGGAAGAACGATGACGGTGCAGTTTACTGCGCACACCTGAGAAACGGAAAGGATCGGAATCCCGCGGACTGCTGCCCATTCATACACATAATTCCGCACAGCAGCCAGGCGCTGAACACGATCCGGGATCCCTTCAGTCAGAACCGTATTAATTTGTTCATTCAGCGCGTTCAGAAGCGGATATGCCGGTGCGTCCAATGCGGAAGCGCTGCGGCTTACGGTGTTGCGCGGATAATTGAAATACCTTCCGTTCATGACATTGTGAGCCAACAGGCGGGTGTGTGCCCGTTCATTCATAACAGCGATCCCCAATCCCGGTGGAAGTCCCAGCGCCATTTCCGATCCGCACAGACAGATATCGGTCAATTCGCTGAGCATTTCATCAAAACCGCAAAAAACGCATCCACTGATGTCGGTCACAATCAATCCATCCTGACTGATGCTGCGGAACTTTTCACAAATGGCAGCCGCGTTCAGGCTGGTGCCCGTGTAAACGTCCGTCTCTACAAACATCAGAACGTCATACTTGTCCTTTTGCAGTTCCAGCCCGAAAGCGTCCATGTCCGGGTCAGTCCCATAGGCGATATCAAAAACATTTACGGGCTTTTGGCAGTCAGCGGCAATGTCGAGCCATTCCTGGGACATCGGACCGTTGATGATCATGAAAATATTGCGGTCGCTGAACCATTCGACGGCCATTTGCAGCAATCCCTCCCGATTACAGTGGAAAAAGACCGGCGCTTCGGATTTCGGAAAAAAGAATTCCTTCAGCCGTTCCGAAACGATGGATGGCTGAAGCATGGTGCCGACGCCGGGAGGTGTGACCTGGGCGGCAAGGACACCGGGCGAAACAGAAGCGGGATTGGGCAGAAACCAGTGGGACATATTTCTTACTTTTTCAGATTGGCACTGACGACGATGCGCTGCGTATCGATCAGGTAGGGATAGCAGGAAATCAGCGTCAGGGTGCTGTCTTCGGTCTGACGCATCACTTCAACCTGTGACGGTTGGACGATCTGGGTGCCGGTTACTACATACGTATAAGCGTTCTTTTCGGAAAGAAGCATGATTTCATCACCCGGTTTCAGACGGTCCAGCTCACGGAACACCTGGCCGAAAATGTCATTATGTCCGGAAAGGATCACGTTTCCCGGTTTCCCCGGAGCTCCGCTGCCGGCATTCAGCCCGACTCCGGTTTTGAGCGCTTCCCAGTTATCCCCCTGGACGACAGGCGCATCCACGTTGATAACCGGAATGCCGATGCGGACGATGCGGCCGGTGTCACTGTCCACCGGGACGACTGCGGTGGACTGCACATTGATAAGGCCGCGCAGATGTTCCGGTATTTCACTTTCATTGAAACTGGCGTTGCCCACCGCGTCCGGTGCAGTGTGTCCTCCGGGGAGCACTACCGCCTGGATCAGAGCTGTCGGGGTGATGGTGGGTACGTTGAAAGCCTGGGAAGCTTCTTCATTCAAACTGCGCAGAATGTTTGACCCTCTTCCCAATAAAATCACTACGCCGATCAGGGCCAGGATCTCCACAATCAACAGAATAAAGTCGATCCTGCGGATCACTCTGCCGGAACCGACCCGTTCGATGGTTTTTGTTTCCGTGTTATAGATAAGGTCTTCATTAATCGGAGCGTTGTCCGCATCAGTGACCCGTCCGGAGGCGCGGTACGCGGAAATCCGCGCTTCCCGGCTGCGGATTTTGCGCTGCATCAGCAATTCACGCAGTTCATCATCGGTGAGTTGTTCACGCTTCATGGACCGTCTTCTCTTTCCTGTCCTCGAATACGAAGAAACGGGCAGCAATATAATTGAAGAAATTCATCAGGAATTCCAGACCCATTTTGATAAGGACCGGGTCAATGTTCGGCAGCAGTTTTTCAAGCCACTGCATCAGATAATAAATGATCGTTGTCGAAAATATAACCAGAAGCGTATAACGGAAAAATGAATCTTTGCGCCGGCCGTGCTGAAAGACAGCGAAATGCAGCAGAAAATAATTCACGATCAGCGAAACGATGCGGGCAGCGATCAGTGCCCAGGAATCCTGTACGCCGAGATGGTTGCATATAAAATATGTCAGGTTGTCCGCGATGGATGCGATCAACCCCGCTCCAGCATATTTTATATAGGAAAGGATCGTTTTTTTCATAGAAACGCTGTATCAGGAAACCGGCTGCGTGATGGATGTGACGAACAATGCCGTGAGCAGTCCCTGTGTGATCGTGCTGACGATCAGGGGGGCCCAGCGGGTGAAACCGGTATTTTCCCGCATCAGGTTGAAGATGGAAAGGATCACCATTGTAACGAGCATCAGCGGGCTGACCATCAGGAGCAGGTCAAAAATGGTGAAAAAGAACAGAATGATTCCCGGTAATTGCGGTGAAGCCGTCGTAGGCATCTGACTCCCGATCAGGAATGTGATGCCAACCACCAGCCCGACAAAGATGCAGATTCCGTTGTAAACCATCGGTATCCAAAATAAAATTCGATTTCTTTTCATCTTATAATTCTCAATTCATCAATCAGCTGTCAGCTTCCAGCATTCAGCAGTCAGTGATTAGTGTTTATCAGGCAATGATCAGCAAAATATATGCTGATTTCTTACCTCTTCATTCATACGTCATACGTCTTATTTCCGATTTCTGATTTTTTATTTCTTATTTCTCTACAGGTCCTTTTTCCTGATCTGCGCCAGTTGTTCGGCCAGCAAACCCATCATGATCAATAAAAGCCCCGCGGTCATCGCCATCATGGAAACCGAACTCAACCCGGACCCGCGCAGCAGGAAGGGAATCGCCCACAAAATTCCAAACAGGATCATCACACCGCCGATTGGCAGAAAAATGCGCATAGGATTGAACACCATGACAATATTGATGATTTGCAGCATGGTGTCCAAGGCCGTCATCGTGTTAATGGTGCTTTTCCCGGAGCGGCGCGGTGCGACTGTGATTTCCGCTTCGGTGACGAGATGCTTTTGCTGGACAAAGATGAGCGGCAAAACTTCTGAAAAGGCCATTCCGTCAGGGCAGAGCTTCAAATATCGCTGCGCTAACTGCGTGTCATAAAGCTTCATGCCGCTGTTGAGATCCGTTATCGGAAGATTCTCGACCAGTTTTCCTGCGATAAAGCGGATCAATTTTTTCCCGAGAGCGCGGTAAAGTCCGCTGCCTCCGCCGGAATCTGTCTTTCTGCATCCAACGACCAGATCCGCATTGGTCTGCTGTTGTTTTTCAAAAAGATTCAGTACATCTTCCAGCCGGTGCTGACCGTCCGCGTCAAGCGTAACGGAAAAACGGGTTTGGGAGAACTGCAGCCCGCTGATCAGAGCGCCTCCATATCCGCGGTTTACCTTATGATGGTGAACTTGCAGACAGTTATGCTCCGAAGCCGCTTTATCCAGCATTTCTCCGGTTTTGTCCGTGGAGCAGTCATCTACAATGACCAGCTTCGCCCCATTATTTTCACAAAAATCAAGAAGCTCCGGCAGAAACTGCTGAAGGGAGGCTTCTTCATTATAAGCGGGGATAACCAGTGTCAAATCAGATAACTGCATATTGTTTTCATTCTCCATAAAACCATAGTAACTTTTCTTCACTGAGTCAACAGAACAGGTTGCTTTGGCTCATACTGAATAGTTACAAATCATGCTAATTATAAACGCAAACTTTCTCTTCCGTCTGAAAATAAACAGATGTTCACACAAAAAAAGCACCGCTTTGAGTGAGCAGTGCTTTTCGTTGTGTGGATTATTTTGGTGATTACAGACGGATATAAAATCCCTGGATCGAATTGTTCCCATCCAGAATATAAAAGACCATGCGTCCCATGGGAACGTATTGGTTCAGTTTGGCAACGATTTGCGTTGTTTCACCGCGGGCAACGTCTTCCGTGATGGTCCAGTAGGGACCGCTGCCTTCAAGCAGATAGTCGCTGCCCCGTTTGCAAACCAGCCGATATGCGCCTGCGGGCCAGGAACGGTTGGAAAGATTTTTGATTGTCAGCGTGAGTGTGTAGGTTCCGTCATGCTCATCCTGCACATAAAAGCGGACCGGAGTGAGATCCAATGGCTTCATGTGCGGATCGTAATCCTTTTTTTGATAGTGATCAAATTTCTCCGTTTGCGCAAAAGAACTGCAAACACCCAGGAATAAAGCGGCGCAAAGTGCGCAAATCACTGCGATCCAAATACTCTTTCGCATAATACTCTCCTTCGTATTTCAAACTCTTTTACAAATTATAACGTACTTCTTTAATGATACGTGTGGAATTTGATTAAATGTTTAATTGGGATTTGAGGTTGGGAGCTTGGGACTGGTAGTCATTGGTGTTAGTGGCTGGTGGCCAGTGAATAATGTGCAGAGTGCAGAGTGAAGTTAACAGTACGGAGTAAGAAGTAAGTAGTGGTTGGTGGCTGGTGATTAGTGGAAAGTGTACAGAGATCAGAGTGCAGAGTGAAGTTAACAGTACGGAGTAAGAAGTAAGAAATGACTGACAACTGATAATAGGCTGCTGACTGCTGGCTAAACACTGACCACTGACCGCCGGCAACTGGAGGCAAAAAATTCAAAAAAATTCATTGTCATAAAAAATAACGAATTTTGAAAAAAGTACTTGACAGGGAAAAAGACTTGCATATAATAAATGACTGTTGCCCGCGAGACACAGAGTTGAACGGGGAACGAAAAAAGAGAACCTTGACAATTGAGAAGCAGCAGAAATAAAACAAACCACACAATTCCGGCGAATAAATCCGTGAAAAGAAAAAATTTACAATCGAAAGATTGAAAAGAAAATTTAGCGGAGAGTTTGATCCTGGCTCAGGATGAAC
>JAFPZX010000155.1 GCA_017417055.1 Anaerolineaceae bacterium
ATTTGTTAGAAATGTTGTTAGAAATATCACGATAACCAAAGACAGAATCTTCCACAAAAAAACGCATATCAGTTACATAATTTGATTTGCGGTTTTCAAAATAAAATTCAGTGTCAAGTCAGAGATCGCGGGTTCGACGGGGGTAATCATCTCTGACTGCACAGTATCCTATCAAGGTGTTTCTACTATAAGAGCTCACTTTGTAATCCGGAGGGTATGCTTCGCAAGGCACGGGATCGAAAGTTCGTGTGTTTGCGGAAGTCATGGCCCGCGCCTGATTTACGGGGGCTTGCAGCCCCCATACCCCCCGCTGTGTTTCGGGGCGCTTTTTCTGACTCACCCGCAAAAAGCGGTGGTCACCTCTTCATAAACTGTAAAATTCAGGTCAGGATGCACTTCTGATTACTATTTCCGGAATAATTAATCCTCGCCCCCTATTTACGCTTGCAGTGATTGGGATGGAATTTCCGGAAAATCAATGTTATAATAAACTTAATTATCCTTAAACATATTATTATTGAAATAATGCTGATGTTGTTCAATAATACAGAATTCGGATATTAGCCTGTTATTCAAAGATCTGAGGAAGGAAAGAATCATGGATCAGAGTGAAAGATACTATCAATATCTTGAGCGGCTGACCCGGGAAATGGTAAGCCCGGAACAAATCCGTGTGGAAACGGTTTACGAGGACCTCAGGGAGCTTTGCAAAATGCTGCGCGTATCCAAAGGCGTTACTGCTTTTTACAGCAGTCTCTCTCACGAGCGGAGGGGACAGGGGGATGTCTACATTCCCTACGACAACGGTTCCGAAACGGATAAAGCGCTGACCATCCGCAGTGACCTCGAAGGAGTACTGGTGGGCCAGTGCACGGTCTATCACGCAAAGGGTGACGAGCCATGGACAGAGGATGAGCTTATCCGCATCGATACTATCCAACGAATGATGCTGAATTTTGTCAGCAGAGACCGCATGAAAATGATGATCCGGAAAGCTACGCTCTATGATGACGCCGGTTTCAGTAATATCCGCCTTTTTACTCATACTGTGGAGAAGATCGGAAATGAACAGTGCCTGAAGTATTTCTGTGCCGCCCGTATCGATCTGAAGCATTTTTCTCTCATCA
The DNA here is from genome assembly GCA_017417055.1 of Anaerolineaceae bacterium. Taxonomy (GTDB): domain Bacteria; phylum Chloroflexota; class Anaerolineae; order Anaerolineales; family Anaerolineaceae; genus Flexilinea. The sequence continues at coordinate 1,128 of JAFPZX010000155.1, forward strand.
ATCAGCAACTCGGACGTGATGTGTGTAATAAGGTTATGAAGGAATACATTCGGCAGTTGGAGGAAGCCACAGGCGAAGGAGGAATTGTCAGCAGACTGGGCGGCGACAATTTTGTGATGCTTTTCCGGAAAAATCATCTGGATCAGGTTGTCAAACTGCTGGAAGGTTCACCCGTTCACTTTGGCGAAATGAATGATGGCCGTGTGATGATATCCGCCCGCGCGGGTATACTGGTGATTCCGGATGATTATTATTACCATGATTTCGGTGACCTGATGGATCGGATTATCAATGCTTACAATGCCTCCAAAGGAGGTGGCCGGGGAGATATTGTCTTTTCCAACGAAAAGATGCTGGAGCAGAAGGAGCAGGCCATGAGGATTAAGCAAATTTTCCCCGTGGCGCTTCAGAATGATGAAATACTGGTTTTCTATCAGCCCAAGATCAGTGTCAGTACGAAGAGCATCGTAGGCGCGGAAGCATTAAGCCGCTGGTATAATAATGGAAAATTGGTAATGCCCAATGCTTTTATTCCGGTTCTGGAACAATCAATGGATATCTGCAAGCTCGATTTCTATGTGCTGGATCATGTTTGCAGGGACATTCGCCGCTGGCTGGATGAGGGAAAACCGGTTGTCCGTATTTCTGTCAATCTGTCCCGCAGGCATCTGATTGACCTGGATCTGCAGGACCATATACTTTCCATTGTTGACAACTATCGAATTCCTCATCATCTGATTGAAATTGAGCTGACTGAAACGACTTCTGACGTGGAGTTTAAAGATCTGAAACGGATTGTGACCGGCCTGCAGGAAGCAGGGATATATACCTCTGTTGATGACTTTGGTGTTGGATACAGCTCGCTGAACCTGATCAGAGAAATCCCCTGGAACATACTGAAAGTGGACAGGAATTTCCTTCCCTCGAATGGCGACAATGCCCAGGATCGGTTTAATGTTATGTTCCGTCACGTGGTGAAAATGGCAAAGGAAATGGGGCTCATCTGCGTTGCGGAAGGTGTTGAAACCAGAGAGCAAGTGGAAATACTCCGCAAGAACGGATGCGATATTGCGCAGGGATTTTATTACGACAAACCGCTTCCGGTCCGGGAGTTTGAGAAACGGTTGGAACAAAATACGTATCCGGATAAAGACTGATTTTGACATACTCTTGTTTTCAGCACAGCGCACAGAAACGGGCGCTTTTCAAGCAGTAACAGTAATTAGAGGAGAACGCGCATGAAACAATTTCAGACAGTCTATCATGGGAATGATACATTTCGGGCTGCTGTATCTGAGTGGAATTCCCATCCCTGCCCTGTGCCGGCACTGATCCATCTGTTTTCAGACGGTGCGGATCCGGCAGATGTGACCGCCGCCTGCGAAATCATCGATGAGCTTATGCCAGACGCGGTTTATGTCGGAGCATCGGCATCCGGCTGCATCTTTGAGGGCAGGATATCCAGTGAAAAGCTTGTCGTCTCCTGTCTGATTTTTGAAAAGCAGGATAGCTTTGCACAAGCCTGCTTATTCCCTGTGGAAAGGGAGAATCTGTCTGCCTTCCAGACGTCACTTCGTGAAACCCTGAAGGACCTTCGGAATGTGAAAGCCATCGAGATAATGACAACCATCGATACAATTCCGATCCGGGAAATCTGTGGAATTATTCAGAAGGAAGTGCCGGAAGACATTCCCATTTGGGGAGGCGGAGCTTTTGGAGACAATGAGTTTCAGGCATTCCTGTTTAAGAAGGGATCGGACTTCCAATTTGCCGGCGTTCTGATGACCTTTGTTGGTGGATCAGATATTCATGTACAATACGATTATGTCAGCGGATGGAAAACACTGGGTTATCCTTTGAAGGTCACACGGGCGGAAGGTTATGTCCTTCATGAACTGGATGGACATCCTGCTTATCAGATTTATGAGCATTATCTGCGCATTCCCAATGATGATCATATCTTTTATAACGCCCTGGAGTTCCCGTTTGCCGTGCAGCATGAGGATCGGATGCTGCTGAGGCATGCATTGTCCTGTGACCGGAATGGGGCGCTGACCATGAGTACTCAGATTCCGGAGGGTAGTGTGCTGCATGTGACATACGGTGATCCGGAAACTATCATGCAGGATGTAATGCAATGCGCTCAGGCTATTGCTGATTTCAAGCCGGAGGTTATATCCATTTTTGATTGCTTTGGCAGAAAAACTTTCTGGGGTGGTACAGAAGCCACTCGGGAAATTATACCTTTTCACCAGATTGCATCCACTTATGGATTTTGTACAGCAGGAGAACTGATCCGGTGGAAGAACAGTATGGATCATCACAATCTGACGCTGATCATTGCCGGAATGCGCGAAGGAAATGCCATGGAAGGAAGTACAAAGGTCATCCACCGCGAAGTCAGAAACAGTGAATCTACCATGTCAATGATCAACAGGCTGGTCAATTTCATCAATACTGCTACAGCAGAAGTTCTGGAGGCGAATATCACGCTTTCCCTGATGGCCATCACGGATCGGCTGACAAAGCTGTACAATCGCGGGGAGATTCAGCGGCGGATCACGGAAAGGATCGAGGAGAAAAAGAACCGGCCGGATGGAGAAGACGCAACCAGTATTGTCATGATCGACCTGGACGATTTCAAAAAGATCAATGATACTTATGGCCATCAGGAAGGTGATCAGGTGCTGATGAGAGTTGCGTTCCTGATTCACGAAGCAATCGGGAAACTGAATATCAATGCGTCAGACGGCCGCTGGGGTGGAGAGGAATTCATGCTCATGCTTCCGGGTTTAAATCAGAAAGTCGCGGCTGAGTTTGCTGAGGAAATTCGTCAAGCGATCGAAAAACAGCAATTTGAAAAATGCGGAAAAGTATCTGCCAGTTTTGGCGTGGCACAGGCTATGCCCGGAGAGGAGGCTGATCCGCTGGTCGTCCGCGCGGATATGGCGTTATATAAAGCCAAAGCCTCAGGGAAAAACATTGTCTGTCAGGCACAGGAGAAATAAAGGCCTTTTTGAGAAACTTAAATATTCGTTATATTCTTGCTGTAAAGAATGGTGGATTACGCTGAAAAAATATATAAAATTTATAACGGTTGAAAACCCATCGGTAAAGTCAATGGGTTTTCAACCGTTTATAATTATTATAAAACCCCGGGCGGACATGTGTTTAATCCGGTCATGAAATAGAGGTCTGTCAGGATGAGTAAAGCCAGCCTGCTTGAAATACAGCAGCCGAATTCGCCTGCTTTTGACACCTGTTCCTTGAAGGAAACGACACATGCCTAAATCAAACAGATGGAACAAACAGCCGGATCAAACGCGCGATCATCATCGGTGCAATTGCGGAGAAAAAGATGAATCAACAAACAGTTACGCTGACACCATTTCATAAAGAATTCCTTGAAAAAATAATACGAGTGCCTTCTGTTGGAGGAACTCCTGAAAAAAACGCACCTTATGGGGAGGCAGTTAGGAAAGTGCTTGACTTGTTCCTTACCGAAGCCAAAAAATACGGGTTCAAGACGGGAGTTATCGGGAACAGAGTCGGATGGGTTGAATTCGGAACCGGGGAGAAGCTGATCGGGATCATTTGTCATCTTGATGTAGTGCCGGTTGCTGATGGCTGGAGCAGCGATCCGTTTACGCTTACCTTTAGGAAAGATGAAACAGACTCCGTAGTGATGGTTGCCAGGGGAATTGTGGATGACAAAGGTCCTGCCTGTGCCGGTTTCTTTGCTATGAAAGGACTCCTTGATGAAAACCGTATCCCGAAAAATTGCAGAGTGCGGCTGATCCTGGGATCGGATGAAGAACGTACCTGTTCCTGTATACAATATTATGCCGCACATGGCGAGATCCCTGATTTCGCCATAACACCAGATTCCGTATTTCCTGTAATATTCAGTGAAAAACGTATACTGCAGCTCAGGATCTTTGGGGAGAATGACGCCGGTCTTGAAGCACACGGCGGAAGTGCGGTTAATATCGTCCCTGCCAACGCTTATTGTGTAGTCGGCGGGAAAAAAATCAAAACGGCTGGCATAGCTGCTCATGCATCTAAGCCTGAACTTGGCGTAAATGCAATAGAATTATTGCCCTGTGCTATGGTGAAACAAAGAATCGACATCTCTGATTACCCCATGATGAAGTTCGTAAAAGATTTTTCTAAAGCAGAATTTACCAGATCCAAAGAAAATGATGAATACTGGAACCTGACCTGTAACCTGGGTATTCTTAATATGGATAATGAAGGTTGTGAACTGCGGATCGATTTCAGGGTGCCTGCTGAAGCGAATGCCGACGTGCTGATTCAAGCCATAGAGAAGAAAGCATCGGCATACGGGCTTCAGACCGAGGTGACTCTCAATCTTCCACCTCTGCTGATCCCGAAGGACTCCGAAGAAATCCGGAACCTGACAGATATATGGGAAAGGCATATGGATCAGTTTAGCGGCTTTCAGGAGGAATACAGAAAAATCCATATAGAACCGAAAGCAGTGGGTGTAGGCACTTATGCACGCCATATTCCCAACACTGTCGCTTTTGGAATCCAGGCTCCCTGGCAGATCGATCAATGTCATCAGACAAATGAACACGTTACAGTGAATGATTTTTTGCAGTGGGTTGAAATCTTACGGGAATTCATCATTATGAATGAATGTAAATATTCGCAATATGCAGAAAGAACAGCCGGCAGCAATAAAAAATGCTGATTATTGGCAGCAGAATGCCGGACTTTTCTTTAAGATTCGACCAATCTTTGTAAGGGAAAAATAAAAAAATTTATTGAAATCGTGGCAAAATCGTGGCAAAACGGGTTTTTTAAAAATCCATTCGCCCAAAATGATCAAAAAATGCCTGTTTTCCGATCGATTTACTCGTAAAACAGGCAAAAAAAGTAGCGGGGATTGGATTCGTGAATATTCCGGATGAGATTGACCTCTTCTAATAGGGGCGCATTTTTAACGGAATATACAAATTATTCATTTTCGTTATGAAGGAGGATCTTCGCCCCGCAGTAGGAACAGAAAGCCGTTTGTCGTCCTTCTTCAAACTGCAGCGCTGCCCTACAATCAGGGCATTTCACGGAAATCAATCTGATCATCATTCACCTCCCGCATTGAGCTTATGAAAACAATATAACATAGCCAGTGTGAAATCCGGTTTTATGAAAACCAGGAGAAACCGACAATCATTTTTAAGAGAAAAACTCCGCTTTTTCCGCGGAGCATAATCTCATAATCAGCTTTTTTGTTTTAATTATCCTTCAGTCAATTTTTGAATGACCTTTTCAGAACTTCCAGTCAGAGAACCGTTTTCATTCAGCAGAGGCGTATCAAGAATTAGAATTTGTATCCGTATGATTCTGCAAACTTCATCAAATCATCCGGTGGAGTATTCCTGATCATATCTGCTAAATACATTGCTCCCAATTCTTCAATGAATTGCGGATCAATTTTATAGCAATCTTTACCATGAAGGTTATTAAATACAAGCTCAACTATTCGAATAAAGTGAAGATTATATTTTTCCAAATGTGGTTTCAGCTCTTCAAAAGTCTCTGCTTCACTACCTTCCCATGTATTCATTATTTCAGAAAGATACCGGTGGAACGCCGATTTCGCTGCAGAATTACCGACTCTTACCTCATCAGAAAGTAGTTTTAAAACAGGGACTATCTCTCCTAAATGTCTGGATGGCTGTTGATAAACAATGTCCTGAATAATATCTGCAATAAACTCACGCCATATTGCATAACCGGCATTCATATATCCGTTATTATATTCCTCGGCTAGTGTACCGGGAGTGTCTTCACAATACAAGTCATAAAAACGCTGACCGGCTTTTCCTGCTGTATCTATTTCATGTGTTACACAAAAGATGTGAGCTAATTCATGCACAAGCATCATCATATAGTATTCAGGACTGTCCAACTCGGATGGAGAATCCTTTCGAATAAGAATTCCATCGACATGAGAAGGATCATCAATATCTGTTTGACCGACAAATGATTCAGCAAGCATTGTTTTGAAATTACTTTTTGAGCGTTTCTCAGAGCGAAACCCAAATTGTTTTGTAAATGCTTTATAGACATCCACAGCATCTGCCATCATGCAGTAGGCAATTTTGATATTGTCCAGAGAATAATTAGTGTTACATTTCGCATTAAACAAATCACATGCCTTTTGTAGCAATAACGGGATAGCTTCTTCTTTTTTCATAGTGACAGGCTCTCTTTCTGTTAGTTCCCTGTATTTATTTATTTCTTCAGCTTCCGGGAAAAATACAAATGGATTCAGTTTGAGAACAGCACAAACAGCAAGAGCTGTCTTCATTGTTGCACTCTCAATATAACGTTCACCTGATTCGAAACGCTGATATTGCCTTAATTGTAAATTTGCACCATCAGCAACCTGTTGCTGCGATAATTCCAGTTGTTCACGTCTGGTACGGAGAATTATTGGACTTGAGATATCCTCATCAGGCGCGATAAAATATTCGATAAAATTCATGATACTCCTTTACTCGCACGACCAATTGTAATTATATAAATTCCAAATGGTCATATAAAAGAATACTATGAGGAATGGATTTCGTCAAGTAATAATAAATAACTTTATATGTACCAGATAATAACAGATTTGGATAGGAAAACTCTTTCGATACTGAAGGCACAGTGGGATGAATAACAGAGAAACCTGCGGATATCAATGTAGAACCATCAAAAATTTGAAAAAGGATATAACGTTTCCATATAAAAAAATCATGAAAGAATTGATAAAGAAATGCAATAATATATCGAAAAGCCCCGATTACTGAGATCGAGGCTATTACAGTGAGTCTAATTGTTATTTGTGTTTATTTGGACTTTATGATAACTCCAGCAATATTCAAATCACCTGGATTTTGCATCATCTTCTGAAAGTCATCATCAACTATTCGTCCCAAAAATGTATTGTTTTTTGAAAATCTCAAGATCTTTTCATCTACATACTTTTCGACGGCATCCTCGGTAAAATTCAGATCACCACAGTCTTTACGGATTTTTTGATCGTAATAACCGCGGATATCATTCGTTATGAAAAAACCAACCAGGTTTTGTTCATCTGCAGAATTAGCAAATCCAATATATCCTGGGCCATCAAAATCTTGTACTCCATCATATTCAATATCAAAACTGTAGCCAGGATCACCGATACCATCAGCGTTCCAAAGTGAATTATCGTAACTCCGAACAAGTGTAATTCCATCAAACCAGCCGGATTCTGCAAGATATATGAAGCTGTTCACTGCATTTGGAGCAGTATCCGGGAATAGTTCAACATGAATGTCGCCGATTTCCGTTTCCAGTATTGCGATATAGGATTCACCTTCTTCAATCAGCACATCAGGACATTCCTGAACCCGATATTCGCTCTTTCGGATTTTTCCGATATAGGAGTCCAAAGAAGCTGCGTCAAACATGTAGTTTGAATCAATGTAATTCAGAAAAACAGTTGGCGTTCCGCTGACAATTCCGGCCTTTATGACCTGGGTATACATGTTTCGCACAGCAGCTTCATTATCACTGTCTGAAAATGCCAGATACCAGAGATCAAAATCAAGATCTGCAAACTTACTGAACTCCTGAATCAGCCATTTCGTAAAGACTTCATTATTTTCAAGAACAGACCATTCTGACTGCTTCTCGAACAGGAACTCTTCCGCCTCAAAAAACATTCCCTGGTAGCCGGCGGCATTGGCAGCCAATGCGGCAGGAACAGCCTTTTCATGAAAACTGAGTGGGAAGTGTCGATACACCAGCCGGACATCATCACTATGCGCTTTCTGATATTCAATCAGACTGAGGCTTGCGTCTGCACAGTACGGGCATTGGAAATCTGCGTATTCAATGATTGTCAGAATGGCATCTTCCGGTCCGATGCTCCAGTCCAGATCAGAAACTGCACCAAGCAGGTCACGATTACGCTCAGCTTCTTCGTTATCAATCATAGGAGGCGTAATTCGGCATTCCATTTTCTCCGCTGAATAATCAAAGGTGGATTTCTCCGCGGCCGCGTTTGCAGCCACAGAGAATACAAGAGAGAAAATCGAAACAACCATCAACAAAAACAATTTACAATTCTTCATCTTTTCCTCATACATAAACCATATCAGCCTAATAATATGTGTATTTATTCTGTTTAATCAGAGATGCTGTGACCAAAGCCCAGCGGCGCTTTTTCGCTTTGGTCTCGGTCTTCTTATCAACCGTGATCTCCTTATTCAGAATTTGTCCCAGATAATCGTCAGCGACCTCAATTTGACAACAAATATCATCAAAAGAAAGATCGGAAACGGGAGTTCCGTTTTTGTCTTTATAGTTCTCCAGCAGCTCCGGTTTGATTCCATAACGGGAGCCCAATGGCGTGACTTTGTTACGAACAAAATCCTGCTGTTCATCGGAAAGAGCAAAAACTTCCTCTTTCCAGTTATTTCCACTATTGGAAACCGATGAAGGTTCCACGGCTTTTTCCTCCTGATTATCCGTTGAATCTTGGGTTTCCTGGATTTCAGCATCTTCACTATAATCCGGAGATTCTGACTCAATTTCCGGGAGTTCCGATACTTCAGGCACAGTGACGGTCTTGTTTTCAGCATTGGAAGAAATTGCTGCATTGAAGGGGTGCTTTTCATCATTTCCAATGAAATGAATCAATCCAAGATCAAGGTAATAATGTTCCGAACGACGAGGAACACCATTCTGGTCAATAAAGCTTTTAGCCTTCTTATATTTAGTCAGAAACATCGGAATCGCCGTCAGAGGTACATTGATTCCCGCAGCAAAATCACGGATAAAACTGAGACGCTTCCTCAGCATATCGCGATCCGTAGTCGTATGGAATTTGAATGCCATCGTCTGGAATACGCCTACTTCGAGCAGTTCCTTGATAAAGACGAACATCTGCCCGGACATCTGCATTTTCATATTGGGCTTTCCAAGGAATCCCAGATCCGGCTGATAAGGAATTTCCTGCCCGTCAGAGCAGCGCTTGCCATCGCGCACATATGGTTCCGCGATGTTCATTGGATTGCTGAGATTGGCAATATAAGTGAAAATCTTTCCATCGGATTTGGCAATCATAGTTCCACCGGAATTGAAAGCCGTATAAGGAGCAGTAATGCACTTGTCAATCTCGCCACAAGGAAGAAAAAAGTTGATCTTCTCAGGTTTTTCGCCGTAAACCTTCAGGAAGAAGTTTTTGACCTCCAGATCAGCATTTGCACGGAAGTTGATGTTAAACGCTGCCGTTTCTCCCATGCGCTGTCCCTGGCCACCGAACCCTTTTGAAATCGAGCCGAAGCTCATCAAAAGTTTACTCAAATCATCAGTTGAATCAATATAACTGTCCATTCGGACCTCCGATATGTTGGTAGTATTTTCCGGATCCTGATCCGGTTTCATCCGTACGGTTCATCCGTACATATAAAATATACAAATTCGCAATCATTTTGAAACAGACTTGATTTCTTCGCATCAAAGAAAAACGGACACCGCTCATGATGTCCGTCTGCAAGAGGCAAATGAAATAATTGGTGGATTTAGATCACAGGAACAGATTTCGGTTTTTCCGCCTCAGATTTTGGCAGCAGGATATATAAAACACCATTTGCCAGTTCAGCAGTGGCTTCTTCCGCGATCACTTCCGTAGGCAGTTCACATTCTCCTACATAGGAAATACTTTCAATGCATTTCCAGAGAAAAGGTTTTCCCTCGTTATTATCTTTTTTTCCATCATTCGCAGGCTTGGATTCAATGAATAATTCGTCACCATCAATAAACACTTCGATACGGTCCTTGGAAATACCCGGACAAAGCGCTGCCGCATAAACGAATGTATCATCTTCAGCAATAAAAACCTCAACTTCATGCGGGCCTTTTGAGAATTTACAGTCATCATATTCAGCATTTTCATTTTCAAATGGTTCAAATTTGTTCTTGAGATAGTTGAACAGGATTTCCGCGTCTTTAGATGTTAATGGCTGGCCGTTGGCTTTTTCAATTTTTATTTCCATATAATCTATTTCCTTTCACAGATATTTTACAAACTCGTAATATCAATAGTGCTAAAAGAAAATCTGCCGTATTCAGTCGTCTTTGTATCCTGACGGCATGAATGACTCAAAAAAACTGATAAAGGCAGATTTTCATGTGCACACATCCTGTTCCAGGAGAGTTACAGCCTCACCGGAGGAGATGTATGAAAGCGCAAAAGCGAAAGGATTGGATAAGATCGCCATAACCGACCATAACACGCTCAAGGGGGCACTCAACCTGGCTGAAAAAGATCCTGATTACGTTATCGTTGGAGAGGAAATCACATGGGATGCTCCGGGTGAAATTATCGGACTGTTTCTGAAAGAGGACGTCCCGGAGGGGAAGACTGCCGAATATACACTTGATGCGCTGCAAGATCAGAACGCGTTTATCTTTATTCCTCATCCCTTTGCACCGTTTCATTTCTTCTGTCCTCCGGACAATATTCTGAGGATAGCAGACAGAATCGATGCAATAGAGATCAGGAACGGCAGAAATTTTAACCTGCTGAATTCGGGAGCTTCACTATTCAGTTCAATTTGCGGTATTCAGGGAATATGCGGTTCAGACGCTCACAAACCGCAGGACACAGGAAGGGCAGGCATGATCCTTCCTGATTTTGCCAATGCAGATGAATTGAGAAACAGTATCAAACTGGCCAAACCTTTCGGCTTGGGACTCTCATTGATAAATTCACTGAAACTGCTGAAAAAAGTCTTCTGAAAAAATCCCGCAGAAATATCTGCGGGATCAGTTTTGTTCAATCAAGCACCTGTTTTTTTAGATGGTGTATTCTCGACAATTTTCTTCCCGTCTTTATATGAAGATAAAACTACCGAATCTCGGGTCAGGGCTTCATAATAATTTTCAGCATCCATTGCAATGAAACTCGCAGGTTTATTTACTTCAATGCCATAATGATCTGTGACGTGCAGCGTTTTTGCCGCGTTATGGGAGATCAGCTTATAGGAATCCATTATTTCCTCATATCCCATCATCTGGCAGACATGCAGTCCCAGAAAAACCACGTCACGAAGGCTGCCATTCCCCATGGGATACCATGGATCGAAAATATCATCATGTCCGAATGACACATTGATTCCCTCTGCCAACAGTTCTTTTACCCGGGTTATCCCTCTTCGTTTGGGATAAGTATCGATACGTCCCTGGAGATGGGTGTTGACCAGTGGATTCGCGACAAAGTTGATCCTGCTCATCTTCAGCAGCCGCATCAGCCGCAGGACATAGGCATTGTTATAGGAGTGCATCGCAGTGGTATGGCTTGCCGTCACTTTATCAAACAACCCCAGTTCCAATGCCCTTGCAGCGACAGTTTCCAGCCCTCTGGATGCTTCATCATCGATCTCATCACAGTGAACATCTACCAGTTTATTCCGGTCAGCAGCCAGTTTCAATGCAAAATCAAGACTCTCCACGCTGTATTCACGTGTAAATTCAAAATGAGGTATCGCTCCGACAGCATCAGCACCCATGTCAACAGCTTCCACAAGTAGTTCTTTCCCGTTGGGATAAGAGAGTATTCCTTCCTGTGGGAAAGCGACGATCTGAATTTCCATCAGATCCTTCAGCTCTTCCCGCAGCCTGATCATCGTTTTCATTGCCATCAGGGAAGGGTCTGTGACATCCACATGTGTGCGGATAAACTGGATCCCGTTGGCTGCATACATGCGGACTACTTTATGGACCCTTTCGGTGATATCCTCAACACTCAGTTTTTCCTTCCGTTTGCTCCAGCATTCAATACCTTCAAACAGCGTGCCGGACATATTCCAGACCGGATCGCCGGCAGTCAAGCAGGTATCCAGGTGAACATGCGATTCAATAAACGGAGGTAGCACCAGTTTATGCCGAAGATCAACAACTTCTTCGCCCGGATGCTCCGGCAGATTACCGATCTCACGGATCAATCCATCTTCAACCCGTATATCCTGATCTTCCGTATTATTTTCAATTCGCGCATTTTTAAACAGCATAGCTCACCTCGATTTGATTTATGAAAAACTAAAATATTGATTTCCGGTCTTTCAGAACAGGAAAAGCTTTTCTGAATTGTTCGGCATCATCTGAAAACGAGTATTTGACAATTCCCTCTTTCCCGGACAGGATCTCCAGGACATCGCCGTTTGGATTGACAACGCAGGAATCGCCGCTGTACGAAACACCGTTTATGTCACCGACACAATTGACTGCAAATATATACACCTGGTTTTCAATTGCTCTGGCTCTCAGCAGCGTTTTCCAGTGTTCAGAACGTTTTGCCGGCCAGTTTGCAGGAATTACGATTGCATGGACTTTGTCGCATACTTTTCGGAAAGATTCAGGAAAACGGAGGTCATAGCAGATAAAAGTTGAAAAAGGAATCCCGCAGAGGTCAAATACGGATACTGTATCTCCACCAGTAAAATAACGGTCTTCGCCGGAAAAAGAAAACGGATGGATCTTGTTAAATTCAGAGACCACATTTCCTTCCTTGTCAATGACGGAATACACATTGCTGCACTTTTCCCCGGCAGGACGCACCCACCCGAATCCGAGACAGACATTATGATCAAGTGCAATCTTTCTCATCTGGTTCTGTGTTTCCCGGTTTCGGTCTGTCGTGACCGAAGTGTTCATCGAAAAGCCTGTAAAACTCATTTCAGGAAGGAAGAATGCATCTACATCTGGATTATCTGTAATGACCTGTTCCAATACAGCGATATTTTTGTCTTTATTTTCCCAGATGATGTGACTTTGGACTAACGCGATATTCATTGGATATCATCCTTATTTTCCACTGTTTCATTTTATAATGACATTTCTTCAAGCCTTATCTCATTATACCTGTCATATGAAAAAAAGCGATGATTGTTGAATCGACATCACCGCTTTTCGCAGAAGATATTTTCAATTATTTATGAATATACCGGGTATTGCCACTTTGAGGTGGCACTCAATCACCTCAGTTGAAAGTGATCCTGTTTGTAACCGTGCAGAGAACTGTACCTTCCTTTACCAGTTGGATCGTAATTTCACTGTCCCCCTGGAAATCCGGGGCGATCATATCGATGATGATATTGCCGGCTTCCGAAGGTTCCACAGATTCAGACAGAACAATTTTTTTGTCCGGATATTTCAAATAGTCTGTTCCGCTGATAACTTTGACATTTACTTTTTCTTTATCCCATGCGGTATCAGAATTGTTTTTGATCCGGAAAACTGCATCAAAATCGCTGTATCTCCATGCTGCATAAGGCGATACCCGTACAATTGAGCAGTCCGAAGGATCGTTTACGGTAATCTTCAGCCAAAAAGGCATTTCTTTTCCGGTCCTGGTTCCGGTAATTCCAAAACGGTCTCCGTCTGTGTCTTCAAGCATATATTCACTCTCGAAATTTCCGTAAATGACCGGAGAGATCAGATTCATGGTGATATCAACTGTTTCGCCCGGTGCGACCGTATCCGTCAGATATGCAAACTGGGCTCCCCCCATATGGAACATACCGGTTGAGACGACTTTATATGACCGGTTCCATGTGCATGTCCCTGTGTTTCTCAGCCTCCAAACCTTGCGGAAGTGCTCACCGGGACTCAAAACAGTTCCATCCGGAACAGTGACATCATCGATAAATTCAGCACTGTTTACACATTTATTATTCTGCGGTTCCGGCTCATTCTGCAAATTCTGAATACACTTTGAAATGCATATCTGCAGATCACTATCTTCCTGTTCTGCTGAAACAGCATCATTCATCTGCATTGTGTTATTTATGCTTTCAATTTCCCGCCCTGAACATGAAACCGGGAAAATAAGCATACAGATCAATACCGCCCAAAAGAGAATATTTTTCATTGTAATTGTGATTCCTTTCTTCGAAGAGGTTGTTCTTCTCCGTGGAGCATACAAAAAGCGGCGGGTTCCGCACAATTTACGGAACCCGTCCGGGAGAAAAAAAGAAACGAATAGTGAACCAATCAAATAATACAAAATCAGGACTTATCCTCCGGGAAAAAGTCAGCCAATCTCTCTGTCATTCCCCGCAGGAGCTGCCGCATTGTTTCCTTTTGATTTTCTGACAGATTCTTTCCCGTCTCCAACTCCCGGCAAACCCTGAGGAAACCCTGTACCATAGCACTTACTGCGCGTCCGAAACGCTGGTCATCACACAGATCAACAGCACGTCCTGCGGCAATTGCGGTATCGAAACTTGTGAACTCAATAATCATCTCCGCCAGATCTGTCATCCATGGCTCATCATGTTCAAGGGCATGAAGATGGTCCTTTACTGTCAGTTCCCGAAAATTGATCATTTGTCCCTCCTGTCTGAAAGTGGTTTGAAAATACTCTAGATAGAAATACTTATTGATATTTTCAGCATTATTTTCCGGCTCCGAAGAGCTTGCTCAGAATGTCATGGTCATCACCGGTTTCAGCAATCAAAGACTCTAATCGTTTTCTGCATGCAGATCTTCGTTCATTCATCTTTTCATATGCCGAAATATAAAGAGACAGAGCTTTCGCGGCATTTCTGTTATCTGCGATGCGCATTACAGATTTAAGCGTTTTATTTGTGATCTCTCCGCCATTTTTCCGAATCAGCAGCATACAGGGCAATATATCCGGGAGTGCGTTTCCAACCTGGCAAACCTTTGCCGCTTCCATCACATCGGATTCCGAACATTCATATACGGATGCCTGTCTTTTTACATATTTTTTATCGGATTGCAGAGCGTTCCAAAGATCTTCCAACTCCGGAACACTTTCTGTTTTTAATTCTGATTCCGGATTGGTATTCTCCGATTCTTTATCTTTATTTGGTACATCATTTGGAACAACCGATGAAGATGCAGCGAGGGATTTCAGATATCCAGATGCAGTTCCACCGGCAGCACAAAGCGAAATGAGGTCTGCGGTCTGTTTTCTGGACAATTCGGGCAGCATTTCAATAAGAAGTTCACGGGATGGTTCATCTGCCTTCTCATACAGATCAGCCAATTCCGGAACATCACGGAAATACAATTGTCCGTCCTGAAACAGGGCTTCGATCTCCAGCGATTTTCTGGAGGCCCGGTAAGCATCGATCAGCATTGATACATATCCATGTGAAAAACCGTTTATTTCCGCCAGTGAACGCATGGATATATTGTGTTCAGCCAGATAATTGTCAAATTCACGTCCCCGTTCATAAGCATTCAATGTCCGTACGCCGATGTTTTCCGTCATTGTTACATCAGCAGCCTTAACAGTGGAATCGACAACAAAAGCCGGAATCGTTGTAAAGCCGAGCACTTTACAGGCTGAGACCCGCCGGTGTCCATAGATCAGTTCATATTTGGAATCCGCCAGAAGATCATCGTCATCTTCAATAAATTCCTTTACCATGACAGGCGTGACCACACCCCGGTTCCGGATGCTTTCCAGAAGACATTTATCTTCCGGATATTTTTCGGGATCGAAATCAGTCAGCCGAATCTGAGCTGCGCTCCTCTTCACAATGCTCGAAAGCGGTATGAACTGTGCCGGTGAACGGCGCTTGATCAGTGATACACTGGCTTCATCACGAATCGTGACACGCTTCGTGCTTCGTTCCGTGTCTATGAGGAGATCATCCGGATCTCCTTCATCAAACATTTTCCTGGCAATCGCATTTTTATCAGGTGTTCTCGACATCGGGCATGCTCCTGTTACATATTGAGATTTTCAAATATCTTTTCCATGGAAGGCAGCGCTACCGCCGGAATGGAGCCGTTCACCAGATCAGCCTTGACAATGGTCTTACTCTGCGGGATTCCTTCCATCAGGCCAAGTTCCCAGCCGAGTTCCGGCGTATCATGAATGATTTCAGCCCAGTTTTCAAGAATCGCCCGATCCCATTTTGATTTTCCGACAGTAAGCGGAATCAGACCCAATACGCCGGCACGTTTGCGTTTCGCCAGGTTGATGGTATTCCGTGTCGGGCCAATGCATTGCTGTGACATCATCATAGGAATAAGGAGGCGGTCGCAGGCTGTGATGCACATGGAAACAATCACAGGAACCGTTCCTGAGTCGATGATCACCAGATCGTAACGATCGAAATGCGCGATCTCAATCATATCCTTCAAAGCTTCAGCTTCCAGTCCCAGTGCCGTGATCTGCGCAAGCTTCCTGGACGATTGAAGAACAAACAGATTGTCATACCCATCAGCTTTTACGACAGCTTTCTTCATAATTCCCGAAATGGATACGATATCATAGGGATCTTCCGCATAGCATTGAAATGCATCGAATATGCTGAACTCAGGCTCTTTATTCGAAAAGAAAATAGATGATGAACCTCTGTTGTGATCCGCGTCAACCAGCAGGATCTTTTTGTCTGTGTGTCTTGCCGTATATGCGGCCAGCAGCGTGGAAACGGTTGTTTTTCCAACACCACCCTTATGATTTGAAACCGAAATAATCACGTATCCTCCTGTAAACCTTATCTGGCCTGAAACATTATCCAGGTCGTAAGTCCAAAGAAAATTCCGATGCTCAGGATGAAGCAAACGGAAACAAAACCGCAGCCTTTTTTCTTTTCCATACTTTTATTTCTCCTTTACGTTCAAAAAACATTTACGGATATCGGATACGCCGATCAATGCCATTCGACGCAGCTTTACATTTTGGGATGTGTTATCAAGAAGTGCATATTTATCGTTGAATGGTAAGATGTCGAATACACCATTCCATCCTGTTATAATCACACTATCTACAGAATGAGGAATGATTCGAACACGTATAGGTTTTGTTTTATATTCGATAAAACCGGTCTCCTCATTTATCATTCCGGGATAAATATCGCAATAGAAAAAACGCCCGGATATTTCCGGCCGGCATTCTTCATATCCAGAATCTTCTGACTTGAAATTCCCTTCATATCTGTAAGCCATGGCGTCCTCTTCAGAAATTTTACAAACCAGAGAAAAGGCTTTTTACATTCGCGGATCCGATAATTTCTGACACGATTTCTGATGCGATAACTCCGGATGGGCAGGGAATTGAGAATACGAATGACCTGTCCATTTCGATCAGATGAATATGAGATAAAGCTGTCCAGGCAAACGGGTTGAATAGAAAGTCACGATCTGGATCCGGTGTTCCAAATTTGATCAGATCAGGACCGCCCTCAACCAGGGGAGACAGATAATCAGCGGAAGAAACAGGTGTAAATGTCTTGTCAGTTTCTTTGAATAGCCGTGAATAGGAATAAACTCCTCTCCTCTTTTCCAGACATCTGCTCACATCGATCACCAGTTTCTTCTGTTTTGAGTTGAAATTAAAAGCAATTACATCGGACCTGCGGAAAAAATGACTTCGACATCCAAAGGAAAACAGAAAACCATCCATACAATGATGAAGACTGACTTTCCTGTTGCTGCCCGTTATGATTGATTCCAATATTTCATAAAGAAAAACCATTCCGAATACGATTCCAACTGCAACCAAAACTGAACAACTGAATCTCGGAAATGGATGCCGAGCCTGTTTCAGCCCAATAACCCCAAATTGAACGATTTTTACATTCAGAAACACGGCAATACCGGGCGGAATTACATCAAGCAGGAATTCCAGAGGCCCATATTTTAATTTGTATTCGAGGCTCTTGATCTCCATTCCAATCCTCCTTCTTACCCGGGTATTTTATTAGATTCAATCTGCTTTGAAACCGTTTTTATCTGTGAATCATCAAGTTTGGAAGGGCGTTCAGCGGCTGCGCATTGTAAAAAGAGGCTGCTGCCATCCGGATACATCCAGCAGCAGAAGCCGGGATGCATCTTTCTTCCCCCATCCGGCAAGACAGTATTTCCCGACAAGAGAATCGTCAATTTCGATATTCTGTTTTCCCGAAAAGAATCCGCCCCAGGAATCTACATAGAGCGTTTCTTTTGTGAAGAGAAAAGTTTTTTCACCTATGGTGATCCAGGCAGAGCCTTTATCCTCTGCCGGTTCAACCGCGTTGATTCTATCCTCAATGGAAAGCTCTTCGGATTTTTCACAGGAACAGAAAATAGACAGACAAAGAAGAATAATAAACAACACTGAAAAGCCGTAGTCTTTTTTCAGAAAGTCAATCATTTTACCCTCCCGAAAAACGATACAAAACCCGTATGCGGTTAGTAAGCTTTTCAGCGGAGGTTCAAATATGCCAAAGAAAACAACATTTTTTCCTTTATTACTTCTTATGTTCATGTTTGGAACTGTCGGAATATGCTGTGCGGAAACGCCCATCATTGATAATGGAGATGGAACATTTTCCATGGAGAACGGGATTTTCCTAAGACAGTATGAAGGGTATTCAGAAGATTCCCAGCAATATCTGTCAGTTCTGGACGCCTGCTATTCCATGATCGGGTCCTATTCAGAGATCATCGATCCCTACATCAACGGAGAGAAATCTTTTGAAGACGATCAGTGGAACGTAATCAATTCCGAAGTACGATATATGTCAGGATATGCCTGTTCCTGGGTAATGCAGAATGAAATTCCGGCAGAGCTTTCGGATCATGAATTTGACATCTTTTATTCCGCATATCACCTGCTGATAGCGAATGATCTGCTGCTTACTGCGATTAGATTGGATGATGCAGATACAGCAGCCCTTGCAGCAGTTTATTACAAACAGGCCGATTCCGGTCTTGAATGGTGGGACGGGAAATAATCCAATGAATCAGGATTGATCTGTTTTTCCAATATCTGTCTATGCAAAACAGCAAGGCTCTGCGATTTGCAGAGCCTTGTGCTAAAAGGAGAATAATAGTATAAAATGAAAGGATCAATTCACTGGTAAACAGTATACAAATCAAAGATTAAACATACCTCCATATGAATTTTCCAGCTTGCGATCCCACTCCGGATCGTCGGTTTCATCATCACTGATTTCTTCATCAGCAGTCTGCTTATCCTTCTTGAGATTTTCCTTCTTGTTTTCCTGTTTTTTTACACTTTTATATGGGGCAAACATCTTTTTATCCGGGATTACTGAACCATCTCCGTCCGATCCGGGATCATTCATCTGTCCCGAAGAGTAGAATCTGTATTTATCAATTCTTACAAGATAATCAAGAGCTTCCGCAACAGCCTCATTCCTTTTTCTCGCATAATCATCCCGCATATCAAGGACATCCAGACGGATATCAGGATCAGGAATAATAGGAGGAGCGGTTCTGAAGAAGAACGGCCGGGAAAGCTTTCCATCCTGTCTCATGATGCGCGTATAGCAGGTATAAGGATCCAAACTGATCAGCGTATCGCGTGAAGGGCCTCCGAATTTCTCAGAAAGTTCATGCTTGGACAGGTATTCCGCATCTTCCCCGTTCACTGTGAAAGCAAAAATAGAATAGACACCGGACATGATGATACCCGGCAGATCACGCGAATCTTCAGTCATCATACTGGCAAACGACTGTGTACCGAGAACTGTGCGTCCGCCCCACTTTCGCAGCTGGGCAAGCAGTTCCTGCCAGGGAACGCCTGAGTATGTCTGAAACTCATCAATGAGAAGCTGAACCGGGATTCGTTTGGAAGGATCGTTCTCACCCTGACGGGATATTTCACGCAGAATCACACTGATGATAAAAGAACCGATGAAATCAGACTGATCAGAGCCCAGATCACTCATGCGGGTGTTGACCAGAAGGATCTTCTTATTCTCGATAATATCTTTTGGATTCAGGACAGAGCGTGGAGCTGAGAAGAATTCCAGCATCGGACTTTCCTCAAAACGATAGGATTTTGAAAGAACCGGGAGGATGACCTGTTCACGAAGATAATCCTTGTATTCGTCGAAATCATTTACAAAATACCGGAGCAGCATATTCCGGATCCTTTCGTCCCTGATGCCTTTGATATAGGTTTTTCTCGCCTCTTTATCCGCATTCAGAAGAACACCCATCAGGGAAAGTCCATCCGCTCCGTCTCCATAACGTACACTCTGGTTATGAGCTGCGATCGCAAGAACCGACCGCTGAAGCGGGATCTGCATACGGGGTCCCCAGGATGTCGTCCACAGAGATTTCCCGATATCAACAATCATCTGGGTGGCTTTTTCCGGCGTAAGGCCACTGGTCTGCACGTCCAGCGGATTATATGGAACTACATAATCCGGATCTCCAAAATCCAAAAGAACAACATCTTTCACTCGTTTTTGCGGTATACAGCCGATCAGACGGTTGTACATATCTCCGTGGGGATCTATCACGATAACGGCGGAATCCCGCTCCGGATCCTCAATGGCTGCCTTGGCTATATGCTCCATCAGCGTGGTTTTGCCGGTGCCTGGTTTGCCGATGAGGAACATATTATGCTTCATCATCTTCGAATTCAGACACACGCCCTCTGTATCACCGTTGGGACGGTCATATTCACCGATTCGGTAAAACCCCTTGACTTCATCCACATCCGGGCAGCGCATTTCAACGCCACGGACAGGGATAAGGCCGGGTGATACGGATTCGGAGTTCCACGGGATATGCCAGAGGGACGCCAGTTCCCAGTCACACATTTCCATCATAGGGCGGTCGCATTCCAATGGGAGATTCACATCCGCGTGAAGATCCTTCAAAACGATGGAGTTTCCACCCGGATAGGCAAACCTTGTAAATACAAGGCCGATCCGTCTCTGTAAGTCACGTGATCTTTCAGGATTTGAGGATGCAGTTGTTACCCTGATCGACACGGAATTGAGCTCCTGCTGGCTCACAGCCTTCAGTTTCACCATATCCAGGTCTGTCTGATACCAGGGATCATCCATCTGATTTGGCATTTTCAAACGGATAAATGTTAGCAGCAGAGCGATTCCAATGAAAAGAAACATCGTGCCAGTCATTCCCATGATAAAAAGGAAAAGGACGAAGGCCCATGCTGCCATCATCAGCACG
>JAFPZX010000017.1 GCA_017417055.1 Anaerolineaceae bacterium
GATTGGACGCAAATACAGCAGGAACAATTCCCGCCCGTCTTTTTCCTTGAATTTATCTTCCAGCGGTCCCATCACCTGTGTATATGTGAGAATGAACCGCTCCATGATCAGGCGCATGTCCAGCTTTCCATCTTTGACAAAGAGGTTTTTTGCAAGCTGTCCCTCCCGGGTGAACATGTTATTCTTCAGCTCGTCGTCGGAGAGAAAATAGTTGTAAAGCCGGGTTTCAAAAATTCTGTTGTCGATACGCACTGCACCGTTGTCGTTACGGATAAAACCGTACATATACATTTGAGCAACATCTTCCTGGTCCAAATTAAACGGCAGACGTTCTCCTTCGATAAGAATCCTGCGTAAAGATGCTTTCAGCTCAGGATAATTCTCCAGTTTTCCGGTCAGTGACTGGAACAATGTATTACTCTCATTCAAAATGATTTTGACCGCTTCATCAATTCCGTTCCGCGTCCACGCATCAGCAAGGCTCATCGTTTTACTGACCTCGAGATCAATCAACTGACAAATGCGGCTCACCAGGAAAGGATATCCATTGGTATAATCCCGGATCAGCCCCGCTATAGTCCCCGTATCCATTCCCGTGTGATGGTCCAACTCGTATTCATCCAGCATTCCCCGGATCCCTTCACAGGAAAGGCTCATGTCAATCTTGAAATCAACGGCAATATTCCACGGACTGTTCACCCTGTGCTGATCTTCCGGCCTGATTTTCCGCTTCAAATGCTTTATATCTGCCACCCCCGCGAGGATAACCGATTGAAAAGTCGGAATTTCATCTGTGTCCCGGGCAATATACCCTTCCCGCAGCTGCGAAAGAAAATCAAGAAACACCTGATTATTGGAAGCACTGTCTACTTCATCGACCATCAATACAAGAGGTTTTTCGGTCAAGGCGCACCAGTCATTCAACGTCATAAACAACTCATCAAGTGCGGCTTTTTCTTCCGTCCTTTCCAGGTACTCATTAATTTGTTTTTTTATGGAATCCGGCATAATATTATACACAGCAGGTTTCCGTCTCAGCAGCCGGCAAAAGGCTTTCACAAAAGCTTGTTCACTCTCAAACCCGGCACTGCCGATACCCTGAAAATCCAGACTGATCACGTCATAACGATCGGAAAGATAGACGCGAAGCCAATTTAAAGTCGTCGTTTTCCCATACTGACGGGCACGATTGATGACAAAATAATTTCCCGCATCAACCATCTTCCCAATTTCTTTCACCCGTTCCGTGAGATCGACCATATAATGCTTTGACGGGATACATACCGCGGCCGTATTGAATTCTTTCATCATACTGCTATCCTTTCCGTTTCCGTTACAGTTTTCAATCTAATCAGCGCTTCTTAAAGTATACCCGATTCTGTTTATGAAACCGGGAATTTACGCTTTCCTGTCACTAATCTCAAAAACTTTCCTTCTTTCGGTTAAAATAAACAGTGGAATCTTTAAGCGCGATACAGAGAGATCGTCAAGATTGCAGGTTATGTTTGCACAAAGCAGACGGTCTCTATCCATGGGACCGTCTTTTTTTATCGCCAAAAGCAGACAAGCCATCTCTTCGCGTCAGGGAACAATTATAAACAGGAGTTTTTATGAAAGACGTTATTATTGCATGCGACTTCAAGGATAAGAAAACAACCCTTGATTTCCTGGATCAGTTCACCGACCGCAAACCGTTCGTCAAAATCGGCATGGAGCTTTTCTATTTCGAAGGGCCTTCCATCGTCCGTGAAATCAAAGCCCGGGGGCACAAAATCTTCCTGGACCTCAAACTGCATGACATCCCGAACACCGTCATGTCCGCTATGAAGAGTCTCTGCGCACTGGACCCGGATATCATTGATGTCCATGCTGCCGGAACCATCGCCATGATGAAAGGCGCGATGGAAGGCGCAGTCCGCTCCAATGGCAGCAAACCGCTGGTCGTCGCCATCACCCAGCTGACCTCCACCACCACAGAAGCGCTCCACAACGAATTGCTCATCAACGCGTCCATGGAAGAGACCGTCATCCAGTACGCGAAAAACGTACAGGCCGCAGGACTGAGCGGCATCGTCTGCTCTCCGCTGGAAGCCGCAGCTGTCAAGAAAAACACATCGCCTGACTTCATCACCATCACCCCGGGGATTCGCCCCGCAGACGCCAAGAAGGACGACCAGGCCCGCTTCACCACGCCGGCACAGGCAGCCCAAAACGGCTCCGATTATATCGTCGTCGGCCGCCCGATCACCCGTGCGGAAAACCCGGTAGAATCCTATATCAAAATCTACAATGAATTCATGGGGCTGTAATCATGGAACACGAAATCGCCAAACATCTGCTTGAAATCGAAGCGGTATTTCTCCGCCCGAATGATCCTTTCACCTGGGCCAGCGGCATCAAAAGCCCGATTTACTGCGACAACAGACTGATCCTTTCCTACCCGGAAGTCCGCAAAGTTGTCGAAAAAGCCCTGGCGGAAAACGTCAAAAAGTATTATCCGGAATGTCAGGCTGTCTTCGGCACCTCCACCGCCGGGATCGCCCATGCGGCATATGTTTCCGAAATCCTGAATATGCCCATGGGATACGTCCGCGGAAAAGCCAAGGATCATGGCCGCACCAACACCATCGAAGGCCGCCTGGAACCGGGATGGAAGGTCGTCGTTATTGAAGACCTGATCTCCACCGGCGGCAGCGTGATCGATGTTGTGGAAAATCTCCGCGAAGCCGGTGCGGAAGTGCTGGGTATCGCCTCTATTTTCACCTATGGATTGCAGAAGGGGATCGAACGACTGGCAGCCGCCAATGTCGTCAATCACTCGCTTTCCAATTTCGACGCACTCACCGAAACAGCTCTCGAGATGAACCTCATCCAGGCTGATGACGTGGCGAAGCTCCGCGCTTTCCGCGCCAATCCCGGCGACGAAAGCTGGATCACCAAGTGAAATAAGAAATCAGAAATCAGAAATCAGAAATTTAATAAAAGCATTGGAAACATCCCTACTGTGCGCAGCAGGGATGTATTTATATGTCTATGGTGGAAAAATAATCCTAACTCATGGCTTTATAAAAAAGACGGAGGAAACACCAAGAAAAGAAATTTTGACAGCTATCCAATATAAAAAAGATTACATAAAAAGGTACGGAGGGAAAAGATGAGTTGGCTTGATGACAGAATTGCAAAAGACATGAAGGATCCGGAATTCAAAAAGGAATGGGAAAAAAATCTGCCTGCTCACAATGTAGTGATGTACATGCTTGAAAATGACATACCTTTCACTCAGGAATTTCTTGACACGCTTGATGCACTTGCCGAAAAAGGTGTTACCTTCGAGTTGGCTACGTCTAAACCAGAAGAATCCATACCGGAACTCGAATTAACCTGAACCGATGAAAACAGATTACGCATTTTAATGATGTTGACAAGTCAGCAATATAAGTATATACTTATATTGTAAGGAGAATTATATGGCAGCAACAGCAGCACAAAAAAGGGCTTCCGGAAAATATGACCGAAAAAACACAAGGCAGATTCAATTAAAACTCAATCTGACAGGAGATGCGGATATTCTCAAAAAACTGGATGAGACAAAAAACAAACAAGGATATATCAAAAATCTTATCCGCAGTGATATTCGGGAAAACAGTGATATTCTCACGCAGGATGCGATACGGCTGCTCGTACTTCCCGTAGCTAAAAAGTACAAATTGGGAAAAATTTACCTTTTCGGATCTTATGCGAGAGGCGAAGCTACCTCGGAAAGTGATATTGACCTGATGATCGAAGGTTGTAATATAGATGGTTTCCAGGGATATCAACAGCTCGTCGATGCTTTTCAAAAGGCACTGGGGAAAGGTGCTGACATCGCTGAATATGAAGCTGTTATGCAAAACACGACCCGTTCCGGACGCAGATTTCTTGAACATTTTGAAAAAGATAAGGTGCTGATATATGACCAATTCAACTGAACATGATATTGATCTGCTTTTACGGATCCTTGATTATTGCGACAGGATCGAATCCTGCAAACAAAGGTTCGGTGATAATTTCGACATATATCAGCAGGACCTTGATTATCAGGATGTTATCAAGATGAATCTTTTCCAAATCGGTGAATGTGTCATATGATTAATAAAGGAGTCGGCAGAATCCATCTCTGTCTGCCGGCTCTTTTTGATTTCTGATTTCTGATTTCCGATTTCTCTAAATTTCCGCGTAATTGCCGAGGAACCAGACCTCCGGACAGCTGCGTTCCAGGTCCGCGAGCATGGGAAGTACCGCGGGTTCCTTCACAGAGGCTTCCAGTTCCACAAAAAAGACAAACTCAAAATTGCGTCCCGGGATCGGGCAGGATTCCAGTTTGATCATATTGATGCCCAATGCGGCCGGTTTGGAAAGCATTTCATAAAGGGAACCGGGCGTATTGGCGCAGGAAATCACCAGACTGATGTGATTGGCCCCTTCATACATCATGGGCTGCTTTGTAATGCAGATAAAACGGGTGTAATTGTTCTCACTGTCCTGAATCTGGTCGTCCAGAACTTCAAGACCGTAAAGCTCCGCACAGCCTTTTGAGGCGATTGCCGCGCAGTCATTCCGTTCGGATTCGGAGGCTTTTTTAGCTGCCATAGCAGTGTTGGCAAAAGGAACAACTTCCACGCCTTTCAGTTTTTCCAGGTAATGAGAACACTGCCCGATGGCCTGAGGGTGGGAATAGATCGTCTTGATATCGGAAAGCTTTGTTCCGGGCTTGACCAAAAGCGTGTGATGGATCCACAGCCGGGTAGAGCGGACAATATAAAAGTGATATTTCCGCAGCAGCTCATACACCGCGCGGACAGACCCGTTGGAGCTGTTTTCAATGGGCAGCACGCCAAACTTGCATAATCCGGAATCCACAGCACGGAATACCGCGTCAAAACTGTCCACATACATCAGACTCCCATGCGGAAACAGCCGATCACAGGCTTCCTGTGAATTCGCGCCTTCCACGCCCTGACAGGCGATCATCCCGTTTTTCGGGAAAACGGCTTCTTCCCGTTCGCGCATTTGTTTCACAATTTCAACGATTTTAGAATCAGCGCCGATGATCTCCGCCTGGCGGGCTTTGGATAAATTCATCAGCGTATTGAAGAACTGGTATACATAAGCCTCGTTCTCCTCGCCGCCCCTTTCTGCCATTTTCGCTAAAATTTCCCGTTCCCGGGTTTTATCAAAAATCGGGAGACCGTTCGCTTTTTTATATTCCGCAACCGCAGTGCTGAGCTGCATCCGCTCCAGGAACAGGTCCAGCATTTCATCATTCATTTCATTGATCCGTCCCCGGATCTCATTCAGTTCCATTTTCAAATTTCCTCTTCTAACATCATACGTCATACGTCTAATAACTAACGTCTAAACTTTACCGTCCTCCCGCGGACTCCTTCATCTCTCGACCCTTTTTCAACAGGGCACGCAGCGCTTCCGCGTCATTTTCGTGCAGCGCCTTTTGATATTTCTGCAGATTTTCAACCAGAATATCCACCTGCTGTGAAAGGTAATCCGCGTTGTCCATCATCAGGACCGTCCACATGTCCTCATCCAGACGTGCGACACGCGTCATATCACGGAAAGAGCCGGCGGAAAAGCCCATCTGTTCCTGGCTTTCCGGTGACTGGATATAGGCACTGGAGGCGATATGAGCCAGCTGCGAGGTATAGGCAATAATGCGGTCATGCTCTTCCGGCGTGGAAAAGGTCAATCGTGCGAACCCGAGACTGTAAAAAAAGTCCCGCAGTGTTTCAAGGAGCGGCAGATCAGTCGCATCATCCGGCGTAAGGATCATGGAAGCCCCATCGAAAAGATGAGAAGCCGCGTTGGTATATCCGGCAACTTCCTTTCCGGCCATCGGGTGTCCGCCGATATAGCGGAATCCGTACTGCTTTGCCAGCGGTGCAGCTTGCGAAACCACTGCCCGCTTCACGCCGCAGAGGTCCACAACAATAGCTCCTTTTCTGATTTCACCCGCATGGTCCCGAACCCACTGCACCGCGTAATCCGGCCGGATTGCAATCATGAGCATATCGCATTCCGCAAGGTTTTCTTTGGTCAGCGGAGCGTCAATTCCTTTCGTCATTTTGGCAAGGAACATCGTTTCATCGTTTTTGTCATAACCGAAAACGGTATGATCTGTTTTATCTTTAATAGATTTCGCCATCGACCCGCCGATCAGGCCGAGACCGATAATTCCGATCTTCATATAAATTTGTTCTCCCTTATTGCGTGAACTATGCGGGATTATACCCGAAAAAAAATACCGGGAGAAAATTCTCCCGGCAATTTGTAACAAAAATTATTGATTCGTTACGATTCACGCATTCGCCGATATTACTGAGCCGCACATGGGGCGCAGCTCCTGCTCCGCATCTAAATCGAGCGAAGCTCGTACCTTACGGAGCAGATTTTTAGCAGATAGACCAGTGCCGGCTTACGCAGCACAGGGAGTCACTCCCGCATGTGCTCCGTAATTATTTCTGGCGGCGTTTGTGCGGCATCAGCAGACGCTTCATCTCAGCACCCTTGGAAATATTCCCGGTGATCTTCATCTGGCCGCTCATGAACAATCTGTCCGCGGAAAGGTCACCTGTCGCCATACCCATCAGATGGTCAAAACTGGCGGATATCGTGGCATCCGGGTGCGGATGAGTTTCCGGAATCACCTCAATTTTTTCAGGGCTGAAGCGTACAAAGAACTTTCCTGCGCCGCGTCCGGTAATTTCAAACTGAACAACACGGGAGTAATCATTGTTGATCATTGCCGAATGTTTTTTGAGGTTCTGATTCCCCAGATATAAATAGGCTTCTTCCAAACGCTTGAAGGCATCTTCAAAAGTGATCTCCTCACCCGTCCCGCCGATATAGATCTCGCTGTACATCTGGTTATACTGCTGAGCGCTCTTGGTCCAGGAAAAATCCTTGGTCATGCAGCGGTGCTGAAGCGTACGAAAAGTCTGTTGGTCGCCGAAATATATCTTGACAGCAGCCTGAATAGCAAGGTAAAGCGCTTTGGAGTGGTAAGACACAAAGGAAAAACCATCGCCCTGACCGTCAAAGCTGCTGTAGGCACGGACAGAATCCTTCAGACCGCCGGTTTCATGGACAATCGGGACAGTCCCGAAACGCATGGCCATCATCTGGGAAAGTCCGCAGGGCTCAAAGCGGGAAGGCATCAGATACATATCCGCCCCGGCAAAAATTTCACTCGCCATCTGTTCGGTGTAATCAGAGGAAAATCCCAGTTGTCCCGGCCACTTCTTTTTTGCGTCTTCAAAGAAATCGATATAAGCCTGTTCACCCTGTCCGAAAACGATCAGCTGAACACCCATGTTCATAATGGCAGGCAGTGCTTCCTTGATCAACTCGATCCCCTTTTGTTCGTTCAGTCGGGCGACCGAAGCCAGCAGCGGATAATAAGGTTCTTCATCCAATCCAAATTTCTTTTGGATACTGGCTTTGCAGAGCTGTTTGCCTTTCATGTGCTTAACGTCAAAATTATAAGGCAGCCGTTTGTCTTTCGCGGGGTCGTAAGTATCCATATCGATCCCGTTGAGAATCCCATACAGTTTGTATTCAATGATGTCGGCCACGCCTTCCAGTCCCATTCCATATTTCGGGCTGTGCAGCTCACGGGCATAATTCGGGGAAACGGTGGAAACAGCATCCGCCATCAGCATGGCGCCCTTCATCAGGTTCACATCTTTTCGTCCCTCAAATTCATATCCCAGGCCGCCTTCATACCAGCCTGCCGGCAGGGCAAAGGTAGTCGTCAGTTCTTTTGCGCTGAACTGGCCCTGATAGGCAATGTTATGGATCGTAAAAACCGTTTTGATCCCCTGCAGGTCCTTCCGCCAGGCCTGATCATTCTTGAGATATACAACTGTCAGAGCCGTTTCCCAGTCGTTGCAGTGAATGATTTCCGGACGGAAATCCAAATCGCCCAAAACCTCCAGTACAGCCCGGCTGAACATGGCAAAACGGGTTTTATCATCCTTATATCCATAAAGTTTCGGCCGGTCAAAGAAAGGCGGAAAATCGACAAACCAGACAGGGACACCGGCCCGGTCGCCGCGAAACAGTGTGATAGGATATTCCCACTGTCCATGACGAACAGTGCAGTCTTTTACTTCAGTCAGGGTATCTCCGAATCTTTCCCGCACACATTGATAAAGCGGCGTGATGATCGCTACTTCATTACCTGCCTGTTTTAATGCCGGGGGAAGAGAATAAGCAACGTCAGCCAATCCGCCGGATTTACTGAACGGAGCACACTCGCTCGTTACAAATAAAATCTTCATTAAAAATCCGCCTCCTTTTCAGCAAAAACCATTGAATTATTACAATATCATAACATAAAAATCTATTCTATTCCTCTTTTTTCGCTATAATTGCGGGGAACCCGGATACTACGAATCAGGGATTTATCGACGGGGCCTGTCCCCGTGTGTCATGGGAATGAATGCAGAAAACGGAGTGAATCCATGAAAATATTTGTCACAGGAGCAAACGGACAATTAGGACATGACGTTATCAATGAAGCGGGAAAACGCGGATATCAGACGGTCGGGACCGGCACCAAGCCGCAATACAGCGGTATCGATGACGGCAGCTTCGTAACAACCGCTCCTTACCTCTCCCTTGATATCACCAATAAAAAAGCGGTACAGGACAGCATCACGGCATTTCATCCCGATGTGATCGTCCATTGCGCCGCCTGGACTGCCGTGGATGACGCCGAAGATGCTGAAAACAAAGACCGCGTGTTTTCCATCAACGCCGGGGGAAGCCGGAATATAGCCGAAGCAGCAAATCTTGTCGGAGCGAAACTGATCTATATTTCGACGGATTATGTATTTGACGGCAGCGGCACCCGGCCCTGGGAAGCTGATGATAAATGCTATGCCCCATTGAATATCTACGGGCAGAGCAAACTGGCGGGAGAATCCGCGGTTCGGGAACTCACTGAAAAATACTTTATCGTACGGATTGCGTGGGCTTTTGGACTTTCCGGCAATAATTTTGTAAAAACCATGCTGCGTGTCAGGAAAACCCGCGCAGCTGTCCGTGTCGTATCAGATCAAATCGGGACACCAACCTACACCCGGGACCTCGCACGGCTGCTCATCGACATGGCTGAAACCGAAAAATACGGTACATATCACGCGACCAACTCCGAAGAAAAACCGAACAGCTATATTTCCTGGTTTGACTTTACCCGGGAAATCTATCGGCAGGCAGGGCTCAGCACAGAGGTGATCCCGGTAACCACCGCCGAATATGGACAGTCAAAGGCAAAACGGCCGCTAAACAGCAGGCTGGATAAACAAAAAATGGAAAAGGAAGGGTTCAGCCCGCTGCCGTGCTGGAAGGATGCGCTGCATCGATACCTTTTGGAAACCGGCGAAATAAGTGAATAAAGCCGGGAAAAAGGGATTGTTTCGAAAAAGTGGGCAGACTGCCCACCTTTTCATTTAAATGTCTGATATGATTGTAAGAAGAGGTATTGTATTTTATGAAGGATAACAGGCGCATTAATACGGATGAACTGCTGAAGCTGCTATTTAAAGAGAGAAGTCTCGAACATTTTCTGATCCGAGAAGAATCTTCTTTCCTCCTGCCATCCTTCGCTGAATATATGACGAATTGGTGCAGAGAACACAGTGAAGTTCCGGAACAGGTGATTTTACGCGCAAACCTGGAGAAATCTTTTGGGCATCAGCTTTTTTCCGGAAAGCGGAATCCCTCCCGTGATACCGTTCTGCAGCTGGCATTCGCCATCAGAGCCGATGTGGACCAGGCACAGGAAATGCTGAAAGTCGCGCAAAAAAGTATTCTTTATCCCCGCATCAAACGTGATACCGTAATTATTTATTGCCTCCATAACAAAATCTCCCTGGGAGACACCGAAATCATCTTGTATGACCTCGGACTTCCCCCGCTTGGAGGGAAAAAGCGATGAGCGAAATCAAAAAAATCATGGAAGATATCGAAACGGTCCTGGCGGAAAGTGATTTTCCCAAAGATTTTCTGGAAGCTTATGACCAAATGGAGTGCCTTGCCGGTCACAAGGGACGGGAAAGCTTTCTCGTTCAGCGGAAGTCAGACGGACTGCAGGCCGTTGCCAAGTGTTACGACAAACAGATAATCTCCAAACTCCCGGACCTCAGCCTGCTGCAAAGCCTGAAAGGACCGGGAATTCCGGATTATTATGAGAAATTCGAAAATTCCCGTATGCTCTGCATTATTCGCGAGTATGTGGAAGGAACACCGCTGAACCGTTACGCCCGGGAAAAACAGCTAAACCGCACAGAGATCCTTTCTATCGCAGACCAATTATGCGCAATTCTTGAAAATCTGCATAACCGCAAACCGCCCTTGATCCATCGTGATATTAAACCGGAAAATATCATTGTCCGCCCGGATCAAAACATCGTTTTGATCGATTTTGATATTTCCCGTGAATACAAACCCGACGCGGAACCGGATACCATCATTTATGGAACAAAAGGTTATGCACCGCCGGAACAATACGGATTCAAACAAACTGACCGGAAAGCTGATATTTATGCCTTCGGTATTTTGCTCCGCTGGATGATGACCGGGAATATCCGACCAAATCAAAATATTACGATCGATCCGGGGATCCAGCACGTGATTGACCGCTGCACCGCCTTTTCCCCTGAACAACGTTACAGCGACATTCATCAGGTACGGGACGAATTAAGGAAAGCTTCACAAAAACAGCTGCGTATTTCCCGCAGAACTGCTGCAGGACTGATTCTGACTGCTTTGATTTCGTTATGCGCAGGTTTTTTTGCGGGACGCTTCAGTGATATTTTTCGTTCCGCTCC
Source organism: Anaerolineaceae bacterium (assembly GCA_017417055.1). GTDB lineage: Bacteria > Chloroflexota > Anaerolineae > Anaerolineales > Anaerolineaceae > Flexilinea. The sequence goes on from JAFPZX010000017.1 coordinate 10,887, forward strand.
GCCGGCGCCTGAAATAACTTTTACAGAACCGCTGATTGAAGCCGCTGTCCGTGCCCAATTGGGTCTGGATGAGAATACCAAACTGACATCGCAAAACCTCGCGGAGGTGAAACGGATCTATATTTACGGGAATCAGGTTTACGGAGATCCGGATGAATTTTTCAGTCAGGACCTCGCGGACCATACCGCGGGGAAAATCCATACGCTAAACGATCTTACCATGGTGCCGAACCTGGAAGAGCTGCACATTGTCTTTCAGGGGGACGTCAATATCGCCGCACTTTCCCAAATGGAAAAGCTGCAAGTCGTTGAATTAAAGCATGTCCGGCTTGCGGATGTTTATCCGCTGACAGACCTTGCTATGCTGCGGGAAGCAATTTTATTTGCCACAAGCCTGAAAGACGTTTCCGCGCTTTCAGCCTGTCACTGGCTGGAATCACTGGACGTTGGAAACACACACATCACAGAAATGAAACAAATCGGGGAACATTTTTATCTTCGCAGCCTGTGTCTGCGCGGATTGCGGATGGAAACCCTCGACGGGATTGAAGAAATGACAAACCTGCGCGCAGTTACATTGGCACAGGCACACATCGGGGACCTGTCCGCACTCACAAAAATTCCCCATCTGGAACGAGTTTATGTTACACCAAAGCTGACAGAGGCCGTAAAAACACTGTTTGCCGGTACAGGTACAGAAATAATCGAAATTGACAACTAAGAAAGTCCTGAATGGGACAGGAGCACCTTACAGGAATCCTGCAAACGCTGATGCTTGATATGCGTCGCGTCAAAATGAACAGATTGGAATGCCATCTGCATGATAGGACCGGCTCCGAATGCGCAAATAAGCGTCCCTACGCCGACAGGTCCGCCCAGCAGCCAGCCGATCAGCGTAGCGGTACTCAGCAAAAGAATACTGACCACACCGATGGGCAATTTTCCCACACGTTTTGCCAGACCGACCAGGAGCGTATCCCGCGGTCCGCAGCCGAGTGAGGCAGCCATGTAACCGTATTGGGTATATGCCAAAATCACCAGTCCTGCCAGCATCATCGGTACCGCTGTCAGCATGGATTCCGCTTTCGGAACAAGATTGAGCCAGTTGAAAAAATCAACGGATTTTCCCACAACGATCGCGTCAATGAACATGGCCAGTCCAATAGGTTCTTTTAATAAGATATCGATGATCAGAATCGTCAGGGAAACCGCGATTGAGGCCGTGCCGTAAAGGATCCCAAAGGTTTTGGAAATGCCCAGGTTCAGTACATCCCACGGAGCCGCGCCGATATTGGCCTGAATGGTCAGATAAATTCCGAATCCATTTACAAACAAACTCACCGCGGCCAGCAGCATATTTAAAATAATTGCTTTCACGGAACGATTCTCACGTAATTCACGAATCAACATAAAAGCCCCCTCCATCGGGACCGAATTTCCCTTCAATTTCAATATAAATACCAAAACATTGCACAAAACATCGGAACCAACCGCGGGAAATTATAATGCGTTTTCACAAATCACCCTATAAATTTTCCGCAAAACATGCCTCACCTTTTTCCAACAGAACCGGAAATAAGTGTTATACTAAAGGACGACTGGTCCCGCGCCGGGAAATACTCGACGTGCGGAGACTGCCAAATACTATTTTTAGGAGCAATGTCATGGCTTTAACAAAAGACGAAAAGGCATTTTATGCCAATGAATACGGCAAACACGAAGGCGACACCGGCTCAGCCGAAGTCCAGATCGCAATGCTGACCAAACGCATCAAGGATTTGACCGAACATCTGCGTGCGAACAAAAAAGATGAGGCATCCCGCCGCGGTATGTTCAAAATGGTTGGACGCCGCCGCCGTCTGATGTCTTACCTGCGCCGCACAGATTACGCATCCTTCGTTGCGCTCTGCGAAAAACTCGGCCTTCGCGTAAGATAATCTTTTCGGAAGTAAAGAGAGCAGGAGGAACCTTCTGCTCTCTTTTTTGGGATTATCCCTTAATCACAGCAAGCTCACAAGCGGTCGGGCATTGAAAAGAAGTTGTCAGTGGCCGGTGGTCAGTGGTCAGTAATCATTGAAAGCGCTCAGCACCTTTCAATAGAAACGAGCCTCTAATCCCCAACCCCTAACCACTTCTCCTCAGTTCCTGACCTGTGAGCAACAAAACGGACTGCGTCTGCAGTCCGGAACAGGATAAAAATGGAACCAAACGCAAAACAATTTATTACTGAAGTCGACGGCAAAACCGTCATTTTTGAAAGCGGTATGCTGGCCGGTCAGGCCGGCGGCGCCGTAACCGTCCGTGTTGGCGACTCCGTCGTTTTTTCCGCGGCGACCATGGGCGCCGAACCGAAAGAAGGACAGGACTTCTTCCCCCTCACCGTTGAATATGAAGAACGCCTTTACGCAGGCGGCCGCATTCCGGGTTCATTCTTCCGCCGTGAAGGTCGCCCGGCAGGGGACGTCATTCTGACCTCCCGCCTCATCGACCGCCCGCTGCGCCCGCTTTTTTCCCAGGATATCCGCAATGAAGTTCAGGTGATCCTGTATTCCCTTTCCGCGGATTTCATCAACCCGCTGGACATCATCGCCATTAATGCCGCATCCGCCTCTCTGATGATCTCCGATATCCCGTGGGACGGTCCTGTCGGCGCAGTCCGCGTCGGCCGCATCAACGGCAAACTGATCGCCAACCCCACTTATGAAGAAATCGAAAAATCCGACCTGGACCTGCGCATCGCGGGTACTGCCGACGCCATCCTGATGGTGGAAGCCGGATCCAAAGAAATCTCTGAAGAAGACATGGTCGAAGCCCTGATTTTCGGGCAGAAAGCCATTCAGCCGCTGGTCGCCATTCAAAACGAAATGGCTGCCGCAATCGGCAAACCGAAACGCGAAGTTCCGCGCTTCAACCTCGATCAGGATGCCATTGAAGAAGTTGTTGAAAAATACAGCCAGACGATGGACGACATGATGAGCGAACCGCACACCAAGGCTGAACTGGCTGACAACCTCAAACAGCTCAAAGCCCAGGTCGTTGAAGAATTCGCCGGTGAAGATGACACCAAAAAAGCCGACTACGCCGAAGGTTTTGAAGAAGCCTATCGCCGCGTCGTCCGCTCCCGCATCCTTGACCGTCACCTGCGCCCCGATGGCCGTGGCCTGACGGAAATCCGCCCGATTTGGACCAAGGTAGACGTTCTGCCGCGCCCGCATGGCACCGGTCTCTTCACCCGCGGTGAAACCCAGGTCCTGACCTTCGCCACCCTCGGCACGCCGCGGGATGCGCAGGAAATCGACACCCTTTCCCCGCAGGAAAACAAGCGCTACATGCACCACTACAACTTCCCGCCGTTCTGCACCGGTGAGTGCAAACGTGTCGGCGGCCAGTCCCGCCGCGAGATCGGTCACGGGGCATTGGCTGAACGCGCCCTCGTCCCGGTTATCCCGTCCGAGGAAGAATTCCCCTACACCATCCGTCTGGTCTCCGAAGTGATGAGTTCCAACGGGTCCTCCTCCATGGGTTCCGTCTGCGGATCCACACTGGCGCTGATGGATGCCGGCGTGCCGATCAAGGCGCCTGTCACCGGTATCGCCATGGGCCTGATCAAAGAAGGTGAGAATTATGTGATCCTGACCGACATCCAGGGTGCGGAAGACCACCTGGGCGATATGGACTTCAAGGTCGCCGGTACCGAACAGGGCATCACCGCTCTCCAGATGGACATTAAGATCAAAGGCATCACCCCTCAGATCATGCGCGAAGCACTTGCCCAGGCTCACGAAGCCCGCAAGTTCATCCTCGGCAAGATTCTGGAAACCATCCCGGCACCGCGTCCGGAACTGAAGCCGCATGTCCCGCGCATCACCACCATCCAGATCCCGGTCGACAAGATCGGCGCTATCATTGGCCCCGGTGGGAAGAACATCCGCCAGCTGCAGGAAGACACCAATACGAAGATCGATATTGAAGAAAGCGGCCTTATTTATATCTCCGCGACCAACCAGGCTGATTCCGACGCTGCCCGCGACCAGATCCTCGGCCTCATTGAGACCCCGGTTCTTGGCAACATCTACACCGGCAAGGTCGTCCGCACCACCGATTTCGGCGCTTTCGTTGAAATTCTGCCGGGCGTGGATGGCATGGTCCACATCTCCCAGCTGGACAGCGAACGCGTCAACAGCGTTGAAGACGTCGTCAGCATCGGTGATGAGCTGACCGTGATGGTCACCGGCATCGAAAACGGAAAAGTCCGTCTTTCCCGCCAGGCCGTCCTGGAAGGCTGGAGTCTGGAAGAAGCACAGGCTGCCGACAGCAAGAAAAGCAGCTCCGGTCCCAAGTCCGGCTCCGGAAATGGTGGGAACAACCGCCGCAGCGGTAACAACGGCGGCGGTGAACGACGCGGTGGAAATAAAAACAACAATCGCCGCTAAGAACGAATAACAGGAGGCTCAACAGCCTCAGAAAAAATAACAAAAAAGATGGCGCGTTCTTTGACTGACTGCGCCATCTTTTTTGTTATTTCGAACACAGTAAAAAAGGGTATATCGTGCCGCTGGTCAAGATTTTCATGTGAGCCATAACGATACGATTCAGGTAAAAGTGATTAATCCTCAGGGAAAGGAGAGGACAGTTCTGCGCTTCACGCAAAAACATCCACAATTCAATTTTTCAATGCTTCCTTAATCTCTGAATTTTACGACCAGTGTATCTTCAATCACACGGATGGATCCCACATCCGGATACTTCGGCATCGCTTGTACTTCCGGAAGGGAACGGAAATATCCGGGATTGTCCACTTCCCAGGCCTGGAATTCGCACCAGATTTTCATAAACTCCCGCCAGGGTTCCGTGGTGTTGAGCAGCTGACGGAATCCAAAATACGGAGAAACATGAATATAATTCAGCTCATCGATCTCCGGTACCGTCGTGTCGGTTTCCAACACCAACGGTTCCCCGATATAAGCCACCTTCATGGAAGAGCGGTAACTTTCCGTGCTCTGCATTCTGGTAATCAATTCCGTACAAAACCGGGTCATTTGAGACTGGTACATCTCCAAACGCATGTAACAGATGTTGTCGAAACGCCAATAGACGATAAGAATCAAAGCGAAAATCACAGCGGAAACTGCTTCAATAATTTTTCTCAATCCGGGCTTAAGCGGCTTCTGAACCTTTTCACATAACCAGAAAAACCCGATAAAATAAATCGCATATCCATAAACCATCATGGCATAACAATATCCCGGATCCACCATCACAAAGATAAAATTGACAGATAGCGGGATCAGCAATCCAAGTAAAAAACTGCATATCCCGGCAGGTTTAAACTTTTGAAAGGTTCGCCAGGTCACTACACAGAAAAATATTATAAAAAGAGACACGGAACAGACATAAAGCAGACGTGCCCCACCGGGAAACACATCGTAATAGGTTCCCCTCTCAGGGAAAAAGAATTCACGATAGGGCAATATCGTCCGCGAAAGATATTCGCTCAATGGGATCAAAGTACTGGTACCGATGCCCTTGTAACCGCTGAGCTCTGTATGCGAAATATAGCAAAAGAATTTCAAAAGTCCCGCATAAACAAGCATAAATCCTAAACAGCTCACGGCAATAATACCGCTGCGTTTCATTGTCTCAATGAATTTTGCCCGACAGTCAGCATTTGAAAAATCCCTGATCAAACCCAAAAGCAGAATGGTCAGTACAGTTGGAATAAAGGCCTGATAAATACCGACCGAACAGGCAGCAAGAAGAATCCCAACGATAAGCTGATACCACTTTTTTCCTTTGCTGATCAAAGCCGCACCGGAGACAGCAAAAAGAATAGCTATCGCAAAATATTGCGTGATGTACATATTTCCCATCATGCAGGCCACCACCGGAATACAGACCATCAGCCCGCCTGAAAGTATGCTGAAAAGCTGTGATTTGATTTCAAACAAATCGATCAGTATCCATAATGACACTGCAATACACAGAATCGTAAAAACTGCATTGATTGTCGGCACACTGTAGACACTATCCTGAAAAAGATAATTTTTCAATTTCTCTATAACATAAATCATCCAGCGTCCGGAGGAAACCGTCACACCGCCGGTGAAAAGGTAACGGAGGTCGTCACGGTTTGAGAATTTATTGAAAATCATCGGCCCATGAGCTAAAATTCCAAAGAGGAATGTGCTGATCAGGGCACATTTTTTTTGAATTTTCATCTTTTTCCAGTATTGCAGTACATCCATTGAAATCACTCCTGTTCGTTCTGTATTTATTGTATCGTAAGAAATTGAACAAGAATCGGCAAGAAGGAACATTTGAGGACTATTGATTTTGGAAGAGGAAAGGTATACTCAATAAAAAAGAAAACTTTTCAGTACAGAGTCAAAGCAAACTGAACTTTTGACTCAATGCTGAGTCAATAAAAACAGGTCACTTTGACTTATTAATGAATCATTACAAAATTATAAACGGAGGCGGCATGCGATACGGATATTTTGACAATCAGGCGAAGGAATATGTTATCAACCGGATCGATGTTCCTGTGTCCTGGACCAACTACATCGGGACAAAAGATATGTACGGGGTGTTCAACCACACCGCGGGAGGATATCTTCTCTACAAGAGCCCTGAATACCACCGCATCACCCGGTTCCGACCGAACGCCGTCCCGATGGATCGTCCCGGACACTATATTTACATCCGGGATAACGAAAGCAGCGACTACTGGAGCGTTTCCTGGCAGCCGGTCGGGAAAGACAAGACAAAATACTCCTGCCGGCATGGCCTGAGCTATGTAAAATACCTCTGCGACTACAGCCAGATCCATGCGGAACAGAAACTGTTTGTTGACCCCGACGCACCGGTGGAAATCTGGGACGTCACCCTTTGCAATGAGAGCGGACGCAAACGGGAGCTTTCCGTTTTTTCCTACCTGGAATTCAGTTTCCATCAAGTCGATATGGACAACCGCAACTTCCAGATGAGCCTTTACGCCGCGGGCAGCAGCTACGCAGACGGCGTGATCGAACACGACCTTTATTATGAAGAAAACGGCTATCAGTTTTTCACCTCAGACTTCACGCCCGACGGATTCGACTGTCTGCGCGATAGCTTTATCGGACCATATCACACCGAAAAAGACCCGGAAACCGTCAGCAGCGGCGCTTGTCACGGCAGTTATGAGAAAGGCGGCAATCACTGCGGATGCCTGATGAAGAAAATCACCCTGCAGCCCGGCGAATCGACCCGGCTGATCTTCCTGCTTGGAGAGGGTACTCTGGAAGCAGGAAAGGAAGCGAAACAAATCTACACGCATCAAAAAGTTGATGAAGCCTTTGAAAAGCTATCCGCTTTCTGGGATGAAAAACTGTCCTGTCTGCAGATCAACACCCCGAACGAAGGCATGAACACCGAGATCAATCTCTGGAACCTCTATCAGAGCGAGATCAATGTGATGTTCTCCCGCTTCACCTCCTTCATCGAGGTCGGCGGACGCACCGGACTGGGATTCCGGGACACAGCACAGGATGCCATGACGATTCCACATTCTGATCCGGAAAAATGCCGGTCCCGGCTCATGGAACTGCTGAACGCGGTAACTTCGCAGGGCTACGGACTGCACCTATTTGAACCGCGCTGGTTCCAGCCGCAGACAGAAGATCAAACCTTCAAATCACCCACCGTGATCCCGACGCCGGACAAAACCCAATTTATTCACGGACTGAAAGACGTCTGCGCGGATGACGCCCTGTGGCTGGTGAGCGCGGTCGTGCAATATATCCGGGAAACCGGGGAAACAGCCTTCGCGGATGAGATGATCCCGTACGCGGATGAAGGCACAGAAAGTGTGTATGACCATCTGAAGCGGATCCTCGATTTTTCAGCCCGGGAGATCGGTGCAAACGGGATCTGCAAAGGGCTGCGGGCAGATTGGAATGACTGCCTGAACCTGGGCGGCGGGGAAAGCGCCATGGTCAGCTTCCTGCTGATCTGGGCTGCGGACAATTTCTGCGCATTGGCGAGATTCCTCGGACGGGATGATGATGCCGCCCATTACACACAAATCGCAGCTGAGATGAAGCAGACCTGTGACAAAGTATTATGGGACGGCAAATGGTACATCCGCGGCATCACTGCTGACGGCCGGAAAATCGGCACGCAGCAGGACAGCGAAGGCCGGGTGCATATGGAAAGCAACACCTGGGCGGTCCTTTCCGGAGCCGCGGAACACGAGCAGGGACTCTCCGCAATGGACAGCGTGGATGAATATCTCTACACGCCCTACGGACTGATGCTCAACGCACCCTGTTTCACCAAACCGGATGAAGGGATCGGCTTTGTCACCCGCGTCTACCCGGGACTGAAGGAAAACGGATCGATTTTCAGCCATCCCAATCCCTGGGCCTGGTGTGCGGAAGCGATCCTCGGACGCGGCAGCCGCGCGATGAAATTTTACAATGCGCTTTGCCCTGCCCTGCAGAATGATCAGATCGAAACGCGGTGGGCGGAACCTTACACCTACTGCCAGTTCATCTCCGGTAAGGATCACAGCACCTTTGGCAGAGCACATCATCCCTTCATGACCGGCTCCTCCGGCTGGGCATATTACGCCGCAACGCAGTATCTGCTCGGCATCCGCCCGGATTTTGATGAACTTGTCATTGATCCCTGCATCCCCGCGAACTGGAAAGAATTCACGGTGGTACGGAAATGGAGGGGTAGTACCTATACGATTCACGTGACCAATCCGGACGGGGTTGAAAAAGGGGTGAAGCGCATCACGATCGATGGAAAAGAATCCGGGAAAATTCAGCCCCTTCCGCAAGGGTCAAAATCCCGAATTGAAGTTATAATGGGATAAAGAAATGGAGTTGTCTTATGATCAAGTTTGGAACCGGCGGCTGGCGAGCGATTATCGCTGATGAATTTACCAAAACAAACCTGCGTCTCCTGACGGCGGGACTGTGTGAACTGATGCTTTCGGAAGGGCTGGCAGGCTCGGAAGTCTGCATGGGATATGACCGCAGATTTCTTTCCAAAGAGTCCGCGCACTGGGCAGCCGAAGTTCTGTCCGGATACGGGTTCCGCACCTACATGGTGAACCGTTCCTCACCGACGCCCCTGATCATGTTCGTGACCAGGGAGCGGAATGTCCCCTATGGCATGGCCATCACCGCATCCCACAACCCGGCAACTTACAACGGCGTGAAGGTTTTCACCCGCGGCGGACGAGACGCGGTCATCGAGGTTACGGAGCAGATCGAAGCCCGTGCTGCGCAGATCGACCCGGCAGCGATTCCTTCCATTGACTATGACCTTGCCCTGGAGCAGGGACTGATCCTGGAGGAGAACCCGACCAATGATTATCTGGACTGCATCCTGGATTCCGTCGACATTAATGCCATCAAAAAGGCGCATCTGCGCATCGGGCTGGACCCGCTTTACGGGGTGAGCCAGTCCTGCCTGCGCACGGTCCTGACCACATGCCGCTGCGACCTGGAAGTGATCCACGATATGCACGACACCCTGTTCGGCGGAAAACTGCCGACGCCGACCACAGAAACGCTGATCCCGCTGGAACAGCTGGTGGTCGACCGCCATTGCGATTTCGGCCTTGCCACCGATGGTGACGCGGACCGCATCGCGCTGATTGACGACAACGGCTTTTTTGTCCATCCCAACCAGCTGCTGGTTCTGCTTTACTATTATCTGGTCAAATATCGCGGATGGGAGGGGGACTGCGTCCGGAACAATTCCACCACGCACCTGCTGGACCGGGTCGCGGAGGGGTTTGGATTCAAATGCCATGAGGTCCCGGTGGGGTTCAAATATGTTTCAGCAAAAATGGCGGAAACCGGAGCGGTGATCGGCGGGGAATCCTCCGGCGGTCTGACCGTCCGCGGGCACATCTCCGGGAAGGACGGCATTTATGCCGCCGCTCTGATCACAGAGATGGTTGCCGTGACCGGGAAGACGGTCTCCGCGCTTTATGATGAAATCTGCGGAATGTACGGGTTCTGGGACTATGAGGACGGCGACATCCGCGTAAAACCGGAACGCAAGGAAGAACTGAAAAAGCTCATTTTTGAAAATGAATTGATCCCGGAGTTCGGCAAATCCATCAGCCGCATCGACCGCACTGACGGCTGCAAGATCCATTTTGATGATGGCAGCTGGTGCATCTGCCGCTTTTCCGGGACGGAACCGCTGCTGCGCTTCGCCGCGGAAGCGCTGGACCGGGACGTGGCAAGGAGTTACATCGAAGCCTGGAAAGAGATCTGCATGGAAGAATAGGCAGATGTCCCCAATATAAACAAAACGATTCAAAACGGAGCACATCGGAGACTGGCACCCTGTGTCGGGAAACCGACAGAAGCGTGCCTGTCCTCATGTGCGTCGTTCAATATTCAGGATAGATGAACAAACGGAAAGCACTTTCATTAAAATGGCAGCTGGTCGCCTTGGTGGTCAGCTGCTGGCTGATCCCAATCGCCGCGGTCGCCGCGATTTTCGGCAGTCTGCTGACACAAAGCTACCGCAGCTCCCTCCAGCAGGAAATTGAAACCAACGTCCAAAACGCCATGGACCAGCTAAGCATCCGGCTTTCCGCTGCCATTGAAGACTCCAAAGGCGTCTCCTATGACGGCATTATCCGCTCCATTTACCGCTCCTACCAGATCGACGGCGACCAGGCCGAGCTTTACCGGCGGATCAACGAATACCTCCAGCAAAATTTTTCCAAAGATGAAAAATACCAGGCTGTCTTCATCAGCTTTTACGACCTTGACGTCCAGCCATATGTAATCACCTCCAGTATCCCGGAATACCTGACAGCACGCAATTACCGCGAAAGTGTCCGGCCGGAGCTGATGCAGTCGATGAAAAATGAAGACACCGCCATCCGCTTTTTCCTGATTGGGGACGAGGTCTATATGGCCCGCAATCTGCTGGACGGCCGGTTTGTCCCTTATGCCGCTGTGGTGATGATGTGCGCAAAGGATGTGTTATTCCGCTCGGTTTACAGTCTGCCGTCCAATCTGCTCGCGGAATTGAAGATCGACGGGGAACTCATTCTGCCTTCTCAATCGGACATGAGCGAATCTGAACATCACCTGGTCCGTTATGAGAGCGAAGTGGACCGGCATGTGATCGAAATCAACGCCGCATATGACCGCTTCAACATCTGGAAGGACGTTCCCACCCTGAAGTTTGGCATTCTGGCCGCCGCGGCGCTGGGCATTCCTTTCCTGCTGATCGCGGTCCTGTTTTTCTACCGTCAGGTCACCAAACCGACCAACACACTGCTGAAAGCGAATGAAAAACTGCGCAGAGGGGAAAGGGGCTATCAAATCACCGAAATTCCCGGCAACGAGGAATTCCGCCAGCTCACTACACAATTCAACACCACCTCCACCGAATTGAAAAACCAGTTTGAGCAGATTTATCTGGAACAGCAGGCACTGCAGCAGGCCCGGATCAAGACCCTGCAGTCGCAGATCAATCCGCATTTCCTCAACAACACGCTGGAAGTGATCAACTGGGAAGCACGCATGGCAGAAAATGAGAAAGTCAGCTCCATGATCGAGGCCCTCTCCACCATGCTGGACGCGGCACTGGACCGCAATAATAGAGGGATGATCCCGCTTGCGCAGGAGATCCAATACGTGGACGCTTATCTGTATATCATTCACGAACGGCTGGGAGACCGCTTCCGCACGGAAAAACAGATCGATGCGGATGTGGAAAACGTGCTGATCCCGCGCCTGATTTTACAGCCGATTGTGGAAAACGCGGTCGAACACGACATCACCCCGCGGGGAGGCGGCTCTATTTGCGTGCGTGTCTGCCGTCAGGATGGGAATATCCTGCTGGAAACGATCCACACCGGCTCGCTGACCGCGGAGGACAAAGCAAACATCAGCCGAATTCTGGAAACTGCGCTCACCGGCAGCGAAACCACCATCGGGCTGCAGAACGTCATCCAGCGGCTGCACCTCATCTACGGTGAAAACGCGGCCTTCACCTGTGAAGAATCCGACGGCCTGATCCACATGAGGATCACTTTCCCCGAACGATAAGGAAGCATTAATTTCTCCAAAAAACATTCCCATGTTCCTGGGGCAAAACTCTCCCCGCCTTCACCGGAATACTCGTGAATTTAAAGCACACCGAGGTCTGCCTTTTTGTTGCCGCACCGCTGCGAAGCATTTGCTCTTGATGGCAGTTCAAAAAATGGATGCCATAAACTCAAAAAGAAGTGCGACAGCCCCATTTTTTTAATTATCTTGCGTAAGGTTTTAGTATAACTTCATCAGTTCAGCGGCGCATTCGGATTCTGGCATTGTTTTACCGGGGACTGGACCGCGAGCGGGCCTGTACCCGTCTCACGAAAACAGCGGATAGGCATGACGGCGCGGTCATTGTGCTGGTGGGCGGTGCGCAGTTAGGGCGGCATGGGGAGTTCGTCGTATCAAGCTATCGGCTTAAGAATCCGGAAATATATGTAAATTCCGTTAGCCGGTGACCACTGATAAATGTTTATTTCCATTCTTTTCTTTGAATAATACGAAATTAAAAATACTCAGTTCTTTCATCTGATACCCACTATAAAAAATGGCGAGGAACTTCCCCGCCGTCAGATGGACCTGGGTCTCTCGA
>JAFPZX010000156.1 GCA_017417055.1 Anaerolineaceae bacterium
ATAATATGGTTATGGAGCACAGAGACCGCTTCCTTTCTTTTGGTTTGTAGCTATTTCAAATGATGAAGCGTTCTGTGCTCTTTTTCAATTCTTTATTTTATTTCCCTTCTTTCCTTTCCACATAAATCCGTGAAGATTCAAACAATATGCAACCCCTCCAAAGCAAATCGGTAACCGCAGGGAGGGGTGTTTGTTTTTTTGAGAGCAGACGAAAACAAAAGAGAAAATCCGATACAATGTGCGGACAGAAAATAACGTCAGATTTTTTGCCCCAGTTTTTCGGCGATATAGTGCGGAACATCCTCTTCCGGTATTTCAAGGGAGACGGATAATTCCGCGTATAATAAAGACTCGGCGCGTTTCATGTAGGTTTCGTCAACCGTGCCGATTTTCTGATTATTCTGAATCCGGTTGTTTTTCTTTGTGTAGATGGATATAAGTAGCGATATGAGATCCTCGTAGTTATGAGAACGCATCAGCTCACTGTAATGATGATTCAGTTCCTGCATGTTGGAAGCCGTGCATGATGCGGCGGCTATTCCCGGAATCATCGTGATGAGGTCTTCCGCCTCTTCTCTGCTGAGAATGGGGCGCATATACACGTTTGTGTCAACGGGGCAAAAAACCGTTCCGCGGTGCGAAACCGGCTCCAGAGTATAATACAGGCGATTCGAATCTTTACAGAAATCCGGTACGGAAATATCGGTAACTTTACAGACCCCGATTTGACCGTATACTATTAAATCATTGATCTGGAACATGAATCGCCTTATCTCCTTCACAAATAATAATAGCATTTTCAAAAAATTGTTGTAAGTTAAAAAAACTGAAAGTATGGTAAGATTTTGCCAGGAGAACATTTGTATGGGCGCATGGATAAACAAAAAAGTAAACAGTGTAGCAACACGTTATCTGGGAAAAACAGGGAGGCTTTTGGACTCGGGAAAGAAACCGTTTGATGCCCGGGTGGCCTTCTGGATATTGAAAAAAATCGCCCGTTTGCCTGGAAAACGAAACGTTTATTTCTGGAACGACGAAGTACAGGAACTGGAAGAAGCAATTCGTGAAAACAGAGAGCATCCCGCGCTTACGGATGAGGGATACATCGGGAAGCAGGTAAAACTGAGATCATTCGCCTTTGGTGACCGGGGGAATACGGCTGATCATGGCTGCGGCTGGGTGGCGGTGTTCAATGTCTGGAGGCTGCTCGGCAAGCCGAGAACTCCGATGGAGGTTGCCGGAGAGGTCGGCCGGGGGGCGCGCGGGCATGGAAAGAAAGGAGTCGATCCCTTCTTTATTCTGAAGTATTTCCGGGCATACGGATATGAATCGGAAATGACTACAGGCTGGGAAGCCATGGAAACTGCAGCGGAGCGTGCGGACGCATATATTCTCTGTTATCTCTACGGTCATCCGGAAGGAATGATCGGCGGACATTTTATAGCAGGACACTGGGATAAAGAAAAATGCCGGCACATCATTTATAACGGGGAACATGGAGCGCGCGAGACGGTTGATTCAATAAAAGAAGCGCCCTGCGAGGAAACGCTTCTCAACATGCTGATCACTATAAAAAAAGCCGCTCCGTCGGAGCAGCTCTGCTAATCATCCTTTAAGGTAAAACTATTATTCCGCGATATACGGCAGCAATGCCATGATTCGTGCGCGCTTGATGGCGATCGCGAGATCGCGCTGATGTCTTGCGCAAACACCGGACATACGCCGCGGCATGATCTTGCCGCTTTCTGTCATGAATTTCTCAAGAGTACGTACGTCTTTATAATCAATACCTGCTGCTTTATCCGCACAGAATTTACATACTTTGCGACGGCTGCGATGCGGCCTCTGATGCATTTTGCGTTCTTCCATGTGGCTAGCCTCCTGTTATTGCTTAAAATGGGATGTC
>JAFPZX010000157.1 GCA_017417055.1 Anaerolineaceae bacterium
ACGCAGGAATTGCTAAAACTGATAAAGAGTTACGCATCATCACCGGATAGACACAATAATTTGAATGGGGGCGAAGCTCCTGCTTCAAATAAAATCGGGCGAAGCCCGTACCGTACGAAGCAGGGGGCCGGCGAGTGACCGAAGGTCAGCTCGACCGGCCCCGGCTAAAACTCCGTGGTGCGGGCAGAACTTAGGCAGGCAAGACCCGCTGCTCGCCGCACCACTGCGAAGCAAATGCTCTTGATGGCAGTTCAAAAAATGGCTGCAGTAAAATAAAAAAGATGTGCGACAGCCCCTTGTAATTGTTTAAAACAAATTTGACGTGAGCGGTAATTTGTACTAAAATAGGAGCATGGAAAAAAGAATCGTAATTTATGGAGCAGGCGGACATGCGAAAACCGTTATCTCCCTGCTGCGCCTGTTGGATTGGGAAATCGCCGGCATCATTGATGACGGTGTGGAGAAAGGTGTGCGCGTTTCCGGTGTGGAAGTGCTGGGCGGTGCGGAGTTTCTGCCTATGCTGCGGTCACAAGGCGTCGAAAACGTTGTCAACGCGGTCGGCGGCATTGGAAATTATCTGATCCGCTGGCAGATCTTTGAACGTCTGCGGCAGCTGGATTTCCGTTTCCCCACGCTCATTCATCCCACAGCCTTTGTGGAAGATACGGTGACGCTGGCAGATGGCATCCAGGTTCTTGCGCAAAGCTACATCAGCTCGGAAAGCAAGGTTGGATTCGGGACACTCATCAATGCGGGAGTGATCATTTCCCATGACGGCAATATCGGCAGATGTGTCAACCTGTCGCCCGGCGCTATGCTTGCTGGTGAAGTGACGGTGGAGGATTTCGCCCAGATCGGTATGGGCGCCACCATCAACCTTGAGGTAAAAATCGGCACAAGAGCCCGGGTGGGGAACAGTGCCGTGGTCAAAAAAGATGTCCCGGCAGATGGCCGGGTCTACGCGGGAACTGTCTGGCCGCCTGTTTCAGGGAAAGGCCGAGGGATCGACAGCAGCCCGTTTTACAGAAAAATTGCTTAATTTTGGAAAAAGAACGTGTTCAGACGGTCAAACAACAACAATAACAACAACGCCAATTCCTCCGGACAAACCGGCGCCTCGGCAATTGAACGGGTCACCTCAGTTCTCGGACCCGGGATCAACTGGCGCGGCAGTCTGCGCGGCGCGGGCGGCGTGCGTATTGAAGGGACATTCGAAGGCGACATGCAGATCCGCGGGATGATCGTTGTCGGGGAAACCGGCCGTGTGACCTGTCTGAACATGAGGGCAAATACGGTTGTGGTGGAAGGAACCGTCCGCGGGAACATCACCGCGGAAAAACTGGAGATCCGCTCTACCGGCCGTGTCTGGGGAGACGTGAGCGTGGTCAAGTTTTCCACCGAAGACGGCGCGTTCCTGCGGGGACAGGTCCGTATGGAGGAAAAGGTTGTCATCGAACAGCAGACCGATGCCATGATGCCGCCCCAGCAGCAGGTTCCCATCTCCCAGCCCGGAAATAACTTCTATCAAAGGTAACTGCTCATTCTGAGTCAAAGTGACCTGTTTTCGTTGACTCAAGACTGAGCCAACAGAACAGGTCACTCTTGACTCAGAATGAATTAATCAGTGCTTTACTAAAAAAAGGAAATCATCGGAGGATCATGGACTATCAGCAAAAGATCAGTGTACCGATGTCCCTGCCGGACATCACAGACGAAGAACGAGCGGCAGTCGCTCAGGTTATGGCGACGAATTACCTCAGCATGGGGCCTTTTGTTCAATCATTTGAACAGGCTTTCCGGGATTTCACCGGAGCCAAACACGCCATTGCGGTCAATTCCGGGACAGCCGGGCTGCATTTGTGTGTTCGTGCCGCGGGCTGGAGTGACGGCGACCGGGTGATCACAACGCCGTTTTCCTTTGTTTCTTCCACCAATGTTCTTTTATATGAGCGCATTACTCCGATTTTTGTTGACGCAAATCCTATCACCGGGAATATCGACACCGCACAGCTCAAAGAAGCCGTTGAAGATCTGAACAGTTCGGAAACCGCCGCGGCAAAATGGCTGCCTCCCCAAGGGGATCACCAGGGGAAATTAAAGGGCATCGTGGCTGTTGACGTATTCGGGCAGCCTGCAGATTATGACGCGATCAAAGAAATCGCCGCACCGTTCGGACTGCCGGTGATCGAAGATTCCTGTGAAGCGCTTGGCGCCATGTATAAAAACCGTCCGGCCGGTATGCTGGGCGATATGGGCGTTTTTGCCTTCTATCCGAATAAACAGATCACTACCGCCGAAGGCGGTCTGGTGGTTACCAATGATGACAAGGCGGCCGGGCTGATCCGTTCCATGCGCAACCAGGGACGGGCCGAAGGCGACACCTGGCTGGCCCATACGTATCTTGGCTACAATTACCGCATGGATGAAATGAGCGCGGCGCTCGGGACAGTTCAGATGAGCCGCATTGATGAACTCATCCGCAAGCGTGCACAGGTCGCCGAATGGTACCGGGACGAGCTTTCCGACATTGATGAGATCGAACTGCCGCACACCATGCCGACAACCACCCGCGACAGCTGGTTCGTTTATGTCATACGCATTAAAGATGCAGAGAGACGCGATGAAGTCAGCCAAAAACTAAAGGCACTGGGGATACCGGTCCGTCCTTATTTCTCCCCGATCCACCTGCAGCCATACATGCAGGAAAAATTCGGTTATGAGCCGGGGCGTTTCCCCATCACCGAAGATCTCGGCAGGCGGGGGCTCGCGATTCCTTTTTCCGGAAAGATGACCCGGGAACAGGTCGCTCAGGTCGGGTCTTCTCTGCGCCAAATCTTCTGATTTCTTATTGTAAAACGGATCCGGGATGGAAAACTCCACAGCTTTCACATACGCACCTTCCCGCGTAAAAGGCATTTTGTTCCTGCTTCCTCTTTGCGTGGGGATGATCGCCCTGGAAATTTATCTGTTCCGGCGGTTTGATATTACCAATGTCGGTCTGCAGTTTTTCCTGCTGCTGATCGCGCTTTTGCTGATCGCTGTTCCATTGGTTTTCCTGCTGTATCGTCTGTACAGCCTGATTTTTTCCTTTTACCGGCTGGAACGGGATGAGCTCCATATTCAATGGGGGTTCCGCACGGAAATCATCCCCCTAAACGCTGTCGAATGGATTCGGAGACCGCAGGAAATGACAGAAGACGTTCCCTGGTCTGTCCTGCCGATGCCGGGCGCCTATCTGGGCACCGTCCCGGTTCACGAGCGGCTGACCTATGAGTTCCTCGCTTCGGATATGAAGACCATGCTCTTTGTCGGAACATCCCGCTCGATTTATGTGATTTCCCCGGAAGATCCGGATGCCTTCCTGACCGGATTTGAACGCATGCTGCAAATGGGTACATTGACAAATGTCACCTGGACCTCTTCCCGTCCGGCAAACTGGCTGCTGGAAGCGTGGAAAAATAAAACAGGACGGGTCTGCACGCTGATCTCGCTGGGATTGCTGATTGCGCTTTATATCTGGGTCGGCACACGTTTCCAGGTAGAAAAAACGATTTCATTGTCATTTTCGCCGACGGGAGAGGCGCTCGAGGAAATATCCTCTGTGAACATGCTGGTCGTTCCGCTGGCTGCGACCATTATCTGGGTGAGCGGTACGGTTTTGGGATTGTTTTTATTCCAGCGGAAGGAGAACCGGCGGACCGCTGAGCTTGTCTGGGGAGCCGTATCTGCCGCGGTGCTGCAGTGCCTTGCCGCCGCTATCATGAATTTTTAAGGAAACACTGATTGATTGTGAACCGGAGACGGTTTTGAGCTTCGCGCAGAATTGTCCTTTCACATTTCCGAAAAATAATCAGAGTTTTCTTTAAGGAAAGATAATTTATGGACAAAAAGAAAAGCGGATTCTCTTTTTTATGGGTACTCCTTCCCCTTTGCCTGTTTGTCCTGGCTTCTTATGGACTGCTGCTGAATAAGCTCGGGTTTTACTGGGACGACTGGCCATATGTCTGGACACGCCTGGAACTCGGTTATCACGGGCTGCTGAGGCATTTCAGTTTCAGCCGTCCTGTCGCCGGACAGCTGCATAACCTGGCGATCCTGATCACAAACGGCTCCCCTTTGCTGGCACAGATATGGGTGCTGCTGATGCAGGTGTTCTGCAGTTTTTGCGCGGGCTTCCTGGTGAAGGAAGTCTGGCCCGGAAAGAAATTTGCCGCTGTTTTGACCGCGCTGCTGTTCCTTGCTTATCCCGGGTTCACCATGCGTCCCATTGCCATCAACTTCAGCTTCTCCTATTTCCTGATGGGGATGCTGTTCCTCTCTTTTATACTGTCCATCCGGGCAGCAAAGGGGGCCAAACATGGCGTCCTGATGGTGGTCTGTGCCTGCCTGATCAGTCTGCTGAACCTGTTCGCCTCTGAATATTTCTTCCTGCTGGAGCTGCTGCGGCCATGTTTCCTCTATGCCGCTCTTGAAGAAGATAATGCCGGCCACTCAAACTCATACGTCATACGTCTTACGTCTTCTCTCAAAAAATGCCTTCCGCATCTGTTCGTTTTTGCAGCCGGGATCATCTACCGCGTGTTCTTCAATAAAACGCAGACGCTGCATTATGATTTCAAACTGCTTTCCGACTTCAAAGCCGCACCGGTTTCAACGGTGCTTAATTATCTGGTTCAGATGGCGAAGGATTGTCTCCGCGTGATTTTTGAAGCCTGGGGCACTGTATTCCAGTTCCCGAATTCAGATGAATTCGGTTCCCGTTCCACATTGATGTATTTCCTGATCTGCGCCGGTGTTTGTGTAATTTGTTTTATATCGCTGCTGCTTTTTGCAGATGAGAATACAAATAAGATACACCGTAGAAGAGATAATATTTTTATGCTACTGATCGGCGTATTCGCCTTATTGCTGGCCGGACAGCCTTTCTGGCTGACGGAAAGCGCTATTCATTTCGTCTTTCAAAACTGCCGGTATACGCTGCCCTTCATCCTGGGCGTCAGTCTGATTCTGACATCGCTCTTAGACCTGGTTCATAAACCGCGGGTCATTCCAATTGCCATCGCTTCGGTATTTATCGGTCTGGCCGCGGGACATTTGTTTGTGGTCGGGAATGAGTACCGCAGGGACTGGACTTTGACAAAGGACTTCTTTACCCAGCTGAAATGGAGAATTCCCGGCATAGCGGAAAATACGGTGGTCGTGACAAATGTCCTGCCGATCCGTTTCAGCACCGACAACTCACTCACAGCTCCTTTAAACTGGATCTATGCGGAGGATTATGAAAAGGATCGCATCCCCTATATGCTTTACACCAACACAAAACGGGAGGCGACTCTTTCCGGACTTGAATCCGGAAATGAAATATTTCAGGAATACCTTTCCGCTCAGTTCTTCGGAAATACGGACGACATGATCAGCGTTTATTACAATGCGCCGGGCTGTGTGCATGTGCTGGACCCGGAAGTGGATCTGTTCAATCAAACAATTCCGACCATTGACCGGGAAGCCGCTGTACTCAATAATTACAGCCGGATCCGGGTGGACGATCCGGAAACCGGACTGAACACCAAATTGTTCGGCGCGGAAGCTGCGCATGGCTGGTGCTGGTATTACGAAAAGGCAGATCTGGAACGGCAGCGCGGCAATTGGGAGGACGCGGCTTCTTTGGGAGATGAAGCCTTTGCCGGGCAGGATCATCCCAATGATCCGATGGAACGTATTCCCTTCATCGAGGCATACGCGCGAACCGGCCGCTGGGAGGATGCGCTGAACCAGACCCGGGCGGCTATGGAGGTTACGCCTGTGATGAATGATCCGCTGTGTGCTCTCTGGCAGCGAATCGAACGGGAATCCGGGGAAAATCAGGTCCGGAACGAATTGGATGAGTTCCTGGACTGCTCCTTTTTGAGATAGTAAAGAGAAACGGAGTCTATTTACATCAGATCACAAGGAAATTGGAACCTTGTATCAGTTTTGCGGCAGCAAGATTCCGGTTTCCTTGTGCTCCTTTTTTCTGTTTGCTGCTTACCAATGTCCCCATAAAATACATCTTGAAATCAACTTTTATTTAGTGTAAAATACAAGTATAGTGAGGATTCAGTCATCAAACCATTTATATTGAAAAATCGCGCGGAGGTGAAACGTATGTGCATCACAGAATATGACGAAGTAAAAACCATGAATATGTTCAGAGAAGAAGGCTATATCGATGGCAAAGAGGATGGCAGAATAGAAGGCTACAACGATGGTAAAGAGGACGGCAGAATAGAAGGCTACAACGATGGTAAAGAAGCCGGACAATTACAGGCTTTGGTCAACCTGGCACAGAAACGTTTTATTACAATCGAACAGGCAGCCGAAGAAGCGGGGATGAAAGTTGATGAATTTCTCGAAAAAATGAAACTTTTCTGAACATGGAAAAAAATAAGCTGCGAATATTGTTGATCTGCCTGACCCGCCGGGGAGGTTTGCTGCATTTTAATGACTGTTTGGCTGAAGGTCTGAACAGGATCTGTGACGTGCGGCTGCTGTGTGGTGAAAACGCGGAACATGCGGAAGGAGCCCTGCAGGGTGTTTCTATAGAGACACTCAACACCGGAAAAGGCGCTAAAGGAACCATTCTCAAACTGTTTTCTCCTCAAACGTGGCGGGATCTCCGCCGGATCGCGGATGAATTTCAGCCGGATGTAGTTCATGTGACCAGTGCGCAGGAATGGAACCCGGCACTCGGAATATTTGTCCGCCACTCACTGCACAAACCGCTGATCTATACCATCCATGACGTGATCCATCACGAGGGAACGCCTTTTTATTTCAAAATCACCGAAGGGCTCTTCCGCGGTATGCCGGACGGGCTGGTGGTCCTGACCGATCAGGGAAAACAGATCCTGACGGGGAAAGGTGTGGATCCACAGAAAATTCTTGTCGCTCCGCATGGGGTTTATGATTTCTTCACGAAATACAAAAAGGGGCTGCCGGAACAGAAACAGATTCTCTTTTTCGGCAGAATTGAGCCTTACAAGGGTATTGGCATCCTGCTGGAAGCGGTCCGTCCGCTGTTGGATGCGAATCCCGAATGGTCGCTGCACATCGCGGGCGGCGGCGATGTAATGCCGTATCAAGAACAGCTTTCCCATCCGCAGATTCGGCTGACCAACCGCTTTATCAGTGACGAAGAAGTGGCTGAATTCATGGAACAGGCATCGATCGTCGCGCTGCCTTATCTTTCTGCCAGTCAGTCCGGGGTGATCCCGACTGCCTTCGCCTTCGGGAAACCGGTGGTCGCCACACAAGTGGGCGGAATTCCGGATATGGTCCATGACGGTGAAACCGGTCTGCTGATTCCGCCGAATGACCCGGCTGCTTTACAAAAAGCGCTGTCCGGACTGATGCAGGATCCCGAGCTGCGATCAAAACTCGGCTCTGCGGGAAAAGAATTCGCTTCATCAGAACTTTCCTGGGAATCTATTGCAGAAAAACATGTCTCTTTTTATGAACAATTTCTCAGGAGTAAAAACTGATGACGCTCTTTTTTTCACTGCTGATCAGTTTTCTTGCGGTACGGGGTTTCCGGTTTGAATTCACACGAACCGGACTGGTTTTACGAAATACCGAATCCTTTGTCTGGCTGCTGCTGATGCTTTTCTTCTGCCGGATTTGCCTCAAATCACTGGAAGAACCGGACCGCCGATTGAAAAAATACGCGCTGTTGTATGGTCTCGTAATCGCAGTTTTTACGATACTTGGGAAGATTCTTTCAACGTTGGAATACTTTGCCTGGATATGGGAAAACCCGCATAACCTGATACACTTTCTGAACATGCTTTTATCCTACTGGCTGCTATATTATAGCTTTGCCTTTCTTGCTTTCGGTTTTCTGAAGCGGTACAGAGAAAAAAAAACACCCGTTGCTGCAAGCCCATTTTCCATGAAAAAAGTCCTTCTTGTCTGGATGTTTTTGTTGATTTTTTACGTTCCCTGGTGGATGTACAATTTTCCCGGTATAGTTTCACCCGATTCCGGAACGCAGATCAGAGACGCGCTCACTACAAATACGCTGAGTGATTGGAACCCGGCTTTTGTGACATTGCTTATTCGTGCGGTCATGGTGCCGGTGATCCGGATGACTGGTTCTATCAATACAGCAGTCGGGGTATGTACCTTTTTGCAGATGATGATCCTGACTTTTGTGTTCGCGCTTGCTTTTGAGCGAATCTGCCGGCATCTTCATAACAAAACGGTGCAGGTTCTGATTTTTCTGTTCTACGCGGTATACCCTGTAAATAACATATTCAGTGTCACAATGTGGAAGGATATTCTCTTTTCCGCCTTCTTTTTAGGTTTTCTCCTGTGCCTGGATGACTGTACGGAAAATGAAGAAGCATTTTTCAGCAATAAGGGAAAATGCCTGCTGCTGTTTTTGACGATGCTGTTGATGCCTCTGCTGCGCCATAATGGGTTGTTTATCACGGTTATCGTGAGCATTTATCTGCCGTTCCGCTTCAAAAGATTCCGAAAAATAGCTGCTGTTCTCAGCTGTTCGGTTCTGATTTTAATGGCCGTATGGAAATTGCTCATCCTGCCGGGAATAACGACTGAACCCATTCCCTCCGGTGAATATCTCTCCGTTCCCCTCCAGCAGGTAACACGAGTATTGGTCAAACGTTATGAAGATCTTTCTCCGGAAACCAGAGAAGAAATACAAGGCTGGTTCACAGTTCCGGATATACGAACTGAATATGCAGAAAAAACTGTAGATCCAGTGAAAAAACATTTTAACAGTGAATTGTTTGAAAAGAACCGCTGGAGTTTTTTTTCATTATGGTTCCGTCTGAGTCAAAAATATCCGGTGGAATATCTTGAGGGATTTCTTCATAATAATTACGGGTATTGGTATCCGGAAACGAGCTGGTGGATCACAATGAGCGGAATCCAAATGCATGACCGCATACCGGAACTGCAGCATACGCCCATTCTGAAGTTGGGTATTGTTGACAAAATCAACCAATGGTTCACCTCGGAACAATATGAAAAGACTCCAGTCCTGCCTCTGTTATTCAAACCCGGAGCCTGTTTCTGGGGCTGGTTGTTCTTCGGTATTTTTTGTTTGTATCAAAACCGAAAAAAATTTGTTTTGTTTATTTCCGGATTCCTTTTGTGGTTTATCATCCTGTGGTCCGCGGTTTACTGCGAATACCGTTATGTGTATGCTCTGTTCATTTGTCTGCCGATGTTTTCGGCAGCTGCACTCACTCGACGGAGGAAGGAATGAGTCAATAATTTTCCGGACAGATTATTT
The DNA here is from genome assembly GCA_017417055.1 of Anaerolineaceae bacterium. Lineage (GTDB taxonomy): Bacteria > Chloroflexota > Anaerolineae > Anaerolineales > Anaerolineaceae > Flexilinea. Next base: position 9,299 of record JAFPZX010000157.1, read on the forward strand.
CAATTTTCCAAGGAGAAACTCTGGAATAGAAATCAAATCCCCGCTCAATGATGGTTTCACCGTCAATCTGTGAAAAAAGTCCTTTTTTGTCCGGGTCCAGATGAACATGAACGGAAGCTGCCTGCATGGAAAGGATACCCGGAAAATCCAGTGTCCCGTTGGAAAGGTGCGGAATTGTAAGCAGCAGTTTTGCTTTGGGTATGTTGCCGCCGACCATGCAGATGTCCAGCAGTCCGTCGTTCAGACTGTACTTTGGTGCCAGACGAAAACCGCCGCCTTCCTGCCTGCCGTTCATCGCGGCAAACAGGACAAAAGGATAGCTGATCATCTTCCCATCGATATCGATTTGTGCCTCCTGAATATGAAGGTCATTGAAAAGAGATTTCGCGATCCCGTATATGTAGGACAACTTTCCTCTGATGACAGACCGCGAAGCGTAATAATTGATGGCTGATTCGATCCCATATCCGGAGCCGTTCATAAAATAACGTTCAAAAGTCCCATCTCCGGCAGAGCCAATATCACTGTGTATTCTGTGATCTTGTTTCAGAATCTGTACAATTTCCGGCAGGGATTTTGGAATGCCGAGTGCTGCACAAAAATCATTACCCCGTCCGGCGGGAATAAAACCCAGTGCAGTTCTGGTAAATCCCTGTTTCTGTGCGTTTACCAAACCATTCACGGCTTCATTTATCGACCCATCTCCGCCGGAAATGATCACCCGATCGGCGCCGTTCTTTGCGGCTTCCTCTGCCAATTCAATGGCGTGCCCGGGATGTTCTGTTTTTATCAGCTCCGGAGCAATCCCTTCCTTCGCGAGCGCGTCCATAATGCGCTCGTCACGAAAATGCATGCTGCCTTTGGAAGCCTGTGGGTTTATGATCAATATATCTTTCATTAACGGTGTCCTATTTTATAACTTTTACGAATATACACAGCGGAACATACGGATGACAGTTCCCAATGACTATTTTTGGGACAATAAAGAACCGTCCCCAACTGCCCCATTATTTCTTATTTCTGATTTCTGATTTCTGATTTGGTACGAGTATGTCCTTTTGCTTCTGTCGTTTCGCCGGGTCTTTTTCGACGAAAATCGGCTGCATGGTAAAGGGATCCATCTCCGTAACATACATCAATGTGGACCACGTGGAGGGCGTTGGTGTGAAGATTTGGGTCTGTTCCGGGGTCATATGCAGCTTTTCGTTGGCAAAACGCCGCAGGTACTGCATATCGGTCAGGGTGCAGCCCGGATGTGCGGCGATAAAATAGTAAGTCAAAAACTGCTTATGCGGCGCGTTTTTATTCAGCCGGTCAAAGATTTTGCGGAATTCTTCCAGTTTATCGACGCCCGGTTTCCCCATCAGCGCGAGAACTTTCGGGTTATGATGTTCCGGTGCCACTTTCATCTGACCGGAGACATGATAACGGCAGATCTCATCCAGATAATGTGTCCCGGCACCCGGGTCGGCTAAAATCATGTCATAACGGATCCCGGATGCAGTGAAAAGCTGCTTTACTCCGGGAATTTTCCGCGCACGCTGCAGCAATCCTGTCAGTTTTTCATGATTGATGCCGAGTGAGGGACAGGGTTCAGGGAACAGGCAGCGTTTGTTTTTGCAGCCGCCGAATTTCTGTTTTTTGATGCATTCAAATCCGTACATGTTGGCAGTCGGTCCGCCCATATCGGGAATGATGCCGCGGAAACCGGGCAGCGTGGTGATGTGCTGGATTTCTTTAAGAATTGAATTTTCCGACCGCCATTGGATGGTGCGGCCCTCATGGACAGCGATCGCGCAGAAGTTACATTCCCCGTAACAGCCGCGGTGCGTTGTGACAGAAAAGCGGATCGTTTCCAATGCCTTTACCGGCCCCTGCTGTTTGTAAAAGGGATGGACATCCCGTTCGTAGGGCAGGGCATAAACCGCGTCCAGTTCCGGCTGCGTCATGGATTTCGCGGGCGGATTTTGGACCAGCCAGCGGTCGCCGTGTTTTTGTGCGAGCATTTTGCCATGGATCGGGTCGCAGTTTTCGTAAAACGTGCGAAACATGCTAATAAAGGCGTGTTTGTCGTCACGGACAGACTCAAAGGAAGGCAGTTCCAGCGCTCCTTCGGGGATCTCTTTTGCTTTATAAGCCAGCCCGCGGATCTTTTCCACCGGCAGCCCTTTTGATAAGGCAAAGGCAAACTCCAGCACGGACTTTTCTCCCATGCCATAAATCAGGTAATCGGCCTTCGCGTCAAAAAGGATGGAGCCGCGGATCTTGTTATTCCAAAAATCATAGTGTGCGACCCGGCGCAGGGAGGCTTCGATGCCGCCCAGCATGATGGGTTTTGTATTTTTGAAGTTGCGGCGGATCAGGTTGGTATAAACCATACAGGCACGGTCGGGACGTTTGTTATTGACGCCGCCCGGGGTATAGTCATCGCTCTTGCGCGGTTTTTTGGAGGCGGTATAGTTGGCTACCATGGAATCCACAGATCCGGCAGAGACACCCCAGAACAGCTTCGGTTCTCCCAGGCGTGTGATATCAGCCGGTGAATTCACGTCCGGCTGCGCAATGACAGCGGTGTTGTATCCGGCATTCTGCAGCACATGCCCGATCACCGCAATGCCAATGTGCGGGGAATCAATATAGGCATCCCCGGTTACCAGAATCACATCCGGCGCATCCCAGCCGAGGGCGTCAATTTCTTTTTTCGTCGTTGGTAAAAACATAACAACAGTCTTAGGTGTTATTAATGTGAATTATTTGGTTCCGTTGTAAAAGTAATTTTTCGTTTATTGTTGGCACAATCAGCCAGATACAAATTGATCAGAGTCTGATAGGGAACACCCAATTGGTCAGCCATTTCCTGAAAATAACTCAAGGTTTTGATATTCATGTTCATAGTTACCTGGCGTTTGATCCGTCCGGCAAATGGATTGCGAATCGCATGGCTGAAATCTGTAATTTCCGGGATATCTTCAAGTTCTTCGGGGGTTGGATATTCGTTCATTGCAGTCCTCCCTGATGATAATAGTCGCGTTCGGTTTTGGTTGCTTTTCGTGCGGATATGATCCTGACAATATCTGAACTGCGATTACAATAGCAGACAAACAAGATCCTGAGTTTCTCACTATATCCAATGAGATGGAACCGTTCCTCATCAATCGAATGTTCAACGTCTTCAAGGTAAATCGCATTGGGATCGTCAAAAGCGGTTTGAGCTTCATCAAATGACACACCGTGTTTCATTCTGTTTTTCAAGTCTTTGTTTGGATCCCATTCGAAACGGTACTCTAAATCCGGTCTGGTCATTTTTCTATCCTTGTACACTCATTATATCATAATTCATGTTAGTCAAAAATTCATTTTGAGACAGCGTCTGCGTATCAAATTTCCATAGAAAAGAAAAACTGGCAAATTTGAATATATGATACTTGAGCCTCTGGAGCGGCTCAAGTATCATATATTCAAAGAAACTGGTGAAAAAAAAATAGGAAGTTCCTAAAATTATATTTGC
>JAFPZX010000158.1 GCA_017417055.1 Anaerolineaceae bacterium
CCTGTTTTTGAGATATCGTCCAGAAAGGTCAGAGTGTAAAAGGTCTGGCGGCTGTTCATGAAAAAAGCGGTGACCGCGATCGTGAGCAGGGACGCTCCGGATGCCATCAGAGTCGTCAGAACGAACTGGAATGCGCCTGTATAGACGCACATGCTCACAAGCAGCACGGACAGCCAGGGAAATCCTGCCTGCTGCATCAGAATGCCATAGGCCGCTCCGATAAAGAGATAGCTGAACAGAATGGGCAGAGATTTTATAAAAGAGAGTTTCAGGATTTCGCGTTTTTGCATGTTGTTTGTCCCTTTCCTGCGGGCAAAGACTGTCGGCAAATATTTTTCCTTGATAAATTCCGATTTCGTACTATAGAAGCGTAGATAATGGATGATTATCTGCGCTTGTTTCATAATAAGGGAAACAGATGGCCTGACGTAATTCCGATAGGGATATCAGAAGATACTCCCGCCGATAAACAGTCAGCCATCCCCTTATTAATATATTCGATTAAGCAGGTTGATACTGTCAATAAGGACAGCTGTCGTGTCACTAACGAAAATGAGTTTGATAAGTGCGGATGGTCGCTATCTGTTAGACACATTCAAGGAGGTGCTTTTTATTATGTTCAGTGTTGGAATCGACGTGTCAAAGGGAAAGAGCACGGTCTGTGCGATCAGGCCGCACGGCGAGATCCTGATGGCGCCGAAGGACTTCAGGCACACCAAGGACGATCTGGACTCTCTAGTCAAACAACTCAGCCGGTTCAAGGAAGAGATCCACATCATCATGGAGGCTACAGGCAATTATACCATCTGCCTGTCTGTCAGTATCTGAAATCAAAGGATTATCAGATAGCCATCATCAATCCACTGGAGATGAAAAGATACAGATGCCAGGGAATCAGGAATCCCAAGACAGACAGGATCGACTCCCTTATCATCGCCCAGTACGGGATCGATTACTGGTACAGGTTCAAACCCGATGATGATATGGATGAGAAAAGGAAAGAACTTCGACTGCTGGGAAAGCAGTATACGAGCTATATGCGCATACGGACGATCCGATGTCAGGATCTCTGCCATATCCTGGAACGAACGATGCCGGGCGTCTATGGCTTACTGGATGACTTCAACCGCAATAATGGCCAGGATAAACTCTGTGATTTCGCTGAAAAATACTGGCACAGCGGCAATATCACTAAATATTCCGAGAAAATTTTCGTTGAAAGATACAATGCCTGGCTGAAGAAAAAGGGATACCGTTCAAACGGGAAAGAAGCCCGCCAGCTCTACTCCATCGCCAGAAACGCTATCCCGACACTCGATTCAAAGCTTTCCAGTACTAAGTTATTGGTCCAGGAAGCCGTGAATGTCTTAAGGGAAGTGGATTCTTCCCTTTATGATATTCTAAATCAATTGAAGACTTTATCAAAGGTCATGCCCGAATACGAGACGGTCCTGGCCATGAAAGGGATCGGAGAGACCCTGGATCCCAGGTTCATTGCGGAGATCGGTGATCCCAGAAGATTCCACAGCGCAAAGGCTCTCATCGCCTACGCAGGCATCGACGCCCCGCCCTATCAGTCCGGGCAGTTTACCGGAACCAGAAGTCATATTTCCAAAAGAGGATCGGCAAATCTCAGGAAGCTTGGCTATGAACTGATGGATTCCATAAACAAGCATAAATCCTCATACATCGGTGATCCTGTATGCGAATACTTCATGAAGAAAAGAAACGAAGGAAAGCCCTATCGTGTCGCCATGATCGCTACCTTCAACAAGTTCCTCAGGATCTATCATTCACGAATTTCAGAAGTGCTGAACGAGAACGAAAACAATCATCAGTCAGTGTGAATAACGGCTGAGAAGCACTGATTCAAAAAAGCCAGATATCATACGAATAGAAGTCAGTATCATGGAGATGCTGACCTTAAAGAAACGGAAACAAAGGCTGCTGCGAAAATTGATTTTGTCTAACAGTTTGTCTAACAATTTTAAAAAATTTATCAAAAGAAAATTGCAGAAAATACTGATCTACGAGGAAAAATAAGGATTTTCAAAGGTTTTCAAACGAATATTTTACTCGTTGGCAATCCTATGGCGGCTGGGGGATGGGGCATCACCATCATCATTGCTGTCATCATCACCATCATCACTGCCATCGCTGGTAACAATGGCAAAGATGGCAAAGAAAAGACAGCCATCAGCTGGGACAAACAGTAACTTTTAGGTAAGGCCGCTGAACACTCCCTCCTTGTTCAGCGGTTTTTCACTCTTGTAAACGGTAACAACTGTTTACACCGAATATGGTAAAATTGATACCGAGGTGTCATCGGAGAATAAGAACGGTTTGGCCTTCTGGCTTATACAGGGGGTCTTCTGTTTGGCCCCTCTGTATATGGGAAGTACCGATACAGTTGTATCGAGTCCGACCAGAAAGGAGGTGGCAATGAAATGTTATCATTCGGTGAATTTATCGCCGTAGTCAGTCTGGTTGTCTCCAGCTTTATGCTGGGATACCGAATTGGTCGCGACAAAAAATCTGATGAAACAGATCTTAAAAACAGAAATAGCCGTTCCTGATCTTGCCGGACTTGAACAGCTATTCCTAAAATAGTTATTTACGAAGGCCAGACCGTTCCCGGTGGCACCTCATTTTTTTATCTGTCTTTATTATACCCTCTTTTTGATCAGAATTCAAATCGAATTTTATTGTGGTGAGTATATTATCGAGCTCAATCCGGTGATCTCAAAATTTTATGTTGGGATAACGGTATTGGCCGCGATAAAAAGAACAGCACTCTGCTTTCAGAATATTCGCTCATTTTTATGAGTGTTGGAATACAAGAAAAGTAAATCTTCTTTATTTGCATTTGCTGTTTTCGCTGACAAAGCAGGCTTCCAGCGATTCTTTCAGATATTCATATCGAAGACGCTTTTCTTCCTTTGAAAAATGAACTTCCCGGAACTGTTCCGGACAGTTATTGTAGTTAAGTTTTTGGGTTCCAAATTGTTCACTGGTCAGATCAAAAACACAATCATCAACGATATTAAAGCAATGATAATTCCCATCTTCCAGCGGAACACCGTATACTTTTCCCCCATATATATCCTGCATAAGAAATGCAGTGATTGAGCACTGACCTAAAGTTCGGTTGTCAGTGGTCCAATCGGCCCGCATTCTCGGGGCGCAGGTTTCAGCACACCAGCATTTCGAGAGAATGTCATAATAATCGCGCGGGGTAAGTCCCCGCGTATCCATTATGTCTGCTGTTTTCCAGCCATAAAAATAATACATATCTGCCTCTCATGTTTAAGCTGTTCAAAATAATAAACAAAATGCCTTATACCAAGTACGTCATAATTATATCTCAACTGTTTTTTCATAAGTGATTATAGAGCAATGGTTTCTTCCGGATACCAACAATGTCTGAGTATGAAAAAGCCGGTTTCACAGAATATAATCGTATTGGTCGCACGATCATGATGAGGAAAGCTTTGAATTAGACGACTTTCTGATCTCTTGACTCAATCGAGAACGGTAATCGAACTGCGGATCATCCCCATCCAGCAGCTGTAGGGAACAGTTCCCGAATTTTCCGGGAGAAACTGGACGAGGTTTTCGCCCTCATGAAGTATTATATCAATTCCATAAGCCGGAACCAGTATTTCTCCATTGCATCCGGTGAGTTTCCCTTCCGGGACATAAATCGTCCATTCAACCGGGATCCCTTTTTGAACAGAAAACTCCGGATAGCTGCCATAATCGATTTCTGTCCATACCTTTTGTACATCATCTTGTAAAATCGAATGATCTGAAGCTTTGCGGGCAGGCTCCGGAAGCAGGACTCCTGCAAGAGATAATCCGTTGGAAACCATATTGATCCCCATGAGAAAGACCAGGACCGCGGATACGGAAAGCATGTATTTCCTGTATTTCATGTTCAGTCTCCCGAAAAGAAAGCCAAAACCAAACATGAGCGGCACGGTTCCGAGACAAAAAAGAAACATGGACACGGCTCCCTGCAAAATGCTGCCAGTTGACAGAGCATAAATCTGCATTGACTGCAGCGGCCCGCAGGGCATCAGCCCATTCAGGAGTCCAATCAGAAACGATGACCGTTCTTTGCTTTTTTCTCCGGACTGAAAATGCAGATGAAACGGTATAACAAAATGGCTATTGTTTGCAAATCGGAAGAAACCGAGCATCTGCAATGCCATATAGATCATAAGAATACCGGCAATGATCGGAATGATCCCCCGCAATCGGCCGGAAAGTCCCAGGGTTTTTCCGATTCCTCCGCACAAAGCTCCTGTCACCGTATAGGAAATGATCCTGCCCGTGTTATAAAGAAGGTTCTGTTTTACCGGATCTGTCTGCCGCTGTACGGAAATCACAGTCTGAGAAATATTGATCCCGCCGCACATGGCGATACAGTGAATGCTTGTGAGAAGACCGATTATAAAGACCATCCCCAGACTGACAGTTGTTTCAATGGACGGAAAAATATTTAAAATATCGGTCCACCCGAGATATTTTGCTAAAAGAAACAAAGCTAAAAGAACAATGATTATTGCAGTAATATGGATAGTTGAAGTACTTCGTATCCTTCATCTTCAATCATCTTTTTCATTTTGTCGATTGATGTGACCATCGGATCAAATGTTACAACAGCCTTGGATTGGCGATATGAAACTGAAACGGACTTTATGCCGTCAAGCCCGGACAATGATTTCTTTATCCTGGCCTCACAGTGGATGCAAAACATTCCCCTGATCCTGATGACTTCTGTCCGGTTCAATGGTTTTCTACCTTCGCAAATAACGGCTCGTATTCTTTCAGCCCTTTTATATCAAGGGAAATACCTCCCTTGACCGGTGAGATGATCGATTCATCAATCATGATCGGATGGCAGCCTCCTCCCGGTTGATCCAGAACTTCAATAGGAAAAGCCTGACCTCAATTATTACAGATAAGAAAATTCTCCTCCTGCGTATAATACGCATAGGGTGAACCATTACAGGATTGACAGGTTCCCAAGGCAATTTTCACGGAGCCGTCACTGCCTTTTCTCGCAAGCAGCTCAATTTTACTGTCCGGAGACAGCTGAATAAAAGAAACCACATCAGTTTTCAATGATTCAGCCAATATGATGAGGTGTTCTTCATCGGTGTCAACAACAGGTGCATTTACACTATTGGGAATTTCAGTGTCGGTGGGAATCAAGACTTCCGTTTTTTTATCATTCCCTGTTGATGTACATGCTGAGAATAATAAAGCTCCCAAACATAAAAATATATATATAAAATCCCTTTTCACAATAAACAATCCTTTTCTCAGAAATACAGATAGCGGATCAGCCTGGCAGCGCGGTTGTAATCAGACAATATCAGCGACAAATACTTTCATGCTGCCTCCGCAGACCATTCCTTCCTCAGCCGCAATGTCATTGTTCATTTCGATCGTCACACTGCATTGTTGACCTGAACCAATCATACACCACGCTTGTCTCAGTACTTTATCTTCACCGCAGCCTCCGCCAATCGTGCCGACTGTCTTAAATTTTTTATCGATCGCCATCATTGCTCCGGTCTTGACAGGAGTTGAACCGCTTGTTTCATAAACAAGCAGCAGCGCCTTCAGAGAATCTTTCTTAGCCAGGAATCGAATAAGAGCCATATCGATATCTTCAATAGTAAGAACCGTTTCCGAGGCGTGGCGATTTACGTTTTTCCGTCGGTGCTGGATCAATTCAGCGACAATTGAAATCGAAATTTCCTTTGTTGTTAATGCATTTATGTCGATACCAATCGGTGCGTGAATCTGCTCCAGATCATGCCGTGAATACCCTTCTTCTTCCAGCATATTCAAAAGCGATATTACCCGCCGCTTTGAGCCAATCATCCCAAGATACTTTGGTAACTGTCCGGAAGACAAAATCATTCGAAGACAATCAGCGTCATAACGATGTCCTCTTGTGATTACAGCCACATAATCATTACTGTTGATATTCAGTTGTGAAACAGCTTTTGAATATTCATTGCACAGTATTTCAGATGCGTCAGAAAATCTTGCACGATTGGCGAAAACCGGACGGTCATCCACTACAGTTACGGCAAATCCCAAATCTGAAGCGTAACGGCAAAGAGGTTCTGCAATATGCCCTCCTCCAAGAAGGATCAACCGCTCTGTTGGCCTGAAATTCCGGATATATGTTTTTCCCTCGATGTTCAGGGGCAGGGAAGAGGGTTCTTGTTTTGATACAGAATCATATATTTTTTTTAAATCTGAACTATCTATCATAAATAAACCGTTTTACCGTTTTTTAGAATATTTGCTGTTTAAATGACAATTATTTATGTTTATTACTGATTGCAAACTGTTTATTTGGATTATACTCAAATTACCTACTGATATCATAGGTATTTAAACTTTTCATTACTTGACTTGAAAAACGATGCGCCGGTATGATGATCTCCGAATCTTTTTGCATTATAGAGAATTATTCGTTGCCAGTAATTATGCGCTCAGACTAATTCAGTCTTCATGATGTTTTTCCGGCAAGGTGAGTGATATGTCTTGGCTTATTCAGATGTTCAAAATTCATTTTGTTTGGTTTTGTCAACAAAAATAAATCTAAACTTGACAAATGTTATTTGCAGAATATAATCACCTACTATAACAATAGGTATTTGAAGTATTTATTGCTTCAGTACAGGAATAAATGCAGATATGTCAGAAAAAAGTTTTACGGAAACAATACATTTTTTCGTAACCCGCGAAAGTTCAAATATTTTCGTTAAGGAGTGTTGTTGTCTGTGTTGCTTCGGCAATAACAGGCGTTAGTTTTGTATTCATTTGAAGTTGGTCAGATCATTCCGCCTGTTATGACAAGGATTCGTCAAAAGCAGGCGGTTTTTTTTGCGGATTTTTAGACTTCAAAATTATTGAAAAATCATCCGGAAAAAAGGATGATCCCGGGAGGAACAGATTTATGAGTAATTATAAGAATATTGATTCGGCATTGATCCACGGCGGGATCTATGGAGACAAAACAACAGGTGCGGTGAATGTCCCGATTTACCAGACATCCACCTATGAACAGAGCGGCCTCGGAGAAAACACCGGATGGGAATACTCCCGGACCGGGAATCCCACAAGAGCAGCTTTGGAAGCGCTGATTGCTGAGCTTGAAGGCGGAACTGCCGGATTTGCTTTCAGTTCCGGAATGGCCGCAATTACCACGGTTCTGGGACTGTTCCGATCCGGAGACAAGGTCATCATCTCCAGCAATGTCTATGGCGGAACGTTCCGGGTACTTGACAGAGTTTTCAACAATTTCGGATTGGAATATGAGATAGCGGACACTTCTGATCTGGATGCGCTCGAACAGCATATCACACCTGACGTAAAAGCGATCCTGGTGGAAAGTCCGGCGAATCCGCTGCTGACGATCACGGACCTGGCCGGAGTGGCTGCAATTGCGAAAGCTCACGGAATTCTTTCCATTGTTGATAACACCTTTATGACTCCCTATTTGCAGAGACCCATCGAACTTGGTGCCGATATCGTCATCCACAGCGCGACGAAATATCTCGGGGGACACAGTGACCTCATTGCCGGGCTCGTTGTCGTGAAAGATAAAGCAATCGCAGAAAGACTTGCTTTCCTGCAGAATGCGACCGGCGGCGTACTCGGTCCGTTTGATTCTTTCCTGCTGATCCGCGGGATAAAAACTCTCGGTGTGCGGTTGGACCGGCATGTCGAAAATGCTCAAAAGGCTGCGCAATTCCTGAAAAACCATAAAGCTGTCAAAAAGATATATTATCCGGGTCTTCCTGAGGCGCAGGGCTATGAGATCAACAGACGTCAGGCAAAAAACGGCGGCGTGATGATGTCGTTTGAGCTTTATGAAAATTATGACATCCGAAAATTTTTCAAATCGCTGCGGCTGATCGCCCTGGCCGAAAGTCTCGGCGGTGTGGAGAGTCTTGTCTGCCATCCGGCAAGCATGACCCATGCTTCCATTCCGAAAGATATCCGTGATAAAGTCGGTATTACGGAAGGATTGATCCGTCTTTCCATCGGCATTGAAAATATTGACGATCTGTTTGCCGATCTTGAGCAGGCAATTGAAAAAAGTGAGGTGAAATAATGAACTACTACGAGAGCATGCAGGATCTGATTGGCAATACACCGATCGTGAAGTTAAGCCATCTGGGTTTGTCCGAAAAAGTAAACCTTTTTGCCAAATTGGAGTTATATAATCCGGCAGGCAGCGTCAAAGACCGGACCGGAAAATATATGATCGAAGATGCGGAAAGAAAAGGAATTTTGAAGCCTGGAGGAACGATCATTGAAGGAACGGCAGGAAATACCGGGCTTGGGATCGCTTTTGCCGCATTAAACAAGGGATATCAGGTAATATTTGTCGTACCAACGAAATTCTCTGAAGAGAAACAGATCCTGATGCGGGCATTAGGCGCGAAAATCATCAATACACCGCGGGAAGACGGGATGCTTGGGGCATCCGCGAAAACGGAACAATTACTTGAAGAGATTCCCGGATCAGTTGCCTTGCGGCAGTTTCACAATCCGGCAAATCCACTGGCTCATTATGAAACTACCGGTCCGGAAATCTATCGTGATCTGGATGGCCAAATCAATTATCTTGTCGCAGGTGCCGGTAGTGGCGGAACTTATTCCGGTGTCATGCACTATCTGAAAGAAAAGGATCCCTCCATCAAAGGCATCCTGGCAGATCCCGTAGGGTCAACCATGGGTGGCGGTGAACACGCGGATTACAACATTGAAGGAATAGGGAATGATTTCATTGCGGAAACAATGGATATGTCCCTTGTTGATCAGGTCATAAAGATCAATGATGAGGAGGCTTTTTCGGCTGTACGGAAACTGGCGGCAAAGGAAGGCATCATCGCCGGTTCATCATCCGGAGCCGCTTTGGCTGCGGCAGAAAAACTGATTGCATCCGGTGCTGAAGGAAATGTTGTCGTTGTTTTTCCTGACCGAGGCGACAGGTATTTCAGCAAGCATCTTTTTTCTTAGAACTGATATATTTTTTTATAGGTTCACCCTATAACTGAGCATAAAAAGGCTGTATTGGACAAATCCGAAAAGATGCCTATAATAAAAAACATCAAACCAAAAGGAGGTTATGAAAATGAAAATGAATCAGAACAATAAATCCATGATGTGGTGCATGATGTGCATGTGCATGTGCATGTGTGATGTGATGATGTCTTTTCAGCGAGATCTCCCTGAATCAGTGCAAATGAAGCTGTAAATAAGCTCTTACGGTATGGAAACAAGGGAGACTCGACATAGAGCCTCCCTTTTTATTTTGTTATTACAAAAACGATCCTGAAAATCAAAAAAGTGATCGTGCCGGCTTAGGAAAAGTACTCACAATCAGGAGAAGAAAAAGGTGAGTACTCAAAAAACAAAATCAGGCAGACAAATTGTCTGGGAAAGAAAAAAAGAGGTAATTATCATGAGTAACTATAAATTCGAAACCCTTCAGCTCCATGTCGGACAGGAACAGGCTGATCCCGCTACCGATTCCCGGGCGGTTCCCATTTATCAGACCACATCGTACGTTTTTCATAATTCCGCACATGCGGCAGCCCGTTTCGGCCTGGCTGATGCAGGCAATATTTATGGCCGTTTGACAAACTCCACCCAGGATGTGCTGGAAAAACGGGTCGCAGCGCTGGAAGGCGGAATCGCAGCACTGGCTTTGGCTTCAGGCGCAGCAGCCATCACCTACGCAATTGAAGCACTGGCTCAGAACGGTGATCATGTCGTCGCACAGAAAACCATCTATGGCGGCAGCTTCAACCTTCTGGTACATACCCTGCCGAATTACGGCATCACGACAACTTTTGTTGATATCCATAACCTTGAAGAAGTGGCAGCGGCGATCCAACCCAACACCAAAGCGATCTTCATTGAAACGCTCGGAAATCCGAACAGTGATATTCCGGATATCGATGCTATTGCCGAACTGGCTCATGCGAATAATATTCCGGTCGTTATCGACAACACTTTCGGAACACCCTACCTGATCCGTCCGATCGAACACGGAGCCGATATCGTTGTACATTCAGCGACGAAATTCCTCGGCGGCCACGGAACAACACTAGGCGGAATTATTGTGGATTCAGGCAAATTTGACTGGGCGGCAAACGCGGACCGCTATGCCCCGATTGCAAAGGCTAATCCCAGTTATCACGGCATATCCTTTGTTGACGCGGCCGGTCCGGCAGCATATGTGACCTATATCCGGGCAATATTGCTTCGGGATACCGGTGCCGCAATATCTCCGTTCAATGCTTTCCTGCTTCTCCAGGGAGTTGAAACGCTTTCCCTCCGTCTGGACCGGCATGCGGAAAACACGAAAAAAGTCGTTGAATTTCTTGCAAACCATCCGCTGGTCGAAAAGGTGAATCATCCGTCTCTGCCGGAGCATCCGCAGAATGCTTTGTACAAAAAATATTTTCCGAATGGCGGAGCATCCATCTTCACCTTTGATATCAAGGGCGGGCAGAAAGAAGCTCATGCCTTCATTGATGCTCTTGAAATCTTCTCCCTGCTTGCCAACGTCGCGGATGTGAAGTCTCTGGTGATCCATCCGGCAACGACCACACATTCCCAGCTATCACCGGAAGAACTGGAAGACCAGGATATCCACCCGAACACGATCCGTCTTTCCATCGGTACGGAACACATCGACGATATTATAGCGGATCTGGAAAAGGGTTTTGCCGCTGTTGGATGACAGAGAGAAAGAAGAATCAGTGATTTATCATTTTGACAGTCATTCATTTTGAATTATTCGGAAGGATCGCTTTCAGATGATCCTTCCGGAAAAGAGAAAGAGGTTTGGCGGACAAAGTCTTATGGATCAAGATCCGCCATACCCTTATATGAATAATGGTGCTGTAGCCGCAGGAAAGGCATAGGTTTCATAAACTGAAGTTGATGGTTCGAGTCCATCCGGCACTGCTGTTTTAATACCGAAAAATTTATAATACGCACACCGGGGAAAGGGTATTGAATATGAAAAGAGTTTTGACAATTCAGGATATTTCCTGTCTGGGAAAATGTTCACTGACGATCGCGTTGCCGGTGATTTCGGCACTTGGCTCGGAAACGGTGATCCTGCCGACAGCGGTCTTGTCAACGCATACCATGTTTCGTAATTTTACATTCAAAGATTTATCTGATCAGATAGACCCAATCGCGAAACATTGGAAAAACGAAGGTATATCATTTGATGCTATTTATACCGGATATCTTGGAACAATTGATCAGATCGATCAAATTAAATCTCTGTTCAGAACATTCAGAGATGAAAAGACGATCATCATCGTTGACCCTGTGATGGCAGATAACGGGAAATTATATCCTGCCTTTGATATGGAATACGCAAAAAAGAATGCCGAATTATGTGCGGAGGCAGATATTATCATTCCGAATATTACAGAAGCATCCTTTTTAACCGGTATTGAATACAGAGAAGAATATGACATCGGTTACATCAGGGAACTTCTTGCCGGATTGAACGATTTAGGCCCGGGGATCAGTGTTTTGACTGGAGTATCACTTGAAAGTGGAAAAACAGGTTTTATGGGATATGAACGCAAACCGGTGAATATTATACCTACCAAAACCGAAAAATTGATGCAGCCTATCATGGTACCGGGGATTTGTTTTCGAGCACTTGCGTTGGTGAAATTCTGAAAGGTAAAGACTGGAAAGAAGCAATGCGGATTGCTGCCGACTATACAGCCTATACCATCGAAGTGACACTGCAGAATCCAGATAAACCCTGGTATGGCGTTGATTTTGAAGCAACAATTCCTGAACTTATTCGTATGGAATAGCAAAGTATGCGGATAATTCTGTTTTGCTTTCTGTCTTTCAATTTGGATTCCTGAATTATGCCGGTAAGAATTCCTATTAATCTGCCTGCTGCACAAACGCTGCTGAAAGAAAACATATTTGTCATGCCCATTGATCGTGCTATCCATCAGGATATCCGCCCGCTTCGGATACTTTTTCTAAATCTGATGCCCACCAAGATCATCACGGAGACTCAGTTCGCTCGAGTGCTTGGAAACACTCCGCTGCAGATCGAGTTGAATCTGATGAGTGTAAGCAGTCATATTCCCGCCAATACTCCCCGGGAACATATGCTGGCGTTTTACCATAGTTTTGCTGAGGTGAAGCATGAATTATTCGATGGAATGATCATCACAGGAGCACCTGTCGAACAAATCCCTTTTGAACAAGTAGATTATTGGGATGAGCTCTGTGAAATTATGGAATGGAGTAAAAGCCATGTTTATTCCACACTGCATGTATGCTGGGGAGCTCAGGCTGCATTATATTATCATTATGATGTTCCGAAAATTTCTCTTCGAGAAAAGCTTTTTGGTGTTTTCGAACATAAGGTAGTGCACAAAGGTTCCATCCTCTTCCGGGGCTGTGATGATACGTTCGTTATTCCGCATTCCCGTCACACAACTTTTGCATGGGATGCGGTAGCAAATATTCCCGGATTGAAGATTCTTGCGGAAAGTGAAAGGGCCGGCATTTATGCCGTATCTACAGATGGATGACGACAGATTTTTCTGACCGGTCATGCAGAGTATGATCCGAATACATTGGAAATGGAATATCTGCGGGACAAAAAAGCCGGGCTTCCGATACATGTGCCGGAAAATTATTATCCGGATAATGATGATACCAAATCCCCGATATGCAGATGGCGATCCTGCGGGAATCTACTGTATTCCAATTGGCTGAACTACTTTGTTTACCAGGCTACCCCGTATGACGTCATGTCTATTCCTCCTTTGGAATAAACAGAGAGAAAAAAGAAAGAGATATAGGTAACAGTCTTTTCTCGGATATCAAATATGCAGATAGTCACGCAGCTCGCTGATATATAACTCAGCCATACGGCTTGGAATCATGTTTTTCTTCATTATGTAACCGATATCCATCTTCCCGTCACCGGTGTTATCTTCATGTTCAAAAGGTATCGCAATATAATCAGATCCGTTCAGTTCCTCACATATGATTCCGGAACATAATGTATACCCGTTCAATCCGATCATCAGATTCAGCATTGTAGCCCGGTCATTGGCTTTAATTGTGCGCGGATATTCACTGGTGGTCAGTATCTCCTCCGCAAAATAAAATGATCCGGAACCGCCCTGTTCAAAAGAAAGACATGGGTAATCTGTAAGCTCCGAAAAGCTGATGGAATGCTTTTGCGCGAGCGGATGACCTTTCCATAAATAAACATAAGCATTGCAATTGATCAGATGATGAAATTCAAGATCATGCGACCGAAGAAGTTTCTCAATCACTTTTCGATTAAAATCACTGAGATAAAGGATTCCTATCTCACTTCTTCCGGAACTTACATCATCAATCACCTCTCTGGTTTTTGTTTCCCGTATTGCGAACTCATACTCATCGGTATCAAAATGCTTTACCATTTCGACGAAACTCTTTATAGCAAAGGAATAATGCTGGGTTGAGATCCCAAACTTTTTCTTTCTTGAAACGATTTTTCCGTATTTTTCCAGCATTCTTTCATATTGCTGAACAACCAAACGAGCATATTGAATGAATTCTTCACCGTCATTGGTTAATGTAACACCACGTGCTCCGCGGCGGAAGATCGTAATATCCAATTCTTTTTCCAGTTCCCGGATAGCGCTTGTAAGTGACGGCTGCGCTATATACAGCACTTCTGAAGCTTTATTGAAAGAACCCATCTCCGAAATGATGATCGCATAGTTTAGTTGTTGAATCGTCATATGCTTTTATCCTTTTCCCAAAAATCTTGACAAGTGTAATTCGTGGATTTGAATTGTGTAATACTTGGATTAGAATTACCTATTATATCAGTAGGTATTATAAATTATACTGGTATTTTATTTCTTTCTTAACCAAGGGCATTGGACAAAGGAGATTTGCATGAAATCGATTTTGATAAAAGATACCACAAAGGCAGAACGCGAAAAAATCGTTCACCAGGCATTATGGGGTACATGTGGAACGGATTGTGAATTCTGTTCAGGCTGCGATAATCTGGGTGGAGGAAGAACCGAAAACATATATCAGCCATATATTGATGGTGAGAAAGAGATAAGCGAGATCAATGCCGAATATCGGGCCCCGTTTATACATTGAAGCAATGATATTATCAGTCTTTTTACCTCTTCTTTTCTAATTTATCCCGATTAGGTGCATATTGTACTGTGTGTAATTATGTTTATACTAGTTCTTTGAAACTTGAGGAGAATAACATCATGAAGAAAATTGTTGTATTTATGCTGACCGCTATTATCATTTTCAGTATTGCGCTATTCATTTCATGAGTGCTGTTGACGCGAAAGAACAGATTGAAACCACTGCAAAAATTGACTTGGGACAGTTTGGCGGAAGTGTTCCTGCTGATGATTTTTATTATCAACAGGAAAAGTAACAATTGCTATATGAAGCAATTACGGTAATTTTTATAAAAAATAACTGTCATTGATTTGATTACGATTTTTGAGATTATTTTGACCGGCTGCCTAATTCGGACAGCCGGTTTGATGGTGTGCCGGGCATGGCACGATTCTAACGGGTGAAAGTCCCGTCGCGGGTAGTTACCGCCAAGCGTAGTGAACTGCAAGCCACCGACAGCAATGGAGGTGGGGGAGGAAGCAGGGTAGCAAAGCCGAGGAGCCTACG
>JAFPZX010000159.1 GCA_017417055.1 Anaerolineaceae bacterium
AAAAAGTAAATAAAAAGTGAAGTTGGTGACCATAGGAGCGTGGGTATACCCGGAAACATACCGAACCCGGCAGTCAAGCGCGTGTCCGCTGATGGTACTTGGAGGGCGGCCTCCTGGGAGAGTAAGAAATTGCCAACTTCATTTTTTTTATTTAAATCTTCCACCCGGGGACTGAACCCGCAGGGGACTGAACCCGCCTCACGAACACAGCGAATAGACAAGCGATGCTGCAGATGGAGTGCATCAAACCTGGGATGGGATGTTGAAGACAATGAGGTGGGAGGCTTTTTTTTAAGCGAGGCTATGAATGGGGTACAGGCCCGCAAGCGGCCCAGGCCCCCAAAACGCACAAGGGAGAAAGCACGCGAAGGCAGGGATGCGTCAAATAGAACACGGATTGAAAAGAGTGTAGAAAAAGGGCATACTCTAAAGAAGTCTCGAGATTTCTACGAGAATCTCATGGAAATCTCGAGAAACCTGTGAAAGCAGTAGGCCGTATGGCATGGAAAAGGGAAAATATATCCTGAATTCAGCAAAACACGCATCGAAAATGGGCGAAAAGCGGGATCGGATTGGTTGCAAACACATTCCATCAGAATCCGCAGAGCAAAAGTTATATGTGGCTTTACCGGACCGAAAAAAAAGCAAAACAAAAGCTGGTTTTATATGACTATCAGGAAACCCACGAAGCAAAACATCCGAAAGCATTTCTGAATGGATTCAAGGAATATCTGCACGAGGAATTATCCCATCCTGTCCTGAATGAACTCCGAAGCTGGATATCCAGACTTAACGCTCCGCCTAAATCTTTACTGGGGAAAGCAGAGAATTACGTCATTTCGCAATGGTCCTGGCTTACAGTCTGGATGGAAGATGGGCGCCTTGAAATTTCCAACAAACTGGTCGAACGCAGCATAAAACCATTTGTCATTGGTCGGAAAAACTGGATTTTTGTCAACGCACCGGGCGGTGCCCGCAGTTGTGCGATCCTTTTTAGTATTATCCAGACTAACAAAGAGAACGGACTTGATCCGTACCGTTACCTGACCTGGGTTTTGAAAACAGCCCCACACCTCAACATGAATGAAACTGCTTCATCTTATTCTCTGCTTCCTATCAATGCACCGGAGGAACGCTGTTCCGGCATCATCCCGTTGTAATGTCCGCTATTTGACGCTTACAAATTGCCGATTTATCATCCCAGTAAGAGATTGTTCTATATCCCTGCCGCAGTTTTATACAAAAGTCAAGGGATAACATTGCCCGTATAGTTTTTGAAATTCCTGCTGTAAACTGTTTTTATCAGTTAGGAATATGACGTATGACGTAAGATGTAAGATGTAAGGAATGAGGAGTGTAAATTAATTTAACTGCACTTTGCACTCTGAACACTTCAAACTGAAAGAAGGGAGAAGCGGCAATGAGCGAAATGGTAAACAAAAATATTCTCGGCGAAAAAATTTCGGTAACTGTATCGGAAAATGCCGATGATTTGCTCATTACCGAATATGCTCCTTTGACGGATATCTTCAAAAAGGGGGAAGAAGATTTCTGCAACAGAATGCAGGAATACTTCCAACTTACGCTCAACGATGAAAGACTGGTGAAAGCTCCTGGGCTTGGGAACGGGCGGGGGTAGTGCTGGCGGAATACGCTGGGTCGCTGTTCAATCAGGATGCCGCCAACGTTGAGCTGCGGAAATATGCGCTCGAACTATTTGACAAGGTCTCAAAGGCTGCCAATTTCCGTCAGCAGAATCTCGACAAACACTGCGACAGACAGCTGAATACGCACCAAAACGAACCGCAAACTGTCGAAAAATATGACAAAATCAAATTTGAGGCGCACAATTCACTGATCCGCGCTATTAATACGTATGAACGGTTCAAGGATCTTTATGTGAAGGGCGGAACATATGAATTGGCTGAGCGGCAGAGTGATATCAACGCCTCTATAAAAGCTTGACAGATCCGCAGTCTTCTGCCGCGGGACCGTATTCATATTCCGGGCAGAATCTATCCGACGATCCCGATCCTTGCAGATCAGCTGGTACCGGAATGGACGCGGCCATACCGTGAATATAAAAAGGCGCTGGTTGAAGCAAAGGAATATAACGCGGAACTGGATGAGATCGTACTTAAAAAGGACTGGGTGGATCCCAACGGGCTGATTGATGCCAATTCGATCGTCTGGGATCGGGAGAAAAGCGAGGTGAGTATGAAGCTCACTAGCCAGGAGGTCCCGATCATCTGGAAAGAGTGGAAGGCCACTTGGACCGGCGACATGATGGAGGATGTCAGCTGGGAGCAGGAGTACTACATCAGGCTCGGACAGCAGCTGAGGTCGCTGCAAGAATTCGGACTGTTCGAACCTCAGTCATACGAAGAAGACGCGGGAATTTTAAAGTGAAATCAGAAATAATAGCCGGAACAGCCGAAATCCACCAGATTCCGGCTGCCGGTTTTTAAAGTGTGAAGAGTAAATAGTGAAGTTAAGTTATAAAAGTAAAAATTGACAAAAAAAGGAAAATCCTATTAGAATTGAATCAGCTAATAAGTTCGAATGGCAGGTGTTTTATGAAAAAGTTTTTTGTTTTTATTCTGATTGTGATGTTTTTAATATTCCCGAAACCAGGAAAGGCTCAGGATTATAAAGCAACATCGGATGCACTGGATGCGCAGATCCAAATTATGGAGCTGCAGGCTACCATTGATGCATTAACCGCTGCTGAGAACTCGGGAAGTAATGAGATCAGTGGGTCATCTGAAGATATTGGCATTATTCAGCAGGATATTGTTGTTCAACCGACATCCACACCGGTTGTTCCAATCAATACGAATCAAAATACGACGATAACAAGAAGCAATTTTCCCGCTTATGCCCAGCCGCCGCTGCCTTATTATCCCGCACCGGAGTGGGATAAGCCTAACAGCCGGTATTCAACTGATATCTTTGTGGGAGATTCAGGACAGTATCAGACCATATCCGAAGCGGTCAAACATATTCCTGACAACGCCGGGGAGGTGACGATCTATCTTGTCAGTGATACTGAAGAACCTCAGGCCGGGATTTCCATTCCCATTGACCGGGAAATCACGCTGCTGCGGATCACCTCCGACAACGGGAATAGAAGGATCGTCTGGCCGAAGGATCGTTCTGTCTGGTTTTTTTGCAATGGAATTCCACTGATTGTTGAGTCTCCTGTTACCTTTGAAAAACCAAGCATGATCATGGGCGGATTGGTTACATATTCCGGCCACAGTGTACAGGCGTCAAAAAGCACCATCATTATCAATGGCGACGCTTATTGGGTATACGCGGGAGGACAATCCGACCGTGACGGATATGCTTCCACAGTCAATGACGCGTTTGTGATCGTGAATGGAAGTGTTGACAGGGTTTATGCCGGAGGACGTTCCATTTTGGGCGAGACTATTGTGAATCATGCAACTGTGGTTGTGAATGGTGCTGCCAATGAGATTTATTGTTCCGGGTATACGGAAAATACAAACGCGAAGGCAACGGTGGGCAGGGCGGATATGAAAGTGTATGGATGGTACAATAAATTCGGGCTTGGCCTGGGACAGGGACAGCTGTTTTTGCTGACGCCTGATGGGTGTTATCAGTAGTTAGGAGTGAGGAGTTAGGAATGAGGAGTGGCTGGTAGTTGGTGGAAAGTGGAAAGTTGAATGGAACTTAAAACCGGTGAGCGGAAGATAGGAACGAAGCGTAGATCGTTTTTGATGGGTCATAAAGAAGAAAGGAAGCTTTTTTTTGATGTGGCAAAAGGAAGATAGGAAACAAAAAGTATTACTGTTTTTTTCAATATTGATTTATGCGGTGTTTCTTTTCGCGATGCTGAACCGCTGCGGGAGCCTGACTTTACTGTGGAAGGAGGAGCCGGCAGGCAGCATCACGCATGACGACGGATTTGGGTATTATGCTTTTTTGCGGGATGAGAATCTCAGTAAGTTGACGCTTCCCTTTTATCTGAAAGAAGATGGCGTTGTTTTGAAACAGGAGCCTGTTTCGGTCAATGAAGACATCACCGCTGCAATCAAGGAAAAAGGCGGTGGCCGCTGCCAGCTTTTGCCGAATAACGATCTCTATTTTTCCGCGACAGACGGTCATCCGGAGAACCATGAATACAGCATCCTGAGTCCGGTGATCATCCGGAACCGCTATCTGCTGGTGATATTCCTGACTGCCCTTTTTGCCGCAGTGGCGGATGTGGTTTTCTGTGTGAAACGGAAAGATCGTTCTTTCTTCCGGAATGTGATCCGTTGGCTGACTGGCATTTTCTTTGTTCTGCTGATAGTGCCCTGGAATGTGATGATTTTCCCCTCTGATCCTATACAAATCGGACCTTTGCTTGTTAAACCGGTATTGCAGCGGAATCTGATTTTTCTTGTCCTGCTTTTTGCGCTGGTACTGTTCAATTCGCTGTTGTCGGGGAAAAGCCGCTTTTTCTGTTGGCTTTCGGTCATGATCGTACTGGTCAATACTGTTTATTACTTCATCCCGGAATGGGACTATTACGGAGGACGTGTTGATTCCGGAGCCTACCTTGAGCATTATAACGCTTCCTCCATCCGTACGCCCGGGTATCCGGTGTTTATTGAGACCGTTTACCGGATCACCGGGAATGAGGGTTTGGATGCATTGCGGGGAGTAGATGAGATTAATATCGATGAGAGCCTGCATAACGCCCGGAATGAAGACAGCCGAGGTCTGATTGACGTGGTGCGTTCGCAGAAATGCGTGCTGTGTGCGGCATTTTTGATTCTCTGCTGCGTTTTCATTCAATATTTTGACCCGGTGTGGTTTGTTTTTTTCGCGCAGATTGTTCTGTGTGCCGGGTTCCTGGGTGTGGACAATAACTATATTATGACGGAATGTCTTTCCCAGGCAGTGTTGCTGCTTACGGCTGCTTTGTTCATGCTGGTGATCAAAGGAAAAAAGACGATAGCTTTTATCCTGATGTGCGCCGCTGCGGGGTTCGCGATCCTGATCCGTCCGGCTAACATTTTTCTGCTGCTTTTGATTGTTATTGCGGTCGTGTTTTTGCTGAAGGACAAGAGGAATTTTCTGATCCCTCTGGCCGGATGTCTGGTTTTTGCTGTGATTTCGGCAATCCCGGCATTCACGATCTGGCGGGCATATAAGATTTTTGTCTGGATGCCGACATCGGGATACGTGGAGATCGCCCGTGCTGTTGATTTCCTTGACGCAAATGACGCGGAGGCCTTTGATGACCCGGAGCTGAAGGAAATTTGTCAGGAAATGCTGGAAAAAAAGCACTCGCTTCCCGACGCCGATCAAAATACGAACATGTGGCAGGTCGCAGTAGCTACGGCTGAGGAACATGGATATGACCGGATCAGCTGCAGCCCGGTGTTTCAGAAAATCAGCCGTACCGTTCTGCTCCGCCATTCCCGGGAGTTTTTATCTGCCCTTATGGAAACGGTCAAAATCGCGCTTGAGCGGACACGCCTTCAGCTTGGTCCGATTGGGTTTCCCGTTTGGGTTGGGATATTCCTGATCCTTTTCCTCATTCGGGTGAATATGGACTCGTTTGCCGGTTTGATCCTGATGACAGCACATGTTTCTCATCTGGTTCTTTCAATGATGAATCAGCCGGAGAGGCGCTATATTTACAGCACGGAGATCCTGTGCCTGTTTGGGTGGCTTTTGATCCTTATCGCTGTGACCGCAAAGAAGGGAAAATCAGGCGGATAATGGGGACTGTCCCATATAGGGACAGACCTCGATGGAAAGTCCCTGAACAGTAACCCGAAAAGGAAGCGGATTCAACAGTGATAAAAATGTCGGGTTGTGATTCACTCTGTTTGCGTTTATAATTGAGATGGTGTAGCAGTTTCGTTTATGCTCAGCGGGACATGCCGATGACAGTTCGCAGTGCCCCGAACAGGGACACATTTGTACCGTCCCCGATGTCCCTGGCGGAATATGGTAAAGAAATACGGTCAATACCGGCATCATGGAAGATGCTGCCGTGGAAAGGTTGAAATGTCATGAAAATTCTGATCGGAACAAATAACGCGCATAAGGCACAGGAAATCCGGGATATGCTGCCGGAGTTTGAGATCGTTCGTCCGAAAGATATCGGGCTGGATCTGGATGTGGATGAAAACGGAAAAACCTTTGAAGAGAATGCCATGATCAAAGCCAAAGCCTTTGCGGAAGCCTCCGGAATGGTGACTTTGGCGGATGATTCCGGGCTGGAAGTGGACTGCCTGAATGGCGAACCGGGAATCTATTCTGCCCGATACTGTCCGAAGTCCGGAGCTGATGACGCGGACCGCCGTCATTATTTGCTGGAAAATATTCAAAAATGCGGTGCGGAACGTCCGTGGACTGCCCGATTCCGCTGTGAAATCGCTATCGTTTTCCCGAAGGATGGAAAGACACTGCGTGCCTCGGGTGCCTGCGAAGGGGAGATCATCCCGGAAGAACGCGGGAGCAACGGTTTTGGGTACGATCCGATTTTTTACCGCAAGGAAGAAGGCATGACGCTTTCCGAAATGACGGAAGCGGAAAAGAACGCGATCTCCCACAGGGGAAATGCCATCAAGAAAGCAGCTCCCTTCCTGCGGGTGATGCTGTAGTGAGTGTGATGATGTAAAGAACAGGAAAGGATCAGAATATGGATACGATCAGACATTTATTCCGCATCGGTTATGGGCCCAGCAGTTCGCATACCATGGGACCGAAACATGCCGCAGAGATTTTCTGTCGAAAAAATCCCAATGCCAACCACTATCTGGTGACGCTTTACGGAAGTCTGGCTGCTACAGGGAAGGGGCACATGACCGACAAAGCGATCCTGGAAGTGCTCGGTGCGGACCGTACTTCCATCAGCTGGCAGCCGGATGTTATTCTGCCTTACCATCCGAATGGGATGGAGTTCGAGTCCTTTGATGAGGCCGGCAATGTGATGGATGACTGGACGGTCTATTCTGTCGGTGGCGGGCGGATCGATGATAAGGGCGACCGGATCCCGCCGGAAACGGTCAGCAATATTTATCCTCATCACAACATGACGGAAATCCAAAATTATCTGAATTCGACCGGTATGAATTTTTGGGAATATGTTGAGGAGTGCGAGGGATCTGAAATCTGGGATTATCTGCGCGAGGTCTGGCATGTGATGAGCGATGCCGTGGACCGCGGTGTGCGCCGTGAGGGAGTGATCCCGGGAGGGCTGGGAATTACGCGGAAGGCCAATCTGTATTTCCGCCGTTCCCAGCTGACGCGCGACGGGTTTATTCATTCTACGCCGATGTCCGCATTCGCTTTGGCTGTGTCCGAAGAAAACGCGACCGGCGGACAGATCGTGACCGCTCCGACTTGCGGGTCCTGCGGTGTTTTGCCCGCGGTGCTGCGCTATTTCCAGAAGAAAATGGATATTACCGAAGAAAATATCCTGCGTGCTATCGCGACGGCCGGGGTTTTCGGTAATGTTGTGAAGCATACCGGCTCGATTTCCGGTGCGGAAGCGGGGTGCCAGGCTGAAATTGGTGTGGCCTGCGCGATGGCTGCCTCCGCTGCATCTTATTTTTACTCGGGAACCGCAAGACAGATCGAATACGCTGCGGAAAGCGGGCTGGAGCATCATCTGGGCCTGACCTGTGACCCGGTGGCTGGTCTGGTTCAGGTACCCTGTATTGAGCGGAATGCAGCCGCGGCAAATTCGGCTTTGTTCGCCGCGCAGTTCGTGATGTTCTCGGATGGGTCTCATCGGGTGAGTTTTGATGATGTGATCGTGGCTATGATGAAAACGGGTACGGATATGCCGAGCCTTTATCGGGAGACTTCCGAGGGCGGGCTGGCGAAGGTTTACCGGATTCCGTGCGGGGCGTAACATTAAAATCAGAAATCAGAAATAAGAAATCAGAAATAAGACGTAAGACGTATGACGTATGTAGAATGGGTGAAGGAAGTTTGAGTTGTTGAATCATGGATGGGAATGTTTCAGCGGAACTTTTGGAAATTAACCGGCGTTTTTACAGTGAGTTCGGACCTGCGTTTGCGGCTACCCGCAGACGGATCCAGCCGGGTGTGAGCAGGGTGCTGGAGTCGATTCGCCGGGATATCCCATCAGACTGGCTGGATCTTGGCTGTGGATCAGGCGCTTTGGGTCAAATCTGGTTCGGACAGGGGAGAAGCGGTTCCTATACGGGACTGGATTTCAGCGGCCCGCTGCTTGAGGAAGCAAAAAAGGTAACAGCGTCCCTTTCGACGGATCAGTTGAAGCTGTGCTATGTACCCGGTGATTTGATGGATCCGGAGTGGCCGGTTCGCTTTGTAGCAAAAAAGTTTGACGGGGTGCTCGCTTTTGCGTCGCTGCATCATATTCCCGGGAGGGAAAACCATTTGCGCATTTTCCGTCAGGTTCATGACCTGCTTCGCCCGGGCGGCAGATTTATTTTTTCTGTCTGGCAGTTTCAGAATTCTCCGAAATTGATGCAGCGGGTCCAGCCCTGGAGCGCTGCCGGGATCGATCCGGATGTTTTGGAATCGGGAGATACGCTGCTGGATTGGCGGTATGCTCTGCCTGATAATGAAAGCAGGATCGGGCTGCGTTATGTCCATCTTTTTTCCGAAAGCGAATTGGAGGAGCTGGCTGCGGAGAGCGGATTTGTGGTGAGAAATCATTTTTATTCGGATGGTGCGGAGGGAAATCTGGCGCTGTACCTTGAGTTAGGTGACAGGTTTTAGGTGTTAGGGACTGGGGGCTTGGGATTGGATATTTTGCATTAGGCAATAGACAATAGTGATTGAGGGCTTGAGACTTGGGGCTTGGTATTGGGGACTGAAGTCTGAGAACTGTGATCTGAGGTCTGAAGACTGAAAAATGGCAACTGGATACTGACCACTGACAACTGTCCACTGTCCACTGACCACTGACCACTGACTGCTGACCACTGGCTACTGAAGTAAAGGAGTTGGTATGAAAAAGAATTTTGTAATCGGGTTTTTGATTCTGATGATTGCGCTGATTTTGACGCTGGGCTGCGGTGCGGCCGGAAATGTCAGTGATCAGGTCGTTGTTATCGGACAAAACGGAATTTATGACCTGAACAGCGCTTTAAATGCGCTAAGCAATAACGCGGGCAATGCTGTGATTTACCTGAATGGTTCTCAGACGCTTACGACTCAGGCTGAGGTTCCTGCACGATTGAGAGGGCTGAAATCCGTCACGCTTGCTTCTTATACCGGCTCGCCAGTCTCGGTTTCCATGTCAGGCAGTGTGATTTGCGCGAACGGTGTTCCTTTTATTGTGGACCAGGGTGTGAGTTTGTCGAATGGATTCCTTGTGGGCGGCAATTGTCTGGCGCAGAGCGGAAATGCATCTGTGGATGAATCAGTGCTGGTCATCAACGGATCAGCAGACTATGTTATCGGCGGCGGATTGACCATGGCGAACGGCGCCTCGGCTGCAGTAAAAAATGTAACGGTGATCGTTAATGGAATTGCCGGGGTTGTTCATGGCGGCGGGTATGCCTATAATGGCGGTGTAACGGATGTTACCGGAACAGCGAATTTGCTCATTCTTCCGAGCGGAAACGTGAACAATGCGCTTTACGGCGGCGGGTATGCCGGCGGTTCCGGCAGCCGTTCCTCAGTGAATGCCGCTCATGTAATCGTTCTTGGGACGGTGAGCAGTTCTGATCCGAATGCCGGATTTTCGGAAAACGGCGGAACTGCTGTTGTTGGTTCGAATAGCGGCAGTTCGGGAATTTCTTTGATCATACCGGATACGCCAAAAACGGTACCGACACCTGTGCCGCAGCAGCCACAGACGATCACCCGTCCAAACGCGGCAGTTACGGTGATGTATATCGGCCCGAATCAGCAGACACAAAATTTTACCGATGCGGTGAATCTGCTGCCTATGAACGCCGGAAATGTCGAATTCCGTATTATGGGAAATTTCCGTCAGAATGTGGATGTCATAATCCCGGTAAACCGCAATGTTCAATCAGTGCGGATCACCGGCAATAATAATGCGCGTATGACGGTTTCCTGGCCGGAAGATGTGGGCTTTTTCGCGAATGGTATTCCTCTGACGATTGACAGCAGTGTGGCGTTTCATGATGGTGTGATTTATGGCGGTGCCAACGTCACTGCCGGACAGCGATCCTATTTACAGAATACCTATCTTGATATTTACGGAAGTGTGAACAAAGTCGTAGCCGGTTCAAAGGCGAAAGGTGCGGCGGCGGATGCCCGGGTTGGTAATACAACGCTCATGATGCACGGAAAATCCACCGGCTGGCTTTATGGCGGCGGTTCAGCTTTGTATGGAGGACATTCCGTTGTTGAGGGAATGGCTTCGATGTATGTCATGCCCGGTGCTTCCATTGACCTGAGCCTTGCCGGCGGTGGATACGCATTCGGTGAGGGCTCGGTTTCTGAAGTACGGGATTCGATGATGGATGTTTCCGGTTCGGTTGTTTATGCGGTTTTTTTGGGTGGTTATGCGGATCAATCCTCGACCGCAAAGACAACGGGAAATGCCTGGCTGACACTGCAGCCCCAGGGAAATGTTGGACAGAGTGTCTGGTATGGCGGCAGGGCTTACAACAAGTCCAATGTTACGGTAGATACTGCTTCCGCTCAGATTTCCGGACGTGTCGGCGCGACAGTCCATAAAGAAGGACGTGCCTCTGATGGCGGATCTGTTTATACGCGGGTGATCCGCTGATGAATTTAGAAAATCACTGATTAATTGGGGGTTGGGGACGGTTCTCCCGAGGAACGAGGGAACTGTCCTCTCGTTTTCACCGGAATTAATCAATGTTTCCTTAGGAAAACAAGGATAAAAAAAATGGAACGAACTGCTTTTAATGAGAATTGGTTATTTTCACCTGAATGGCATGAATCCTTGATTGGAATGCCGCAAAATAAAGCTTCTGGTCGCTTGCAGGAAGTACGGCTGCCGCATTCGGATTGCATGCTGCCTTTCAACAGTTTTGATCAGAACGCTTATCAAAAGGTCTGCGGCTATGTGCGGTACTTCGAAATTCCGGAAGAAATGCGTAACAAGCGCATTTTTATCCGTTTTGACGGGGCTGCACATCAGGCGGAGGTCTGGTGCAACGGGAAAACGGTCGGATCTCATAAAAACGGCTATACCGCGTTCCGTCTTGAACTGACAGATTTTGTTAAGGTTGATGAAATGAACCAGCTCTGCGTAAAGGTGGATTCCCGCGAACAGGATGTGCCGCCTTTCGGTGGGTTCGTTGATTACCTGACCTATGGCGGGTTGTATCGGGATGTCTGGTTTGAAACCAGTGAGCAGTCCCGTATCTGCGACGTATTTATTCGTGGCGAAGCCGACGGTTCATTCCGCTGCAGCGTAACACATGAGAAAAATAGTAAAGAATATTTGAGACTGCGTATTCTGGACAGCCGCGGCAGTGTTGTTTATTCCGCCGATATCAAATCGAAAGATGGCAGTCTGAGCGATACGGTGAAAGAGGTTCAGTCCTGGTCGCTGGATAACCCTGTTTTGTACACTGCTGAAGTAATACTGGATGATGGGAATAAAGTAATTGACCGGGAAGAGATCCGTTTCGGTTTTCGCACTGCGGAATTCAGAAAAGACGGGTTTTATCTGAACGGTGAAAAGGTGCTGATCCGCGGGCTGGACCGTCATCAGAGCTGGCCTTATATGGGGTATGCCGCTCCGGCCCGAGCACAGCGGCTGGATGCGGATATCCTGAAGAATGAACTGGGCTGCAATGGCGTTCGGACCAGCCACTACCCCCAGAGCCAGCATTTTATCTCCCGCTGTGATGAGATCGGACTGCTGGTATTCATGGAAATGCCCGGTTGGCAGCATATTGGCAATGATAAATGGCAGGCGCAGGCAGTCCAAAACGTTCGGGAGATGGTAAGCCAGTACCGGAACCATCCCTCCATCATTTTGTGGGGTGTCCGTATCAACGAAAGTTCCGACAATGACGAATTCTATCAGGAAACCAATCGTGCTGCCCATGAACTGGATGACAGCCGTCCCACCGGCGGGGTGCGCAACTTCCGCGGCAGCCATTTGCTTGAGGATGTTTACACTTATAATGATTTTTCCCATGTCGGGACGAATTCCGGCTGTGAACCGAAGGACGCTATTACATCTGATTCGGAAAAGCCTTACCTGATCACAGAGTATATGGGGCATATCTTCCCTACGAAATCCTTTGATGACGAGGAACACCGCAAGGAACATGCCATGCGTCATGCCCGGGTGCTCAATGATATTGCCGCACAAGGGGATATTGCGGGCGGTTTCGGCTGGTGCATGTTTGATTACAACACTCATCGGGAGTTTGGTTCCGGCGATGGTATCTGTTACCATGGCGTGATGGATATGTTCCGCAACCCGAAACTGGCGGCGTCGGTTTATGCGTCACAAAGCGATATTCGTCCGGTATTGGGTGTCAGTTCTTCGATGGATATCGGGGAGTGGCCGGCTTTCGGTCTGGTGAATGCGGTGGCGTTTACGAATGCCGATGAAGTGCGTGTTTATCGGAACGGGGAATATGTCAGGACGTTTTATCCGGCGAAGAAGGAGTTTCCGGCTTTGCCGCATCCGCCGGTTTTTCTGGATGACCTTATCGGTGCTCAGCTCAAAAATCTCGAAGGATATGACGTGGAAACAGCAAAGGATCTCAAAAAAGTGATCTATGCCTTTGTGCGTTATGCACAGGAGCCGTTCACGGAAGAGGTGATGGCTGCAAAAAAGCGGCTGAATGACGCGGGAATCAGTGATAAAACCATCGTTGACTTGCAAAACCGCTACATGACCGGCTGGGGGAGGAGCGGTGCGCCTTCCTGGCGGATTCTGGCTATCAAAAATGGCGGCGTAATCGCTGCGCATACGTTGACGCCGGGGCGGAAATTCTCACTTTGTGTCGAAGCCGATACCCGTGAGCTTATTGATGGAGACAGCTGGGATATGGCGACGGTCCGCATCAGCGTGCGGGACGAGAATGGAAATGTGCAGACATACTGCCAGCGTGCGCTGGAGCTGAAAGCCTATGGTTCCATTGAGCTGATTGGACCGGAAATTATTCCGCTTTCCGGTGGTATGGCGGGCTGTTATGTCCGCACTCGTAAGGTTCCCGGCCGCGGCTTCCTGAACGTACGGGCGAATGGAATGGATATGGCTAACATCATTTTCCATGTCCGCGTGGAGTAAGCAGGCAATAGGCAGTAGGGAGTAAGAAGTAAGAAGTGTTGAGTCAGGAGTAAGGGGTAAGAGTAAGAAGTAAAGAGTGTTAAATTACTCCTTACTTCTTACTCCTTACTTTTTACTTTTTGTATTCTTCTACGTCCGGCAGGTAGGGCATTTCCGGGCCTTCTTTGCCGAGCATTTCGCAGAGAGCCGCGTGCATGGCGGTGCGGTCATCCCACAGATATTCGGTGGTTCCAAAGCACATGGACTGCTCATGTCCCTTTCCGAGTGAGAGAACGATGTCACCGGGGTTGGCGAGGGAAAGTCCCTTGCGGATGGCATTACGGCGGTCAGGTTCAATAAAAAGGGATTTTCCCAAAACGGCGCCTTTGTCGACGGCTTCATCGGACATTTCTTTCAGGATCTTGTTCAGTGGTTCGGTGCGCGGGTCTTCGGCAGTAAGTACGGTGATGTCGGCGTATTTTGAGGAAACATCCGGCATCATGCGGCGTTTTTCACGGTCACGCAGCCCGGCGGAGCCGTATACCGCGATGATCCGTCCCTGCGGATTCCCGTAGGTATCGACGGACAGCATTTTGCGGGCAGCGATCAGCGCTTTTTCCAGTGCGTTGGGCGTGTGGGCGAAGTCCACGATGGCGGTGAAATTTTGCCCTTCATTGATGACCTGCATTCGTCCCGGGACGCCGATCACGTTGGCGATTCCGTAAGCGGCAGTGGTGGGGTCAATGCCCAGTCCATAAATGGCTGCGGTCATGGCGGCGAGGAAATTGGCGCCGTTATAGTTGCCGAGCAGGCTGGTACGGACTTCGGTTTCAACCGTGCCGCCAGGCAGGTCGGTAAAGCGGGCGATGGCTTTGATGCCTGCGGGGGTAGAGCTGATTTCCCGGATCGTGGCGGAGGCATGATGGATGTGTCCGTTAGCGGAGTAAGCTACTTTGCGGACATTGATCAGGTTGTCCAAAAAGTTGAAGGAATCCGGGTCGTCGTAATTCAGAACGGCCAGTGGAGCAACTTTTCGGTCCTGGTTTTGTCCAAGCTTCTGGAACAGCATGCCTTTGGCTTCAAAATAGGCCTGGCGTGAGTTGTGGAAGTCCAGATGTTCATGGGTGATGTTAGTGACAACGGCAATGTCAAAGTCGATGGCGGAAACACGCTTCTGCACCAGCCCGTGGGAGGTGGATTCAATGATCACATGGGTGACGCCCTTGTCCCGCATCATGGCGAGATAGCGCTGGATATCCGGGGATTCCGGCGTGGTGACGTGGAATCCGGTGTCCAGTTCTTCGTTATCGATCATGGCGGAGACCGTAGAAATCATCCCGGTGTGCAGTCCGGCTGCACGCAGAATGTTGTAGAGATAAATGGAGGTCGTCGTTTTTCCGTCCGTTCCGGTGACGCCGATCACTGTCATGGATTCTGATGGAAATCCATAGAGCGCGGCAACGGCCCAGGCCATGGCTTCCCGGGAATCCTCAACACGGATGTAGGGTACAGAGGGCAGAACAGGGATGGATTTGCATCCAATCACGGCCGATGCGCCGTTTTGTACGGCTGCGGAGATGTAGTCATGTCCATCGGTACTGATTCCCGGAATGGCCACATAAATGGATCCGGGTTTGACTTTGCGGCTGTCATAGGTGACGTCATTATACGTTACATTCGGCATGTTTCCGTTGATCTCACGGATCCCGGGTAAAATGCCGATGCATTGCATCAGCTTTAAGCTGGGTTTATTCATTATTCAATTTCCTTCTGGTTCTTATTGTACCAAAAGAATTGAAAATGAACATCGCCAAATACTATGATTTTTGTCATTAAATTTGATGGATTATAATATGAGACAGATATTGCACCCGGGCATCTGTATGAACGCAGTTCTCCGGCAGAAGAAATTTTGGATGTTGGTGGGAAATAAATGACAATATGAGTAAGAGCAGAAAAACAAAACAGGTCTTCTATTGGCTTTCGATCCTTGGATTATGTGCCGCGGCGGCGTGGATGTTCTTTTACACCACGCCGAACGGGCTTGGACTGACGAATGACTCTTCCGCGTATATTGGCGGAGCACGCAGTTTACTGGCCGGACAGGGTTATGTGCGGATCGGCGGTGACGGTCTGCCGCGTCCGATCACGCATTTCCCGCCGTTTTATTCGATCGTCCTGGCAGCTGTTTCTTCTGTTATCAAACAGGATCCGCTGCGGACGGCAAAATGGGTGAACCTGGTGTGTGCGGTACTGAACCAGGCATTGTTCTTGACAGCTTTGCTGAGCCTGACAGGGTCCCGCCTGACTGCGTTTCTGGGAGGGCTGACGTTTCTGTGTGCAGCCCCGGTTCTGCAGGCGAATGCATACGGACTGAGTGAAACCCTGTACTTGACGCTGTTCCTGATTGTTTTTATCCTGTCAGTCCGTGCGGTGCGGAATGGCAGCCGCTGGCAGTGGATCGTGATCGGTCTGCTGTCCAGTGCTTTGGCGCTGACCCGTTACGCAGGATTGGCTGCGGTTGTTGCGGTCATGGTTTACCTTCTCTGTGCGCAGCCGACCTGGAAACGGCGGATCGGAAGTGTACTGTTGTATCTTGCTGCGTTCTGCATCCCGTTCGGGTTCTGGCTTGCAAAGAGCAGTGAGGCGGGAGAGTCCCCGGTGAACCGGGTGATCATGCTGCATTTGCCTTCTGCTTCAAAGGTGGAGGAAGGTATCCGCAATTTTGCCGGTTTCTTTTTGCCTGAATTCGGCGGAATCGTGGAAAAACCGCTGAAGTTTTGGGAATACGGAATTGCTGCCGGTCTGACCGTGCTGCTGGTGTGGGTGATCCTGAACGGAATCCGCGGGATGTTCCATCCTTCTGAAGAATTATCTCATTCCGCTGTTTATCCTCCCGCGCTGCATGGGGCTGCCTATATGGTGATGCTGATGGTTACGGTGTTCTATCTGGACGGATCCACGCTGTTCGATAACCGTATTCTGCTGCCGTTTTATATCTGCCTTTTGCTGTTGATCAGCGCTTTCTGTTCCCGTTTTCTGGAGAGAAAGGGTTGGACGCGGATCGCGGCTGCTGCTGTTCTGCTGATCTTCACTGCTCTGCTTTTTGAGGATTCGCTGGATCTGCTCAAGGAATATCACCGCAATGGGCAGGGGTTCGCCGGTTCGGAATGGACTGAGTCGGAAACACGGCTTGCGGCGCTGGAACTGCCGAAGGGAAAGCTGCTGTACTGCAACCGGCAGACAGCCCTGTCTTTGCTGAATGATCAGCCGTCTTATATTCTGCCGCCCATGTTTGACGCGGCAAGTTTTTCCGAACGGGAATCTTTTAAATCGGAAAAAGCCTGGATGGATGAAGAGGTTCTTTCCGGGAACGCTTACGTTATTGTGTTCAACTATCAGGCGATGATGGAGGATGCAGGCGACCGGGAATGGCTGAGGCTGGTTCTCGCGGGGCTGCCGGTCTTGAACGAGTATAGGGACGGAATCATATTTGGCTTGAAATGATTTGCGGTCCAAAGGCTTGTTCCATGGATTATGTTCCCTGTCCAACAGATTCCATTCACGATCCGGGAATCAGGGGTATGCATCATTGAGGAATAAATCATGTTCAGAAAAACAATCGTATCAATGATTTTTGTTTTATTTGTTATTTCATCAAAAATTATTCCTGCCTTTGCGGACGCCATGTCCGATACCATCAAAGCAAATTATCAGGCGCTAAAGAAGATCATCCTCTCGGATCCGGAAAAAGATGATACTGATATTTTTGATGAAGATATTGAACATGTAAAGCGTGATATGGGGATTGGTTACAATTTTGGCAATTCACTGGACTGGGCTTTTGATAATGGAAAGGTACGGCGGTATAAGATCAGAATTTCCGTTGGTTATGATGACGAGGAATATTATTATTTTGAAGACTATGTGAATATGACGGGTAATCTCTCTGATTTTAAATCCCGTCCTATATCAACACTGCCATATGTGGAATTACAGCTGAATCCCAATGCTGAATATGATCCGGAACCTTCAGACAAAATAAATTGTGTTCGTATTTCCATTCTAAATCAATTTCCTGAAACATCAAAATATGATGTAGTTGTGAACATGAAATATTTACGATTGACAGATAAAAAAGGAAACAATCTGATCAAAAAGGAAGATATTAAGAGAAGAGTGTCAACTCCTGTGACTCACAATTTTCTGACAGTAATGAGTATTCCGATTGAAACGACAGTTGGTGAATTTTATAGTAAGAATACAAAATTTTACATTGAAATTCAGCTGGAAGACTTTATTTCGGATTATAAAAACATTCCGGAACTCCTTTATACCGATACATACAACGGTGAGCCGGCAACGGAGGAAGAACTCAATTTCCTGTGGGAACAGGGTTTTCGCACAATTCGGCTCCCTGTTACCTGGTATGCTCTTATGGATTCTACCGGAACGGTGGATTCGGAATGGTTTGATGAAGTGAAACGCATTGTCGACCGGGTGCTGAACCATGGTTTTTATGTGATTCTCAACATCCATCATGACGGCGGCAGGAAAGGCTGGATCAAGGCGGACGGATATGATTTTCAGCTGCATGAATATCTCTACCGTTAACTGGTGCTGCAGATCGCGGAAAACTTCAGGGATTACGGCGAAAAACTGATCCTGAGCGGGCCGAATGAGGTCACGAACTTTCAGAGCGAGGTACTGCTCTCCCGGCAGGCGCCTCCCGAATTTGCGGATACGCTGAACCGTATTAATCAGATCTTTGTGGATGAAGTCCGGCGTACCGGGCGCGGCAACACTAACCGCATCCTGGTTGTCGGCCCCTGGTATGCATATCCGGAAAATCTGCCTTCCTACCGGCAGCCGGATGACAGCGCCGACAATAAGATCTTCACAGAACTGCACACATTTCAGGCTGAGAAAATCCTATTGTATCCGCTCCGATATTTCGATAATTCAAAAACTTCCTGGCCGTCTCAATACAATCTCCTGATAACTGAACTCGGTGTGAAACGGGAGAGTGAGCTTTCCGTCAGGACGGAAATCATGGAACAGAACATTTCCCGTTTTTACCGGATGGGAATTCCGGTTCTCTATTGGGATGACGGCGGGAACTACGCACTGATGACAAACGGGAAAGCGGAATGGGACGCAGCCTATGGTTCCGACCGTGTCGCGGAAGCCATGCTCTCAGCCTTTGAACATGAAATGTCAAACTCAAACAGGGGCGATTCTTTAGAACTCCCTTAGAGCTATAAGCGCCGCGGGTGAACGGGTGCTTTTGATGGGAAAGCAAACTTTCGGAGAAGGAGTATTATCCCGCCGAAGCGTTTATGTAACTAAGGGACAGTTCTAAAGAACCGTCCCTGTTTGACGCTTACGTCAAACTAAATTAGCAGGAAACGTAAACAGAGGACAATAACTTCGGACAGCTTACAACTGCCTGTGTCCTGCTTCTTACTTCTTACTTCTTACTTCCAGGACCCTTTCAAAATCCTGATTGAATTCTTCCACCAATTTTTCTTTATTGGTAAAATTAAATTGTTCTCCCGGGTTTTTTTTGTCGGTGTTGAAGAAGACAACAGCTGTAATCATCGGATCCTCAAGTAGATAATCGAAAATGCTTTTGAGATATTGTCGTTTGGTTTCCGTGTCGGGATTTGAGTAAGCTGCTTCGCTGATAATAATCTTTTTTTCGTAGGTTTCAAGAAGGTTTTTTCTGTCCTCAGTTCTGTTCCCTGTTTTAATATTATAGTAATCTGCAAATGAATGATAATAAGAATAATTCGTAACACTCTCACGCAGGTTTACGGTAATCCCCACATAATCGACATACTCCTCTCCGGGATAATACGGATCGGTATACACATCTGCCATGTTGGGAGCCCACACCCATTTGATATTGGGATTGATCTCCCGGCTCAGGGTCACAATATGACGCCATGCCGCGATATAAGCTTCCGGATCCTTTTCCGCCAGCCAGGTAAACCATAAAGTAGTGTAAGAAGGTCGGAATTCCATTTCATGCGCGAAGCGGACGAGAATATCAATATCAGGCGCTTCCGTTGTCAGGGTCTGCAGCCAGTTAATGATATAAGCGTCATGGTAGCCATCCGCGATTTCCCGCAGCGGGACGTACATAGGCTGCCAGGTGATCATGGGAATCATGGATTTTGTTGAAGCGCAGAAGCGTAATTTTTCTTCCGCACTTGGTCCGTACCAGTTTTCAAACCAACCCAGAATATCGGGCGTGTTCCGAAAAAGCTGCAGGTCACTCAATTCATCCAGATAAACCCCCACGTTCTTTCGGGTGTCGTCGAAATAGAGATGACCGCCATGCGTGTTTTGTGCTGAACAAACAGCTGAGAAAAAGCAGCTGAAAATAAAAATGAAAATAGCGATCCTTTTTTTATTGTTCATTGTCTGAATTCTCCATTGTTCATTATTTTATCCGAGTTTTCCGCTGTTTCCGCAGGAACGGCATATAATTTGTTGGAAAGAATCAAAAAAGGTATTTGTCAAAAACCGGTTGTTTTGGGATGAAACGCAGCAAAGGGATGAGTGGAGCCAAGATCCTTCAAACGAGCAGGAACCGAGGTATTGTGTTGTTCACAGTGCTGTTATTGTTTGTTTCCCTGCATATGCCCCTTTCCGCGCAGCGGAAGAGCGTCCCTTTCGAATACGGAGAAAAAGACTCCTGTGAATTTTATCTGAACCGGGTCATCCCCTCTTTTCAGCGCAGCCTGCCGATCGCACAGGATGATCCGGCCCGCTTTCAGTTCTCAGACGAGGATATGCTCTATTACGCCTATGGCACCGCTTATCAGAACATCAATGGCACCTTTTCTTTCAACTGGTTCAGCGGCGCGTGGGAAGGGACGTCACCCCGCACGGACCCCGGTGTCCTGATCGGCGGCAATGCGGGCTCCCGGCGGAGTGACAAAATCCTGGATACAGACCCCAATGATTTCAACCGCATTCTGCCCTATGCTTCCATTTTTATCGATCCCAACCGGCTGACTTATGGGGCCGAAAAAGTTTCCTATCAATTCAATTCAGACAAATTCGCGCTGAATATTCCGGGAAATCACTTCCGGCGCGCGAACATTCAGAGCTCCGGCGGCAGCGGTAATTGCGCTTATCAGCTGCGGAGGCCGGGTCAAAAGCAGGTTGATTGGACCGGTGTGATCTACACCGGCGGGATCCCAAAAACCGTTATGGATGAGGACGGGAATCTCTCCGAAACGGTCCTCAGCGGGGAAGGCGGACTGCCGCTCTTCACTGTGCGCTATCAGGACGCGGTCCTGGACCGAAACGGGGAAGCTTATGACCTCCTGCTCAGCTTTACGAAAATCACGCTGGCTGCCGAAGCGGATATCACCGGACCGGTAACACTCATGAATGCTGAAGGAATTGACCTCTCAGCGCTGCTTGTGCAAAATGGACGTTACCTCGTCAGCACGGAAGAAGATACAGGGGAGGGGATCCGCATCGGAGCGAGGTTTGAATTCGATTACCGGGTCGAAAACGCGGCAGGTGAAACGCCGGAAGGGCTGATCTTCTATTCTGTAACAGATCTCGACAGCGCGAGTCTGGCTCGGCAGCTCCGGACAGACGCGAAGTGGACCGCGGACGAACAGCAGTTTGACTACCGCTGGGCGGAAGGCTTCGGTGTCCTCCGCGGGGCAGCTTCCTTTGCGGTGATGCCATACTATAATCACCTCATCCCCTATGTCTACCGGACGGAGCTCAACGATCCTTCCGGGAATACCTCGCTCGTCCGGATCACGCGGATGGAAAAGACGGCTGCGGATGGCACAGCGAATGGTCTGCTGTTCACCACCTGGAACAGCGGGGTGACCGGTTCAGCCGCCCGTAATGACGGTGGGACCGCGGATACCGGGGTTTCCCTGCTGCTCTATCCGGAAGGATCCCTGCTGCTGACCACCTCTGCCGGGCCCCGCGGTGAATTATCTCGTCCCTTTATGGATGCCGGTCTCTCTTTTCGAATCGAGCAATCCGCGTCTGCCGGCGGTGCGGTGTATTCGGAGGACTATTCCTTCCGGGAGAATTGTGAGAAGGGGATCCATACGGACCGACTCAAGGTTGTCGGCGGCGGTTCCTCCTCCACGCATTACCTTGTCCCGGATGAAAACTGTCAGATCCACAGGATCCGCATTGACGGGCAAACCCTTCCTTTTTGGAGGCTGAAGTGGCAGCCGGATGACTCCGGGACGGAAACGACTGTGGTGAAAATTCAGGATAGGTACGGGAAACTTTCAGAGACAACGGAATATCGTTTCACCCGGGACAGCGCCGGACGGGTCTCGCTCACTTTCAGCAATATTCAGGACGCGCATGAGATTTCAGCAGTCTTCCGGCAGAATGGATTTTTGGGGTATCTTGCGGTACTGGAACTCAATACGGTGGTGGATGCCGCCATTATACTGACGTTCCTGATCCTCTGCCTGGCTTCCGTCATTAGCTGGAAAAAGAAACAAACGAAATTTATTGAAAATATCCAATAATTTAACGGAAATTAATTTTTCAGGTAAAATAATAGTGTTTGATTTCTGCACATAAATCAATTCGGGATTATAATTGCGCAATTAGGGAAACACCTATGAAAAAATACTGTCTTCAAAATGTATTATCGGGCCTAATGGTCCTGGCCGCGCTGCTGTGCCTGTTTATGGGCGCCGCTGATGTTTCCGCGGGAACGGTGACCTATACGGTCCTTTATCTGCTGGAAAACGCGGATGACGATCATTATACGGTAATGACTGAAGACAGCCAAACAGGATCCGCTGAGGCAGGTACCCCGCTGACGGAACTGACCCCGCCCACGCAGGAGCTGGCATCAAAATATCCGGGTTTCCATCTGCTGGGCAGCGGTGCGGAGATCAAAGGCTATGAGCCCGGTGATGATTATTCCCGGGGGGCCGGTATCTCTTCCGAAAAAGGGGCGCCTGTGTTCGCTTATGGCTATACTAACGGGGCCGGTGATATCACAGCTGAGCGCTTCGCTTATCTTGCCGCGGGCGAACCCGTCGTTGGCACATATACGGAAGGCAGCCTGACGGAAAGGTCGGTGCCTTCACTCCGGGAGGATGGGAATTCCTTGATCCTGGTGTTTTACAACCGGGACCGCTTCGCTGTTTCTCTGCGCGCCCGCAATCCGGAGGATCCGCTTCATCCCGCTGTTGAAACCGGAGATGAGAGCTGGCCGCTGTTGCCGGAGGATCCTATTCTTGTCAAGTACGGTGCGGATTTTTCCAAACGCTTCAGCAATGACAGCGCTGCCGCCGCGCTTTTCCGTCATTTTTCCGATTCCGCCGGCTGGACCTGGTGGGCAAGATGGAAGGGTGTTGACGCTAACGGTGACCCGCTGGCAGAAACAGACCTGGGGAAGGTGTACACTGCTGCCCAATCATGTGCAAATGAATTTATGGACGGTCCGGCCTTTGGGCTGGAAGACGGTGACCCCGTTGTGCTGGAGCTCCGGGAAAAGGATGGGAATTCCAAAAGCGCGAACATTGTCTATTCGTATAAAAAAAATACCGGGATCGATGTACTTCATAAGACGGTCAGCGGAAGCAGCGGCTCCGGCGGCGATACCGGATTTACACTGAAAATTCAGAAAAACGTCAGCGGGAGCTTGTCATCAAAAGATAAGTATTTCAAATTTACCATCAGCATTACCAATGCCGGTGCGGGTACTGTACTGACCATGAGCAGCGCGGATCAGGATCCTTATTATATTTTCGTCACGAATCCTGCTTATACAGCGGATGTAATGAAAGCTGCCAACACCCGGGATGATGATCGGTCCCTGCCCGGACAGCAGATTAAATGCAATTCAAGCGGCAGCGCCGAAATTACCGTTTACCTGCGGCATAGGCAGGATGTTGAGCTCAGCGATCTCCCGAAAGGTACGAGGTATTCCGTCGCTGAGGAGGCAGAAACCGATTATGAAGTGAGTGACCTTATTGTACAGGGATCTGGAAATGCCGATGAGACTGAAAGAAAAGCGGATGGCAGTATTGATCAGAATACGACCGTTTCCTTTACGAATAATTACGGAACCACGCCGACCGGTATCTATGACAGCGTAAAACCCGCGCTCTGGCTGCTGGCTCTTGCTGCGGCTTTGGGAATTGCTGTGTTCGTTTTCCGAAAAAGAAGGCAGCAGCCATGAGGGCGCAAAACCTCGAAACCACGAAAACTTCACTGCCGGGCTTCATTTCCAGTGAGCCCGGTTGTTTTATATGTTTGCTCTGCTCTGTATGGCGCAGGGAAGGTGCGGTATGTACACCTTTATCCTGATGATGGTGGACCTGTTCAGAAACGGACGGCTGCATTGGTATGTGCTGTTCATTCTTTTCATCCTGATCCGCTGGATCGTGATCCGGATCTTCGCGGATTGCTATAAACCTTACCGCTGTGAGAAAGCAGACTTTTTTACCAGCGTTATCATCCCCGTCGTCGATGAGCGTGTCGACCTGTTTTCCGAGGTGCTGACCCACGTCGCCGATCAGGACCCCAATGAGATTCTGGTTGTCATTAACGGTCCGGAAAATCGGTTGCTCGAAGAATCCTGCCGGGAGTTCTGCCGGAGCAGGAGCAAAGCGGGGCATACTCAAACCAGGGTCAGGATCATCCATACCAAAGTCGCCGGGAAGCGCAACGCGGTCAGGCTCGGGGTGGCCCATACGGACCCGCGCAGCGATATCTGTGTCCTGGTGGACAGTGACTCGCTCTGGACAGAGGGAACACTGGAAAACCTGCTGATGCCATTTGCTGCTGATCAGGAAATCGGCGGGGTCACCACGCGTCAGAAGATTTATGATCCGGACCGTACGCTCATGACCATGATTGCCGCGCTGCTGGAGGAGATCCGCGCGGAAGGAACCATGAAAGCCATGAGCGTTACCGGAAAGGTCGGCTGCCTTCCCGGCCGGACGATCGCTTTCCGTACGAAGATCCTGCGGGCAGTGATGGATGAATTCATGACGGAGGTCTTTATGGGGATCCATAAGGAAGTCTCTGATGACAGGAGCCTGACCAACCTCACCCTGCAGCTGGGTTATAAAACCGTGATGCAGGATACGGCCGTTGTCTATACGGATGCCCCGACTCATTTGAAAAAATTCATCCGCCAGCAGCTGCGCTGGGCAGAGGGCTCGCAGTACAACAACCTCCGCATGTCCGGTTGGATGGCCCGTAACGCGAAGCTGATGTTTTTTATCTATTGGTGTGATATGCTCATGCCGTTTTTGCTCATCAGTACCTATACTAATATGGGATTATGTCAATTATTTCGGAGCCTGGGCTTTCCCATGAACACGATCACTTACAATCAACCTGTATGGATGGTCCTGATCCTGGTGCTGCTGGGCGCGGCGGTTGGCATGGGTATCCGGAATTTTATCGCGCTGACACAGCTCCCGCCCTATTACATGCTTCTGCTGCCGCTGATTACGCTGGTGCTGAGCTTTGTGATGGTGCCCGTCCGCATTATCGGGCTGATAAAATGCGCGGACAGCCTTGCCTGGGGAACGAGAAAAGTTGAAGAAAATGAAGCGTCATAACCGTTATCAAATCGCTGTCCGGGCCGCGGTGATCGCCGCGCTGCTGTTTTTTATCGCGCTGAGCTTTAGGGTGGAGTTTTACTTCAATTTCCTCCGCTGAGGGTAAAAAATGGGAGTAATCGGTGATTCCGTGTGTTGTATTTTTGTGAAAAAGCATCTTGAAAAGAAAAGATTTTTCGTATAAAATATAAGTACGGAAAGGAACAACAATGAACCCAGAGCAGAAACAAGAATCAAATGAAATGCTCAGCATCACACCTTATGATGATGTGTTCCGAACGATGATGGTTGATTGTCACCATCCCGCAGTCGGCTGAACGATTACACCATCCTGATGAACCGGATGATGGAAGCGGAAGAGACCAGACAGATCAGCGCTTTCTCGAAAGCCTCAAACAGGGACGGTTCTTTAGAACTGTCCCTTCGTCATCCTTCCTATTCGGCGGGATGATTTTCCTTCTTTGATACGCGCTAATCGGTCCGGCTGCTTTTCCTCCGCGGATCTTACGAAGCGAGTGGACAGTTCCGGAGAAACCCTCCCGATTGATTCACGCCGCCGGGGGATTAGCTGAGTCAACGGGACGGTTCTGCTGACTCACTCGTTCCTCGCGACTCAGCGAAAACCGTCCCGTTGACTCAGCGGGAGCGGCACCTTTTTTTGAAAATATTTGAATATTTCCTATAAAAATTTTGTTAAGGTGTTATAATAAGCGATTGAAGCAGCTATTCTTGTTTGACAGTCCGGGAGAAAGACTGATGCAAAAGCCAAATATTCAAGAAAAATTTGACCTGATTCAAAAAATTGCGGCATGGTCGATGTTGGTACTGTGCCTGCTCTTTTTGCGGTTAAATTCCCCTGTCAGTGCGCAGACAAATAAACCCAATGAACCTGTGCGGATCAACGCTTTCAAACGACTCGATGGCAGCCTCACTGCGGTTCCTTTCACCTTTGAACTGAAGGATTTGAGCGGCCGTGTGCTCCTGACGGAAGAGAATAACACCCAGGGACTCATCACCTTTGACCTCAC
Source organism: Anaerolineaceae bacterium (assembly GCA_017417055.1). Lineage (GTDB taxonomy): Bacteria > Chloroflexota > Anaerolineae > Anaerolineales > Anaerolineaceae > Flexilinea. The sequence goes on from JAFPZX010000159.1 coordinate 25,833, forward strand.
AGAGATCCCAACGCTGCGCTTCCTCACCGGGGATGAATATTTATTTACCATTTCCGAAAAAATCCCCGAAGATGACACAACCTATCGCTATGACAGCGCGGTCTATCGGGTCAGTTTCCGTGTACATGAACCGCCGTACAACAACCTGATCGAGATTTTTAATGAGGCAGGGCTGAAAATTGATGAGCTGATTTTTGAAAACTGCACCAATCAGCCGCCGGAACCGGTAACGCCTACCCCGATCGTCTTTTACCCGATCCTGCCGGAAACCGGTTTTTCTGCCCGGCACGCGCAGCCGCTCCCTGAGAAACCGCTGGACTTGAATTACAGGAGAACCGGCTGGCTGCTGCAGATCCCACGGCTTTCTCTGGCGGCGAATCTTGTGACTGTGCCGGTGGACCCGGGCAGCGGCCGCTATGACGTCGCCTGGCTTGGTGAGAATGTCGGTCTTTTGGATGGATATGCCCTCCCCGGGGAGGGAACGGCGATCGTCACCGGTCACAATCACCTCAACACCACAGAAGCGGGGCCTTTTGCCCTGCTGAGGGATCTCAAGCTCGGAGATACCGTTTTTCTCAGCAGTCCTGATGGAGAATTTCGTATCTATACCGTGTACGCAAACGAAAAGATTGCTGAAGATGACTTTGCCGCATTGGAAAAGATCACAGGGGCGTATGATCCCTCCATCACCTTTATCACCTGCGAAGATGAACGGACCGGCGGCGGTTATGCCAACCGGCGCATCGTCTCCGCAAGACCGGTGAGGTAAAAGGCTGCCGCGGCATGGGTGAAACGGGAAAAGCCGGACTGCGGCTGCTGATCAAAATTGTGCTGGTCACCGCGATTTTTTGGGCGGTGTTCACATTTGTCCTCGGACTCCATGTGAACCGGGGACTCCGGATGGTCCCTTATGTTATGGACGGGGACCTGGTGGTTACATATAAACTCGAACGGTACCAGGCCGGGGATATCGTGGCTTATCGCAGCCCGCAGAGCGGGAAAACGGAGCTGTCACGCATCGCCGCCATCGGTGCTCATGTAGTGAGTCTGGGCGGGAGTAATGAACTGCTCATTGACGGCCGGACACCGGAGGGCGGCGCGGCTTTTCTAACGGAGCCGCCGGAAGGGGAAAGCCTGACTTATCCCTATACCATGGGAGAGGACGGGTTTTTTCTGTTGGATGATTCCCGGGAGGGAGGAAAGGACAGTCGGATTTTCGGAGAGATCACACGTAAGGAACTGTTGGGAAAAGTTGTTTATCTTTTCCGCAGGAGAGGGTTTTGAGCAGAAAAATGATCCGTGGCAGACAGCCACTGGTTATTTGGGAAAAGTCCGGCGTTTTTCGCCCGGGATTCAGGATTTTCAAGGTTATATGGATGGTTCTTCCATTTATATAAGGCTTGAAACAAAGGACTTGTAAGTTTTAGATGTTCATTGGAGAAAGGACATTTTTTATGAAAAGAAGGAATAATATTTTTGTTTTGCTGCTTTTGGCTTTATTGATTGCAGCGGTTGGTGTGGAAAGCGGATTTGCTGCTTCACATTATAGTGACACAACGTATTCAGGCGAAACGCAGCTGACGCATAGTTTTATGATTGATGAGAATGATCATTTGGATGATCCGCTAATTCAATACACATTTACGATTGTCAGTGATCCCAATATTGCGGCGCCAACGCTCAGTGCATCCGGAGTTAATATTGAACAATTTGTAACCGGTGCTCCGAAATTCAAAGATACAAGCTCTGCCATACAATGGATTACCTATACCGATTCTGACAGAAATCCTAAAACGCTGACAATTGACTGGAGCGATGTAACATTTAAACAGCCGGGTTCATATTACTGGAAGATTACCAAGACAGCAGATCCTGCGGCTTCAGCTGATACAAACCATACGAATAACAATGAAACTCTGTATATCTATGCGGTTGTTAATGATGATGAAACTTCATCAACAAAACTGTCACTCAGTTCAACAGGGTTTGGATTTAAAAACATCGCAGGTAATATTTCCAACCAAAAGTTTAATACAATTAATGATACATATAACTCCGACCCTGTAGATTTCACGATTGCAAAAACAGTGACCGGTGAAATCGGTTCCAAAGACCGCTATTTTAAATTTGTTGTGACCATCGATATTCCTGATTATATAGCTGCAAAATGGTATACAGTCTCAGGAGATTATGATGAATCCGGAACAGATATTTTTGAATACTCTGATTTTACAAATCCGAGCAAAACTCAAAAACACCTGATTCCGGCTAACCCAACATCCTTTACAATCTACCTAAAGCATGGGCAGAATCTTACATTCAATGATCTGCCTGACGGAACGGTTTATTCTATTGCGGAAACCACACCAGATGGTTACACATCGACTTATGCAGTCTCTACGGGTGACACGAGCAGAACACTAAATAGGGATACAACTGTGACTTACACGAATACAGCGACCGATACACCGACCGGTCTGATTCTCGAAACCGCGGCACCGGTTGTCGGACTGCTGCTTGGCGCGGCCTTCCTGGCTATCGTGGCAGCAAGCCGCAAGAAGAAGGCAAACAACCGCTGATTTTGAATTGTTTTGAACAGAGGAGCGGTGAATACCGCTCCTTTTGTTGATTTTCAGGAACAGCTGCGGGGGCGGTTTCTTTGGAACTGTCCCCTTCAGCTATCTGATTTTCAATATTTTCACCTCTATCCATGCGCCGTCTGATCGATTTTCTTGATAATTTGCTGAATTTCTTTCTGGTTCTGTTCGCGCTGCTGATTATTTTCATCAGCGCCTATTCCCTATGGGACAATTATCAGATCTACCGCGGCGCCCGGGACAGCTCCCTGCAGGCCTACAAGCCTAAAGCCGAAAATCAAACAGCCTCATCGGAAATTCAGAATACTGCGACCCTGACTGTTCAGGAAAAGGTAACCGAGCTTCCGCCGCTTTCGGAGGATTATGTTTTCTGGCTCACGCTCAACGGCACGCTGATCGACTATCCCGTGATGCAGGGGGAGAATAACTGGGAATACCTGAACAAAAATGCCTATGGGGAGTTCAGCCTCAGCGGCGCGATTTTCCTGGATTCCGCCAATGATCCGGCGCTCCATGACGATTTTTCCATCATCTACGGGCACCATATGGCTTATAACGCCATGTTCGGTTCACTTGACAATTACCTGTATCGGGAATATTTTGATATCTACCGCCGCGGGACGGTCATCACACCGGCCGGTACTTACGATCTGAACATCTTCGGGGTCACCTATGCCGACGGGACCGATACAAAGGTCTACGCGCCGCACACCCGCACGCGGTCTCAGATTTTGAATTACCTGCGTCCGAAAGCGCAGTTCTGGGAAGAGCCGCATCCGGATACCCGCATTCTTGGTCTTTCTACCTGTGTGAGTTATGAGAATTTCAAAAGGCTGCTGGTGCTTGCCGAGATTTTGCCGGAGGGATACATGGATTCTAAGGCAGCGGATGTGAACACAGACGGCAAGACAGCAAAACCGACCGCGGCTTTGGTATCAGCCGAAACAGCGGCTGCCTCTCCGACTGTGACAGAGACTCTTCCTCCCACCAAAACCGCGTCACCGACACGGACTGCGGCCATAACGCCAACCCCGACAGTGGCGGAAACCCTTCCGCCCATCTGGACCGCGTCACCGACACGAACCGCGGACATAACGCCAACCCCGGCTGTGACGGAGACCCTTCCGCCCACCAGGACCGCGTCACCGACACGAACCGCGGCCATAACGCCACCCCCGACAGTGACGGAGACCCTTCCGCCCATCTGGACCGCGTCACCGACACGAACCGCGGCGATAACGCCCACCCCGGCTGTGACGGAGACCCTTCCGCCCACCAGGACCGCGTCACCGACACGAACCGCGGCGATAACGCCCACCCCGGCTGTGACGGAGACTCTTCCGCCCACCAGGACCGCGTCACCGACACGAACCGCGGACATAACGTCAACTGCGGCTGCGGCGGTAACGATAGCTGTACCGACTGTTGATTTTGTGAATGATGAAATGAGGTCAACTGAGGATGCTGCCCCGGAAACAGAAGAAGTAATCAGTTCGATCATTCTGGATGGGTTTACGATCCGCTTTGAATCGCCGGACTCCATCCCCGATTATTTCAAAGACCGGTATTAGTTGATTAATTGAGAAAGAGCACGACAAACAACATAACCTGTTATTCAGTACCTGAGTCAAACAGGGACGATTCTTCAGAACTCCCTTAGGTATCTTACCGCATTGGCGGGTTGCTGCTCCATCTCCGAAAGTCTGCTTTCCATTCGGGAGCGTTTTGTCATCGGCGGCGTTTCGTGATCGAGGGGACAGTTCTAAAGAACCGTCCCCATGCTTTGTTCTATTTCCTTACCACATTTTTTGCGATTTGTCAACCGACAACATTGCCCCTTTTTTTTTCTGAAGTTTGGGTGTAGACTCTTTTGTGAAATAAGAAATAAGAAATCAGAAATCAGAAATAAGAAATGAGGAAGTAGGATGTAGGATGTGGAAAGTGGAATGCAGGAAGTATAGGGAATAGAAGATACCAGTTTGCAGGCAGCAATTTCCTACCATCTACCACCTACATCCTACATCCTACTTCCTACATCCTACCACCTACATCCTGCCACCTACATCCTGCAGGAAGGAAAGGAGAAACGACAAATGGGAACCAATAATTTCATACTGGAGCATATGCTGCAGAACGCGTTTATTGACCTGGCCAACGGCGCTTTAGAGCCGTGGGACAAGGAAATCTTGTCGAATTCTCCTTTGCCGGAAAGCATCACGCAGCCGTATACAGCCCGGGAAGTGGGCAATGTGCGCGAGTCGATGCACCTGACCTACGAGACGATGTCAAGCTGGATCGAAGAGTCAAAAAATACCAGTTACTTTTCCAAACGCTTTGTACAGCTTAGCCGGATGATCATGAACGGGGTCACCACCATAGGCCGCGGGCTCATCACGCTGCACGCGCGGGGTGATGAGCTGACCGATGTACCGATGACGATCCAGGACCTGATCGGGGTGGCTTCCTACCAGTTCCGCAAGTCCCATCTGGGTGTGTTCCAGACAATGCGCTCTCATCCGGAAATCAGCGAAAAACTGATGATGAACCAGATCGGCTGGAACAATATGCTGATGAGGCTGTTTAAGACAAAGGAAAAATTGGCACAACCAATTGAAATCAGAAATAAGAAATCAACAGTCAGATGTCAGTGGGCAAATATCAGGAACAGGGAATAAGGAACAAAGAGCAGGCAGCCAGGTATCAGGCGCAGCGGATGCTGCAGCACTGCCGGCTGCTGCGGTGGATATAGATGATGTTTTTCCGCAGCCGAAGCAGAGCCGCGGAATCAGCGGTACTTCTTCTCTTATGGAACCGGGTGCGTTTTCCGCTCCGCGGGCGTTTTCTTCCTATGATTCAGCCGCTTCCCGTTCTGCCGGGTCTTTGTCTGATGGTTCTAAAGCCGGCCGTAAGAGCGCTGCCCGCTTGAACGGAACTGTTGATGCCGCGCAAAATGAGACGGAAAGCGGCGAAAACCT
>JAFPZX010000160.1 GCA_017417055.1 Anaerolineaceae bacterium
CCGGTTGTGCACATTATAGCAAATTTCTTACCCTTTCGTGTCCACAGATTGGGGGTTTGCCTTTTCTTCCCTGTCCATTTTTCAGGGATGTCTGTTTTTCCCCATTTTTTACCTGTGTCCATTTTATAGGGTACAGTTTATAATAAGTGAGTAATACTTTCTACTTCATACTTCTTACTTCCTACTCCTTACTTTTTCTTAACCAATAACTACGTATCCGGCAGCGGACACGGCTTGACGAATTTGTTTGATATCTGGTTCGGATTTGGTGAGGACCGTGGCCTGTTTGCTGCTGATGTCCACTTTTGCCCAGGTTCCGGGAAGCGCATTCAGGGCGTTTTCCACCCGAATCGCACAGTTCTCACAGGTCATTCCGCCAATGTTCAGAATCTGTTTATAAGGATAATGACTCTTATTCCGATCATCAACCGGAATGCGTTTGAGAGAAGCCTCATGCGTTCCGCAGCAGCCTCCGCCCTTCTTTGATTTTTGAACCGCTCGATAGGCTGCCCAACCAACAAGACCGGCAAGCAGGATGATTATGATTCCTGTCGCCATCGTCTATTCCCGATCCTTCCTTACAGCGCAATGATGCGGGCAGGCGGCACAAGCCCCCGAGCATCCGCCTGCCTTTCCTTTGCGCAAGGCTCTGAGCGCGAAATAAACCGCAATCAGGATGATAATGGTGATGACCCAATCCCAAATATTCATCGTTTTATCTCCTGTCTCAAAAGATCGATCCGATCAGACGAACCAGCAGCGCCGCGATCCAGGCAATTAAGCATTGCCACAGGACAACATAAACAGCCCATCTGCTGCCAAGCTCTCGTCGGATGGCTGCAATTGCCGCAACACAGGGTGTATAAAGCAGGCTGAACACCAGCATGGATGCAGCTGCCAGCGGCGTCAGGATCGCCATCATTGCTTCCTTTGACGGGAAGATCACTTCCAGGACGGAAACAACGCTTTCTTTGGCCATAAATCCGCTGATCAGGGATGTCACAACGCGCCAGTCACCAAGCCCGAGTGGTTTGAAGATCGGAACCAAAACACCGGAGACCGTAGCCAGAATACTGCTCTGAGAATCAGCCACAATGTTAAACCTGAAGTCAAAGTTCCCCAGAAACCAGACTACGATCGTCGCGATCAGGATGACGGAAAAAGCCCGCTGTATGAAATCTTTTGACTTTTCCCATAACAGCTGCAGCGTTGTACGCGGGCTGGGAATGCGGTAATTCGGCAGTTCCATAACAAAAGGAACCGGCTCGCCCTTAAAAAGCGTTTTCTTAAACGCCAGCGCCATCAAAACCCCGAATAGAATGCCCAATACATAGAGTCCTGTGATAATCAGCCACTTATAATTTGGGAAGAATACAGAAATAAAGAACCCGTATATCGGCAGTTTGGCTGTACAGCTGAAAAACGGCGTCAGCAGAATGGTCATTTTCCGGTCCCGTTCGCTGGGCAGCGTACGGGTGGACATAACCGCAGGAACCGTACAGCCGAACCCGATCAGCATCGGGACAATACTGCGCCCGGAAAGACCCATGGAACGCAGGATTTTGTCCATAACAAATGCTACCCGTGCAATATAACCGCTGTCTTCCAACAGTGAGAGGAAGAAAAACATGACCACGATGATCGGAAGGAAACTCAAAACACTCCCTACCCCCTCAAAAATCCCGTTGATCACCAGATCGTGGATGACCCGGTTCACACCTACCTTTGTCATGGCTGTGTCGACCAGATTCGTCAGCGCACTGATTCCCTCTGCCAGCAAATCCTGCAGCCGGGGTCCAATAAGCACAAATGTCAAATAAAAGACCAATGCCATGATGGCGATAAAAATCGGTATGGCTGTGTATTTTCCGGTCAGAATCTTATCAATTTTCTGACTGCGGATGTGTTCTTTGGTTTCATGCGGTTTGGTTACGCATTGTTCAGTGACTTTGGTAATGAAGGAAAATCGCATATCAGCCATCGCCGCACTGTGATCCAGTCCGCGTTCTTTTTCCATCTGCAGAATGATGTGTTCCAGCATTTCCCTTTCATTCTGTTCCAGGTTCAACTGGTTCAGGATCAGATCGTCGCCTTCAATGATTTTGGCTGCCGCAAAACGCAGCGGCAATCCGGCTTCCTTTGCATGGTCTTCAATCAGATGCTGGACCGCGTGGATGCAGCGGTGGACCGCTCCGCCATGATCATTCTGGTCACAAAAATCCTGCCGGGTCGGTTTTTCCTGATATTTCGCAATGTGGACAGCATGTTTCACCAGCTCATCAATACCCTGATTTTTCGCAGCAGAAATGGGTACTACCGGGGTCCCGAGCAGCGCTTCCATGTGATTTACATCGATGGCTCCACCATTCCCAGTGACTTCATCCATCATGTTGAGCGCAACAACGACAGGGATGTTCATTTCCAGCAGCTGCATGGTCAAGTACAGGTTCCGCTCAATGTTTGTGGCGTCAACAATATTGATAATTGCTTTGGGCTTTTCATTGAGAACAAAATTTCGGGAAACCAGCTCTTCACTGGAATAAGGCGACATGGAATAAATGCCGGGGAGATCGGTGATGGAGGTGTTGCTGTATCCGCGGATCTGTCCGTCTTTTCGATCAACAGTCACACCGGGAAAATTACCGACATGCTGCCGTGAGCCGGTCAATTGATTGAATAAGGTTGTCTTACCGCTGTTTTGGTTCCCAACCAACGCAAAAGTTAACATGGTTCCTTCTGGAAGCGGATCTCCGCTGCCTTTTGGATGAAATATTCCTTCCTCACCAAGGCCTGGATGCGGATGATTTTTTCTTTTTATCTTTTGGTTTTCTTTCGCATCAGCGGATTTCAGCGGTTTTATTTCGATTTGATCTGCTTCCGCAAGACGAAGGGTTAATTCATATCCATGCAGACGGATTTCAATCGGGTCGCCCATTGGGGCGTATTTCATCACTTTAACTTCAGTTCCCGGGATCAGCCCCATGTCCAAAAAATGCTGCCGTAATGATCCTTCACCGCCCACTTTCGTTACAACCGCGGAATCTCCAATTGCCAATTGTTTTAATGTGCTCATTTCTTCTCCTGAGTTTCGGTTTCAATTTACCGGTTTCACATTTCTTATTTAGTATACAATAATAATTATTAGCGAAAACTATTGAATTGAAAATCAGGACTGTTTGAGGATAAATAATTCTAAACAGTAAGTTCCAACTGGGAAAGAATATGCTTGAGCAGTCGCAGCATGGTTGCTGAATCTTCTTCACCGAGAGCTTCAATGATACTCATATGGTTTTTATTCATTTGAGTATATTGTTTTTCAGCATAATCCATACCTGATTTGGTCAATCTTATCAGTGATTTTCGCAGATCAGTGATGTTATGTTCCCGTGTCAGGTAGCCTTTTTGCTCCAGCTTCTTGACAATGTTTGCAACCCGACCGGCTGTCAGTCCGAAGTGGTCAATGATGTCAATAGCAAATACTTCTCTCTGTTGTTGATTCAGCCATATCAATACACCGGTTTCACCATTTAACGTGAACATATCAGCAAGCCGCGAAAATGCTTTGGCATGAGTAATTTGTATCTGATTGAGTTCTTCAGCAATTTGTTCTGTTTTCATCGGGGCACCAACAAGTTTGCGATTACTAATTATTAGTTTAAATAAACAAACTCAAATTGTCAAGACCATTTTTACTTAATTACATAAACAGATTGGCTTTTTCCATCAAAGGTTCCGAAAAATGCATATGAGGACAAGCACGTTTGTGTCGTTTTCTCGGCACAGGCATGTCTGTCCCCATATGATTCGTTTTGAATTGCAACGATATGGCTATAAATCCCGGAATCTCCAATACAGAAATCCCCGGCGAAGCAGCTGCGGACGCATATCAATATGATATCCAGCATTTTCCAGCTCCGCAGCAGCAGAACAAAACAAGGCTCGCAGCCCAAAACTGCGCATTGGCGATTGGTTCCGGAAGGCGGTTTTCCAACGTTCCATAAAAGTATGGATCAGCTCACCCGGTATCATGCGATGGATATAATTCTTTGTCAGAACTGGCTGGAAAAGATCCGGTTCGAATCCCATGTGGAAATTTGTGCTGAACACGAATCCATCCCGAATGACCTGATAGGGAGGAATGGAGGATCTTCGAATAACATTCGCGGTCCAAACGGATCCGGTTGGATTGGATGTACCCTCCAGCAGCATACCACCGGGAATCAATTGAAGTCCGAGCTGTTCGATTGGTTCCCGCCACTCAGCTTCATCATATTGTCTCAATACATTAAACGCACGGATCAATCGGGCCGACTCATTATTTTGCAATGGCAGATTGAACCCGCCAAGGCGGAAAAAAGTTTGATCATCTTCAAACGGCTTTGCGGCAGCTACACGTTCCGGATCGATCTCCACGCCAAGAACTGACAGATCCGGATTCTGTATGCGTAATCTTTCCGCAGTTTCCAGTGTTGTGAAAGGTTCAAATCCATACCCGAGATCGACATAAAACGAACGGGTATCCGCATCATCCCTCATTCGAATCAGGGCGCCCTGGGTCAGCAGCAGAAAAATATCCGACCGCCGCAAGCGATTACGTGCAGTTTTTCCCCGCGTCTGATGTCCCTGTGGTTTATATGATGCAGATTTTTTCAAAGTAAATTCCTAATCAAGAGGAAAATGTATTATAAAAACCGATAAAAAGATACAAAATGACTTTTTCCCGATATTTTACTTTCCATGTCTTCCATTAACGATCTCTTGATGTACAATTTCCGCACTCTGAAGAATGGCAGGGAGAAAAGGTCCCGGATGGGCTCCATTACCAACCAGGTAGAGGTTTTCAATATCTCTGCATTGGTTTGGCAAATGCGGGACTTCCGTTTTCTCCTGATTCGGCGAAAATCCCCAGGCTGCGCCTTGATAACTGTTGAACATATCTTGAAGCATAACCGGGGTGATATAACGTTCCCCAATAAGATCAGAACGCAAATCATTTTCAAAGAGAGTCTGCAATGCAGTCAAAATATGATCACGGAAGCGGTAGGATTCCTGCGGCCAATTGATTTCGGAATTCAAATTGGGAACCGGACAGATCACACTAAGCGCACCTTGTCCCTCCGGTACAAAAGCGGAATCGATTTTATCCGGAACATTGAGATAAAACATCAAATCTGAAGGGAGTCGATTTTCTGAAAAAAGTTCCCTTTCCCATTCGCGGAGATTCTGGGGCATGATGACATTAAACCCAAGCAGTGCTTGTTTTTCGACAGGGGGCGTTTTCAGAGCCATATGGTAGATGAATAATGAAATTCCGGGTGTTCTTTTTTGCGCTTCTGTAACGAACGAATAACGGAACCGGTCTGAGTCGATCAAATAGCGGCAGGTATACGCTGTGTCAGCGTCAGAAATGACATAATCAGCCATGCGAATACTGTTATCATTCAAGCGAACACCGGTTACAGACCCATTGTAAACCTGAATGGATTGAGCTTCAGAGTTATATTGGATTTCTCCGCCGCACTCATGGAAGAGCTTGACCAAAGCGTTGACAAGCGTACTCGTCCCACCCTTCACGAGGTATACACCCCAACGCTGCATCACCGCGGGAATAATCCGATAAAAATGGCTGCTGACCGAAGGTGCTCCTCCGCAAAACATTGACCAGAAAGCATGAATGATTCGCAATTCCTCTGAAGTGAAAAGCCGTGTACTGACACGGAGTCCACTCCGTCCGGGACGAAGATTCCGGAAACCAAATTCCGGTACAAAGGGATTAAGGCTGCGTTTATATGGCTTTGAGAAAAACTTTGTTTGAAATTCATCCAGGATGCGATCAGATCGTTTCCCGTAGGCAGTGTAGCCCTGTTGATCATTCAGCCCGAAAAGGCTGTTTTTCATCAGCGTATCAGCTGCTTCACGATACAGCGTATATTCATGCTCGTCAGAAAAAATGAACCGCATAATCGGAGAGAATTCCTCCAGTTCCAGATAATCCGACAAAGATCGTCCGACACTGCTGAACAATGTCTCAAGCTGCTGCGGCATGGTAATAAGACTGCCCGCGTTGGGAAAAGTGAAATCCCCGATACGGACTGGATTGAGCCATCCGCCAGGATAATCATTTTTTTCAACGATACGAACCCGAAAGCCTTCGGCTGCTAACCGGATACCGACGGCGAGACCACCGATTCCTGCTCCGATGATCAGTACGCTGTTGTTTTTCATGGAGAAACGGTCAATAAGCAGCAGTCAGTGGACAGAACCTTAATAAAAATCATATTTCTGATCACTGACTGCTTTTTCTGAATACCGATTATTAGTGGCAGTGATGCCCGCAGGAACTGCAGTCATCGCAGCCGCAGCCATCATCCAGATAAATCGATCCGGCTTCAATTTCTTCTTCAGTACCCGGGCGCAGGGAAACGATCTCGCAGTCAAACACAAGTGTTTTCCCGGCCATAGGCGGATTCAGATCGACAGTCACTGTATCATCATTCCAATCCTGGATATAGCTGTGGAAATGGTTGCCATTGTCATCTTCAAGCGGAACCATCTGGCCCTTTTTGATCGGGAAGTCAGCAGGGAAAAGGCTGCGTTCCAACTCGACAACCTGTTCCGGATCATATTCACCATACCCATCTTCCGGTTCCACAGTGACTTGCTTTTTATCACCGACATTCATACCTTCCAAAGCCTTTTCCAATCCGGAGATCAGATTTCCATGTCCATGGATATATTCCAACGGAGCAGCGGCAGATGCGGAATCTTCCACAGCATTTTCAACGTAAAGTGTGTAAGCCAATCCGACTACAACATCTTTTCCGACAGTTAAATTTTCACTCATTTTATATACCTCATTTCAGCAATCAGCCTTTAGCATCCAACTATCAGCTGTTTATTCCATGTATCTCCAACGGTATCAGATAAATGATACCCTCATAAGATTTTACTCACAAATCCAGGATTCAGAGTCCACTATTGCCGCAGATTCTCATCCATTTCGAATGTCCGGCGCATTCCCTCTTCCAGCATAACCTTCGGATGATAATTTAACTCTTTTTCCGCGATTGCAAGATCAGCAACCATTCGGTTGGCACCACCAACCCGCCGTGGATTATGGACAATTTGCGGTTCAATGCCTGTAATTTTCTGGGCCAATTCGAGAACCTGATTCACTGATGTTTCAATTCCGGAACCGATATTGATGACCGTTTCGTCATTCTTTTCAAGGAATGCAGCCGCGATAAAAGCATCGACCACATCATCAACATAGACAAAATCCCGCGTTTTGGTGCCATCCCCGTGGATCACAACAGTCCCTTTCAATGCGGACTGACGCAGAAAAGTCGGAATAACAGGAGAATGGGCAAAAGTAAAACCCTGATACGGTCCATAGCAATTGAATATACGCAGACAAACTGCCTGCAGTCCCCAAAGCTGACCGATCGTGCGGATATAAAATTCTCCGGCCAGTTTCGAAACAGCATAAGGTGATTCCGGACGCGGATTCATATCCTCCCGCAAAGGCATAACCGGCTGATTGCCGTAAATTGCCCCGGAAGAGGCAAAAACCATTTTCCGGTTCCCGACATCATGCATGGCTTCCAGTAAGGTGACTGTGCCACCCACATTAGTCTTTTCATACTCACCGGGATAAAGAAGAGAATCCGGAACAATGACTTTGGCTGCCAGATGATAAATAATATCAACGTTCTTCAACAGCCGCCAAAGTGATTCCTTACTGTTCAGGTCATTGCGAACAAATTGAACCTCCGGCGAAAGCCGTTCCGGTTCACCGCCGGAGCAGTCGTCCAGCCCGATAACTTCGTGGCCTTCTTCAATTAATTTATTGGACAATGCTGTCCCTAAAAACCCGGCAGCCCCGGTGACAAAACATTTCACGGTCTATCCTCTTCTATTTTTCAAGTTAAACAACCAAAACGCTGCGAATATACAAACCATCTGTACTCATTATATCATTTTTTACCGGTATTTATAACTTCAGGAACAGCGTTACAACCCGGATTTCAGCAAATTTCTCAATTCCGACCGATTAATTTTTCCGCTGGGAGTTTGAGGGAGATTATCGACAACATAAAAATGTTTCGGTACCGCGTAAGATGACACGCAAGTATTGACAGAAACTTTCAGCTCTGTCTCCAATTGACGCGACCATTCCTGCCCTTCCCGCAAAACAATAAATGCAGCCGGCGCTTCGTAAAGCAGTTCATCCGGTTCAGCAACAACGGCCGCGGCAGCCACAGCCGGATTATCAGCCAGCACCTGCTCAATTTCCAACGGACCAACCAGATGACCGGAGGTATTGATCACATCATCAGCCCGGCCTTCAAAATGGAAATATCCATCCGCATTTTGTGTTACCAAATCTCCCGTCAAATATGCTCCATTTTTGATTTTCAAAGCTGTTTCATCGGGCATATGATAATATTCTGTGAACAGCGAAGTAAATCCGGTATTCAACATCAATTCACCGATACCATCCGGATCCGTTTCTAAAATCTCCGCAGTACAGTCTGATACAGGCTTACCCATCCAACCCGGAATAATTGGCTCTTCCGGCTGATTGGCGATGCGGATCGTTCCGCATTCCGTCTGGAACCAGGTATCGTAAATTCCTTGTGAAAATATCCGTTCACCCCAATGATAAACCGCAGCGCTCAACGGCTCCCCAATGCTGTAAATTTGTTTCAAAGCCGAAAAATCATAACTGTCAAAAAAGGCAGGCTCCTCCCGCATTAGGGCACGTAAGGCTGTCGGAGCTGTGTACCACAGGCTGACCTTTTGATCCTGAAGGATCGGCATCCAGCGTTTGGCATGGAAATTCCCCTCATATTGAACCGATGGGATCCCGCACAACACTGGTCCAAGCAAACCATAAACAGTCCCGGTGATCCAGGCCGGATGAGCGGTACACCAGTACACATCATCCATATCGGCATGCAGTACATTCTTCATACTGCTGACGATAGACTCAGCAATCCCATGCCGATGAACAACAGGTTTCGGAATTCCGGTAGTTCCCGAAGTAAAGACGATAAACGCGGGATCATCGGGATCAACACTGGCACGGGGAAATTCCGGCTTCCATTCATTTTTCGCATACCGGACAAACATCCGGTTATTTTCAAAACCTGCAGCCTCACCCGTCAGGATAACACGCTTCAGACTGTCGGGAAAATGAATACGATCAACGAATTTCGATAGATGAATATCGGTAATCCAAAAGCATACCTCCGCAGCCTTCAAGCGAACTTCCAGCCCGCTGAGTCCCAATCCCGGAAAAAGTACACAAGGCACAGCGCCGAGCTTCAGCGCTCCCCAGAAAAAGGACCAGATCGTCAGCGTATCCCGCTCAGAAATCAGCACACGGTCCCCTTTGCTGCATCCATAAGCAGACAAAACGGCTGCTGCCCGGGACGACTGGTCGTCTAAATCCGCCAAGTCATAAGAAACTGAATTCAATCGTGAATCCACGACTGTCAAAATCTTTTTTCCGGAAGACAAGCTGTTATATACATCAAGGATGGTATGTTCTTTCATCGAACAGCCTCCCGCCTTCGAGGACTCCAAAAGATCCGGGATAATGTTTTCCTCATTAAATAGGAATTCTGAGGCTCTGAAACCACAAATCCCTCGTCATTCACATATGTCCAGGTGCCTTCATCGATGCGGACGACCTGAAACCCATGCTCCAAATAAAACCAGCGGGCACGGTTATTATCTTTGGCGCAGTTCAGATAAATATCACGCATGCGGTGCAGCCGGACCTGTTTTTCACATTCCGCTAAGAGCAGACTGCCAAGTCCCTGATCACGGAACTGCGGCTTGATACGAAAGGAACTGAGGAAGAAATAACGCGACCGAATACCATAATTCGGATTGGGATCTTTTTGTGAAAGGAATACCTGTCCCACGATTCCATCTTCAGTAGTTTCCGCAACCAGGGGAATTGAAAGCCCCTTTTGGGAGTTCCGATAAATCTCCCTGTAGATCCTGCGGTAGCGTTTATATTCTCCATCCCACTCCAATGCAGGCAGATCCTCTTCCCTCAGCAGCCGAATGCGGACGTGATTGATCCAATTCATTTCCATCTTATTCCGCATCCCTTTCCAGAAACGATTTGACCCATTCCGCCTCATCTTCCGGCTGCAGCCCTTCGTCAATACAGGCAGAACGGAGCCCTGCAAGCACAGCTTTCATTTTCGGACCGGGTTCCACACCCATCCCCATCAGATCATTTCCGCTGAAAGATGGCCGAATCCAATGCCAGGAAACGACGTAATTTTTCAAAATGCTGCGTTCCGCTTCAGTACAAAAAAGGGCATAGCAATAAATTGCCTCCGGAATAAATGATTCGAGATAAAACGTGATTTCGGAAGGCTCATTTTGTAGAATTTTTGGAAATTCCGTCCGCAGATGGGAAAGCTCTTCGATACAACGCTGTTCCTTTTTAGAAAGAACCAGGCGTTCAGCAATCAGGGTAACAGTTTTCACGGGGAAAAAGCTCAGCCAGGTCCATAGCGCACCTTCAGACTCAACCATATCAAAATCAAGCCCGGAAAGGTTCTGCCAGAACTTACCCGGAACCGTCTCACGGAAGCGGATACAGTCCATTTCGATTTGTCCATTCCAAACCAGATCTTCATGAATTTGAGCCGCGATCCCAAGCTGCGTGATACGGGCAAAATCCTTCTCCGGATATTCCTCATCGCAGTAAAGCAGCAGCTCATGCCGAATCCGCTGTCCGGTAAGGCCGACCACACCGCTCAATTGTTCACGAAGCTGACGCAGCGTATCCGTTTCCAACGCAAAATCCAGCCGCTGTTCAAACCGCACCGCGCGGAACATCCGGGTCGGGTCATCGATAAAAGAGCGGTCATGCAGGGTACGAATCAACTCATCCTGCAAATCCTGGAGACCGCCGCAAACATCGACAAGCTCTCCGTAATGCTCCCCATCCAGGCGGACAGCAAGCGTATTGAGACTGAAGTCTCTCCTTCGCAGGTCCGCTTCGATATCAGCCATTGCCACAGTCGGCAGTGCCCCCGGAGCGCTGTAAGTTTCCGACCTGGCGCTGATCAGGTCCAGTGAAGTTCCGCTGCTCATCTGCCATTTTGCAGTGAAAAACTGCGGATGCGTGACCAGTTTTCCGCCATGCTGAGCGGTCAATTGTCTGCCCAGCTGCGTGGCATCTCCTTCGGCCACAATATCAAAATCCATCACAGGGTGATCCAGCAGCAGATCACGCACAACACCGCCGACAATATACACAGGCATGTCCAGCTGTTCCGCACAGTCCGCGACTTTTCGGATCAATTCAAGCTGATCCCCCGGGATTTGTTCATTCAGCTTCTCAGCAAGGTTCATTGGCGGTTCTTTGATGAAACCATGCAGCGCTTCCAGAACCGTCTCACGCGCGTCAAAAAGCACATCTTCCGCGTTGACCGCTTCCATATAATCCAGCGGGATCATACCGGAGGCAGCTCTGCTGTGCCCGCCGCCATTCATAGACCGCATCATCGCGCCGAAATCGATATCATCCGTGGTAGCCCGGCAGATGATCCGCACGCCCGTCCGGACAGCAAGCAGCAAAATCAATCCATCCGGATTGAACATGTCGCGCAGCTGATGAGCCACCGCGGAAAATTCATCACCAATCGTCCGGATATCCGCATGCGCGATGATGATGCTTTGTCCTTTGATCTCATAGGTCTCCATGGTCTGAATCAGTCGTTCGCACCCGGCCTGCTGATTATCAGTCATCGGCTGCAGTACGTAGCGGCGCATCAAATCCAGATCCGCGCCTTTTTCCACCAGCCAGGCAGCCGCGCGAATGTCCCGCGGCGTGGTAGAGCCATAACTCAGTGAGCCGGTATCTTCGTAAATTCCCATCAGCATCAGGGTCGTGAAAATCCGTCCGGGATGCATACCGGGTTTTTCCATTAGCTTTTCCACCAGAAAGGTCGTGCAGGCACCGGTCGGGTCATAAATGTTTTCCTCCCGATCCGGATAAATATGCCGATGGGGATGATGATCCCAGACCACATAATCCCGGACAGGCTCCAGCCGGCTATGCGGCTCAATATTCTGCGTATCGGTAATATAGACCCGATCAATTGTCCCTTTAGGAAGGGTTTTCCAGGTAAAGAAAGGCAGGCGGTTCTTATAATCATCGATAAATGCAGCCAGATTCCGGTTCCGCCGCTTCGGCAAAACCGGCATCCGCGACGGATCAAGCAGCCAGGCGGCTAAAACCGATCCCGCAGCGTCAAAATCGGCCTGTTCATGCGTGAGAATAATGTTCATAGTGCTTCGTGTGATATGAGTCGTGATGAGTAATGGTTAATCAGGCACTCCGCTAAATTCCGCTGTTTACTCCGTAAGGTAATCTTCAACTTCGCCGGTGGCAAAATCCACAATGACAAAACCCCTCGGCCCGCGGTGGGCGCCGCCGATCGCTCCGGGATTGATCACACGGGTTTTTCCTTCCATCCGGTCAGATTTACGATGTGTATGTCCGACAAAAATATAGTCAAACAGACCGGAATCCATCAAGCTGGCAAACTGACGGGAACTCTCCTCATGAAGGGCAGCCACCAATTTTCCGTCAAACACCCCTTTGAACCAGCGGTCGGAACGGGAACCGGGTTTGCACATCTGAATCGCGAATCCGATCCCGACCGTATCAAAATCGTTGTTTCCCCAGGCATGATAGACACAGAAATCCTTGAACAATTCCGCGGTGTAAGCGCTTGCCATATCACCGCAATGGATGATCGTGTCCACACCCTGCGCAGCGATAGTTTTTAAAACCTCCTGCGTACTGAAAACAGCATCATGCGTATCGGAAATGACAGCGACTCTCATAACAACCCAATACCAACCGATTCAGTCCTTAAACCGATATTTGAAAAGTGTCCACAATGCGATCAAACCGTCTTTCGGTTTGATCTTTTTTCCCTCATCATACGAACGTCCGTTATAACTGATCGGGATCTCCACGATTTTATAACCGCGTTTCAGCAGCTTGGTCGTCAGTTCCGGTTCAAATTCAAAACGCCGCGAATGAAGAGGGATTTCCCGCACATCAGCGACTTTGAAGAGCTTATAGCAGGTCTCCATATCAGTGAGTTTGGTACGGTACAGGACATTGGTCAGGAAAGTGAGCAGCTTGTTTGCTGCCAGCGAGCGGAGATAAAAGTATTCGGTGCTTTCCATAAAACGGGAACCATACACCACATCTGCCTTTCCGGATTCGATGACCGGCATCAATTTGGCATAATCTTTCGGGTCATATTCAAAATCCGCGTCCTGAATGATCGCATAGGTCGACTTGGCAGCCTTGATCCCTTCCCGGACGGCGGCCCCTTTCCCACGGTTTTGATCACAGAGAATCACCTGGAATCCGTCTTTTCCCTGATATTTCTTTAAGATTTCAGTTGACCCGTCTTTCGACCCGTCATCGACAAGAATGATTTCCTTGGCAAATCCCGTAGCCTGTACGCGTGCAATCACTTCTTCTATGGTTTTGACTTCGTTATAAACCGGTATGATAACAGACAGATCCATGAATCCGTTCTCCTATTCCCTAATAATCAAAAAAAAATCAGGCTGATCTATAAGCCGCATTCTGTTCAGAGGAAGTAACTCGAGTCTCCCGTCTGAGATGACCATCTCTCTTGGACGCACGTTACCGTACGACTCTAGCAGCCTACCCGGAGCTCAATGGGATCGAGCAG
>JAFPZX010000161.1 GCA_017417055.1 Anaerolineaceae bacterium
ACCTGACTTGGGTTCTGAAAAAGGCACCATATCTCAATATGTCTACACCATCTGACGTTGATACCCTTCTTCCCGCCAATGCTTCGGCAGATTGCCGTTCTGGAAATGTCCCTGCATAGCGTCCGCTATTTGACGCTTACGATAATACCATACTCATTACTCCAGATAAAGAAAAAAATGTACAAGATCAAAGTCTGAATGTACAAGATGAAAATGTACAAGATACTAAGAATAAGATTGAAAAAATATTAAGATTTTGTGTAACTCCGAAAAGCATAAAAGAAATCAAAGAATACCTGGGATATAAAGATAGAAGAACGATAATGAAAATCCTTTATCCATTACTGGAAATTGGACGTATTGCAATGACGATGCCGGATAAACCAACCAGTAAATATCAAAAATACGTAACGATAAGGTGAAATTGCCAAACACCGAGATCTCTTTTCTCGATACTGCGTAGAAAAAACAGGTCTCAGTGTCTTGGTAATTATTATTTTACTCAATTTCCCCGGCGAGCATGCGGGCGCGTTTCCACGGGGGAACGTCTTCGAGGTCGGCAAGGAGACCGCGCATTTCGTAAACCTGGTTGCGGAGTTCGGCTGCCCTTTCGAATTCGAGGTTCTTTGCGGCTTCCTTCATCTCCTTTTCCAGTTGCGCCAGAGCGTGCTTGAGCTCGTTCTTCGGAAGACGCTGTTTTGTATCGCGGAAGTCCTTCTTAGCGTCGGAAATGGCGGAAGAAGTGGTCAAGCGTTCGGAGAGGTCGTATATGGCCTTCTGAATGGTCATCGGCTTAATGTGATGTTCTTCGTTATAAGCCAGCTGTTTTTTGCGGCGGCGGTTGGTCTCGTCAATGGCGTATTTCATGGAATCCGTCATATTGTCGGCGTACATGATGACCTTGCCGTCCGCGTTGCGGGCAGCGCGTCCGATGGTCTGGATCAGCGAGACGGATGAGCGCAGGAAACCTTCCTTATCCGCATCGATGATGGCGACAAGCGAAACCTCCGGCAGATCCAGACCCTCCCGCAGCAGGTTAATACCGACGATCACGTCGTAGACACCGGCGCGCATGTCCCGCAGGATGGAAATGCGTTCCAGTGTATCCACTTCGGAATGCAGATACTGCACCTTGATCTCGTTGTCTTTCAGGTAATCTGTCAGATCTTCCGCCATGCGTTTTGTTAAGGTTGTGACCAGAACACGCTGGTGGATAGCGGTGCGCTTGCGGATCTCAGCGATCAAATCGTCGATTTGTCCTTTGATCGGACGGACTTCAACCACAGGATCGACCAGACCTGTCGGTCGGATGATTTGCTCGGCAACATGCTCCGCATGCTGCATCTCATAAGGCCCGGGCGTCGCGGAGGTGTAGATGGTCTGCCCCATTACCTCTTCAAATTCCTCGAAGGTCAGCGGGCGGTTGTCCAGTGCGGAGGGCAGACGAAATCCGTATTCGATGAGCGTGTTCTTTCGATTGAAGTCCCCATGGTGCATACCGCGGATCTGCGGGATGGTCATGTGGGATTCGTCGATAAAGAGCAGGTAATCCGTCGGCAGAAAGTCCATCAGTGTCCACGGATGGGACCCTGCGGGACGCTGGTCCAGGTGGCGGGAGTAGTTTTCGATGCCGGAGCAGTAACCGGTCTCACGAATCATTTCCAGGTCGAAGTTGGTGCGCTGTTCAATGCGCTGGGCTTCGAGGTACATTTCCCGATCCTTAAAGAATTTGATGCGCTCTGCCAGTTCATTTTCGATATCGGTCAGGGACTGCTTTAGCCGGGCTTCGTCGGTCAGGTAATGCTTGGCCGGGAAGATGTCGACGCTGCCCAACACCTCCAGCAGTTCACCCGTCAGTGGATTGACCGCGGTGATGCGTTCGATTTCATCATCAAAGAAGGAGATGCGGTAAGCGGTGTTTTCATCATAAGCCGGATAAATATCCAGCGTGTCTCCGCGGACCCGGAAGGAACCCGGTTTGAAGTCCATATCGTGGCGTTCGTAGTGGCTTTCGAGCAGGCTGCGCAGCAGGGCGTTGCGGCGGTTGATCGTCCCGGTTTTGAGCGTGATGATATATTTGCCGTAAAGTTCAGGGTCGCCCAGACCGTATATACAGGAGACTGAGGCAATAATGATCACGTCCTTGCGTCCGGTCAGCGCGGCTGTGGCAGCCAGCCGCAGCCGGTCGATTTCGTCGTTGGTGTCGGTTTCTTTTTCGATATAAAGGTCATGCCGGGGTACATAGGCTTCCGGTTGGTAGTAGTCGTAGTAGGAGACAAAATATTCGACAGCGTTGTTCGGGAAAAACTCTTTGAACTCCGCGTACAGCTGGGCGGCCAGGGTCTTGTTATGGGCCATCACCAATGCGGGGCGCTGGACCTGCTGGATGATGTTGGCCATGGTGAAGGTTTTCCCGGTGCCGGTCGCTCCGAGCAGGACCTGATGCCTTCGTCCGGCATTGATGCCTTCCACTAGTTCCGCAATAGCCTGCGGCTGGTCTCCCATCGGTTTGTATGGTGCGTGCAGTTCAAAGGGTTTGTCGATCATTGTGTTATATCTCCATGTCTTAATCGGGGACTGTCCATTCATGGGTCCATCCCCATGCAGTTAGGTCGTAAATAGTGGGGACGGTCCCATGAAGGGACAGTCCCCATTTGCTTTGTGAATAATAACTATTATAGAGCATAATCGAGTAAAATTCATTTTTTATTCTGAAATCCGCATTATAAAGCTATAATATAAAAGATGGAAAAGAGAATTCAACAGATTTTGATCGTATTTCTGCTCAGTCTTGTGCTTTCAGGCTGTCAAATGCTGCCTGTGTTTCGAATGACGCCGATGCCGTTGGAAACCGAAACGCCTCAGCTGAGTTTGAACCAGGTGACGGATATCCCGACGCTGCCTCCGGTCACTCCCACGCCGACGCCTTCTATCGGAAGCTTTGTCAATTATTCGGATCCCGGGGATATATTCCTTCAGGTCAGGGAAGAAAAACTTCCTGAAAAACCTTTCCGGGAAGTTATAGCGTTTGGGACTGTCGGTGAGTTTATTATGACGACAGATGCCTGGGGGTATGTGACATCTACTGGTTCCTTTAAGCTGGAACATCATTCCGGTACAGAATTCAAGGTCAATTGTGATGATTTCAGTTTTTATGTCGATGCCCATAAAAATCTTGTTTCCTCAGAAAAAATGGTGGAAGGCAGCGAGGTAATCGTTTTTGGAACGTCCGGTGAAGATGTAACGGAAATTAATGCCGATCTGATCGCGATCCACGTTATTCGAGAAGATATAGAGCCAAAACAGGTTGATGTGAGCATTTTTCCATCGAATCTGACTTACACTGAATATGAATTGGAAAGTTTCCCGTCTTTGAATCCTGTTTCAATCAAGGCTGCTGCTGCTACATCCACACCGCTTCCGACTGCAACCTCTGAGGCAACGGAGGATCCTTATGGATATACCTATGATCCTTACGGCTATGGTTATGATTATTATGGTTATGGACGCCCGACATCCACACCGAACCGGCCGCAGCGGACCCCCACACCGGACGAAACCGGTACGCCGGTGCCGACACCGACGCTCAGTCTGAATGATCATCTGGAAGACAGATATAAACATTCTCTTGATGCTCGTACTGATTTCAATTTGGGTCTGTACGGCGAAGCATATTCTTCTTATCTTGAATACAATCAGGAAATGAACCGTGACCCGTCCCATCCGACCCGGGCAAATTTGATCGTGGCTTCCAATGGATATGATTTTACGGATTACTGGATCCCTTACGTAGAAAGTCCAATGGTAACCAACTGGGGCATCATTTGTTACGGCGGAGACTGGTATCTTCCGGTTCGGTTAACAGTAGATATCGATCCGAATCCTGCCCTGACGAGTCTTGTTTATACAGACCGCGTGATCCGAAGTCAGCAGAATTATGATAAATTGAGAGGTTATATCCGCAGTTTTGGCTATACGATTATCAGCGTTGAGTATTATCGAACGGACGCAAGACTTTTCTATTTTTATGAAAATGAAAATGGTTATGGCATATCGATCAACAATCAGGATTATGATCTGGGTTTTGATGATATTCCTTACGGTTATGTCGGCGAGTACACTGAATTAAACCCCTTCTTTTCAGATGACCTGATCACTTTCTTCGGTCACCGTGGGGATAAATGGTATTATGTGGAGATTGTTTTAAATGAAATATTCTGAAATCTCATTAATCATCCCTTTTTTGAATGAAGAGGAAAATCTACCCCTGATTTGCGCGGCATTGGAGGATTATCTGCCGACTGTGGGGGTCCCTGTGGAAGTTGTCTTTGTGGATGACGGCTCAACGGATGGTTCTGTTGAATGGCTGGAACAGGCTGAATTTCACAATTTTACTGCCAAACTGGTAAAGTTTTCGCGCAATTTCGGATCCCATCCCGCTGTCAGGGCCGGATTTATGAATGCTTCCGCGCCGAACTGTGTCTGGCTGGGTGCAGATTTGCAGGAACCGCTGGAAATTATCGGGGAAGGATATAAACGGATACAGGAAGGATATGATCTGGTCCTGGTTCAAAAAAATCAGGTGAAGGTTTCCCGGTCTGAGGAAACTTTTTCCCGAATTTATTCGGCGATGATCCGCAAATGGGCGATTCCCGGATATCCTGAAAAGGGTGTCAATACAATTTTTTTCAATGAAAAGGTCAAAAATGCCCTGAATGCTAACCCGGAACTCAATTCCTCAGTGGTGCTGCAGGTGATTTCCATGGGGTTTAAGCAGACTATTTTGAACATGGATTACCGGGAACGTGAGCATGGCCATTCCAAATGGACCTTCGGGAAAAAACTGAAGCTGCTGATCGATTCCTTCGTATCGTTTTCTTTTTTCCCGATCCGTATGGTTTCGGTGCTGGGATTTATATTTGCTTTTGTGGGTGCCTTGATAGCCCTTGATTTGATTATTGTTAAACTCTTCAATATCCGTCCGGTCACGCTGGGCTGGCCGTCGCTGATTTCTGTGCTGATGCTTGGATTTGGTCTGACCAACATTTCCCTGGGCGTCATTGCGGAATATCTGTGGCGGACGCTGGACGCGGCACGGGCAAGGCCTGTATTTATTATTGATGAAGTTGAAAATTTAGGCGGGAAAAGTGAAGCGTGAGTTTCCCGATACAGCAAATTTCAGGAGAACGAATGGATAACAAAAAACCGATCAACATTGTGCAAATTGGGTATGGATATTGGGGCACCAACGTTGCCCGCAATATCATGCAGTCACGGGAAACGAATATGATTGCGCTCTCTGATTCGGCGCAGTCCCGGTTGACCGCGGCGGAAAACGTTTATGGATCTGCTATTCCCGATTACATTGTTGATTATGAAAAATATCTCAGTGACCCGAATGTGGATGCTTTTGCTCTGGTGATCCAGACAGATCCTTCTTTTGAAGTTGCTAAACGGATATTGCAGGCGGGTAAACATCTGTTCATCGAAAAACCCATGGCTTCCGATGCTGCCCGAGCGGAAGAGCTTACGCGGTTAGCTCATGAGAATGGCGTTATTTTACATACGGATCACATCATGATTTTCCATCCGATTATCCGGTACATCAAAAAGATGTATGATGACGGCGTATTGGGCGATTTGATCTATTTCGATGTTTCCCGTATGAATCTTGGGCCGATTCGCCGGGATGTGAATGCCATGATGGATCTGGCGGTTCATGACCTGGCCGTTATTGACTATATCTCCGGGGGAAAAGAACCTTACCATGTGGAGGCTATCGGTGAAAAACATTATGGGTCACAGGAAACGCTGACGTATCTGACGCTGAAGTACGACGGTTTTCTGGCTCACATTAAATCCAGCTGGATCTCACCGATCAAAGAACGACGGACAATGATCGGCGGGACGAAAAAGATGGTTATCTTTGATGATATGAAAACCATGGACAAGCTCACGATCTTTGATCAGGGGATTATCGAGACCGGGGAAGAATACGGAGCGTATGAGTTTAAAGCCCGGTCCGGGGATATTACGATTCCCTATATTCCGCAGGAAGACGCACTGCGCAATTCCATCGAACATTTTGCCGATTGTGTCCGCAGTGGTCATGAATCTCTGGCAAACGGTGAACAGGGCATAAAAGTGATCCGTATCCTGGACAGAGCGAAGGAAAAATTGGCAATCAGTAGTCAGCTGCCAGTAATCAGCAGCCGGTAGTCAGCAAGAAATTCAGTGAAAAATTGTGTAACGTGGACAGGTTACTGATTGTTTTTTGAAAGGATAAATAAAAATGCTAGTCAGATGTTTTAAAGACTTGAATGCATGGCAAAAATCGATGGATTTAGCAGTAATGGTATATGAAAAAGTTAAATTTTTACCAAAAGAAGAAATGTTTTCATTATCAAGCCAAATGAGACGGGCAGCAATTTCTATACCATCCAATATTGCTGAAGGACAACAAAGAAAATCGCTGAGAGATTTTTTACGATTTCTTTTAATTGCAAATGGATCGTTAGGAGAGCTTGAGACTCAGCTAATTCTTTGAGAAAGGCTTAACTATTTAAAGAGTGAAGAAATGGGACTTCTGATGGTTCAATGTTCTGAAACAGGCAAATTGTTGAATGGATTAATGAATAGTGTTCAACAACAAATTCAAAAACAAACTGACAAAAGGACTTTGCCGGAGAGTGGCAGTAATAACTGACTGCTGGCTGCTGACAACTGACTGCTAAAAGAGGAAAAATGCGTAAAGTACCGATCATGAAACCTTATTTTGATGAGGAAGAGGCCAAAGCCGCGGCTGAGGCACTGGCTTCCGGATGGGTGGCACAAGGTCCCCGTGTCGCTGAATTTGAAAAAGCAGTTGCGGCTCATGAAGGCTGTGCTTTCGGTGTCGCCACGACAAACTGTACTACGGCATTACATCTGCTGATGACGGCGATGGGATTTGGCCCGGGACAGGATGTGATCGTTCCTTCCTTCACCTTTGTGGCTACCGGAAACGCGGTGGAATATACCGGCGCTTCCGCGATTTTGGCTGATGTTGATCCGGTCACCTTCAATATCGATGTCAATTTGCTGGATGATTTTGTCGGGAAGCGCTATGAAAAACGGGATGGACAATGGTTCAATAAAAAGACCGGAAACCGGCTGAGTGGTATTGTTCCGGTAAATGAATTCGGACTGTGTGCTGACATCCCGGCCGTGAACGAGTTTGCCAAACGATATGGCGGGCTGAAGGTCATTGAAGATTCTGCCTGTGCACTCGGAGCTAAAATCGGGGAAACGCATCAGGGCGGTTTCGGAAATCCGTCTGCTGTCAGTTTCCACCCGCGGAAGTCTATCTCCACGGGTGAAGGCGGTATGGCGCTGATCAACGATCCGGAGCTTGCGGAACATGTTCGTATCCTGCGCTCTCATGCCGCTTCTGTTTCCGAAGTTCAGCGTAATGCCGGAAAGGGATATCTGCTGCCGGAATACAATGAGCTTGGGTTCAATTACCGCATGACAGATATTCAGGGAGCTATTGGCTGTGCTCAGATGAAGAAGCTGGACTATATCGCTGCCTGCCGTGCGGAACTGGCTCATCGTTATGACAGGCTGCTTCCGGATGCTGTTCCCTGGGTGCGGACACCTTATGTTCCGGAAGGATATACACATATTTATCAGACGTACTGTACGATGGTTATCCCGGATGCGGTGAAATGTAAGACCGTTGACGAAGCGAATGCCTTCCGCAATGAATGGATGGACCGGCTGGAACAGGCAGGGATCGCTACACGTCAGGGAACCCATGCCCTGCATACGCTGGGATATTATGTAAAGAAATACGGTTACAGGCATGAAGATCTGCCCGGCGCTTATGCGTGCGATCGGCTGAGCCTGGCCATTCCGCTTTATGTGGAAATGACGCAGGAAGATCAGGATTACGTAATTGAGCAAATGGCTGAAATCGCTGAAGAACTGATAAAAACGATTTAAAGTCTGTTTATTCTCCCAGCGATAATTCTTCCGGATAGGCAAGACGGACTGAATTTTTGTGATAATAATCACTCATGGATGTATTCAGCCAATAGTCCGGGTAATATGTAATATCGTCAAAAAAGAACAAATAAGGCCGGGGGTACGGAAATGGTCGAAGGATCGGGTCTGTTACCTCCGGATTTTTTAATATCACTAATCGTTGATTGAAAACATGTTTATATAACCCCATTTCCCCGTTGATGTAGCTTTTGACCGCTGATAAAGAAACCATAGGTTTGTTTATCGGAAGGTTAACAGCACCGTAAATGAAAATTGCTAATATGAGTAGAAAATAGCAAAGGTTCATTTTGGGATGGTTTTTGTTGCTCAAAAATTTTATCTTTTTACGCTGCAGGAAACCAAACCAGTAAAAAAAATTAACCGGAATGAGAAGAATCATCCAGAAAAAACTTAAGTTTTGACTGCGGCCGTAGCCTGAACGGGATATCGTATAAAAAGTTGGTGCGTTCATGGAAGAAAATAAACAATAGGAATATAAAGTTATGAGCCATGGAAATTTAAATGAAGATTTCGATTCAGCAGCGATTTTCCATAGCAGCGGACACAGCAGCAAATATAGAGCTATCACCGGGATCGTATTCCAATTTTTCAATTGAACAAATGAATATTTTAATGAAGATGTGACAGCCCAGACCAAATTACTTTTTGCATTCTGGCTTTGCCGTATGGCATTCCCGGGGGCTGTGATATTCAGATAAAAACCCGCAGCAAAAAAAACAGCCGGCAGGATCAGCAGCTTCCAATTTTTATTCTTGTCGACAAAGTATAAAAAAAACAATAGGGAAACCAGCAAAATGGCTGATGTCAGGGCTGTAACAAAATTACTGAAAGCTGTTATAAAACATAATAAACATGTAATTATGATCAATTTTATGTTTTTATTTTCCTCTGTGTTGGTAATCATTTTGATGACCAGAGCATACAGGATCAGGGAAATGCTAAAGAAAAAAGTATAAAGAATGGCTCCTGAAAACCAGTAAAAACCCTCTACCGGTGAATGCAGAAACTGTGTACATCCAATCAGCGAAACAAACGCGATGATCATTGAATCTCTCACTGTCACGTTGAACAGACTGTAGAACCTCCGAACAAACACACATACTCCTGTTATCAGGGGAATCAGCATAATATAAGGAACGAGAAAATAATATTTTTCATCAAAAGCTATTGGCTGTAAGGCTTCAAGAAAAATAGCACTGGAAGTACCCTGCCAGTTAAAATAGTAAAATTTCGTATAATCAAATGCAGCACGGATAATATCAAAAAAATTTCCCCCCTTCATGACCACATCATGAACGTATTTAGCGTTTCTGAAGTCATCTGCAGCAGGTATATTCCATTTCGCGGTGTAAAGCATTGGGAAAAGAAGTATGCAAAAAACGATGATCAAGAATATCAGAATTATTTTGTAAGAGATTGTGCTGCGAAAAAGTCTCTTTATCGTATTCATTTTTCTTTTTTCCCTTTGAAAAAGTATTTATGCGCTGAGGATTCTAAAACAAGCTCAGTTTTTTCCCGACTTCGTAGAGCGTGCGCAAAGCATAATAGTTGCGCCAGTTCCAGGCTTCCACGGAAAGATGGACATCGTCGCGGTTTGGATCCAGACCCTGGTTGGGGAGATACTGAGAAATTGCCCAGAAGTTGTAAAAAGGAATGTCAAAGTCTCGTGCGACCTGAGCTGTGGTTTGATTGATGCTGTTGTCTCCTTCCACGTTATCCGCTTTAGATGAAAGAATCGGCAAAATTCCATGATCCAGCAATGTCCGGACGATTTCGGATAGATATTCATAATAAACATCCATACTGACGCCCGGAATCCAGTTGGAACCGAGGTTAACAAACATGATGGAGGGATTGTGGATGCGGATCTCACAATCCAGGGCTGATTCTCCGCTTTCACAGGCATTGGGATCTGCCCAGATATTTGTGAGTGCGGAAGAGACACTCAGTCCGGCGTGGACGGAATAGCTGACAGTATCAAAAGATCCTTTGAAAAAGTCGATTGCGGAAACAAGATATTTATCTTGGTCTGCCAGACTGTAGTAATTTGTATCGTATATGCCCATAAAAACACCGGGTTCGGAGTGGCAGTCCCCAATGCGGGAGATGTAATGGGGGTTTGTTCCCAATTCCTGCACGCCGTACCAGTAAATATCAGCAGCAGTATCGGAAATCTGTGGAACGACCGGCCATTGCTGCCAGAGCGCGGCCGGCGGACGGGTGTCCGGTGTCGGATAACCCGGTTCCGGAGTTCTGGTGACAAAATGTCCCACTTTGCGGGTTTCCACAGGAATCGGTGTTTCCGTTATTTCCGGTGTTGCTGTATTCTCGGGAATCACAACGATGGTTTGCGTTGCTGCTGCATCCGGAGTGTCACTTGGATCAAAAAAAAGTGATTTTGTCGCCGTTGGTGTGGGTATATTGGTCGGAATATCGGTGGGAAGCGGTGTTTCAGTCCAATCCGCCTGTACTGTGCTGAAAATTGACGTGGAAACCATAGCAACTTCTGTAGCAAGCCGTTGATTGCTTTTGTGTTTGTCGGGCGTGTTGCAGGATGCTATGAGAAAAACCGTAAGAATTACCGGTAAAATGACCTTTTTCATAATTGTTTATTGTACCTGTGATTAATCAAACAACAAAAAAAGGATGTTGGATTAATCGATTGTTGTTCCGGATTGTTGTTCTTTCTCTTCTTCCGTTCTCAATCGGACTGTATTTTTGTGATAATAACGGGCCATTGCCTTGTTGCGCCAGTCGTCGGTATGTTCTGTAATGTCATCAAAGAACAAAATAAAAGGTTTCTTCCTCGGATATTCCCGCAGAATGGCATCCGTTATCTCAGGATTTTCCAGAAGTTCAAGACGCTGGTTGTAGACATGTTTATACATACCGATTTGTCCCAGCTTATATGATTGAACAGCAGAATATGATGTAATGCGGTAGGATGGATAATTGATCGTACCGACAAAAAAAATAATTACAATTCCTGCTAAATATCCAACGCTCAATTTGAAATGATTGTTCCCGATATATTTCAGACTGTTTTTGGAGAGCCATCCGAACCAGTAGAAGATGTTGATCACAAAGAGTATGAGCATGGCAAAATAGCGGATGTTTTCCACACGTCCAGGAGTGGCTTCGATCCCGCCATATATGGTTGGTGCATTCATAGATGCAGTTAAACAGAAGGAATAAAGACTGACCAGCCACGGAGATTTGAAGGAATATGATGATTCTGAGGCTGTTTTCCACAATAACGGGCAGATAAGAAGATATAAAGCTATAACCGGAATCCGGTTCCATGTTGAGATTTGAGTGACCGCAAGTACGAACGATTCTTTTATGGCTTTTACGATGCCGACTTGTTCCGGTGCCAGTTTTTGCCGTGCATCAAGACCGGGTGCGGTGATATTGATTGTAAACGCAATTCCGTAAAGAAGAATCGGCACGATCAATTTTTTCCAGTTTTTATTCTTTATTATTATCAGAAGTCCCAATACGGATATGAGAAGGATCGTCGTTGTCAGTGAGGTAATATAGTTGCTCAATGCTATGATAATACAAAGGATGCTGATCAGGATTTGTTTACCGAGAGTTTTTTCTCCTTCCGGTACTTTGACTGCATGGATAATCAGACTATAAAGGATAAGAGCCAACCCAAAAAAGAAAGTGTAATACACGGAGCCGTTATACCAGTAAAAAGCCTGAACAGGGGATGGCAGAAATTGTGTACAAGCTATCAATACAGCAAGGGCAATAATTAGATGAAGTTGTTTCCCGGTTGAAAAAATACTGAATAATGAGTCAATAAAAAAGCATATACCGGCAGTGAGGGTGAATAGCATGAGATAAGGAACAATGGCGTAATATTGATCGCCAAACGAAGCCGGCATTAATGCAAACAGGAAAACAGCTGCGGCAGAGCCTTGTGATGCATAATATGCGTCTTTGACGCTCTCCGCTGCTCCCTGAATAATATCTTTAATCGTTCCGTTGTTCATTATTGTGTCATGGACACGATAACCAAATGAATAATCGTCTGCGCAGGGTACGTTCCATTTTCCCACGTAAAGCAGCGGAAACAACAGCAATCCGTAAATGATTATCAGCAAAACGAGTAATATTTTGTAAGACAGCGTGTAGTTAAACAATTTTTGAAAATATTTCACAACATTATTTCCTTCGTTGTTTTTAACCTTCAGATATCAATATCTATTTTATCATATCCCGATGATATGAGCTCGGTAACTGATACGCTCGTCTGCGTATCAAATTTCCATAGAAAAGAAAAACTGGCAAATTTGAATATATGATACTTGAGCCTCTGGAGCGGCTCAAGTATCATATATTCAAAGAAACTGGTGAAAAAAAAATAGGAAGTTCCTAAAATTATATTTGC
>JAFPZX010000018.1 GCA_017417055.1 Anaerolineaceae bacterium
CATGAGCTTGCTCAGCGCGTGTCCCCCGACTGTAAAAAAAAGGACGCGGGACGAGTTTTGGCTGGCAAGGCAGCGCTGCTCGCCGCATCCCTGCGAAGCATTCCCTCCAGCAGGCTTTCCTATATAATTATATGCGACAGCCCCTTTACAAAAAAAATGGGGGCTGTCCCATGAAAGACAGTCCCCTAAAGATTATCTAATTGATATTAATGCGACTGGTCGGAGTCGAACTGGGTACCGGCGGCGCGGTTGGCTTCGGCCTCGGCAATCAGAGCGTCATAGTCAGCCAGGTTGTAGCTCTTCGCATACGGCGTCGGCAGCAGGCCTTCGTTGATGAGACCGATGATTTCAGCGCGACGCGGGTCGTCCTTGCTGAGGTCAACACCGGTGATCTTCCAGTTGTTGTCGACAGTCGGTTCCACCGGTGAATTTTCACCGAAGTAAGCGACGATCATGTCACGAATGGAGTTAGAGGATTCCCATTCACGCTTTCCTTCAGCCAGGTTCTTGGCCTTGATGCCGGAGGAATAGCGGTAATTGTTGACAGCCAGTGTCAGGGTCTGGTCATCGCTCAGCGGTTCACCATGGAACATCACGTTCTCGATGCGTTCACCCTTCGGCTTAGAGAGGTTGATCTCATAATCCACGCCTTGGAACATATCATAGAGGTATCCCGGATATTCGGGGTCGAAGGAGATATTGATATCGCCCGGCTGCCACTGGTTGTAGCATTCAGCTGCCCATTCCATGTACCCCTTCAGTTCCTTACCGGTGACGGTCATGCGGTACAGGGTGTTATCGAACTTGTAGATGTCGAAGATATTGCCGTAGGTGATGTTGCCTTCCGGCAGGTCGCTGGTGTCCTTGAAGAGCGCGCAGGCAGTCACATCCGCACCGGACTCAGCCAGCTGGATGTTCAGGATCAGGTCCATGACGGCGGTATCCTGCAGCTTACCTTCCGGCAGACCGAGAATTTCATCAACCGGCTGGAATTTCGCGGTAGTCACACCGAGCGGTTCATAGTCTTCGCCCTCTTCACCGTCTCCGCCGCCATAAATGAAGGCGATGGTTTCTTCATGCAGCTTCTTGATTTCCGGGATCTCGCGGATCTCCTCAGCAGGTTCGTAGTCTACCATGTCAACGATAGATGTGGTGATATCTTTGATGTTGTGATCTTTGTCGAGTGTCACATCAATGCGGGCGATCTCACGGCCGGAGTTGCGGACACCGACAACCGGTGTGCCTTCATATTCTTCATTGACCGTAATGTGCATATGGGCAACCTGCAGAATGTCGACTTCCGGATTGTCATCAATAATCTTGTAACCCGCATCCGAGCCGTTTTCTTCGTCAAATTCGGCATACTGACCCATGTGAGCGGAAACAAGGATGATATCAGCCTGGTCACCGATCTCTTCAATAGCCTTCTTGACCGCGACATTGGCCGCTTCGAAAGTTGTTTCTTCAATACCCTGCTTGTTGCCATCCCAGATCGGAATATCCGGGGTGCAGACACCGATGACAGCCAGCTTGACGCCGCCGCGTTCGATGATGGTCCAGCCGGCACCGGTCACATAGGAGCCGTCGGCATTGAGAACGTTCTGACCCAGCACCGGGAATTCAGCCTGTCCGAGGATCTTTTTCATGTTGTCGATACCCCAGTTGAATTCATGGTTGCCCAGCGTCATGGTATCGAAGCCCATGTAGTTCATGGCAATCATCACCGGATGCGGTTCATCCGGGGACTTGTTGGCCAGGTCGTCGGTCAAGATGGTACCCTGAATGTCATCACCGGCATCAACGAGGAAAACGTTCGGATTTTCTTCGCGGACCTGCTTGATATAGGTATACAGGCGGGGCATACCGTTATTGGCAGTTTCAGTATTATCCTCATACGAGTAGCTCCAGACGTTCCCGTGCATATCGGATGTCGCCAGGATCACCACATGGATGTCCTCATCCTGAGCACCGGCCATCGCCGGGATCAACGCAGCCAGCATAACAACTGCCAGCAGCAGACAGAATAACTTGTGAATACGATTCATATACAACAGCTCCTTTCAAAATGTGAATAAAAAATCCCACAGAGGGATCAACAATCATATATAGGATTATACAATAATTTGCCGGATAATACAATAACCAATTTTTGGGAAAATGGTTTACATTTTTCGGAACGATCTTTTTGATTTATAACAATTTTAGGAATGAATATTTTGTTATATGAGAATATTTCTTGATACCGATATCAAGGCGTGGAAGCAATAGAATATACCAGCTTATTGTTTCAGTCCTCCAATTTCTTCAGCAGAAATCGGAGGACTGAGGTTTCATTTACTATTTGGCTTTGATGAAGACGGTGTCATCCCCGGCATGGTCGATTTCATCATTCCAGACCACTTCATAGGTAGAAAGCAAATCGAAGGTTCCCTTCCCGTCGGTATATTGCACTTCTTCCGTCATTTTGTCTTCGGACTCCCAGGTGAGGAGGGAATGTTTCGCGTTTTCATAGCGCAGTTCGGCTCCATTCCCTGTAACCTCGGCAGTCATTTCCCAATAAGCCATCTGGTAAGCACTGGCGGACCAGTGAATCTTTATATCATATTTCCCTTCTTCTGCAGCTTTCTGAATTTCAATATTGCCGCGTCCGGCGAATTTTTCCGCCCAGGTGCCGACCATATCATCAGCGGTGTAACCAAGGGAATTGTACTGGACAACTTCGCGATAGAAGTCATGCATAATTTCACTGGCTTTGATGGTTTCATCCTCAAATTCCGCTTTATAGAGCTGCTCATACTGATCATTGGACCAGACTTGACGGATGTAATTTTCCTTTCCTTCCTGGAAGAAGAAATCAAAACGAATATCCATCTCCGGGAAGTACAGCACGACGTATTCGCCGTCCGGAGCTTCTTCATCCCGAAGGTATGTGTAGGTGACGTTCTGCACCAGCGGGCTGATATAATCGGAAGCCTTGATGCCATTGGGCTGCTGCGGTCCGTATTCCGTGGTGCTGACGGTGTAATTCACATCGTCTTTATACATCACCTGAGACAGGTAGGCATCCAGCGTTGTGTTGCTGAATTTTACAGGGGTAAGGCCTTCATTTTCCGCGATGAAAGTCTCGCGAAGACTGTCACCCCATTCATAAAGCTCGCTCCATATCGCAAGGGCATTCGGATCGCTGTAGTCCTCGCGGATCATGCGGACATCAGTGGGATGATAGTAGATGTAGTAGTTCGCATCAGCGTCCTTCGCAAAAACGACATATCCCGGGACGTCTTCGCAGCGAAGCTGATGAAATGCTTCTTCATTCAGCCGTCCAATCCCGAACAGCCAGCCGGCTCCCTGCCAGGAAACGTCCTGCTTTTTCGCTGCTTCCAGTGATTCAATTTCCGTAATGGAAAAAAGCATTCCCCGGTCATCGTTTTCGGGCGTATCCACCAGCACCAGTTCGGCATATTTATCCGGAACAGTAAGCGTCATGCCGCTGTTGGTGTAGGTTTTTTCCGCAAAACAAACTGCCGTGAAGGCAAGCATGAATAATACAAGACAAAGTGTGACAAGTTTTTTCATTTTTTCCAAATCCTTTCTTTTTATCAAACGATAAATGTTATTTTTTTGTTTCAATGTGGTTCAGAAGCGAACCCCGTACACAAATTACCTGATATAAGTTTACCATGTCTGGTACACTTATAGGAATAGTGCTGTGTACTTAAAATCAGATATTTTTTCTTTACAGGAAGGAACATTCATATGAAAAGCCGTTTGAATTTAATCATGCTGCTCTCTTTTATCTTTCTCATCGCTGCCGTTTCCGTCAGTGCACAGACGCTCACCGCACCGATGCAGGAGGAAGGGGACGCACTGGAGATCGGTCAGCTGAAGGAATATCGTGAAATGGCATGGGATCAATGGGAAGAAACCATGCTGGATGACGAAACACTTCAGACAGAGACAGAAGAATACGCCATGACTTTCGGCGAGGCCACCATGCGTTACACGCTGGATGTTTACGGCGAGATGCCGGATGAAGGGTTCCCGCTTTACATCGCTATGCATGGCGGCGGATATGATGATACCGGAGATTTCAACGATTCCCAGTGGGAGGCCATGCGGAATTACTACACTGACCACCTGGACTGCGGTGTTTATGTGGCGGTACGGGGCGTACGGGACACATGGGACACGCATTTCAATCCGGAATCCTACCCGCTTTATGACCGTCTGATCGAATATATGATCCTTACAGAATATGTGGATCCCAACCGGGTTTACCTCACCGGTTTCTCTGCGGGCGGTGACGGCGCCTATGCCATCGGAGCCCGCATGGCAGACCGTTTTGCCGCGGTCAACATGTCCTCCGGTCATCCGAATGGCATCAGCATGGAGAATTACTACAATCTGCCAATCGAGCTGCAGGCGGGCGAGTATGATACCGACTACGACCGCAATCTCATCACGGCACAATATGGACAGCTGCTGGATGAACTGCAGTCGGAATATCCGGAGGCTTATGAACATCGAACCCTGATCCATAAAGACCGGGGACACAATTTTGAGGATTACAGCCGGGAAGAGGTGGAAGTCTATGCGGATATTGACGGTTATGTTTCCGGAGGAAACTTCCGTACGGAATGGGTGAACAGCTACGCGCCGGACTGGCTGGATGACCATGTGCGGAACCCGCTGCCGGAGTCTATCCGCTGGGATCTCTCCACCCGGGCGGAACTGCGGGAGACGGATGCTTTTTATTATCTTTCCGCTGAGAAAGACACAAAGGGCACCATCCAGGTCTATCGCGATGGCAACTACATGCTGCTTGCACCGGAAAATCTGGATGGCGATTTTATGATCTATTTCAACGAGGACATGATCGATTTTTCCGAACCCGTCCATTTTGAGATCGCAGACATGGGTGAACTTGACGTCATGCTCATCCCGGAAGAATCCTGGCTGTCCTTCACCACCTTCGACCGGGGGGACAAAAACTACCAGTTTGAAGCCGCGGTCTCCTATAACTGGCTGCTGGAAAATTTATAGAGAAAAGGTGAGTCAATGCAACCTGTTCTGTTGACTCAAGTCTGAGTCAACAAAAACAGGTTACTTGACTCATAGAATATTGTTATATACCAATATCGGCAATAATGATATAATCAACACTATAACTTTCGGACATTATTGCCGATAACGGAAGGTGGTTTTACAATGGCATATCTTTCTGTTGCCGATACAGCGAAACGCTGGAATATCTCTGAACGCAGTGTGCGGAATTACTGCGCCAAAGGCAGGATCGAAGGAGCCTTTCTGACCGGAAAAACCTGGAACATCCCGGATAACGCGATAAAACCGGAACGCTCTAAAAAATCGGGCCCAGCACGAAATGATATTCTTTCCCGTCTCAGACAGGAAAAACAAATGAGATTATCCGGCGGAATTTATCACAGGATTCAGATTGATTTGACCTATAATTCCAATCACATGGAAGGCAGCCAATTAACCCATGATCAAACCAGGATGATTTTTGAGACCAAAACGATTGGGGCTGAGCAACTTCTCCGCGTGGACGATGTCATTGAAACCGTAAACCATTTCAGATGTATTGATATGATCATCGACCAGGCAGAGAAAAAACTCAGCGAACGCTTGATCAAACAACTCCACAGGACACTGAAAAGCGGAATAAGTGACTCCCGTCTTGACTGGTTTGCCGTAGGGGATTACAAAAAACTGCCGAATGAAGTCGGGGGAAGAGAAACATCCTCACCGGAAAATACAGCAGAAGACATCAAGCAGCTGCTGAAACGATATAACAGTATTGAGAAAGTATCCTTTGATGATTTACTGGATTTCCATTTTCGTTTTGAATTGATCCATCCGTTTCAGGACGGGAACGGACGAGTCGGACGATTGATCCTTTTCAAGGAATGTCTGCATTACGGATTTGTTCCGTTTATTATTACAAATGAACTGAAATGGTATTATTACCGTGGACTCCAGCACTGGAAAGATACGCCCGGATATCTGAGAGATACCTGCCTTACAGCGCAGGATCAATTCAAATTGATTTTGGATTATTTTAAAATCAATTACTTATCAAATTTTTGATATAATATTATCAAAAAGAAAGGAAACAAAAATTATGTATATCAGACCATCTTCATCTTTAAGAAATGATTACATATCAATATCTGACTTGGCAAAAAAGACAGGTGAACCGATCTTCATTACAAACAAAGGAATAGATGACGGAGTTTTTATCAGCATGGAAACCTGGGAAGAACGGGAAAAAATGTATCGGCACCGGGATAAAATTTACGCAGCAGAATTCAGCAGATTAATGGGAGATCCCGTTTACACACAGGAAGAGCTTGATGAGAGAATGGAGAATCTGTTCCATGCCTTCGAAAAATAAACTGGTATATCTCTCACCAGCAGCTGAAGATTTGAATGAAATCGTTAATTATCATCTTTATGAAGCCGGATTAGAATCTGCGCAAAGAATATATCACAAAATGAAAACTGAAATCAGTAAATTGATTGACTACCCTTTTCTTGGTCAGTTACATCCGGATCCTTTGCTGGCTTCACAAAATTATCGTAAACTTGTCCTCACTTCCACATATGTGGCTATTTATAAAATCATCAATAGCACAATATATGTTTACAGGATTGTCAATGGGAGAACAGATTATCCAAAATTATTACGATAATCAGCATGAATGGCAACAAATTATGGAATTTTGAATCCGAATCCGGCAGAATCGGATTTATCGACAGTTTTATAGTAAAATTATATTAAATCTGGTAAAAAAGAGGCCACTATTCATGAAACCGAAAATTCAAATCGTTATTCTTACCGCCGGTTACGGCTCCCGTCTGCGCCCGCTGACCTGGTCCAAACCGAAACCGCTCGTCGCCATCGCCGGGCGCACCTCCCTTGACTATCTGCTGGATGAATTCAAAGATCTCGGCAAAGACTGGGAACCCGAATACATTTTCGTGATCTCCCCGAACGGCTGGTCTATCAAGACCTACATGGAAGAAAACTATCCGAACCTGAACTGCAAGTACGTTGTTCAGGAAGAGATGAAGGGGCAGTCCCACGCGGTTTACTGCGCGAAAGACATGATCGACAGCCCGATGATCATGACCTTTGCCGACACCCTGATCCATGTCGACCTTTCCGTCCTCAAAGATGAACAGCGCGACGGTCTTGCCTGGTGCCAATACACCGAGGATCCCCGCCGGTTCGGCGCCGCGGTCCTGGATGAAAACGGCCGTGTGCAGCATTTCATCGAAAAACCGCCCACGATGGAGCACAAGATGGTCATCGTCGGCTTCTATTATTTCAAAGACGGCCGCAAACTCATCAGCGCCATCGAAGAACAGATCGAAAAGAATATTTCCCTGAAAAACGAATTCTACATCGCCGACGGCATCAACATCATGCTGGAACGCGGTGACGACTTCGGCATTCAGGAAACCAATGCCTGGGTGGATGCCGGCGTACCGGGGACTGTGATCTCCACAAACCGCTTCTTCCTCGAACAGGGCAATGACAACTCCGCTGAAGCTGCCAAACGCGAAGGCGTCGTCATCATCCCGCCGGTTTATGTCGACCCCACCGCTGTTGTGGAACGTTCCGTGATTGGGCCTTATGTCTCCATCGCCGCCGGCTGCAAGGTCACCAACTGCGTACTGCAGGACACCATCCTCGACAAGCGCACCACCATTTTCGGCCTCGTGGCTCATGAAACCATGCTGGGCGCCGATGTGGACGTGATCGCCACCGACCGCAAACTGTTCCTCGGAGACAACTGCAAAGCGGAACTGTAGGGATCAGGTGTCAGTAGTAAGTAGTCAGTAGTCAGTGGTCAGTGCAGACAGTGATCAATTTCTGAACATTTTGATATATAATAACAGGGAGGGAATTTAAGCCCTCCCTGTTTACTAAGTAAGACTCAAGCCACTGACTACTAATCACTGACAACTGGACACTGACCACTGACCACTGGCAGCTGGACACTGACAACTGACAACTGACAACTGGACACTGACCACTGACCACTGACAACTGGACACTGACCACTGACAACTGGACACTGACAACTGGACACTGACCACTGACAACTGGACACTGACCACTGGACACTGACCACTGGACACTGGCCACTGGACACTGGCCACTAAAAACGGAGGTATTTATGAAAGCGTTATTCATCGGCGGGACGGGGACGATCAGCGCCGCTATTGTACGGAAACTTGCCGCAGACCCAAGCTGGCACGTGTGGGTGCTCAACCGCGGGAACCGCAGCGATTTACAACTGGAAAATACACATCAAATCACCGCGGACATCAACGACGAAAAAACCGTTGCCGGCATTATTGACGGCACAACTTTTGATGTCGTCTGCGAATTCATCGGATTCACTGTCGATCAGGTAGAACGGGATTACCGTCTGTTCAAAAATCACACCCGTCAGTATATTTACATCAGCTCCGCTTCGGCTTATCACAAACCAGCTGCGAGTTATATCATCACCGAAGGGACGACGCTTTCCAATCCGCATTGGGAATATTCCCGCAACAAGATCGCCTGTGAAGATTTCCTGATGAAAAAGTACCGCGAAGAGGGTTTCCCGGTCACCATCGTCCGCCCCAGCCACACCTATGATGAACGCAGCATTCCGCTGGGTGTTCACGGCAAAAAGGGGTCCTGGCAGGTCATCAAACGCATGATGGAAGGCAAACCGGTCATCATCCAGGGCGACGGAACTAGCCTATGGCACCTCACCTTCAATGAAGATTTCGCCAATGGCTACATTGCGCTGATGGGGAACCGCCACGCCATCGGAGAGTCATTCCAGATCACCGGTGACGAGGTACTTACCTGGAACCAGATATACCAAACCATCGCTGACGCACTTGGAGTCAAACTTAACGCTTACCATGTATCAAGCGAATATCTGGCTGCTGTCGGGGAAAAATATGGTTACGACTTCGAAGGCAGTCTGGTCGGGGATAAGGCTGTTTCCGTAGTGTTTGACAACAGCAAGCTGAAAAAACTCGCCAACACCATGTGCACCACCGTTCCGTTCCACCGGGGCGTCCATATCGCGCTGGATCATATTCTCTCTCATCCCGAATATCAGCGGGAAGATCCGGAATTCGACAAATGGTGCGACCGCGTGATTGCTGCTCAGGAGGCATCCAAGGCTGCGGTATAATATATTTAAAGATGGATTATCAGCGGGGACGGTTACTCCGGAACCGTCCCCATGGTTTTATGGAAACGAACCGGCATTTTCTGGCTGAGTCAAAGCAACCTGTTCTGTTGACTCAAATCTGAGTCAACGAA
Organism: Anaerolineaceae bacterium; assembly: GCA_017417055.1. Lineage (GTDB taxonomy): Bacteria > Chloroflexota > Anaerolineae > Anaerolineales > Anaerolineaceae > Flexilinea. The sequence continues at coordinate 9,362 of JAFPZX010000018.1, forward strand.
AACAGGTCACTTTGGCTCATTGATGAAATACTGCAAAATATGTTTTTATGCCTATACATATTAGGAAGAGCGAAGCAATGAAAGATACTTTTTATAACATTCACTGTCCCGTTTTCAGCGCTCTTCTTACCGATTTTCATAATTCGGACCCGCTTCCCGTTTTACATTCGCTTGAAAAAAACAAGCCCAAACTCATCCTCATCGCCGGCGACCTGATCTATGGCGACATACCGGACAAATCACAGCTCAACATATACCAAAATGGGAGCAATGGTCTGGAGCTTCTGCGCGGCTGCACCCAAATCGCGCCGACTTTTTTCAGTCTCGGCAACCATGAATGGATGCTCACCGCGGAAGATTTCGCAGTTATTTCCGAAACCGGCACTATTGTTCTTGACAACAGCTGGGTAAAATATAAAGGCATTGTCATCGGCGGGCTCAGCTCAGCTTACTACACCGAATATCAGAAGGTCAGAAAAGCCAACCCAGACAAGGGGCCCTTCCCGATTCCGGTGAAATCACTGAGTAAAAATAAGATCAGCCCGGATCTGAACTGGCTTGCAGATTTTGAAAAACAGCCCGGGTATAAGATCCTTTTGTGCCACCATCCGGAATATTACCCGCAGTATCTTCGGGAGAGAAGAATCGACCTGATCCTTTCCGGACATGCTCACGGCGGACAGTGGCGCTATTTTTCCTTGTTCAGAGGAGACTGGCAGGGCATATTTGCCCCGGGACAGGGTTTCTTCCCGCTGCTGACCTCCGGGATCCATGATGACCGCCTTGTGATCAGTCACGGACTTGCCAATACTACTATTGTCCCGCGGATCAACAATGCGGAAGAAGTTGTCTATCTCTCCAACAACCGGGTGTTCGTGAAAAAACGCATACAAAGGACAAGTTTTGCATATGCGTAAGTACACACACGAGGTCTGCTATAATGCTGCGGTGAAGCCCGCACAGCAGAACTGCACTCCGCGTGCGAATTATTTAACAAATGATTTTTAGGCATAAAAAATAAATATTTAGAACCTGAGCGGCGCACATGGGGACAGGCACGCTTGTGTCGGCTTCGCGGCATCAAGGTGCCAGTCCCTCAGGTGCTCCGTTCTGAATATTTACAATAAATAATACGGAGGAAAAGAAATGAACAGTATTCAGGGGAAAAACGTACTCATCACCGGCGGCGCCGGATTCATTGGATCCCATCTGACAGATACGCTGCTGGCAGCAGGAGCGGAAAAAGTCGTTATCGTCGATAATTTCTTTCTCGGCAAAGACCGCAACATCGCCGAAGCTCGTGCCAACTATCCGGGACGCGTGATCGTTTACCGGGACGATGCCCGGGACCTGGGAACGATGAAAGCGGTGATAAAGAAGGAAGATGTGGAAGTTGTATTCAACCTCGCCACCATTGCCCTGAATTATTCGTTTTTCAATCCCTTCACCGCCTACAAGGTCAATGTGGATATCGCCGAGACCCTGATGCACCTGATGGAGGACGGCGTGTTCAAGACCTTGATTCATTCTTCCTCCTCCGAGGCTTACGGTACCGCGGAATATTCGCCGATGGATGAAGAGCATCCCATGCACCCCACCACGCCTTATGCTGCCGGAAAAGCAGCTGCGGACCTGATGATCATGTCGTTCTATAACGTCTGGCATTACGACATTTCCATCATCCGTCCCTTCAACAACTACGGTCCGCGGCAGAATGACCTGGCTCTGGCCGCCATCATTCCGCTGACTGCCCGCCGCATCCTGCACGGCGAAAAACCGGTCCTTGAAGGCACCGGTCTGCAGACCCGCGACTTCATCAACGTTCACGACACCGCCCGCGCCTTCCGTCTGGCTTATGAGAACGAAAAGTCCCGCGGACACATCGTCAATTTAGGCTCTGGCATCGAGATTTCCATGAAGGCTGTGGTGGAAGAGATCTGCGCCTATTTCGACTATCAGGGTGAAATCGAATACCGCCCCGGCCGCCCCGCCGACGTCCAGCGCCTCTGCGCCGACGCTAAATTGGCCAAGGAACTACTCGGCTTCGAACCCAAAGTGAATTTCAAGGACGGTCTGAAGGAGACACTGGACTGGTACAAAGTCAATCAGCAGGAATAAAAAAAGTCTTTCGGCTTAGTTGTTCCCGCAGGGAAACACTGATTAATTGAGATTCGGGACGGTTTTGCGCAAAGCGCAGAACTGCCATCCCGCCTTCATGGAAATATATCAGCGTTTCCTTAGGTCTGATGGACAGAAAACACGGGAGGAAAAATGTATTACCTGATCAAAACAGCACTGGAACCTTGTACCGCAAATGAAATCCGAAAAGCAGATGTTCCCTTTGTTGCTGTGCTGACTTCCGGGGAGTGGACCCGGAACTACGCGGATTTTCATTTGGATATCGACATGGAGTTGGATACCGATGACCCGCATGAAACCAAAGCAATCGTCAACATGGATTCCCTGACCGGAACCTTTTGCCGACCGGCCTTGACCCAAAACGAGAATTTTCATGGAAGCTTTTCTTTTGCCCTGGATGAAAGGGGCATTGTACTGGTAGACGACAGCGATTATGTAAAAGGTCTGGTGGCACAGATCAGCAAAAACAAAAAGTGGCGGCTTCCCAGTCTGGAAAGATTCATCTACGATCTGCTGGAGACAGCTATCAACGAAGATCTTCCTCTGCTCGAGCAAATGGAAAAGAAACTAAACAAGATCGAAGATGAAATTATGGATGGGAATATCACCGGTTTCCCGGTTGAAATGAATGATATCCGCGGTGATTTACTGGACCTTCGTGTCCATTATGAGCAGTTGATCGACCTGGGACAGGAGCTGCTGGAAAATGAAAATGACTTTTTCGGTGAAGAAAATCTGCGTTATTTTCACATGTTCACCGAACGGGCGATCCGCCTTCAGAGCCTGGTAAGCAGTCAGCGGGAATATGTGTCTCAGCTGCGCGACCTGCTGCAGGCACAGCTGGAAGTGAAACAGAATACCATCATGACCGTTTTGACCGTGATCACAACAATATTTCTGCCGCTGACCTTGATTGCCGGCTGGTATGGGATGAACTTTACCCACATGCCGGAATTGTCCTGGCCTTATGGCTATCCGGTGATCATTATCATCAGTATCATAATTGTTATCACCTGCCTGATCTGGTTCAAAAAGAAAAAATGGATGTAAAAAATCTTTCAAAATAAATCTGAAAAGTATCTATTCAGAACGGAACACATGGTGATAAACGCACAATCGACACAAACATACCAATGCCTTTATGCGTACACTGAATAGATACAATTCCGTTAAAAGTGTCTGTTTCAAATTTCCATAGAAATATTTAAAGAAGTTCACTGCTATTGATTATATCTCTAAATAATTGATAATAAGGTGCGGACGCTTTTCCGGAAGACACGATCGGAAATGAAGCTTGATGGATTTGAGGTTGATC
>JAFPZX010000162.1 GCA_017417055.1 Anaerolineaceae bacterium
ACTGGGTCTTACTACACAGGAACCGGATCTGAAGGATTGGAAAGCTATGGTAGAGCGTGTTAAATCCGCAAAAGCTCAGCTTACCATTGGATTGGTTGGCAAATACGTGCAGCTTCACGATGCCTATCTTTCTGTCGCGGAGGCTCTGCGTCATGCCGCTTATGCCGAAGGAGCTGAGGTTAATATTCAGTGGATCGACAGTGAAACCGTGACCGAAGGTACCGTTAGATCCCTTCTTTCTCCTTGTGATGGCATTATTGTTCCGGGAGGTTTTGGAAGCAGGGGAATTGAAGGAATGATCACTACAGCTGCCTATGCAAGACAAAACAAAGTTCCTTATCTTGGCCTTTGTCTGGGAATGCAAATCGCGGTCATTGAGTTTGCGAGAAATACTTGTGGTTTTTCTGATGCTAATTCCGGAGAGTTTGATCCCGCATCAACTCATAAGGTCATTGATTTCCTTCCGGGCCAAAATGATGACGTCGCAAAAGGCGGGACGCTGCGTTTGGGTGCATACCCCTGTAAAATTCTTCCCGATACACAGATGGCTCGCTGTTATGGGAAAGAAATGATCCAGGAACGTCATCGTCATCGTTATGAATTCAACAATGAATTTCGAAAAGAATTGGAATCCGCCGGTCTGACTCTCAGCGGGACCAGTCCTGATGGCAGTATTGTTGAGACTGTTGAAATCCGTGAACATCCATTTTACGTCGGCGTTCAATTTCACCCGGAATTTAAGAGCCGTCCAAACAAACCACACCCGCTTTTCTGTGGATTTATTCAGAATGCGGCTATGCGGAAAACACAGGATTGTCCTTGTTGAAATCGGTGACGATGTTCGCTCATCCGCATTCATTAAGATGATAAACAACAAAACCGGTAATTGGATATTTGTAACTGGGCAGACGATTGAGCAATCTACATTTAGTCAACAGGCTCCTTCGTATGTCTGGTTTATAACCCGGCTCTGATATTACCTTAGTGAAAAATGAAAACTGCATATCAAATTCTGTAATTGATATGCGGTTTTTTGTGGGAGATTATGCCTTTTATTAATCATGATGTTTCTAACGACATTTCTAACAAATTTTCAAACATTTTCAAAAGAAAATCTCAAAAAATATCGTTTTTCGAGGAAAAATACGCCTTTTTTCTGTTTTCATGCGATTTCATTACTCGAAAGGTATCCCTTTTCCGTTATGGTAAAGGATACCATCTGCAGGACGGGGAAGAAAAGACATTCATGGCCTGCCGGCGTTCTTCAGGATAAGCAGACATCGTCCGCAGCGCCTGAGCCATTGAGCCAAGCACCTTCATATCCTTCTGTCCGTCTTTTCTCAAGATGACCTTTAGCGCAAGATCATCAAAGGGCTTGTAGATTTTTTCAACAATTTCCTCATCAAAGTTTTCCAGACAGGTCAGACCCCGATCCATTGCTCCGAATTCGAGTAGTTCATCCGCAATGCTGCCGATAAAGACACGGAAAATATTGCCGATACCGAAATGTGCCCAAACCGGAGCTTCTTTACCCAGCTGAGAGACAACCCGAACATCGTATCCGGGCAGGGTGATCCCCGCAGTCTCCCATTTGCTGCGCTCCTGAATTCCGCAGAAATTTAAATTCATCCCCAACTCCATCCTGTGAATTATTTTGATTTCAGTTCTCTGCCTGTTCTATCCTGTCTCGACAGCCTGTCGAATGAGGCCGATTGCCGCATCCGCATCAGTCGCTTTACCGTAAGCATGGGAAAAACCCATACAGCCCAGACCAATCGGAGATACTTCTAAATCTTTTCCCAATATTCTTGTTTTCATCATCCAAACACCCCATTCTCAGCAGTACCGCATACGTTCAGAGACATTCAGTCAGAATTTCATACAGTTCATCAGCCGTAAACTTTTTCGCGCAGCCGCCCGTCAGGATCGTTGTATCCGCGATTGCCCGAAAATCGGTATCCGCAGAGATATTTATCTCACTGAGTGCAGTCGGAAGACCGATTTCTTTGATGAAGGCTGCAAGAGAGTCAACAAAAGCCGAGGCCAGTTCAGATTCTGTTTTTCCTTCCGGGTCCGCACCCCAAACCTCAACCGCAAGACGGGCAAACTGTTTATTCGCTTCAGGCATCATGTGCCGGTAAAGAACCGGATGCAGCACGGCCAGCCCCTGCCCGTGATTGAAGTCGGTATATGCACCAAGCTGATGCTCAAGCATATGGCATTGGAAATCGGTGACTTTTCCGATCTTCAGCATTCCGTTTTCAGCCATGGCAGCCGCCCATATCAATTCGCTGCGGGCCCGGATATCCGCCGGATCGGCAAGTGATGCACGAATATTGCGGATGATGTTCCGCTGGGTTGCTTCATTGATCTCATCCGAATAATTGATCTCACGGGGCGATCCCATATAGGTTTCCAGGCTGTGTGAAAGAGAGTCAAAAGCCCCGGAGATGACCTGTTTCATCGGCATGGACATCGTGTAAGCCGGGTCAAGGATCGCAAAGCTGTAGAAGGAACCCCAGAGTGGGGATTTCATCTTTTTTTCAGTATTGGTGATCACTGCTCCGTTATTCATTTCCGCACCGGTCCCGAAAGCGGTGACAACAGCACCCATCGGGATGAACCGGGTCGGAGTTCCGTGTCTGCCGTATTCGAGTTCCCAGATATCTTCGTCAGTCAGTGCCTGCGCTGAAACGATCTTGCAGCAATCGATCACGGACCCGCCGCCGACAGCAAGGATAAAATCGACATTATTTTCTTTGGCGATTTTTGCTCCTTCCTGAACTTTTTCATAGGTCGGATTGGACATAATGCCCGTAAATTCAACGATCTGTTTCCCGGCAGCCGTCAGCAGACTGACCAGTTCATCATAAATACCATTCTTTTTTACTGATCCGCCGCCATAGGCAAGCATCACGGTTTCACCGGCCTTGGCCAGCTCTTTAGGAAGATTCTTTTCGGCTGCTTTTTCGCCAAAATATACAGTGACAGGGTAATTGTAAGTAAATGTATTCATGTTCAGACTCCTTTATTTTTCGGTTGGATAATTCCAGAACCACATCAGGGCATTGAAAGTATATTGCGTTGACGCTTCCGGACCGTGTGTACCGCTCTCATACAGACGGTAGGATATATTTCCGTCGGCTTCGTTATCAGCAAGGTGAAAGGTTCGGCTGTATTGATTGACCATACTGCTGATCTGATAGGCGAACCCGGATGCTGCAAAGTCTTCCGTACCGGTTGCGGTCCAGATGAAGAAATCCTTATCTGTCCATTCGGATGCGCGGACGACAGCATCTGCCCACTGCCCGTCCCCCATGTTTCCGCTCATCGGCATAAAGTAGCGGAAATAATCCAGACAGTATTGGAAGGTATGCCAGGTATTGACACTTCCCATCGAGAATCCGCCGAATCCGCGGTGGTCACGGGTGGCCTTCAGGTTTTCTTTCGATGTATCAAAATCAGCCCAAGTGTGGTATTTTCCTTCAACGGCGGGGATCAGATCGTTCAGCAGTTCGTTATGAAAACGGTCTGTCAGCTGAATAGCGAGGCTGTAATCCCAGCTGTCCCGGGCGCCGGTATTGTTATAGGTTGGGCAGACCAGGACCATCGGCACCATCCGTCCGTCCTGAATCGCGTGATCTACAGCATATTTCAATTGGGAAGGATTTTCTGCCGTTCCAAGAACCGTCTCTTCATTGCTCCAGCCGCCATGGCTCAGATAGAAGATGTTGTATCGTGTGTTTTCATCATACCCGTAAGGCAGATAGACCCAGGCCGCCTTCGTCAGCTTCTGACTGTGCTGCTCATAGGTGAAAGACTCCCATGTCTCATATTCGATCCGGATCAGCGTACCGGATTCATCAGCGGGCTCCCGATAGTCAGCCGGGACAGCTTCCAGTATTTCCGGGATAGTTCGTGAATTTTTCATATGTACCTCCTGCACACAGGCGATTCCTGCAAAAGAAAACAGACTTGCTGCTATTATCAATAACTTAAACTTGACACATATAATTCCGACCAAATAGTTGAGAAAAATACGAACCTTGACAATTGAATAATAATGAGTCATGAGATACAAAGGAAGCCATCAGAAGGAGCCAGATCCCTGATAAAGTTTTTGAATACGTCAAAGAAATCATCAAGGCTTGAAATCTTCAAACCTTTAGCC
>JAFPZX010000163.1 GCA_017417055.1 Anaerolineaceae bacterium
ACCGCCGCCTCCAGCTGTGCCTGCATCTCATTCTTCCCTGACTGCCGAGGGAACGTCACCGCGAACCGTCCGCCCTTCCCCATCACCACCGCATCATAAATATACCGCATCGCATCCGCCTGATACGAACGCAGTGAACATTGACTTGTCATCAATGACAGATATATTGGATCAATTATGCTTTCTATATTGTATATATTTTCCATTTCTTTCCTTTCTCAAAGCACACGAGGTCTGCCCTGATGTTGCCGCGCAGCACACGAGGTCTGCCCTGATGTTGCCGCGAAGCCGGCATAGCAGGACTGCACTCTTGTGCGTGACATCGCATCAAGGAAGACAGACACTCTTGTGCATGACATCGCATCAAGGAAGACAGACGCTCTTGTGCGTGACTCAGCGAGATTATGCCGGTATGAAACAGCGGCAGATGTAACTCCGAAAGAAATGTCACGCACAACTGTGCAGTCTTTTTGTGCCGGTTGCGCGGCAGCAAAAAGGCAGACCACGCGTGCTTCGTTCACCAGCCACCATCTACTTCTTACTCCTTACTTCTTACTTCACCAGCCCCAAGCCCCTAAGTCCCAACCCCACTATCTCCTATCCCCTATTAAAAGCAGGCAGCCGAAATCCACCGGATTCCGGCTGTTTGTCTGCTATTATCAATTTTTCCGATAGATTTCCGCGTCTTCTTCGTAAGGCTGAGGTTCGAACAGTCCAAATTCCTGCCGTGCCCTCAGCTGGAGTCCGAGCCTGATGTAGTACTCCTGCGGCCAGCTGCCGTCCTCCATCACGTCGCCGGTCCAGGTGGCTTTCCACTCCTTCCAGACGATCGGTTTCTCCTGGCCGATGAGCTTCATGCTCACCTCGCCTTTCTCCCGGTCCCAGACGATCGAATCGGCATTGACCAGTCCGTTGGGGTCCACCCAGTCCTTTTTGAGCACCACCTCATCCAGTTCTGCGTTATATTCCTTTGCTTCGACCGGCGCCTTTTTGTATTCACGGTAAGGACGCGGCCATTCCGGTACCGGCTGATCAGCCGGGATCGGGATCGGCGGATAGATTCTGCCCGGGATGTGAATGCGGTCCCGCGGCAGCAGAGAGCGGATCTGTTCGGCTTTTCTGGCGTCATCGATCTTATTCTGCATTTGGGATATCTCGTAGGTTCCGCCTTTGACGTAAAGGTCCTTGAAGCGTTCATACGTGTTGATGGCACGGATCAGTGAGTTGTTGACCTCAAATTTGATCTTATCCAATTTTTCGGCCTGTTTGTCCTTTTCCTCACCCTCTTCGAGCGTTTGCAATTTATTGTTACAGTATTTTCTGATGTTCTGCTGACGCAGATTCGCGCCTTTTGAAACTTTGTCATACAGTTCCAGCGCGTATTTCCGCTGCTCAACATTGTTCGCATCCTGATTGAACAGCGACCCGGCATATCCGGCAAGGACGGCTCCTGCCCGTTCCCAGGCTCTGGCTGCCTTTACGATCCCGTCATCGTTGAGCGTATGCTGCAAGAACTCCTGCATCTTTTGATAAAAATCTTCTTCCGCCTGTTTGACGATATCCGGCAAAGGAGCATAAGTGGTAATGGGCATATCATCGGCATTTTCCGTCACCGGAATCGACATCGGTCTGCCGAGAATGTTTTCTGTCTTCATTTCGCCCATTTCCGTTTGCTCCCTTCTTTTAGTTAGGAGTGAGGAGTTAGGAGTTTCATCAAGGGTTACCCTCTGATTGGGTTATAACTCCTCACTACTCACTCCTCATTCCTAACTGATAAAAACAGTTTACAGCGGGAATTTCAAAATGTAAACGGGCAATGTTGTCCCTTGACTTTTGTTTAAAAATGTGGTAGGGATATAGAACATAGAACGGGACGGTTCCGGAGTAATCGTCCCGTTTGGGGTACACCTCATTTGTGGGGATAGTCCCATGAAGGGACAGACCCCGGGAACCGTCCCATGGACTATATATCACTCACCATGCTGCTGATTCTGACAGAACGAAAGCTGTCTGTCCCTGGCAATTCCCAAAAATTTTGGATATAGCTCCTGTCTGCGTGTGTTTTCCATCGAAACAGCATTTATTTTGAATATTATCTCCAAAATTTTGAGTTAAATCTTAATTAATTATTTGGCTTCGTTATAATTTATGGAAACGCTGATTAATGATCAAATCACGTTGTATGAGTCAATGCATCCTGTTCTTTTGACTCGGAATGACTTAATCAGTGCTTCCATAAATAATATAGATAGATGCTTATAAGAAAGGGACTGTAATATGACAGAAAATAACGATATATCCCGGAAGACGCTGGAATTTTTCGAAAACGGAATTTATATGAATCTGGAAACGGCGGCGGATGGGACGCTGAAGCTGCTGCATTTTTCCGCGATGCCTTATGATCCGGCTGTAATCCCGGAAGAGAATAAGCGTGGGTTCCGTTTGGTCGAGGTACAGGTCCCGGGAATTGACCGCCCGGAAGAACGTCACGGGACGAAATTTGTCGTCACCGCACCCGGTTATCGGCTGAAATATGAAAACTATCTTGACGAACACAACGAATTTGGCCGCAAGCTGACTTTTATCACAAGCGACGCGGAAACCGGTCTTATCGTTCGTTCCTGTTTCCAGTTCTATGATGGCATTGCTATTGTCCGCAGCTGGACGGAAGTGGAAAACCGTGGAAGCGAAACCCAAACGCTGGAATATGTCTCCTCTTTTGCACTTACCGGTCTCGGGAAGGGTGGATTGCAGAACCGCGACGAAAAGCTGCTGCTTTCCATCCCCCACAACTCATGGCAGCGGGAAATCCAATGGAAAACCTACACACTTCCGGAGTTAGGTCTGTGCCTGAATCAACCACTTCACAGCAGCCGCTCTTCCAAAACGATCAACATCACCAATGTCGGCAACTGGTCCGCGAAGGAATATATTCCCGCGGGATTCCTGGAAGATACGGAAACCGGTGAAAGCCTGCTGTGGCAAATCGAACAGAACGGCTCCTGGCACTGGGAAATCAGTGACCAGACCGGTTTCCTCTATCTGCAGCTCAGTGGTCCGAGTGAGACCTGGGCGCATTGGTCAAAGGACCTGAAGCCCGGCGAGAGCTTTGTTACCGTTCCCGCGGCGGTCTCTCCGGTTATCGGCGGATTTGAAACAGCCAATGATGAAATGACAAAATACCGCCGCCGCATACGCCGCCCTAATGCCGACAACGAAAAGATGGCGGTGATTTTCAATGATTATATGAACTGCCTGTGGGCAGACCCGACGACTGCGAAAGAACTGCCGCTCATTGACGCGGCGGCAAAAGCGGGCTGTGATTACTTCGTCATCGATGCCGGATGGTATTCCGCCGGGTTCTGGTGGGACAATGTCGGCGAGTGGAAACCCTCGATTGAACGTTTTCCCGAAGGGCTGAAATGGCTGATGGACCATATCCGATCCAAAGGCATGATCCCCGGGGTCTGGCTGGAAATTGAGGTAATGGGGATCAATTGCGAACTGGCGAAAAAACTGCCGGATGACTGGTTCTTCTGCCGTCACGGAAAACGTATTTACGACCGCAGCCGTTACCAGCTGGATTTCCGCAATCCCGAGGTGAGGGCCTTTGCTGACGAAATCATCGACCGCTTTGTGAATGAATATCATGTCGGTTATATCAAGATGGACTACAACATTGAACCGGGCATCGGGACTGAAATTAACTCTGACAGTTACGGTGACGGACTGCTGGAGCATGAACGGGCTTATTTGGCCTGGCTGGATGCTGTTTTTGCCCGCTATCCGGAGCTGATCATCGAAAACTGCTCCAGCGGCGGACTGCGTATGGATTATGCTATGCTTTCCCGTCACTCGATCCAGTCCACATCTGATGTAGAGGATTACCGCTATTATGCGACCATCGCCGCCAATGCGCCATCTGTCTTGACGCCGGAACAGGCGGCTGTCTGGTCTTATCCACTGACCGATGGCAGCGACGAACAGACGATCTTCAACATGGTCAACGCCATGATGATGCGCATTCATCAGTCCGGACATCTGGCTGAGATCAATCCTTCCGGGAAAAAGCTGGTGAAGGAAGGCATCCGCGTTTATAAACGGATGCGCGGTGATATCCGCAAATCTTTTGCTTTCTGGCCGCTGGGGCTCTCGGATTACGATGATCCCTGGGTCAGTTTAGGGCTGCGCACGGAACGTAAAGCATATGTGGCTGTCTGGCGTCGGAACAGCTCCGATGATACAGTTGTGCTGCCGATAGATTTTCTGAATGGGAAGAAGGTAAAAGCCGAACTGCTCTATCCGGGCAAAACCTCCTGTGAATACTCCTGGAATCCGGGCACCGCATCTCTGACCGTCAAGCTGCCGGAACAATATACCGCCCGCATCTTCCGTCTCCGATATTAGGGGAACATCTGTGGTTTTTATCTGAAATCGGTATTTCTACTAAAAAACTGATATTTATACTATTGAAAAGTGGATTCATACGAGTTATAATCATGAAATAAGGATCAATATGGCAAAAAACACAGTACAAAGGCTCAGTCCTTGTTAATTTTGTAATGCGAAAAGATAATGACGATGTTATTCAGCCGATTACGCTTGCCTATGAAAAAGAACCAATGCGGGAAGCCACAGATTTTTTTCGGATCATCAATATTCAGCTGCCTGTGTTCAGAAAAATGTACAAGACTCTTGAATCGGTAAACGGAAATAACTTCAATACATGGCTGTATATGTTGGTTACAGGGTACAAAAAGGAGGATGAAATGGAATCTTTATCTATGATGTCAGACGGATTGCTGGCATTTGCCAAACAATATAATATCGCCATAAACGATCCTGATCTCAAAAGAATGTATCGCATGGAAATGTTCGCAAAACATGAAGAAGCGACAAGACTTCAAGCAGCAACAGAGCGTGCAGAGAAACGCGGCGAGAGACGCGGCGAGAGACGCGGCGAGAGACGCGGTGAGAAACGCGGTGAAGAACGAGGAATCGCGATTACTGCCGCGAAAATGAAAGAAAAAGGATATCCTGTTGCTGATATTGCTGAAATAACCGGTCTTTCTCCCAGTCAGATCGCAGCATTGTAATAGAAATATTATTTATGACGCTCACACATTATCAGGTGTGGGTGTCAATTATTTGGTATTTGCACCTTTTCAGGACGGAGAAAATAAGATAAATGAAGGAATTTAATTTTGAAGCAATTGTAAAAAATCCTGCTGTTTTTGCAGATGGACGGCTGCCCGCTCATGCGGATTTTGTCGCCTATCGAAATGCGGACGAGATGTCTGCCGGTGAGACGAGCCTGCGTCACTCACTTGACGGGATTTGGCGGTTCCGTTATTCAAAAAACCCGTCTGCTGCTCCGGGGGATGACTTTCAGTCACCGGATACGGATCTTTCCGGCTGGGAGGAAATCCGCGTCCCTGCGCATATTCAGATGGAAGGCTACGATAAACCGGCCTATGTCAACACCCAATATCCCTGGGACTGCCAGGGTGAGTTGAAACCCGGCGAAATGCCGGAGCTTTTCAACCCGGTGGCGGATTATGTGTGTGACTTCGTTTTGCCGGAACGTTTCGTCGGAGAAGAAGTATGCATTTCTTTCCAGGGAGTGGAAAGCGGTTTCGCGCTTTGGCTGAACGGGGTTTATATCGGCTACAGCGAAGACAGCTTTACGCCCTCGGATTTTTGTTTGACAGAATATCTGAAATCCGGAGTAAACCGGCTGGCGCTGCGGGTCTGGAAATGGACACCCGGCAGCTGGTTTGAGGATCAGGATTTTTACCGGTTTTCCGGGATATTCCGGGATGTGTTCCTCTATATGCAGCCGAAAAGTGCAATATTGGATTTTTCCGTCCGGACAGAGCTGAGTGATGATTTCAGTAAGGGCACGCTGTTGCTCTCCACCAAAGGGATCGGTACAGGTTCCCTGCGGCTGACGCTGCTGAATGGCGCTGTCTGTGTTGCTGAACATGCGTTTACATTCACTGAAAAAATGACTCTGGAATTCAATGTGGCTGAACCGCTGCTCTGGAGCGCGGAGCATCCGAATCTTTACACCCTGCTGCTTGAAGTTTTGGATGATGAGGGGAACATCACAGAAGTTATCCCACAGGAATTCGGTTTTCGTCGTATCGAAATCAGAGAAGGGATCCTGCTGCTGAACGGAAAGCGGCTGGTGTTCAAGGGTGTCAACCGTCATGACTTCAGTTCCATCACCGGACGGGTGCCGAACCGGGAAGAGCTGCTGCTGGATATTGTGACCATGAAGCGGAACAATATCAACGCTATCCGCACCAGCCATTACCCGAACCAGTCAGAACTTTATGCGCTCTGCGACCGGTACGGTTTGTATGTATTGGATGAAAACAATATGGAAACCCATGGCAGCTGGGATGCCTACCTCCGCAGAAAAGCAGGAGCGGATTATGTTGTTCCGAAAGATCATGAGGAATTTGCGCCGCTTTTGCTGGACCGTGTCCGTTCTATCTATGAACGGGATAAAAACCATCCCAGCGTGATTGTCTGGTCCTGCGGCAACGAGGCCTATGGAGGGCACGTTATTTATGAGATGAGCCAGCTCTTCCATAAGCTCGATCCGGACCGCCCGGTCCATTATGAGGGCATCACCTGGGACAGGAGTTATAACGACACAACTGATATCGAAAGCCGCATGTATACGCCGGTGCCTGAGGTGGAAGCTTTCCTGAAAGAAAATCCGGAAAAACCGCTGATCATGTGCGAATACACACATGCCATGGGAAATTCCTGCGGCGCCATGCATAAATATACCGATCTTGCAGAACGGGAACCGCATTTCCAGGGCGGATTCATCTGGGATTATGTAGACCAGACGATCTATAAAAAGGATCGATACGGGCAATGGTTCCAGGCGTATGGCGGGGATTTCGGTGAACGTCCGACGGATTATAATTTCAGCGGAAACGGGATCGTTTATGGCGGCGACCGGGCACCTTCTCCGAAGATGCAGGAAGTCCGCTTTAATTACCGCAATATCCGGGTGGAATTCACTGAAAACGGTTTTTGTGTGAAAAACCGCTTCCTTTTCACGAATACCAATGCCTTTCGGGCTATTGTTTCACTGCAAATGAATGGGGAAACGATTCGGGAACAGGAAATATTGATTGATGTGGAACCGCTTGAGGAGATGGTATACACCTGGCCGGAAAAGCTGCTGCGGGAAATGGATACGCAAAAAGCTGCTGCCTGCAGTCTCGGAAAGGGTGAACCTGAATTCGCGTTATCCGTTTCCTTCCGTCTGAAGAATGATTGCCTGTGGGCAAAAGCAGGGCATGAGATTGCCTTTGGACAAAAAGTTTTCCCTGCTGTAAAACATGACTTCACTTGTGACGAACCGCTGACCGTCGTTCGGGGAAAATCTGTTGTCGGTGTGCGTGGAAAGAACTTCTCTGCTCAGTTCTCTGCCATTCAGCCGGGGTTGACTTCGTATATTTATGCCGGGAAGGAATTGATTGAAAAAGTTCCGATGCCGAACTTCTGGCGTCCGCCAACCGATAATGATATGGGGAACTTGATGCCGCAGCGCTATGCGCAATGGAAAATTGCCTCGCTTTATGTCACACCGAAAAAAGAAGGCGTATCTGATCTTTATCCAACTGTCGCGGAAAAAGATCACAGCGTGGTCATTACCTATCGCTATTTCCTGCCGACAACGCCTGAAAGCGAGTGCCATGTTTCTTATGAAGTTTTCGGCGACGGAACGATCCGCACGACACTCTCCTATAAAGCGGTTGAGGGATTGGCGGACATGCCGGAATTCGGAATGCTCTTCAAGTTCGATGCGGATTATGATCGTCTTTGTTGGTACGGACTCGGTCCGGATGAGACTTATGTCGACCGTCTGAAGGGTGCAAAGCTGGGGCTTTACCGGAATGAAGTGATGGACAATTTCGCCCGTTATCCGGTCCCGCAGGAATGCGGCAGCCATTGCGGTGTGCGGTATCTGAATCTGACTGACCGCAAAGGACGGGGTGTCAAGTTTTTCGGAGATGATCTTTCCATCAACGTTCTGCCCTGGACGCCGCATGAAATTGAAAATGCTGCCCATGCTTATGAACTGCCACCGGTGCATTACACCGTGGTTCGTGTCGCGATGCAGCAGATGGGCGTCGGCGGTGATGACAGCTGGGGCGCGAAGACACATCCGGAGTATTTGCTGCCCGCGGGGAAGGATCTTTCTTTCAGCTTCTGCTTCCGGGGAATTTAGCGTCCATTTTAGGTTCGGGGACGGTTTTGTGCGGAGCACAGAACTGTCCCCTCGCTTTCATGGAAATTATTGATCAATGTTTCCATAAGAGCAGAACAGAGAATGCATAGCAGGGACTGTTGTCTTGTCAACAGCCCCTGTATGCTTTATGACAAACATCATAAGATTTTTTGAATTTTTACACTTTGAAAATAAATAAGCTTTATGTTATGATGTTAAGCGTCTAATTGTTAGACAATTAATATTTTGATGGAGGAAATATGAAAAAATTGTTGGTTTGTCTCGCGGCACTCGTGATGCTGCTTTCTGTCTGCGGAATGGCCATGGCTCAGGATACGCTGGTCATTTATTCCGCCCGCAATGAACGTCTGAATAACATCGTTATTCCCGCTTTTGAAGAAGCCACCGGCATCAAGGTTGAAGTCGTTACCGGTTCTACCGGTGAAATCAATCAGCGTGTCAAGGCTGAAGTCGAATCCGGCAACGTGACCGGTGATATTCACTGGGCAGCTGATGAAACGATGCTGGATGCCAACCGCGACCTGTTCGAGGTTTATGTTTCCACCGAAAATGATGCCCTCTATCCGGAATTCCAGAATGACGGCACTAACGTTTTCAACAACGCCTATGCTGAACCGAACGTTATGATCGTCAACACCGACATGCTCAAAGAAATGGGCATCGAAGTCAACTCCTATGCTGACCTCACTCAGCCGCAGCTGAAAGGCAAGATCATCTCCGCCGACCCGGCGAACTCCTCTTCCGCTTTCCAGTGCCTGATCGGCATGCTTTACGGCATGGGCGACGGTGACCCGATGAGCGACAAGGCCTGGGCCTTCATCGATGAATTTCTCGTAAATCTCGATGGCAAGATCGCATCTTCCTCTTCTCAGGTTTACAACGGCGTTGCCAACGGTGAATACGCTGTCGGTCTGAGCTACGAAGATCCCTGCGTCGAACTCGAAGCCACTCACGAACATCCTGTCAAGGTCGTTTACGCGACTGAAGGCGTGATCTTCCCGGGTGAATCCGTCCAGATCATCAAGGGCGCCCCGCACATGGAAGCTGCTCAGAAGTTCGTTGACTTTGTCCTTTCCGAAGAATCCCAGAAAGCTGTTGCTGCTGAACTGAACCTGCGCCCGCTGCGCACCGGTGTTCCGACCAATGCAAAGATGATCCCGACTGAGGAGATCACTCTCTTCCCGACCTATTCCGCCAAATATATCGCGGAAATGAAGCCGACCATCGTCGCGACATATCTGGATCATATCGAAATGACGCTTGAATAATCAGGTTTCAGGTTTTAGGTATCAGGTATCAGGGATTAGATGTTTCCCTGCTGGGCAGTAGAAGCTAAATCAGATTACCTGATTCAACGAAAAAAAGAAACAACGGGAGGCCCGGCGCTTGTCGCTGAGCTTCCCTTGTTTATCAAATAATGGTGTCAATAGATAGTGCTAACCACTGACCAGTGGCCACTGACGAAGGAGCTCTTATGGGTGTTTCAATTGAAATTGATAATGTAACCAAGGCTTACCAGAATAATATCGTTATTGAAGGACTGTCGGCGACTATCAATCCGGGTGAATTTTTCACGCTGCTGGGACCTTCCGGCTGTGGGAAAACCACGCTGCTGCGCATGATCATCGGGTTCAACTCCATTGAAGCCGGTGAGATTCGCGTTGATGGCAAACGTGTCAACGACATTCCGACCAACAAGCGCAACATGGGGATGGTCTTTCAGAACTACGCGGTTTTCCCGCATATGAATGTTCGGGACAATGTAGCTTATGGACTGAAGAATCGCCATGTCAGCAAAAATGAACGGAACCAGAAGGCCGATGAAATGCTGCGCCTGGTGAAGATCGACCAGTACGCAAACCGCATGCCGGCCCAGCTTTCCGGTGGGCAGCAGCAGCGTGTCGCACTGGCCCGCGCTATCGTCATCGAGCCGGATGTGCTGTTGATGGATGAGCCGCTTTCCAATCTGGATGCCAAGCTGCGTGTGGAAATGCGCAATGTGATCAAGCGTATTCAGCATGAAATCGGGATTACCACGGTTTATGTGACGCATGACCAGGAAGAGGCACTGGCGATTTCTGACCGCATTGCCGTGATGTACAACGGCGTGATCCAGCAGATCGGTACGCCGAAATATATCTATCAGCGGCCTGCCAATGAGTTTGTTTCCGGTTTCATCGGCCTTTCCAACTTCATTGATGCTTCCTATAAAGATGGCGTTCTCGATTTCGGCAGCTTCTACCGCGTTCCGCTGAAGCTTTCCGACGAGGCCGGTTCAGAAGTCCGTGTGGCGATCCGGCCGGAAGAATTTGTGATCCGCAAAAACGGCGAACCGGGCATTCCGGCAACGATCATCTCCTCCGTGTTCCTCGGCATGACGCTGCATTATTTTGCGAGCCTCGATAATGGTCAGGAAGTGGAGATTGTGGTACCCAGCGACCTGAGTGATATTCTCCCGGATGGACAGCGGGTTTCTCTTGGGGTAGTTCCGGAAAAGATCAATGTGTTTGACAGAAAGACGAAAAATACGCTGATCCCGAAAGGAGCGTAAGATGCAGGACAAAAAACATTCTCCCGTCTGGACCTTCATGGCATTGGCGATACTGGCACTGTTCATCATCTTTGTTGTCTATCCGCTTGCCCTGATCCTGTACAAAAGCGTTATCGATCCGAAGTCCGGCGCGATCACGTTTGATAACTTTATCCGCTTTTTCACGCGGAAATACTACACGAATACATTGTTGAATTCCTTTAAGGTTACGACGGTTGTGACCCTGATTTGTGCTTTTCTTGGTCTGGTGATGGCGTATATCATCAAGCAGTACAATATCAAAGGCAGCAGTGCGCTCAATATCGCGATTGTTCTGAGCTACCTCTCCCCTCCGTTCATCGGCGCTTATTCCTGGATCCAGCTGTTGGGGCGGAAAGGCTTGTTCACCAAAGCCATCAACAGCGCATTCCATACGCAGTTTGAGGGAATCTATGGCTTTTGGGGGATTGTGCTGGTCTTTTCGCTGCAATCCTTCCCACTGGTTTACATGTACGTCTCCGGTGCATTGGAGAATCTGGACAATTCTTTGAATGAAGCCGCGGAAAGCCTGGGAGCCAATAACTTCCAGCGTGTGACCGGGATCATCCTTCCGCTGGTTTTGCCAACGGTGCTGGCTTCCTCCCTGCTGGTGTTCATGCGGGTCTTCTCTGATTTCGGTACGCCGATGCTCATCGGTGAAGGGTACCGGACCTACCCGGTGGTGCTCTATAACCAGTTCATGGGTGAGGTGACGAACGACTCCAACTTCGCCGCGGCTTTGTGCGTGATCATCATGCTCATCACGCTCATCTTTTTCTTCCTGCAGCGCTGGATCGCGGCACGGCATTCCTATTCCATGACCGCTCTGAAACCGATGCAGCCGCGGACGCTGCGCACACTGCCGAACATTCTGTGTCATCTTTTTGTGTATCTGGTGGTACTGCTGGCCATGCTGCCGCAGCTGACCGTTATCGTGACATCTTTCCTGAAGGAATCCACACCGGGTATTTTCACGAATGAATTTTCTCTGGTGAATTACAGGACGATCTTCTCGAAGAATCCGCGTGTTATCCCGAATACCTATATTTTCGGTTTGTGCGCGATCTTCCTGGTGATCTTTTTCGGCGTGCTGATCGCTTATCTGGCAATCCGCAGAAAGTCGTTTATCACGGAAACCGTGGATACGCTGACGATGCTGCCTTACATCATTCCGGGTTCGGTACTTGGTATCTGCTTCCTTTATGCCTTTGCGAAAGCGCCGCTGGTGCTGACCGGTACAGCCGCGATCATTATTATCGCGCTGACTGTCCGGCGAATGCCTTATACGATCCGTTCCAGCACGGCGATCATCAGCCAGATCAGCCCTTCCATTGAGGAAGCCGCGATTTCTCTTGGTTCCGGGGAAGTGAAAGCCTTTTGGGATGTGACGCTCCCGATGATGATGCCGGGCGTGATTTCCGGTGCCATCATGAGTTGGGTCACGGTGATCAGTGAGCTGTCGTCTTCCATTATGCTTTATCGGGCCAGTACGCAGACGCTGACGGTTTCCGTTTATACGGAAGTGATCCGCGACTGCTACGGCAACGCAGCTGCCTATTCGACGGTGCTGACAGTCACCAGCGTCCTTTCGATGCTGTTGTTCTTCAAGCTCACCGGCAAACGCTCCATGAGCGTGTGATCATTAAGTACTTTGTTTCTTTTCAGGACGGAGCACATCGGGGACTGGTACCGAGTGTCGCGAAGCCGACATGAGTGTGCCTGTCCCTATGTGCGGCACTCAGGTTCTGAATAGTTACAGTGTTTTGTAAATGTGTAAGGACGGGTTGTTTCAATCAATCCGCCTTTTTTCTTCTGAAAAATGTTGAATAATTATACAAATTAGGAATGCGATTCCTAATTTGTATAAAATTGAAGATATTCAATTTACGAAACCGTTTTCCTTCACTTTTTTTCGATGTTGACAAAGATTTGAAATCAATTTATAATATAATGAGGAATGAGGAGAGAATTTACCGCTCCTCTCCTGATTAATGTTTTTATCGTTTGACCTTGACACTGAAGGTCAGAACAATAATGGTTCCGTCAGGTCTCGTAAACTTGACGGTCATTGTTTTAACGACTTCCATCATTACCCTCCCTGATCACTGTATCACTGCCGACAATCCATTTGCTGTCAGTGTTTGACGGAATTTGGCGCTAATGAGCACCAATCGGACATAGAATGTCCATGTCCTGTTCGTGCTCATTGACCGGAGGAACCCTGCTCAGTTTTCAATGTCCAGTAATTTCATTATGACAAATAATTTTTATAGCTTCCATAAACGATTCAGAAATGGATTTTACAAAATTCATTAAACTTTTCAGTACCTGATATGTTACTATTTAAAGACTTGCCAGTGGTTACAGAGCCCTTGACTTAAAAGATAGAATCTTCTATTCTGCTTATAAAGATATGAACTTGTATATCTATATATTATGGTAAAATTTACTTGCGACACAATTTAATATCGGTGGTATCTCGCCTTAACGATTATATATTCAGCAGCGTTTTGTCCTTTGGCAAAAACGCATGCTCTCTTTTCGCAACTGATATATAATCGTTGGAAAATTGTGTCGCAGCAATGGAGCAGGCGCTTTTCGTGTGCGGCTCTGTGCTGCACACTTTTTTATTTTTGCAGGGGCAGTATGTTTCAAGAAAAAACAACTGAATTATTCAAAAAATCAATAGAGAACGTTTTATTTCTGTTGTTCTTACTTTGTTTTTGTTTTCCTGTGCATAAAATATATTCGCAGAATACGCAATGGAATGTATCACGTGGTTTTGACTGGCTGATAGAAGGCACAGTTTTGAGAATAAAGGAGAATTCTGACTATTCTTATGGATCGTACATTTATGCAGATTCTATGCATTCTATTTATCCATGGGATGACTACAGATTGATGATTCAAAAAATAATAATTGAAGAAGGTACAAATTATATACCTGCTGGGGCTTTCCGGGCATTTTCTAACCTGGAAAGTGTAATTATTCCGAATAGTGTGACTGCAATCAATGATTATGCTTTTCATTTATGTCTCAGTCTAAAAACTGTAAAAATGTCAAACTTATTACGGGTTATTGGTGAAGGAGCGTTTTCTGATTGTGTCAGTTTGACGAAGATTGAATTACCAAATCATTTATATTCAATACAAAAAAATGCTTTTCATCAATGTACAGGTATAACAAGCGTTTTGATTCCAAAAAGTGTAACCTATATTGGTACGGATGCTTTTGAAAAGTATACAGTTATTTTTACGTACAAAAATACTGTTGCTGCACAATGGGCTGAAAAAAATAGCAGAAAAGTAAAATTTGTAAAAGAAAAAAATTTTGCTGGTCCTTACGAGATGGGAATTGAAATATATAATCTTCACAGAGATGGAACTAGAGGTATTCCGAATGATCTGGATGATGTATTTTTTTCAATTACTATAGAACTTTGGAATGGTAAATTCTACAGTTCTGACCTAATGAATTTGTCTGTTGAAAAAATGAAAAAGGGAAAAACATTTGGTCTTTTAACTTTTCAAGAAGAGTTACCGAATGTGGGAAGAAACAATTGTTATGTTTTTATACCTGATCTGCCAAAATATATCTATGGTAATTATCCGGAAAAACACAAATATTTTTTGTCATATTATTCTTGGGTAAATAAAAACGGAAATGTCGAGCTTTATCTGATATGGAGCGATGAAAATATTTTTACGGATACAAATAATCAGACGAATTCAAGTTATAGATGGTGGCAGTATACTCAACCTCTTCCGGAAGATGAGATTGGTGCCTACAAATTAAATCCTGATGGTACTAAGGAATATCTGATTTTTCAGACATACGATGTTTGTATGCATTATCTTGGAAGTGAGGATCTGTGTAGCGGTAATGAACGATGTTATCATAAATGAAACAGATGTTGAAAGCCTCTGTTATTATACTGAATTTTATGGTTTGGGTATCTCGTGCCAGATCGACTTGTCGTAGCCGTCTGCGTCGGGATCGGCGATTTGCTTGGTGATTTGGGCAGTTCCTTCGTGGCAGCGCCATTCAAAGGCACTGTTGATGCCGGTGATGATGGGACTCAGGACAATGCCTTCCATATCTGGATTGGCGCAGAACCGTTTCATCGGGACGTTTGGTTCGGTGGTGAAATTAAGTTTTTCCGCGCAATTGGCGGTGCCGTCGATGCGGCAGGCGTAGACTTTTCCCCTCATGCAGCGCTGGGCGATGTAAGATGTCCCTGCTTCGGTGTTTTGAATGGTGAAGGTGATTTGTATCCGTCTGCGGAAATCTTCATCTTCGATGTCTGCCACTTTGACCGGGGAAATGCCGGATGTGATCAGCGATTCACACTCCAGCCATGGGTTGGCAGATATGGCGGGCAGCTGTTCTGTTGAGTTGCTGACCGGTGCCATGGCGGTTTTCGTTATCCGTTTTGCCGGTATCTCGGACGGTTTGACAAGATCTCCGGAAGAGATCGTCCCGCAGCCGCTTAGAACAGCTGCTGTAAAAATGAATGATAAAAGATTCTTTTTCTTCATAAAAACGAAATCTAAACCTGTTTGTATCTTTTCAGAACCTAAAGAAACGCTGATTAATCTAAGGGACCGCTGATTAATTCCGGTGAAGACGAGAGGACAGTTCCCCTCGTTCCTCGGGAGAACCGTCCCCGCACCTCAATTAATCAGTGTTTACGAAATCTATTTACTCCCATTCGTCAGGATCATAATAACGGATCCGCTTTGGTTCATCTCGGCGGGTGGACGGACCGCCGCCTCCTTTTGGCGTTTTCGGCGCCTTTGTCGGAATGCGGATTACCGGTTCCGGGATCACTTCCTGAAGGATCTCACCGAGACGTTTCATTGCCGCTGTGCGGTTTTGATCCTGCGTACGGAATTCCCGGGAAACAAGCATCAGCTCGTCATTGCTGTTGATGCGGTTTCCGTACTTTTGCCGCAGCCGTTCCACTGCGCTTTCGCTCAGCAGCTCACATTCCGAAAAGCGGAAACGAAGCAGTACGGCGGTTGCGACTTTGTTCACATTTTGTCCGCCGGGACCGCCGGACTGAACCATGGAAAAACTCATCAGGCGGTCGTCGATCAATAAATCCGGGATAATTTCAATGATTGCCATGATGAATTCCTGTCAGTCATTTTCGGAATTGCTTCCGTTTGGCGGCATTCCCGGCGTCCCGGGCCCGTATTCCCAGATGTCGGACCAGGCCTCGTAATGCGTATCGAAGCGGTCCTGAATATGTACCAGTCCATTTTCATAGACGGTGCGGTAAATGGTCACGTCTGCGCCATCGATGCCCCAGTCGACCTGTTCCACATAACCGGAGGGCAGGTTGGGATTTTCGTTATAAATCGGTTCCCCTTCCGGAACGACGTTGGTCAGTCCGGTGCTGGTATATTCCACATAGCGGTTGACATCGGTGGAGTAAAAGCGCCATTGCAGCTGAAACAGGTTGAGATCGGGCTGTGCCTCCATCAGGATCCAGTAAGGTGTGTCGTTGGTGAATTTCAGGTCCAGCACAGGCAGATAAACTGAGGCATCCAGCCCGGCAAGCCCCGGATCCAGCTGACGGTTGCCGAGACGTTCGTAATAATAGACCCGGTACCCGTGCGCATGACGTTCATTGATCTCCAGACCATAGTTAAAGGCAGCACGGAAGAGTGTCGTGGAAACCTGGCACAATCCCCCGCCGACATCCTGAACGGTCTGGTCACCGAAAATCACCGATGATTCCGCATATCCGGTTTCTTTTGAGACCTCGCCGACGGCATCGGCCATGGAGAATGTTTCACCCGGGGCGACAAGCACGCCATTCAATTTGGCTGCGCCTACCTGAATGTTTTGGATGCGGGCGTCATCGGAATAGAAAAAGTATGTGTTTTCCGTATGAACCAGTTCCCGGATCCCAAGTTCTTCAGCGGTTTCGTTTCCGGTGACTTTCGGTTGGATAATGTTCAGCGCGACTTCCGCTTCATTGCGTCCGGAACGGATGGCTTCTGCGATGTTTTCCAAAGATTTGTCTATGTCGAGTTCTTTCCCTGTCTCGGCCTGTTGGATCAAGCGGAGCGAGCGGGTGGAGTTATCAAAGATGAATTTGGCGTCCTGCGCGGTTTTATACACGCTGCTGCCGATTTCGAGGAGACGGGTGTAAAATGGTTCCACTTTGGGATTCATTTCGATGGTCAGATCTCCATCGGTCATGACCGGCTCAAAATCGATCATCCCGGCGAGAACATCCGCGGGAATCGATCCGGCATTCTGGACGCCCCGTTCGTCATCGGTGTAAAGGACAAAATCCCGGTGGAGCAGATTGTCCAACACCTGTTTTTGCTCGCCAAGGTTGGCTTCTGTTGGTTCCAGGGTGATGACGGGAAGGTCGATGTCAGCGGATTGCAGATTATGCGCGTAGATTTGCAGCATGGACATGGTCAGCGACCTGTCCAGCATCAATCCGCTTTTCCCGGGGACGATCACGACTTCGGATCCCTGCAGAACGATGGAAGGGTCATCCATCGGGGTGTCAATTTCTTCGGCGATTTTAGTGATTCTGTTGAACGCCACTCTTTCGTCAAACAGGAACACCGGCTGAATGGTCACGCCGTGCAGCATTGTGGATATCTGTGTGGTGATTTGATCCAGCAGGCCGCCGCTCCTGCCGATGTTGTATGCCGTTTGCGTCATTTGGTCAGTCTGCGGATGAAAACCGAGCTCCTGTGCGCTGGCTTGCCAAACTTTGTCCTGCCAGAGAAAGCGGAATGAGGATTCAATGGGATATCGCAGTTCACGTTCAAGTTTCTCAGCTGCTTCCTGCCGGGTCAGTCCGCCGACGATGACGTTGTCGATGGAGACGCCGCGGTAGATTTTATCCCGAAAGCTGTTTTGATATGCGAAAACTGCTCCCGCGAACAGCAGGATTCCGGTGACCAGTCCGCCAAAGACGATAAAGACCACACGGGCAAAGGTGTTGGAATGGGTGTGTTGTTCTTCCATAATCTATGAGTGTATCACATTTTCATGATTCTGCATTCAGAAGGTTTTTCCGAATCAAAGCAGCCTGTTCTGTTGACTCAGGCTTGAGTCAACGAAAACAGGTCACTTTTGACTCAGACATTTTGTTCTGTGTTTTCTTGCTTTTCTCCATTATAATCATAGGTGCGAACGTTGAAAATTACGCCTGATAGGGATGCAGCGTCGGATGTAGAAAAGAATCTGTTCTTTTATTCATCTGACGGGACATCCCGTCAAATTCCGCCAAACATTATTGTCATTCCATAGAGATAATGAGGCGGTAATCAGGAGGGTGATTATGGAAGTGGTTAAAACAATAACCGTCAAGTTGAAACGACCTGACGGCACTGTTATTATTTTGACCTTCTCAGTCAAGGTCAAACGCTGATATTTTCATCAGGCAGGAATGGGCGAACATTCCTGCCTCTATCCTGATTACATTGTATATAAGTTTTTCGTTTCTGTCAAGTCATAAAAAGGGGGAATAATGGCAGAAAAGGTATTCCGGGAGATTTTCCGGAAAGAAAACGTGAGTGATTTTCTTTATATCATTTTCGGCTGTATCGTGCAGGCCGTGGGCATGGCTGTTTTTATGGTTCCCGCGAAGCTGGTCAGCGGCGGCATTTCCGGATTAGCACAGGTCATCAACCATCTGACCGGTTGGCCGATCGGTGTGATGACACTGCTGGGAAATATTCCGGTGCTTCTCATCGGGTGGCGTTATCTCGGACGGATTCATTTTGCGGTACGGACGCTAACGGCTGTATTTCTTTTTTCCATATTTACCGATGTTATCTATTATTTGATTCCGGATCCGACACTGACCGGAGACCTCTTTCTCAACACGGTTTTCGGTGCTGTGATCATGGGTATCGGATTCGGTCTGGTTTATCGAGGCAGCGGAACCAGCGGCGGTTCGGACATTATCGGACGGATCCTGAACCAGCGTATGGGATTGTCCATTTCCGTGTCTTATCTTATCTGTGATTCCTTCCCCATCATCCTGGGTGCAATTTTTTTTGGCTGGGAGCGGGCACTTTATGCGCTGATTGCGGTTTATATCAATGGAAAGGCAGCTGAGGTGATTTCGGAAGGAAACAGCTCCTTCCGCCAGACTTATATTATCAGCGACGCTCACAAGGAAATCGCTAAACAAATCATGCTCCAGCTGGATCATGGCGTAACCATCTTACATGGGGCAGGAGGCTATTCCGGACGGGAAAAGGATATTCTCTATTGCGTGATTTACCGCGGCGAGGTCAATTCGCTGAAAAAGCTGGTCGCGGAAGCGGACCCGGAGGCCTTTATGATCGTTGGTCAGGCTAATGAGGTGCTTGGCGAAGGGTTTCAGCAGAATAAATATTATAAATAAAAGCCGTAAAAGTCGGTGTTCCGCATCCTGTATCCAACATTCTATAACCAAAAAGACCCGAGAAACCGGGTCTTTTTACATCTGTTCTCTATAGATCAGCAAATAACAATTTAATGTCTTGTTAAAGGTCTCTTTTCGATCCTAATTCTGAACTCCGCAAAATGAGGAGTCAGAAATTGGCTGCGGGCTGAATGTCCTGCCTGTTTTGTCATTTTGCGACGAAGGTGTCCCAGTCTTCGGAACTACTGTAAACAGCATCCGAGGTATCGTCTTTGTAACTCACGTTGATCGAAAGTGTATATTCATAGTACGCCTGCAGAAAAACCTTCTCTGTTCCATTTTCATCGAAAGTCATTGTCTCGTAGCTGCCTTCACGGCCGAAAGCCTCCTTGATACCATACCAGGTATGTCCGATGCCGTCCCGGATTTCATAATAACCGTTCCCCGGCAGGCGGACGGTGACCGGCTCAGAACCATTGATGAAGAGATAGGAGACCGGTGCGTTGTCCTTGAAAATTCGTACGAACATGGCAGTATCCTGCGGCTGTTCGACAATGATTTTCAGCTCCATGTCCTGCAGCCACTGCGTGCGGTCACGCCAGATCTCACCTGTTGTGGGCATTTTCTGAATACATTTTTCAGCCATCTCCTCCCAGTTCCCGAATTCGCTCTCGACGAAGGCCTGTTGTGCGCTGTAATATTTCTCGTCATTATAAAGCGCCATTGCTTCGTTATAAAGGGCTTCATTTCCCTCATCAGATCCGTCTTTTGTATCTTCATATGGTACAGCGGTTCGATCGGCATCTTCTTCCACCGGCACATCGACAGGCTTGTCAATGATCTCAGTCTCTGAAACTGTCCCGCCGGTCAGAGTTTTCCCATCCGCAGTGACGCAGGTCAGTTCGTTTTCCCGGCAATATTTTTCCGCATAACTGCCTTCCGGGACAGTAAACAGGATCTCCTGCTGCATGCTGTAATAAAAGACTCCGTCCTCACTGATCTTTTCAAGGGTGGCCGGCATCACAATGCTTTTCAGGTTTTCGCAGCCCCAGAAGGCATCTGTATCAATAAAGGTCACACCCTCCGGAATTACGATCTCTTTCAGCCCATGGCAGAACTCAAAGGCAGAATATCCGATCTTCTGAAGGGTACCGGGAAGCTGAATGCTTTCGATTTCGGCATTATTGGCAAAAGCCTCGGGTTCGATGGCTGTGATCCCTTCTGGCAGGATAACATGCTTCAGCCCGTTTCCGGACATGAAGGCGGTTGAGCCGATTACAGTGATCGGGTATCCGAAAGCATTATCCGGGACAACCACCGTTTCTTCTCCTTCTCCGGAGTATCCGTCCAGCCGGATCGTTCCGTCTTCCAGCTGAGAGATCCAGTAGCGTTTATTCTCTCCGAAAAACGGCGAGTTATTATAATCTTCCGGATACAGATTGTCGTCGATACGGTCGAGAACAGTCTCCGATGCATATTGTTCCATATGCAGTTTTCCATCCTCGAAATAATAGGGAATTTCCTCGTCATATCCGCCGTCAAGATGGGACCAGATGATCACTTTTCCTTCAGTCTCCCAGGGACCGCTTTCAAAATAAGTATTATATCCGTCACTGTTCAGAGCCGACATCTCTCCCTTCCCTGCTGAAAACCGGTAGAAAATGATATCCTGATCATTGAAGGTGATCCAGGTTCCGATCAATTCAGGATCTTTTGTTTCAGGCAATTCCGATTCCGGTATTTCCCCGGCCTGATAAATCTCATCCCATTTATCGTTATCAAGCGTCTTGTAGCGGTATTCATTTTCCTGACAGTATTGTTCCGCATAACTTCCCGGTTTTACAAAGAACAATGGTTTATAAACCCCGTAAAAGGCATCCTCTTCGATCTCCTCAAGGCTTTCCGGCAGCATTAACGTTCTGAGGAAGGAAGATTGCCAAAAGGCTGAATTGCCGATGAATTTCACCCCTTCCGGAATCATGAGCCCTTTCAGATTGTAACAATACTGGAAAGCAGCCGCGCCGATCGATTCCAGCGTGTTTGGAAGGGTGATATCTTCGAGGGAGGCATTTTCCTCAAAGGCGCGGACACCGATCACTTTGATACTGTCCGGCAGGATCAGGTGTTTCATGTTCTCGCGAAAGCAGCAGGCATTTTCACCGATCTCCGTGACCGGGATCCCGAAAGCAACTGATGGGAATTCCACGGTTTCCTCATCCCCCAG
This sequence comes from Anaerolineaceae bacterium, assembly GCA_017417055.1. Classification (GTDB taxonomy): domain Bacteria; phylum Chloroflexota; class Anaerolineae; order Anaerolineales; family Anaerolineaceae; genus Flexilinea. The sequence continues at coordinate 21,468 of JAFPZX010000163.1, forward strand.
GTATTCGAAGATCCGGATCCCACCGTCTTCTGCCGGCTCGATCCGGTACAGTCTGTTTTCCCCGATAAAGGGAGAGTCTTCCGGCTCCTCCGGGAAAAAGCTGTTGTCGATCCGGGTATAAACCTTTTCCCCAAACAGATCATGGATCAGCTTTCCTTCTTCAAAGGAATAGGGCATTTCCACCGGTATACCTTCAGAATCCGGGAATGTGACTATCTGCCCGTCAGCCTGATACGGTGCGGAAACCTCGTTAAATGAGTCATCCAGCGTATTGATGACCGAAAGGGTTCCCGTATCCGCTGAAAAACGCATGATGGTGAAGTCGGGACCGGAAAACCCGATCCACGTGCCTGCCAGTTCCTCCGCCTGCGCCATGACCGGCAGAACGGTGAGCAATAATACCAGAAATCCGAAGAAAACGATCTTTTTCATCTTTGTACCATTCCTTCTCCTGTTATTTTGGGTTATGAACTGTGATGCGAAAATATTCATATATTACATATAATATTATCATTATTATTTCAAATGAAAATACAGTCTGCTCCTGTTATTTGAGATTTTTGATTCGTTCAGCCGCGAGAGTGCGGACGACTCGTTCGGGATCCTGAGCTGCGATTCTTTCGAGCACTTCCCAATCCGTCAGTTTTTTGACCGCGGCGCTCCGCACTCCCCATTCATCGTCTTTTTCTGCTATATGTGCAAGCGCATTTTGATCCCATATGTGACTGACAGCTCTATATCGTGCATTTCTGTCCTGGTCATTCAGCGCAATTTCGGTCAGGGCTTCCGCATCGGTGATGTGATCGATCAGCTCACAGCGTTTCTTTATATTGGTTGTTTTCTTATATTTACTGAACAATTCTTCCTGCGATGTTTCTTTCAGTGATTTTGTATGCTTTTCTTCAATTTTGTAAAGGATGAATGATTTTATCAGATTGTAAATCCCAATAACCAGAAATCCCACCGCAAGAAAAATCACTGCGCTTAAAGTATCTTTCCATGTCCATTCAGTCAAATTCAATCGTGTTGTCCACATATAGTTGCTCCTTTTTTACCGGTTTATGATTTCATCTGCTTCCAGGCATCGTTGAATCCCGCCGCGCAGAAGCTGAGGCTGTGTCCGGCGGCGCAGGTCAGTTCCCCGTTCCGTATGGTGCCATCCGCCACAAGGGGTTCCCGGGCTCCGCTGCGGCAGATCGCTGTGCCGGACAGGAATCCGGATAAAGTCTTATCGGCGCGAAGCATCGCTTCGATCCGGTCAAGCCGGGCTCCGTCTCCGGCAAAGGCCACAACAAATTCGTTGGCGGAACCATTCAGCGTTGCCGCGGAATCCCCGCTGAACACGGCAATGCCCTCCAGTTCAGAGGCGGGAAGCGCCATGCCCAGGACTTTCCCGGCTGCATGGCCATAGACGCCGCTGTCCAGTTTGTCAATATCCAGATACACCATCAGCGGCTCATTCGTTTGCGTCCGAGCTTTCATCAGGGATGCGGCGTATTCCGAAAGCTGTATCTCTTCCCGCTCGCGCAGAAACCGTTCGGAAGCATTCATACGCCGAAAAACAAGCATACGATTCGTATATAAGGGCCCGTCTTCCAGAAATACGGGCTGCCCCTTTGCAGCGCTCTCCAACGGCACCAGATCATGGGAATAACACATTTCCCACTGTTTTTTCTGTTTCCAGATAATGGCATCCGAAGCGTTGGCTTTGATCTGTTCCGGCGAGTCCGGATCAGCCGTTGCAATGATCCGCTTTGAATTAGAGATGGCTTTTACAGAGAGTACCGTGACATATAAAGCGATCAGGCAAAAAATTACTTCCAGCATAATCGTACCCGGTCCTAAATGCGGATCAGGTTTATTAGACCAAACCAGCTCCCCTAAAACAGGAACCGCCGCGAGAAACCACATGACGAGAATTATGATCACGCCTCCAACGATCGCCCGTTTTTCCTTCTTTACCGCCGCGATGATATATTGCCGCACGTCCTCCTGTTCCACGGAACATTTGAGCGTGCCGACGATCTCCATTTTGTAATTTTCCCGCTTGATCTCAATAAACTCCCGTTCAAAAAAAGCCATGATGCCTCCTATTTCTTTTGATGGTTTGTTTCTGCATGCTCATTGCATGCAAGAACAGGACTTACCCGAGTCAATTACCTTTATTATTTGTAAACATAACTTTTCCCGTTATATGTGACTGTAGTGGTGGTTGAAGTGTATCTGCCAAACTGATCTTCATTTTCGCTTGTATAGGAGCTGACCGTAAACCCGTATTTCTTTGCCGCATCCCGCGGAAAACTCCAGACCAATTCATGAATGCAGTACTTTTCGTCATGCTTCCCACCGCTCTTTTCACTGTAGACCGGGATCCTTTCGAGGTATGCCGAAACAGCTTCATCCCGCAGCGCTTCGATCCCCTCCGTTTCATTCAGCCGCGGCCTGAACAGCTGTTTGATGCACAACAGATCCATACCGAATCCCGTATCCGGATCCCTGAAAAAGGTCATCAGCACCGCGGGATCGATGTCTTCGGTTTCAGACAAACGGCGGTATATTTCAACTTGAGGAATATTCACCCATGGAATTTCTTCTCCTCCGATCTGAAGCTTTCCGGAATGATTTTTCGCTTCCTGATAGTACGCATACAGCTGTTCCGCGGGCACATCTTTACAGATGCAGGCAAAGGCCTCTGCCTGGAGATCTTCCCGTTTTGCCTCTCTGTAAAACCGCTGCAGATTCACGGGATCGCTGGCAAAATATTTCTCTAAATTCCATCTTGCGAAAGCATCCGAAGAATCCTGAAGCAAAAGCTGCACCAGCCTTTCCCGCTGCGTGTCTGACAGGGTCATTTTTCCGATGCTCATGCAATGACAGTAAAGGTCATCATAAGCTTTTTTTCTGACGTCATATCCCCCTGCCTGTGTCAGTACATCAAGAAGCTTATCGACCTCTTTCCGCCTGGCCAGACGTTCCACAGCGGATAATCGTGCGTGTTTTACAGCACCGCCTAAAGCGATCCCCTTTATTTTTTCGGGATCCTCCACGTGATAGACACATCTGAAACCTCCGGCTGCGCTGCCCATCGCCGTATCAAAGGCAATATCAGGATCCGTGATCCTCGCTGCGGCCTGTTCCGTAATGTTGCGATCACCGTTCAGAGCGATATCCGCAAGAAGTTTCTGGTCCCTGATACGGTCCAAAGCATACAGTGCTATGACAGTTCCTGAAACAGACGGGGACATTGCAAGCTCCCGGAGTACACGTTCATCTCTGATCCGTTCGACGGCGGCTTTTCCCACATCAATGTCGAAAATCGAATCCTCTACGATTTTTCGGAGCAGCTGATCATTCTTGATCCCCTCAACAGCAGCTATTCTCACATCTCTAAGAGGAGCGGAGATCGCAATCTCAAACAGCTTGTCTTCATTCCTGATTCTCCTGACAGCCGCCACAGCCAGTTTCTCTCTTCGGTATCTATTTGTCTTCCAGATCGGATCAAAAAGTCCCATAATTATCCTCTGTGATTATCTTCTCCTCCGCTGCGCACCGGCAAGAGTATCCAACAGGCATAGGAAGACCACCTCCGCGGCCGCTCCCAACAAGCCCAGAAAAATAAAACCGATGACTGCGCCTGTGACCGACAGCGGTACCGGGCCGCCGAAGATCCCCCCTATCATTTTGAGCATATTTATAAAAAACATGTCAATCCTTCTGTTTCCCTCACAAAAGACTTATTCATTCCACTTTTTTTCGATATCAGACAGCTTCTGCGCCAGCGCAGCGTCTTTTGCGGCCTCTTCGGGAACCAACCCCATATGCATGACCACAGACGATTTCAACAGCTCAAATTCCTGCGGACTGATTAAATGATACTTATCTTCGATTTTGTCCGCGAATGCATAAAACTCCGTCTTTATCAGGCTGGCTGCCAGTCCCCTGAAAACCCGGGCCAGGCTGTCACGATCCTCCTGCGTAAAAACGTGATCGGACCAGAGCTTTTCATTCTTCTTTCCGCAGCGTTCACATTTATAAACGCCTTCTTTATGGCCTTTGATCGAGCAAAT
>JAFPZX010000164.1 GCA_017417055.1 Anaerolineaceae bacterium
CAGGGAAGCTGACGATCAATAAGGCGGCAAATCCGATGACGCTTGTTCCCACTGCCACCGTGAAGCGCGGCGGTAATACGGTTGAACTTTCCGAAAACGTCAGCAACGCCCAGGGCAGCGTGAGTTACGCCATTACGGAAATGACGGCTTACTGCTCCATTACGGCAGCAGGCTCCCTGACCTCCGGAGAGGGAACCGGTACCTGTACGGTGCAGGTCAGCGCGGCAGGGAATGATAACTATGAAGCGGGTACCGGAACGATCACAGTGACGGTCACCGATAAAGATACCGGAACACTGGACGTGACCCAGAACGGCATCACCTACGGTGAAGCGCTTTCCGATCCGAGTTATCAACAACCCGCGGCGGGCGGCACGGAAACCGTTAGCTACAACGGAACCAAAGCGGACGGATCTGTTTATGGACCGACCACGGAAAAACCGGAAGATGCCGGAATTTATACGGTCAGCGTGACTTATGAGACGGCTGATACCATCTATAGCGGCTCCGCAACCTTTACCATCGAACGGAAATCCATCACGGTGAGTGTAGAAGACAAGACGGTGAGCTATACCGGCTCCGAACAGTCCGGTAACGCAAACTATACCTTCAGCGGCTTGCTGACCGGACATATCGCGACGATCAGCTACACCCCGGCGAAGGGTACAGCCGTCGGTACTTATACGAACGGTTTTTATGGTGATAATCTTCGTATTATGGCCGGACAAAAGAATGTCACAATCAACTATGACCTGAAAGAAAAGACATCCGGAGCACTGTTCATTCTTGAAATTCAAGAAAGCTACACGGTGACTTGGAAGAACTGGGATGGAACTGTTTTGGAGACGGATGAGGATGTTCCTTACGGAACTTTGCCGAGCTATGACGGTGAAACACCAACCCGCGTAGAAGAAGGCATAACCTATACCTTTGACGGATGGGATCCGGAAGTCGCCGAGGTGACCGCGGACGCGGTTTATACGGCGAAATTCACCAGCAGCGTCAACACCTACACGGTGACCTTCAATGCGAACGGCGGTACGGGCTCCATGGATCCGATGAGCTTCAGCTATGATGAAGAAAAGACGCTGACTGCAAACGCGTTCACTCGGGAAGATTATCACTTTATCGGCTGGAATACGCAGCAGGACGGAAGCGGCACGACTTACACGGATCAGGCATCTGTGAAGAACTTGACCACGGAAAACAATGTCACCGTGACGCTTTACGCACAGTGGACGCAGAACCCGGTTTGGACCGTCACATTTGCCGCGAACAACGGTACAGACGCGCAAACCACACAGTCCGTCCCTGAGGCTATTGCGGCACAGCTGGCAGCGAACACCTTCAGCTATGAGGGCTATCGCTTCAGCAAATGGAACACCAAAGCCGATGGCAGCGGTACCGATTTTGCCGCTGATGCATACGTAACCCTTTATGCGGATCTGACACTGTATGCGCAGTGGACAGCGGTCAGCTATGAGATCCGTTATGAGCTGAACGGCGGCGCGCTGGCTGATGGCGTGACGAATCCGGCGAATTATACGATCGAAAGCAGTGCGGTCACGCTGAACAATCCGACGAAGACAGGCTACACCTTCGTGGGCTGGACCGGTACCGGACTGACTGAGCCTTCAAGCTCCGTGACCATCCCGGCCGGTTCCACCGGTAATCGTGAATACACAGCCACCTGGACAGCAATCAGCTATGAGATCCGTTATGATCTGGACGGCGGTGCGCTGGCTGATGGCGTGACGAATCCGGAAATTTACACGATCGAAAGCGGCGCGATCACGCTGAACAATCCAACGAAGACCGGCTATACCTTCGCAGGCTGGACCGGTACCGGACTGACCTCAGCAACGCAAACCGTGACCATTCCGGCCGGCTCCACCGGAGACCGAGAATACACGGCCACCTGGCGCGCGAATCGTTATACCGTTGCCTTCAGCGCGAACGGCGGTACGGGGACCATGGATCCGATGAGCTTCAGCTATGATGAGGAAAAGACGCTGACCGCAAACGCGTTCACACGGGAAGGTTATCACTTCCTCGGCTGGAACACACAGCTGGACGGCTCCGGTACGACTTACACGAATCAAGCATCTGTGAAGAACCTGACCACGGAGGACAATGCCACTGTGACGCTTTACGCGCAGTGGACACAGAACCCGGTTTGGACTGTCACATTTATCGCAAACAACGGCACAGCTGATCAGACTGCGCAGAGCGTTCCTGATTCGGTTGAGACCGCGCTGGCCGCGAATACTTTCAGCTATGAGGGGCACAGCTTCAGCCGGTGGAACACCAGCGCCGACGGCAGCGGTACGGATTATGCGGATAATGCCTCTGTAACCCTGAATGCGGACCTGACGCTGTACGCGCAGTGGACGGTGAACACCTACACGGTGACCTGGAAGAATTACGACGGGACCGTGCTGGAGACGGATGAGAATGTCCCATACGGCGCCATGCCGAGTTATGACGGCGAGGAACCGGTCCATGAACCCGAAGAAGGCGTGAGCTATGTCTTTGACGGCTGGGATCCGGAAGTCACGAAGGTGACCGGAGACGCGGTTTATACGGCCAAATTCACCGGCAGCGTCAATACCTACACGGTGACCTGGAAGAATTACGACGGGGCAGTGCTGGAGACGGATGAGAATGTTCCGTACGGCGCCATGCCGAGCTATGACGGACCGGAACCGACCCGGGAAGATCCGGAAGGACGCCTGATTTATACCTTTGTTGGCTGGGATCCGGCAGTCACGGCAGTGACCGGAGATGCGGAATATACGGCACTCTTTACATCCGATGGCAGGATCTATCAGATCAAGGTGACCTCCAATGAATACGGTACCGCCTATGCCCTTCCGGAAGAAGGCCAGACCGGTACGGAAGTGACGCTATTCGCCACACCAAAGGCCAACTGCCAGTTTGTGAAGTGGGTAGTGGTCAAAGGCGATGTAACTGTGAATGATGATAAATTCGTCATCATGTATTCGGATGTCGAGATTCAGGCGGTTTTTGAAGCCATTGAAAATCCGTTTGATATGGAAGTGACTATTTATAACATCATGGACAACGGGAAAAAGGGAGCGCCGGAAGACATTGCCGATACCCATCTGGATCCGACACTCATTCTGATGAGTGTGGAACATGAAACGAGCGGCAAATTCAATGGCGGTTTCACGGTGCATCCGAAAGAGTACCAGATCAAGACGACAGTCACGTTTGCCAACGAGGTACCGGATATTTCCAGTGCTTTGTACGAAGTAATCGCGGAAGGATTGCCGAAACTGGTGTCCAGTGCAGGGAAGGAAGACAACAAGTATCTGCTGACGTCTAATGCCTGGATCAACAGCGAAGGTGGAATCACCCTCAACCTGATCTGGACCGACAAGAACCGGGTGCCGGACAATGAAGTCTATGTCTTCCCGCTGCCGGAGGACGAGATCGGCGCGTATAAGATGGATCCATGGGGAAAGAAGGAGTACCTGATATTCCACACCTACGACATCTGCATGCGCTGGCTCGGCGATGATGGCTTGTGCAGCGGTTACGAGCGCTGCTTCCACAAGGAACTGCCGTATATTTATGACAAGAATAAGATCAGATACGGCTACGACTGGCAGCAGCCGTAAAAAAAGATGTGGGACAGGCCTTCGGGCCTGTCCCGTTTTTTTGAGGTGTACCCCAAAAGGGACGGTTACCCCGGAACCGTCCTGTAATAAATGAGCCTCAAACGGAGAATAAGACAGATTCTGTAATAATTGGCTAAAACTTCGTGATGCGCCGAAGTAAACACGGGGACTGTCCCATAAAGGGACAGTCCCCATCGGAGTATCCATCCCCGTACGTCCCAAAAATGGGTTTGTTCTATATCCCTACCACATTTTTTGAAAAAAGTCAACGGACAACATTGCCCGTTTTCTTTTTTTTTAATTTTATGTATACTCTAATTATCAGTTAGGATTGAGGACTGAGAAGTTAGCAGTGTGAAGTGTGAAGTTAGAGACTTGGGATTTGGATCTGGGGGCTGGTGACTGGTTGCTTGTAATTACTAATCACTATCCACTGATCACTGACCACTGGCTGCTGGACACTGGCTACTAAGCACTCCTCACTCCTAACTTCTAACTACTGAGAGGGGATTGAGATGGACCGGGAACAGGGCGAAAAGCTTTTGAACGAAATGCAAACCGTTCTGAGCGATGACAACAGCAATGTCAGCGCGGATAATGCCATGCTGCCGTTCGAGTCGCTGGATGACTTCAGCACCGACCCGGTGGAATTCAATGAAATGGCGAAAACGATGCTGACACGCGTCGAAGCCGTTTTTGATAAGGCCGTCAAATATAATCGTCACTCCAAACAATACATAAAAACCGCTGTGCAGCTGGAAAAGGGCATCAAATTCCTGGCTTCCTGCTGTCTGACCAAAATCGCGCTGACAATGAACAAGACCGATTATCCGGAGTTGGGACAGCTTTCCACAGAAAAACTGTACCGCATGGCGTCTTTCCATTACCGCAAAATCAACGCGGCACTGGATGAATACCAGGCAAAGAACAATGATCTTGAAGACGTTCTGCTCGAAATGCAGTACCGTTATTTCAATTTACTGGGACGGCTGCGTTCTACAGAAGTTCGGATTTACAAATATCAAGATAAACGTATATTCGGAACGGAAGATGAGACTCCGATCGTTCATGGCCATGCTTTTTCAGAAAAAAGCTGGACATGGAAAATCCACAAACAATACAGCGAACCCGCGTCTTTCCATCAGCCGGCGTCATTTTCTCCAATGACTGCTTACCTTCCGGAAAACGGAAAAGCCATTGCGGAAAAACCCCAGGCTTTGACGGAACCATCAGCGGAAGGTCAAGGGAATGTGGTAATTCCCGAGGCTGAAATTCTTGAGGAGACATCGGGGAATGGTGTTTCGCAGACGGTTGTGAACGAAGCGCAGAACTGTTCTCCCTCTGACACGGAAAAGAATCCGGGTACCCTTCAGGAAGAAACCACGGACGACGCCTCACAGGAAAGCACCTGCTCTGAGGAAAACGATCCCTTCGAAAGCAAAACATCGGACGAAAATCCGGTGCCGGAAAGCAGCGGATATCCCTCTGAAGGTATGATCATTCCCGAAGAGGACAGGCTGATCACAACTGCTCCCACATGGCAGGAAATCGTGCAGAATGCGATTGATACGAGAGGTCTTGATGAGAATGGAGGTATTTCTCTCACGATCCCGGAAATGTGCAGTGTACTGTGCGACGATTATTTTGAACGGGATGCACCGGATTTGGCGGAACAGTTCCGGCAGATGATCGCGGAATATGATCCGGGTGATGGTTAGGTGTCAGGTGTCTGGTTTTAGGTTTCAGGTTTTAGGAGTTAGTAAGCCGGGGTCGGTGACGATTTCGGCTGCCGGCTTTTAAGAGTTAGGAGTGAGGGGTGAGGAGTTAGAGGTTTCCGGGACGGCGACTGCTGAGATCTGACGGGGACTGTCCCTTGATGGGACTGTTTCCTTAAACTGCGACGTACACACGTTGGGGACAGTCCCATGAAGGGACAGTCCCCGGAGGTTTCGCAAATTAAGAGGCCGGGGCAGTCAGTACTGTCATCAAATCGGGGAGGGCGTGGATCTCATAATCCGGATGGGCGGAACCGCTGAGCGGCAGCCGTTCCGGATTGAACCAGCAAGCGGGGATCCCCGCGTGATTCGCGCCCAGGATATCCGCGGAAAGGGAGTCGCCAATCAGCAGCAGTTCCTGTGTCTCGCAGGGGCCGATATGCGATAAAACATAATCAAAAAAGGCTCCTTGCGGCTTTTGTGCGCCGATCTCGTCCGAAATGAAAATACCATCCACATAGCGGTCCAGCCCTGTCAGAGCGATGCGCCTGCGCTGTGTGTCCCCGACGCCATTCGTGACAATGTAGATTTCATAATCAGGCCGCAGACGCCGCAGCAGATCTTCCGCGCCTTCCATCCAAATCGGGTTTTCCTCAAGACCCTGACGGAATTCGTTTTCAAAAGCGGCCGCGTCCTCCTGGATACCCAGTTCGGCAAAGAGAAGCTCAAAACGTTCCACAAGCACCCGATCCCGCGGCATTTCGCCCCGTTCATACCGTTCCCATAAGCCTTTGTTGATCACCTCATAGCGTTTATATACGGTATCCGGATAATCATATCCGCGGCGTTTAAAACCATTCCCGATCGAAAGTCGGGCAGAAGCATTGAAATCCCACAAAGTCCCGTCGGCATCAAAAAGCAGTTTTCGGAATCTCATATCCAATCCTCTTGTTTCTGTAAAGAGTCAATGCATCCTGTTCTGTTGCCTCAAGCCTGAGTCAACGAAAACAGACCGCTTTGACTCTTTTCCTTAATATGTCATTTTTTGCGCAAAGTGAAAAACAGACCCGGGATGCACACGCCGATCAGGATCCAGCCCACAGTCTTTTTCCACGAGGCCGCATGGTTCAGCAGCAGGCCGAAATCCGGTGCGGGGAGGCCGGCTGCAGTCGGCAAAGTCCTGACGGAAGGCAAATTGGGATCCGCCGTAAACGTCGGACGCGGCGTCACCGTTGGAGGCACCGGTGTTTTGGTCGGTGTCGGCGTCGGCGTGAGCGTAAACGTCGGCTCAATCACCAAAACCTGGCCTTCCATGATCACCACCGGCGTGGTGTCGCTCAGCTTTATGTTATTGCGGATCGAAAGCGTGTACCAGTCCAGGCCATATGCCAGCGCGATCTCGGAAAAGGTCTCCCCTTCCTGAACCACATGATATACCCCGCCATCCGGATTTGCCGTCGAAGTCATGAACGGCTCCGGAGAGGGTGTGGCGGATATGGTCGGTTTCGGTGTCCGGTAATCGTAGGTCGGACGGGTTATGTCATAATTCAGCGTTCCGTCATCCAGCTCTGCCAAGGTCAGCACAATGTAACGGTGCTTGTCCGGCGCGTCACCAACCCCGATCCCGATTTGCCGCAGTTCGGGATCAAAAAGCACACGGACAGAGGCCTGAGACACCCGCAGAACCTCTTCAATCAGATAATCCAGGTCGGTGTCCACCCAGACCATCGCATTTGTCTCACGGATCGAAAAGGATTTCTCTCCGCCATATCCCGCGTCAATTGCCCTTTCCCGGACAGATTCCCCGGCAGGTCCGCCGCTTTGCAGTGTACCGATTTCAGCGAGGAACTCCGCCTGGTGCTGGGCCGCTGTCTGCAGATGGGAATCAAAAACCAGCGTGCTGCAGCCGTAATGCCCGCGCAGTTTATTCAATCTGTCCAGGAGCCCCTCACGGAAACTGTCATTTTTGTCCGCGAATGCCGCAGAACTGACAGTAAAAAGGCTCAGGAAGATGAGAAAAATCAGGATCGGACGGCGCATTATCTTTTATTTCTTGCGGATGAAACCAAAATAAAGCGTCCCCAGCAGCCCTATTCCGCAGACGATCACCAGCACCAGTCCAAGCGTTTTCGCACCCGGTGTGTCAAAATAACGGATATGCGGGATCAGCGGTTCCGGTGTGGGCGTATTCGTGGGTGTGGGCGTCAGCGTGGGAAGCGGAATCGGTGTGTTCGTCGCGGTGGACGTTGGTTTGGGCGTGTTCGTCGCCGGCAGCGGCGTGATCGTCGGGGTGAAGGTCGGTTCCACCGTATTGCCCACGTAGTGGATCAGGATTCGCTGCCCGATGGAAACAGACGTGTCGTCTTCTTCCATGCCGTTCAGCGCCTGGATTTCGGCAATCGTTATGTTATAGGTCAGCGCAATTGACCAAAGGGTTTCATTGGACCGCACCGTGTGATAGATGGAGCCATCCGGCATCGGGGTTGAAGTGGAAATCTCATCAGGACGGCGCAAGGCGGAATCCGGATCGATTGGGGCCTGATATTCATTGACCTGATTCAGATTGATCAGTCCCGTTTCAGTACCGGTGCTGTTGACCATCAGCGTGTAATAGGAATTTCCCTCCGAGGCAGCATATCCGGCGCCGACGGTTCCATCCGTCAGACCGATCATCGTAAAGCGGTGCAGATCATCCGTCCACATGGAATTGACACAATAGGACGCATTGACGCCAATCCCGCCGCATACATTTTCCGTCCTTGCCGGTGTGCCGGAGCCATCAGCTCTGTCATGGGTTGTCATATGAATTGAAGCCTGATAATCCGAATGCTGCTGCGCAAGGGACATCAGCGTGCCGTCAACCGTATAAGGCGAAAGTCCGTAGGATGCCCGCAGGGCATTGACCTCATTGATCAGCGCTTCCGCAGACTGCGCGGATACACGCAGCGGGACAAAAAGAAAAATGAGCAGGATTGCAAGACGAAAATAATGTTTCATAGCTTTGGATTATAATGCAAAACGCTCCATTCATGCGGTAATCGTGAAAATGTCTTTTATTTCAGGGATAATAAAGCTATATTTGAATTGGACGGGAAAACTCTTTCCCGATTTCAGCTTAACCGTTATAATTAAAGAAAACGCTGCAAAAAAGGGAGTAATTTCATGATAACTGAGCGTATTTTTGGAAAAATCAAGGGAGTAAACGTTCCCGAGGTAACTATTCACAACAATGCCGGGATGGAAGTTTCCATTCTTTCCTACGGAGCCACGATCCGTTCCGTTCTCGTACCCACTGCCGGCGGGAAAAAGATCGATGTCTGTCTGGGATACGACACCATTGAAGAATATATTCAAAACGGCGGCTACTTTGGCGGATCCATCGGCCGTTTTGCGAACCGCATCGGCGGTGCTGCCTTTGACCTGGATGGGGAACATTTCACACTGGCTGCCAACGAAGGCCAGAACCACCTTCATGGCGGTGTCCATGGCTGGAATTCGAAAATCTGGCAGTACACCACAGATCCGGACAGCAACAGCGTTACCTTCGTAACCAAATCCGCAGACGGTGAAGAAGGCTACCCGGGGGAAGTCAGCGTTTCCGCGAAGTTCACCGTGACGGAAGACAACCGCATGGTCATTGAATATTCCGCCACAACGGACAAAGCGACCCCGATCAACATGACGAACCACTGGTATTGCAACCTGAACGGACACGCTTCCGGTGATATTCTGGACCATGTTCTGCAGCTGAACGCGGAATCCATCACGGGAGTCGACGGGAAACTGGTGCCGACCGGTGAGATTTGCTCTGTTGCAGGAACCCCGTATGATTTCCGCACGGCGAAAGCCATCCGGACCGATTTCGACACCGTCCGCGGCCTGAGTACATCCGGATATGACAACAACTTCGTCCTTGGCGAGCCGGGAACACTCAAACAGTTCGCAACCCTTAAGGGAGACAAGAGCGGGCTGACCATGACCGCGTTCACCAATATGGAAGCGGTTCAGCTTTATACCGGCAACCATATCCATGACCGCAAAGGGAAAGCTAACGCTGAATATCATGACATGAGCGGCATGTGCATGGAACCGCAGCATTACCCCGACTGCGTCAACAAACCGGAATTTCCAAGCGCCATCGTCCGTCCGGGAGAAAAATATTACCATCACATCGAATTCAAATTCGAAGGCTGATGCTGTTTACGCAAAAAACTGCCGCGGAGATGCGGCAGTTTTTTGATATTTAATAATAAAAAGGAATCAGCCCTAAAATTTTTCAGAACGTGTACGCAGCCGTATAGGGATAATCCCAGTTTTCGTACCAGCCCACGATTTTACAACCGTCTTCCGTGACGAACAGCGTATCCTTTGTGATGTAAAGCTCACCGACACCGGTCGTATAACGGGCGGCAAGTGAAAGCACGATCACCATATTCTTTTCCAGAACCGTTTCATCCACAGCAGAAATAAAGGGCGGCTCAAAGGGTGTGACACCGATCCCATGCCCAAATCCATATTCCGCGGCAATATGAACCCCCATTTCGATTGACTTTTGATTGATGGCGGCGAAAATATCTTTTGCCACGGCACCTGGCTTGATCTGGGTACAGGCAAATTTCCGCAGCTCGGTCATTTTCCCAGCGAAGAATTTCTGGTTGGAATTCATCTCACTTTTGACCATCATGCGGGAATCATTCGACCAGTAGCCATCCTTTTGTGCGCACATTTCCAGACGGATGAACTTCCCTTCAAAGAAATTCCCGTCGCGGCCGACCGCAAAATAGGGCGCATGAGGCCACAAAACAGCGGCATCATCTTCAGAAACAGCCTGCGCAACGGCCCGGTAGCCATTCACAGGAATGCCGCGTTCCAGCGAGTGGAAGCGGATCGATTCCGTCAGGCTCTTTTCGCTGGCAGCCCCGTTCCTCGAAATGTGATGGATCGCAGCGGCAATGCCATGATCCGTGCGGGCAGCGACATCTTCCAGAATGTGCAGTTCAGCCGGGCTTTTGATCTGACGCAGCTTGCTGAAATCATCTGAAATATCTGCGAAGGAAAAACCGGGCAGCTGCTTCATCAATTTTTCAAAGAAGGGCTGGAACATCCGTTTCCCGATATAACCGAGTGTGCCGTGCACGCCCTCAAACAATTCGGAAATAAAGGCTGCCGAAATTTTTAGCGCCGCCATTTCCGTATCAATACTGTTGGCGTACGTGATGATGCTGTCATGCCATCCCGCGTTCTGAAAAGCAGAGGAAAGCGTTTTGGGACAGGCAATAAAGCGTTTTTTCGCGCTGAAGAAAGCGATAACACAAAGGTGCTTTATGCTCGCGAGGCCCTGAAAATTCAACCCGGTAGCAAAGGCCAGGTTTGCCGGATCGGTAATCACCAAACCGTCAATATCAGGAGAAGCGTTGATAAATTGGTTGATTTTCGTAATATTATTCTTTGAAGACATAATTCCGCCTTAGTGTTCCGTATGCACGCCATTAATCAAATACATCGTATCCCAGTTCCGGAAATCGCTGAGCCGGGTATTTCCTTCCGGAGTCAAATGATAAATATCCACCGAATGAATGATTTCGTCTTTACTGCCGATGGTTTTTACATCCAGCGCGATCACCATACCGGCTTTCAGGATTTCATCATTGTCCGCGCAGAGCATCGGCAATTCATATTCCGATGTGCCGACGCCATGTCCAAACCCTTCATCATAAAGCAGCTCAATTTCTTCCTCTTCCGCTTTCAACCGAATCGCCTCACAAAAATCAGAAATACGAATTCCGGGCTTTAGAATCGAAACGGCAAAGTTCTTGAGTTTCATATTATTGGCATATGCGTCTTTCGCTTTTTGATCGGGTTTCCCGGCGAAGAAAATCCGGCTGCACTTTGTCCAATAGAACTTGTAGGTCAGCGAATAATCAATGCGAATGGTCTTACCCTCTTTTGCAAAGGACAAGTCATAAATCGGCGTATACCAGGAACGGCCTTTCCTGCCCTGACAGATGTTCATATATCCGATCCAGTTCGCACCGAATTCAATCGCATGAGCACGAACCCGTTCCAGAAATTCCGAAAGTGTGCAGTTGCCTGTTCCGATCATACCTTCCACATGGTTCAATGCGCCGATCAGTCCCCGGTCTGCGATTTGAGCCGCAGCCTGTATACATTCGATCTCATCCTCTGTTTTGATTTCCCGGATCCTATCTATGATTGGGTCCAAATCTGTGATCACCATATTCGGGCAGTTTTCCTTCAAAAATGCTATTTCTGAAACTGTCCAGGAAGAATAATCAACAGCAGCCTTTTTCCCGCAAAGATCTGTTTTCTCGATCACTTCGCGAAGTGCATTGAGGAATGCCGTAATTGGGGTGCCGTCGTTTATTGAATATACCTTTGATTTTTCTTTCCATGAAAAGGATTTTAGGATACTTTCCCATTCCGCGGGGACGATGAGCGTGTAATCAGGGTTGTCTCTGCGTACAACCAATGCCGCAGGGAACATGGACTGATCCGGAAATGGAAAAGTAATTCCGACCAGATAAGCGATATCGGCCGGAGATTTTACAATGAAAGCATCGAAATCACCATTCGCGCTCAGGAGGGTTTCAACACGATTTTTTCTTCTCATACAGGGTCCTATCAATCAACAAACCAACTGCAAAAGCCATTCCAGCAAGATTATGGCTATTAAAATACATAAAAAACCCGACTTACCAAGCCCGAATTTTTCCATCAATATTATATCAGTTGAAATTGATTTTTCTATCAAAGTATGAATTATGTATTATCCTTTCACTCGAATCGGTCAAAAATTGACAACTTCCTGTTCATCATCGGCGAAAAACTCCGGTGAGAACAGACCTTCCTGCCAGATATCATCCACTTCCGATGTTTCCGGGATATCCTCGTCCATGAAAACAGGGGCTGAACCGGTAAAGCAGAATGTTCGGTAATCGCAAAACCGGCAGTGACGAACGTTTTCTGTCCGCGGGTAATCCGATTCCTCCTCAAAAGTCATTTCCCGTGCTCTGGTTTTGATCCATGTCATATCCTGCTGATATTCCTCCTCGGAATATGGCAGGTGAACCGTTTTGTCCGGGTGTTCAGGAAACCAGTAGACCATTTCGATGTTTTCAGCCGGAATGGCATGCATACCGGCGCCGATCAGCCGGGACGCGCAGGAACGGGCCAGAAAACGGTAAAGCTTTGTCTGCGGCGATTCACGGTATTTTTTTTCATCAGGAATGGCCGATCCGGTTTTCCAGTCATAAATGACCAGTTGATCGTCATTCACCGTCAGTGCGTCAAATTTTCCCAGCCACAGGACATCCGCGTAAAGAACGGAAACCTCCTTTTCCGCAAAAACCCGGTCCGGTTTTCCCAAAGGCTTCCGGGCACAGTAAACTTCCAGCCAGCGCCACAGATCCGCATTTTTTCCCGGAATGATCAGTGAATCCGGAGGAAAACCGAGTATCAGCTGTCTGACGAGCAAATGGAAATCATCACCCTTCCGGATGTTCTGACTTTCACCGGGTTCGATCGGCCAAACCAGATTTTTCACATACCGCAGGTAGTAAGAATATTTGCAGCCTTCATATTGGGAAATTTGTGTTTGTGTGATCACCTTCATAGTTTCTGTCCCCCGCTTTTTCCGGCATCCCAAAGCTGACGCAGTTTCATCACCACATTTGCTTCTGTGGTGTTTCCAAAGCGGCCACTGTTGCAGGATACATACAGTCCGCGTTTTGCACGGGTGATGCCGACATAAAGCAGTCTCAGCCGTTCCTTCACACTGTCGAGCCAGGCTTCCCGGCTGCCATCACCCCGATGATAGCGCAGCCCCAACTCCGGAAGAGAAACCACCTTCAATGCCTGAAGAATTTCCGCCTGTAATTCCAGATTGTCGCGGACATAGCGGGGCTTATAGCGCCGGTTGACGTACTGTGCCTCACTTCCATCGGGAAAATCATAGGCATTGCAGCTCGTCAAAAATACCTGATCCCATTCAAGCCCTTTTGCCTTGTGATAGGTGGTCACAACGATCTTTCCGGGAAAATCATTCGGGTCAAACTGCGAATCCGACCCGCGCAGACCGGCATAAAGCGCGGCATTGGAAGCTATTTTTCGAACTTCCGAGGCCATGGAACTGAGGTTCAGCTCCGGATTCAAGCGTACGATCTGAGCCAAAAGAATACCGATTTGTCCGGCACAGCACAGGTCTTCCGAGGTGCTGAACAGATCCTGTCCAATCAGCAGGATCAGCTGATCGATCGGCAGGAACCGGCCTTCCAGCCAGCGCTTGAGAAAATAACGGAAACGGAAAAGTGTCTGGCTCAGGATCTCATTTTCATTGAAGCTGTCCAGAAGTGTCTGCAGTTCCTCATCGGATCGGGGATAAAAGAAATCCTCGGGATGCTCAAGATTTTCGAGAAAACCGGTAATTTTCGCCTGATCGCTGTCCGTCAAAAAGAACTCGCCCTTTTCCCGCTCGCTGTAAAGTATGCGGAACAGTGCGATGCAGTATTTACGATTCAGCGGCAGGGAAAGCCAGTCAAGGACAGCTGCGATCACATCGGCAGAGGCTCGTGCCTTTTTCGTGCTCCGCAGAACCTCCACCACTTCTACCGGGAAATCTTCCAGACGGGTGACAAATTCCTTTCCGTAATCATTCCCCGGCGTAAGAATCGCGATCGTCTCATTGGGATGAGCCTGCGCATGTTTGACTGCCAGCCGGCTGACAGCGTCAACTTCCTCCCGGGTGGAATAGATGTGCGGATCATAGACGATACGGGAAGGGTCATCCGGCGGGTTGCCCTGTTTGTCATCCGCCGGCGTTAGGCGGACATACGTAGGCGACAGTCCATCGCGGCAGGCAGGATTCGGATGAGCAGTCACAACATAATTCACCAGCCGGTTTGCCTGTGCAAGTATGCTCCGCTGAGAGCGTCCGGCTGTTTCCATCGGAACGTTCATATCCGCCTGTTTAATAAAATTGCGCAAATATTTCGGATCAGCAGTCGTAAAGGTCTCGTTTATTGCCTGGTTCGGATCCCCGACCCTTACCCAGTTGCCGCTTTTGGCAGTCAGCAGCCGCAGAACTTCTTCCTGGATCAGAGAACTGTCCTGCGCCTCATCCTCAAGAATGTAAGGCCAGCGATGCTGCAGATAAGCCAGATATCCAGGATCGGTGGTCAGCAGGCGGTGCGCGTAAAACATCAGGTCGCCAAAATCCATGGCCGGATAATTGCGCAGCTGTGTCTGGTAAAAACCGTATATTTCGCAGACCATCTCTAACAGGGGACGGACAAAACGGTCGTCTGTCAGCTCCAGATTTTTCCGCAGCTCTTCCGGCGTAACATGATAATCTTTCGCCTGGGAAATCACATTGCCGGCTATAAGCGTTACATCGTCCCGCCACTTTTCACGGTAAATCTCATCCTGCTTTTCAGGCCTGTAATTAGGATTGACCACACCGTCAAAAGTGTCACGCTGATCCGCGGTAAGCCAAAGGTCCACAGCCCGCTGCAATAAAACAGCGGAACCGGTTTCATCCAGCACCGTAAATTCATCATCAATACCCATCTGCTGCGTGTGCCCGCGGATGATTTCCAGCGCCATGCTGTGAAGTGTGCAGACCTTGTATCCGATTCCCGGGAGCAAACCGCGTTCCGCTAAAAAAGCGCCAATACGAGCGGAGAAATTCAATGCCGCGGCATTGGAAAACGTCACGATCAGGATTTCCTGATCCGGTTCCGGTTTTTCTGAATTGCGGACCAGCTTTTCGATAAGATCAGCCGCCAGTGCGGAAAGGGTGAAAGTCTTCCCGCTTCCGGGAACCGCGGAAATGCCCATTGTCCCGCCGGTGTAGGAAAGGACCTGCTGCTGCTCAGCGCGGGGAGTAAACGGCATCAGTCACCTCCTTCCGGATCAAGCGAAAGAACCGCACCGGAATCCCGCAGAAGCTTTTCGATCGGAGGTGCATCGGTAACGCCCGGATAAACTGCTTCATCCTCACGCAGTTCATGGATGAATTCAACTTCCGGATAAGGTTCTGTCGGCTTGTCGAATTTAAACCGCCGTGTCAGGGTCGAGAACAGGAAGAGGAGTTTAGACCGCTGCTCCATTCCAGCTTCGCTGAGCTCACTGGCATAAGCTTTCACCTGAATCCGGCAGCGCCGCAGCAGTCCTTGTATCTGCCGGGTCATATGGGAATCATTATATACAGCGGCTGTGAGGACGTCCCACTTTTTCTCCGGCGGCCAAAAACGGCTCAGCACCGCGTCATTGGTCAGCTCACCATAAAACCGTTCCCACCAGCGGGGAGCGCCGATATTCAGCCAGATTTGATAATCAACAGGACGATCCATGGAAAGGTAGGCGGATGTCAATGAAATCAGAACCGTATTTTCCGGTTGGGAATACAGTTCTTCATAATACTTGGCATTGATCATCCCAAGCCCAACCAGCTCAAAATAGTCCGACCAATCCGGACGGAATCCGGTTTTTTCCTCGTTGTTTTGAAGATAGTCCAGCACGGCCTTGTATTTCGCCATGGAATCGACAACCTTGCGGATCCCGAGATTGGTTTCCGGATCGGTGATAAAGCCTTCGTGGATCAGGATATCGGTAAAAAAGTCTGAGATAATGCGGTCCGGAGAAAGGGCTTTGTTTTTCCGCTGATGTTCGATCCAGTTTCGCAGTGTCTCAAAACGCTCAGCGATCTCCTGCGGAATGCGGCTCCTTTTCTCATCTGAAAGTGAGGTAAAAGGCCGGATATCATACTCGATCGGATTAGGTTCATCGTGTTTCCGTTCCCGAAACATTCCGCCCACAATCAGCTGACCGCGGATCGGGTCCAGTCCCTCAATAAAACACTGCGCCATCTGTACGATATCGAGCAGACGTACCTGTGTGCCGGGAATGGGTTTGACCAGCTGGCACAGGATCAACAGTGAACGAGTCACCCGCTCATTCAGCAGCGGACGAGAGGGACGGTGCAGATAAACCTTGATGCCCTGCTCCCTCAGCCCGCGTTCCATTTCCGTGTAAAGCACATCGGAAACCAGCGGTGCGAGGATCACGATATTTTTCGGAGCCACACCCTGTGTCCAGACCAGATTCGCCACGTCATTGACTGCTTTTTTGATCATCTCCGGATAGTGATGTCCGGCAGCAAAACTGAAGGCGGAACGGGGACTGACCGGCAAATCCCGATTCGTCAGGGAAGGATCCGCAATGACCTGTTCCATTGCCAGGATAGCCGCACTGCTGACGAAAGACTGCTCAAAATTCATCCGTATCGGACAGAGCTCGCTCAGTGTTTCCGCGGACAGGGGATCACAGCCCATAAAGCTGCGGTATCCGCCGTTTTGGTCGGTGATGAGCAGCATGGAGCGGCACAACGGAGCAGCCTCCCGCACAAAATGATGAGCCGCGGGCACTTCTTCTTCCAGATTGTCAAACACGAGATGATATTTTTGATCCTCCAGCCAGTTCCGGAAAATCGGATGGGGCAGCAGGTGTTTCGTGAAGATCTCCAGCTGCATGGAGTAGTCCAGCAGATTATTTTCAAAACAGACCTTGCGGTACATCATACCGCATTCCTGAGCCTGGTCAAAAACCGACAAAAGGGCACCGTCACCGGCCCAGCTTTCCTGCATCAGATCCGCGTAATGTTCAAAGGGAATCTCAGCGGCAGCACATTTATGCATGGCAACCATCACCTGGTTGAACACGCGGGATGGTGAAGCCGTCAGCCCGTTGAAATATCCTGCTTCCCGTTTAGAACGGATCAGCTTTGCCATGATGATTTGAGCAGCTTCGATAGTCAGGAACATGGGATAGGATTTTCTGCGCCCGAATTCCGTCTCTCCGGCGATCAGCGGCCAGAAAAGCTTCAGACTGTTCTGCACAAAGCTGTTATACGTCATGAGCTGCGGGCGGATGCCATCCCGTGACACAAGGTCCTGATATGGTCTGTTATAATTCCGGCCGGGCGTGAATATCAAAATCTGCGGCCAGGCGTCACTCTGCTCCATCAGGAAGCGGACACGCCCGGCAGCCGCGGTGCTTTTGCCGCAGCCGGCTTTCCCTGTCAGCCAGATTCTGCTGAAGGGATCGGCTTCGATCAACTCTTTCTGCTGTCCGGAGAAAACGATCTGTTCCGCCACTCAGCTTCTCCAGGCTATAAAGTCTTTCAGGTTTGATCCTCCGACAAACTCAGCCAGAATTGAGTTATCCGGGATCAGTGAACGGTCCAGCGGTTCCACCCATTCCAGAAAAGCAAGCAGACGCTTTGCCTCAACATATTCCGGTTCACCGAATGGTACCATCCGCAGTGCGATATCCGCTAAATCCTTCAGGGCCGAGACTTCATAGACCAGCGAGGTGTTGATAAACATATCCGCAAGGTTCTGAAAGGGAGATATATTTTTCTTCTCTCCGGCGCGTACGGATTTCCAGCGCCTGATCGTTTCCTGAGCACTGTAACCGCGGTCACGGAAATCCCGCACGATCCGCCGCAGCAGCCGCACATCCAGTGTGGAAACCCGGTTGTAGCGGTCCATGTTCACCTGCGTCATCGGTGCAACAAAGATCCGGTAAATACTTTCCGACGGCAGATGTTCCTGCAATATCGGATTCAGTCCATGAATCCCTTCAACAATAAGGATCTGGTTTTGGCGCATCTGAATCACCTGTCCCGGAACAGACTTCCCGCTGACAAAATCAAACCTTGGCAGCTGAACCGTTTCACCATCCATCAGTGCACGCATACAGTTCTGGAACAATTCGATGTTCAGCGCATAAACGGATTCAAAATCATACTCCCCATTCTCATCCCGCGGTGTCAGTTCCCGGTCGAGGAAAAAATTATCCATTTCAATGGGGATGGGAGAAATACCCCGAGCCAGCAGTTCAATGGAAAGACGTTTGGAAGAGGTCGTCTTCCCGGAGGAGGAAGGTCCGGCGATCATGACCATTTTAATGCGGTCCTGATGAGAAGCTATGGCCTCCGCGGCCTTCATGAACTGACGGTCCTGCAGAGATTCGGAGACAAGGATCAAATCACCGATGCGGTTTTCATCGATTGCCCTGTTGATGGAGCTGAGCATATGAACGTTCAGATTCTTTTGCCAGGTGCTGTATTCATCAAAAATCGGCCGCATGCGTTTGTACTTCTCCAACGCCCCGATCCGCATATCCTCTCCGCTGTCGGGATGACGCAGGATAAACTGATTCTTCTTTCCGGCATCCTCCAGACGGAAATGCTTCAGATAACCGGTGGAAGGCACCATATACCCGAAAAAATAATCCTGAAAATCATCCAGAATATAGGTGGTCAGGTAATTTTTTCTGCGGTACTTCAGCAATTCGTATTTATCGGACTGCCCCTTCTTTTCAAACAACTCATACGCTTCTGCAATCGGGATCTCTTTGCGTTCAATTTGATGATCTTCCGCAGCCAGCTTCCGCATCTGTTTTTCCAGTTTTTGACGGTCTTTACTGTTGAAATCCCGCGGACCCTCTACACTGCAGAGAATGCCGCCGCCCTTGATGGAATGTTTCACTTCCAGGTCAAACCCGGGGAAGAGTTTCTCAAAGCAAGCTGCCATCATATAAACCAGCGACCGTTTATAGATGATCAACCCATCCGGATGTGACATCGTAAACGGTGTTACGGAGACACAGGTGTTCAGCTGATAGCGCAGTTCCTTCAGCTCGCCATTAACGACGGCTGCCATCGGTTCTGATTTCAATTCGCGTTTCAGAATACTCAGAAATTCTTCCAGTGTACTGCCGCGGGGACCTTCGATCAGCCGCCCGTCCGGTAATTCAATTTGGATCTCAGGGGTAGGTTCAGAAAATTTGAATTTGCTCATCATTCACTCCAATCAGGAAGCCGGAAGGACTTCCCCTGTCAGTTTTCCATCCACATAGCCGGTGATCCGAACCCGGTCGATTCGGTTCCGCACCGGAGAAGGGAAAGAAGTTGTTACAGTCAGATAGTTGCCGGAAAGGCCATGACTTTCCCAGCTGCCATCATCTTTCCGCAACGAAGATTCCCACAAAACATTTTGTACCGATCCGACAAAAGACTGTTCAAACTGTTCTTTTTTCACTTCAAACAGATCCCGCAGCTGCTTTGCCCGTTCCTTTTGAACAGCCTTCGGAACCTGGTCTTTCATCCGTGCGGCGGGGGTGCCGGGACGCGGTGAATAGGGAAAAATGTGTCCGCCCGCAAACGGAATTGACTCAATAAAGGCCAGCGTCTCCGCATGCTCTTCATCCGTTTCTCCCGGAAAGCCGGCAATCACATCCGTCGTTATGGCAAAATCCGGATCGATGGAAAGAGCCGTTTCTACAAGCGTGCGAAATTCTTTCAAAGTCGTGCGCCGGGCCATCCGCTTGAGTACGCTATTGGAACCGGACTGCAACGGCAGATGGAAGTGCGGCATCATCCGCGGGTTCTCCCAGAGACGCAAAAATCGCTCTGAAACATTCCAGGATTCCAGCGACGAAATCCGTATCCGCGGGATATCTGTTTCCCACAGGAGGAATTCAGTCAGATCCGCCAGCTCTTCAGCAGGCTCCAGATCCAACCCCCAGGCGCCCAGATTGACGCCGGTGAAAACGATTTCCTTCCCGCCGGCGCTGATGGCTGAGAGTACATCATGCAGGACCCGCTCTTTGGGAACGCTGCGGGACTTTCCCCGTACAAGATGCGTGACACAGAATGTGCAGTGGTTGTCACAGCCGTCCTGAACCTTGATGAAAGCCCGCGTTCGTGCATGGATCCCGGGCAGGACGATGCGCTTGAGCGGTTCTTTGTCAAAATCCTCATCAGCGGGGCCGAGAACTGTATTGGGAAGAAAATCTTTCTCTTCATTAGGGATCACATGGGTCACGCCGTCCATAGCAGATGCAATTTGCGGCTCCATGGTGCTCCAGCATCCGGTCACCACCACCTGTGCACCGGCATTCGCGGCGTTCCGAATCTTTCCGCGTGAATCGGAAGCCGCGGCAGCCGTCACAGAACAGGTGTTGACAACCACCATATCCGCATCTTCCGCATTCGGAACCAATTCATGTCCCCGTGCGGAAAACTGCGCAGCGTACCGCTCAATTTCGGCCTGATTCAGCCGGCATCCAATCGTATCAAAAAAGACTTTCATATTTCAGTAGTCAGTAGTCAGTGATCAGTGGTCAGTAGTTAGTAGTTAGTAGTTATTAGTTATTAGTCAGTAGTTATTAGTTAGTGGTTAGTGATTAGCAATCATCTGAACTCAACCTAATTAACTTCACTCTTCACACTTCACACTTTACTCCTCACTATCCCCTATTGCCTATATCCTATTGCTTCTTTCCCAATTCAATCGTCTTCCGCAAACAGGCCAGCATACCTTCAGTGACCGCTGTACGGAGGCCTTCCTTCTCCATGGCAGCCAACGCGGCAGCGGTCGTCCCGCCGGGGGATGTAACTTCATTTTTCAGGATCACCGGATGTTTTTCCGCGTGTTTCATATAGGCAGCCGAGCCGTACACCGTCTGCAGAACAATTTTTTCCGAAAGCGGACGCGGCAGCCCCATCTGCACCGCGGCATCCACCATGGATTCAATGAAAAGATAAACATAAGCCGGACCGGAACCGGAAACCGCCGTTACCAGATCCAGATCGGTTTCACGCTTTACTTCAAATTCAACGCCCAGAGATGCAAGGATCTTCTGAACCAGTTCCTTCTGCTCAGCGCTGACGCCTTCGGTCGCGAACCAGGCGCACACACCCTCGCCAACCTGAGCCGGCGTATTCGGCATGATGCGCACCACCCGCTTTACATCCAGTTCGTGAAGATAATAACTCACCGGAACACCCGCAACGATGGTCATGACCAGCGCTTCATCAGAGACGATATCTCTGACAGAATGCATGGCATCAGCCAGAAACTGCGGTTTTACTGCGATCAGGATCACATCGGCGCCTTCCACCGCTTCGGCATTTGACGCGGCAGGGTTCGTCCCCAGCAGAGCCTGCAGTCTTTTAACCTTTTCTGTATCCGGGTCGCTGATATAGATGTCCTCCGGATCAAGCACCTCGTTTTTGACTACGCCGGTAATAATGGCACTGCCCATCATTCCCGCGCCAATCACCGCAATTTTTGCCATACCATACCTCCAAACCTGACAGAAACAATACTGTCAACAATTCAAATTCTGCTCTATACGCTGCAGCTTACCGCCGAAATCCTGACACAAGAATTATCGGATAACAACCGAATCCTTCCCGTACCAGTCAGCCACTACGGTATTATCTTCCGGATTTTCAGATAATTCCTGATAAAACAAAACATAAGGCCGGTAGGGGAAACGCTTCAAAACTGCGTCGTGAACCTCCGGGTCTTTCAGGATTTCCAAACGCAGCTGATAAACATGCCAGTAATTACCCATCATACCGCTGCGGTATGTACGAAATGCGCTGATGCTGGTCGTATCAAACCATTTTATACGCGTCATTCCAAAACCGAACACCAGCAGCATAACAAGTAAATAAACCAGACTGTACTTTCCCTTCGCAGCGCAGGGGAACAGCCGTTTCGGCAGCATACCCTTCTGAAAGAGCCAGCCGGTCCAGTAAAACAGATTGAAAATCACCAGAAACAGCACACCGAAAAAGATAATATTCGTGATCCTGGCCAGATTTTTCAGACTGCCTTCCCCCATAGCATAAATCGGAGGGAAAAACATCACCCCCGCCAGACAGATAGAATAAAGGGTCACCAGTCCCGGCAGTTTATACCTTCTCACGGTTTTTGACGCGATTCTCCATAACAGAGGAATCAGCAAAAGCACTACCGCAATAACCGGGAGTGTAAACCACTCCGGCAAGTAATTGAAAAAACTACGGAAAGAACCCAGTACAGACTCAACCGGACCGGGCTGAACAAAAAAGCCTTGCCTTTTCCCGTTTCCCGGCGCGGCTGCATTTATCCCAAAAGAAAGCGCAAAGCACAAAACCGGAATCAACAGAGCCTTCCAATCTGACTTTTTCTGCACCGCAAGCAGCAGCTCCATGGTGAGCAGCAAGACTGCTGTCGTCAGACAGGTCACCAGATTTCCGCCGCCAATAAAAAACAGCAGAAAACTTGCGGTGATCAGCTTTCCCCGTCCATGATCCGTCTTTTTCCGCAGAATATAGCGCAGCAGCACCGCATAAGCGAAAGCTGCAAGGCCAAAGAAAAACGTGTAATAAACAGCTCCGGTATACCAGTAAATCCCATGGCTGGCCCTTGGCAGGAACTGCGTACACAAAACAGCCCAGATCACACCAATAACAGCACTTTCTTTTTTCGCAGCGCCGTACAAACCGCACCATACCGCAAAAGTCAGGGAAAAGATTCCCGCCAGCAGCATGCCAAGGATCACCCATGCGCCAATCATATAATAGTGCTCACCGAAAATCATCGGATTCAGCGTGAACAAAAATATCGCGGTAAAAGTTCCCTGCCAGTCAAAATACAGGGAATAAACCCGTTCCCATCCGGCTTTGAAAACCTCGATGATCGATCCGGTTTTCGTCCAGGCCCGATACGTAGTCAGTCCATTGGAATAATCATCCGCACTTGGTACATCATACTGCGCGGCTTTCAGCATTGGAAGAAGCAGTGCAAGCAGAGCCAGAATTGTCAGAATACTGAATATTTTCAGAGGAATACCGGCTGAAAGTATGCGCTTCATTTTGCTGCTTCCCCGCTGTGTGACATCCAACGACCGTAAACCGCCATGGAAAGCATCCTGCCATGTTCGTCGCAATTGCAGACTTCCCCGACAGAGACACTGCCATTCCGTTTTCGGTTCACTTCGCTGAGAGCATTATAGAGTGTAACGGAAGATGCTTTTACCGCATAAGCAGTGACAAGCATAAAATCAGCCTTTTCGGAGAGTACAGCCGCGCATGCTTCCAGCAGAGTGGGGAACCCTTTGTAGAACTCCCAGACTTCACCCTTCGGTCCCCGACCAAATTTTGGCGGATCGAGGATCACACCTTCATAAAACGATCCGCGGCGGGCCTCGCGCTGAACAAATTTCAGCGCGTCATCGAGGATCCAGCGGATGCGGTCCAGGGGAACCCGGCTGAGTGCCTGATTTTCTTTTGCCCAGGCTACTGCTTTTTTGGAAGCGTCCAGATGCGTGACCTTCGCACCGGCAGCCGCGCAGGCCATCGAGATTGCGCCGGTATAACCGAAAAGGTTCAATATCTTCATCGGTTCTTTTCTTGCCTGAATGCGTTCCGTCACCCAATCCCATTGGCAGGCTTGCTCCGGAAAAATACCCAGCTGTTTGGAATTGGAAAGCATCGCCTTGAAGGACAAATCCCGATAGCGGATTTTCCAGCTTTCCGGCAGTTTTTTCAAAACTTTCCAATGCCCGCCGTTTTCCTCCGCGGAAGGGACAAACTCCGCATAGGCTTTGCCCCATTCAGTTTCGTCCATCATCGGGGACCAGACGGCTTCTGCTTCGGGACGGATCAGCCGGTAAGGGCCGAACTGTTCCAGCTTCCGTCCGTTGCCGCTGTCCAATAAACGATAATCCTCCCATGCGGGAGACGTCAATAAATTCACAACCGGTTTTGTTTCCACATTTGTCATAAGAACCATTATACCTGATTTAGAGGCGGTTGGAAGTGAGGAGTGAGGAGTGTGAAGTATGAAGTGTGCAGAGTGCATACTATAAAAACAGGCAGCCGAAACAGGCCGGGAAACGGCTGTTTCGGCTGATTTTTCATCTATTTTCTGTTGTCCGGTATCTTATTGTAGTAAGGAATCTCGTCATCATCTTCGGAGCGGTGTTGGAGAACTCCCGGCTGCAGGTCCGCCATGTCTTGTTGGAACCCCCGGATCTGATATTCCGCTGCCCAGCTTCCGGGTTCCCAGACCTCCCATGTGTTCACATGTTTTACGTAGTTCCAGGTCACCCGTTCGCCGCCTCTGTATCCGATCTCCACTTCCCGGGTTTCCGGATGCCAGACCACCGATTTGTCATCGATCAGCCCGTCTTCGGAAA
>JAFPZX010000165.1 GCA_017417055.1 Anaerolineaceae bacterium
TAGTGAATCAGCAATTGAAGAAAATACGGTTGTTGAAAGTGCATCAGTGGAAGAAAGGGAAGCCGCGAAAGATACATCCGAAAGACCGAAACTGATCACCGAGCTGCCTTCCTGGAAGGAAGTTATGGCTCAGGTGGCAGCGCGCGGCGGCATACAGGAAGATGGTTCGATTTCGCTGACAATGGATGAAATGTGCAGCATGCTCTGCGATTCAGACTTCCGGCGGGATGAACCGGAATTGGCTGAACAATTCTACAAAATCCTGGAGGAGAGCGGGGCGGGAGATCTGTTTGATGATGACAGCACTTGACGAATGAAGAATGAAGATGGAAGAATGAAGAATGACGTATGATATACGATGAAAGACGTATGACGTACGATGGTAGAGTAGAACTCGTATAATAAATGAAAGAGAAATTACAAAATAGCGTTGGAAGGAGGCTTTCAGCGCTGTAGCCGGTTAAGAACACACTGATTAATTGAGGTTCGGGGACGGTTCTCCCGAGGTACGAGGGGAACTGTCCTCCCGCTTTCACGCGGCTTAATCAGCGGTTCCTTAACGATGTGTCTGCGGACAGGTATTTTTGTGCCGCAAGACTGACAGAAATTTGCCTGTCCTCATGTGTTCTGTAAAGTAAAAATCCTGAAAATAGCGAAAATACTGAAAATCTATTGACATAATAGGAATTAGAGAGTATGATATGGTCATTCTTGAAAAAAAGGAGAGACAAAATGTTATCAGCGGCAAATAAACCCCATGAAGATTTTGCGGCATTTCATAAACTGAATGTCCTGTTTGTCCGGTCTATGGGCGGAATCTGCTGCTGTACGATGTGTCCCTGTGAAGGTTCGGATTTGTGATGTTCTTATTGCAAGAGGTAAAAAGGCCCGGATACTTGCAATAAGATACCGGGCTCTTTTTATAAAAGTGCAAAATCAGGAAAAATATTTCCTGTTTCAGGAAAAAAGGTTATAAAAAAAGTATCTTTTTTCAAGGAGTTACAAATGAGTAATTATAAATTCGAAACTTTACAGCTGCATGTCGGACAGGAACAGGCTGATCCGGCGACTGATGCCCGTGCGGTACCGATTTATCAGACAACATCTTATGTATTCCGCAACAGCCAGCATGCGTCTGATCGGTTCAGTCTTGCGGATGCGGGCAATATTTACGGTCGGCTGACAAATTCAACACAGGATGTATTGGAAAAACGTATCGCCGCCCTGGAAGGAGGAAGCGCCGCTTTGGCTCTTGCTTCCGGCGCTGCAGCTATTACCTATACAATTCAGGCGCTGGCTTTCAACAAAGGACATATCGTTGCACAAAAAACGATTTATGGAGGAAGTTATAACCTTCTTGAGCATACGCTCCCGGAATATGGGATCCGCACGACCTTTGTTGATGCTCACAACCTGAGCGAGGTTGAAAACGCTATCGAAGAAGATACCCGCGCGATTTACCTGGAAACCCTGGGAAACCCGAACAGCGACATCCCGGATATTGATGCCATCGCTGAAATCGCGCATAAACATGGGCTTCCCCTCGTGATCGATAATACATTCGGGACGCCGTTCTTGATCCGTCCGATTGAGCATGGCGCTGACATCGTTGTCCATTCCGCGACAAAGTTCATCGGCGGACATGGGACCACGCTGGGCGGCATTATTGTAGATTCCGGAAAGTTCGACTGGAAAGCAAGCGGCAAATATCCGAATATTGCAGAACCAAATCCGAGCTATCACGGCGTTTCATTTTATGAAGCGGCGGGACCGGCAGCCTTTGTGACTTATGTTCGTGCCATTTTGCTGCGTGATATGGGCGCATGCATTTCTCCGTTCAGCGCGTTCCTCCTCCTGCAGGGTGTGGAAACCTTATCGCTGCGTCTCGAACGTCATGCGGAAAACACGAAGAAAGTTGTGGATTTTCTGAACAGCCATCCGCTCGTAGAAAAGGTCAACCATCCTTCTTTGCCGGACAATCCGGATCACGCACTTTACGAAAAGTATTTCCCGAACGGAGGGGCTTCGATATTTACCTTTGAAATCAAGGGCGGTCAGGCAGAAGCCTGGAAGTTTATTGATAATCTCAAGATCTTCTCTCTGCTTGCAAATGTTGCAGATGTCAAAAGTCTGGTGATTCATCCCGCTTCCACAACACATTCACAGCTGTCGGAAGCCGAATTGCTGGATCAGGGAATTAAGCCGAATACGATTCGTCTGTCAATCGGTACGGAGCATATTGACGATATCATTGCGGATCTGGAAAATGGTTTTGCCGCAATCGCATAAACCGCACAAGGGTACAGCCTTTTTATGCCGGCTTCGCGGCAGCAGGAGAGCTATACCTGCATGCTCCTTTTTGAATCGGAAAAAAGAAAGAGGAAATTATTATGTCAAACATTTATAAAGGTACATTGGGATTGATCGGGAACACCCCGTTGGTGGAAGTTGTCAACCTGGAAAAAGAACTGGGTTTGGATGCGACGGTTTTGGTAAAACTGGAATATTTTAATCCGGCCGGGTCTGTGAAGGACCGCATCGCGAAAGCGATGATCGAGGATGCGGAAGAAAAAGGGCTGCTGAAACCGGACTCCGTCATTATTGAACCAACTTCCGGGAATACCGGGATCGGTCTGGCTGCTATTGCGGCGGCAAAAGGATACCGAATTATTCTGACTATGCCGGAAACGATGAGTGTTGAACGCCGCAATATTCTGAAGGCATACGGGGCTGAAATTGTGCTGACCGATGGTTCAAAGGGGATGAAAGGCGCTATCGCGAAGGCTGATGAGCTTGCTGCGGAAATCCCGAACAGCTTTATTCCGGGTCAGTTTGTCAATCCGGCCAATCCGGCTATCCATAAAGCAACCACCGGACCTGAAATCTGGAGAGATACAGACGGGAATGTGGACATCTTTGTGGCAGGCGTCGGTACCGGCGGTACTGTGACCGGGACAGGCGAATATTTGAAGGAACAGAAACCGTCTGTGAAAGTTGTTGCTGTAGAACCTGCAAGTTCTCCGGTTCTTTCAGAAGGAAAAGCCGGTGCGCATAAGATTCAGGGAATCGGTGCCGGTTTTGTCCCGGATGTTTTGAACACAAAGGTGTATGATGAAGTTTTCCCTGTCGTGAATGAAGATGCTTTTGCTGCTGCAAAACAATTGGCGAAGAAGGAAGGAATTTCAGTGGGAATTTCCTCCGGAGCTGCGTTGTTTGCCGCTGTCGAGCTCGCCAAACGGCCTGAAAACAAAGGAAAAACTATCGTTGCGCTCCTTCCTGACAGTGGAGACCGTTATTATTCAACAGCCCTGTTCACGGAATAGGGATAAGGAGTTACTGTTCACGGAGTACACAAGGTCTGCCCTGATGCTGCCGCGAAGCCGGCACAGCAGGACTGCACTTTGTGATGCGTCACAGCAATTTTGGCGAACGCATGAATTGTAATGAATAAGGTTTGGAAACAGGAAAGCCCGTGTCATTTTATTCAGGCTTTCCTGTATGGACAAGATATAATACAAAAAACATCCTAAGAGGTATTATCATGAAATCAAACAAATTATTCTCTGTTGTTTTGGCATTCGTGCTTTTGATAAGCGCTTTTGCAGTTGTTTCCGCTCAGGATCCCGAAGCTGTTGCTATCAATAAGGCAGATTTTGACGCACTTCTTTCCGCCGGACCTGTCGCTGATGATGCTGCCATCGCGGCGAGCGCCTGGGCTTCGGCAGTCAAAGAAGCCGGTATTCTGCGTGTTGGCGGTACGCGCACGTCCTTTTTATTCAGCCAGTTAGATGAAACCGACAACGGCATCCGCGGTTTTGACGCGGGACTTTATCAGCTGCTTGCCCGTTACATTCTGGGTGATGAATCAAAGTATGAATTGACGCAGGTAACTTCTTCAACTCGTGAATCCGTTCTGACCAGCGGACAGGTGGATGCTGTTTTTGCGACTTATTCCATTACGCCTTCCCGTCAGGAAGTGATTTCCTTTGCCGGACCGTACTACACCTCTCAGCAGGCTATTCTTGTAAAGAACGGCAACACTGAAATCAATGGGATCGATGACCTGGCGGATAAAATCGTTGCTACACAGGCTGGTTCAACCGGTCCGGCGATCCTTGAAGAATTCGCTCCGGATGCGATCGTTCAGGAATTTGAGGATGATATCCAGGCTCGTACTGCCGTTGAACAGGGCCGCGCAGATGCTTATGTTACTGATTACACGCTGATCCTGAATTCGATTGTCAAGAACCCCGGTGCCTACGCAATTGCCGGTGATGTCTTCGGTCCGATTGATCCCTATGGCATCGGTCTGCCGAAAGACTCCGATGGTGTTGCGTTCGTCAATGACTTTTTGAAGCTGATTGAAGAAGACGGAACGTGGGCTAAGTTGTGGCAGATCAGCCTCGGTGATCGTACCGGTATTGATACTGCTCCGGAAGCACCCGCTATTGACTAAAACTTTTCGGGACAGTCTGCTGACATGCAGGCTGTCCCTGTTTTCTCGTTAAACCATTACAGATCGGTAACTACAGGATGACTGTCAGTGCATTACTTTCGCAATATGGAGATCGTTACCTTCAGGCACTCTTCGAGACCTGGAAGCTGACGGCTTTTTCATTTCTTGGTGCCTTTTTGATCGGTATTCTTATCACGGTGATGCGTGTAAGCCCTATCAAGCCATTGCGGATTTTTGCTGATTTTTATGTTCAAATATTCCGGAATATTCCTAGGGCTGCTCTGTTGATTCTGCTGGTTTATGCCCTTCCTTATCTTAAAGTGGTCTTTCCTTACGACGTCTGTGTTTTGATTGCCACAACACTTATCCCTTCCGCTTTTTGTTCGGAACATCTGATGAGCGGGATCAATACGATCGCTCTCGGTCAGATCGAGGCTGCGCGTGCTTTGGGATTAAGTTTTTTCCAAATGATCCGCAGGATCATCATTCCGCAGGCCCTGCGTTCCTCTGTGCTGCCGATGACCAATCTCCTGGTAGCTACGATGCTCACAACTTCACTTGGCTCACAGGTACCACTGCGCCCCATGGAGCTGACCGGTATTGTATCGTACATTAACACGAGAAGCGCGGGCGGGGTTACCGCATTTGCCATCTCTGCGGCTTTATACTGCGCAACAGCCTTACTGATAGGGTTTGCCGGCAGTCTGATAGACAGAAAGGTTCGGATTCTCAGATGAAAACGAATTCCATTCGTGATATGCTCTATGAGGAACCGGGGCCGAAAACCCGCAGGCAGATCCGCATTTTTACGGTTCTCGCGCTTGTGCTGCTGGCGGCTTTGACAGCGGTGGTGATCAGACAGTTTGCCGTTACGGGTCAGTTTAACTCCCGTTATTGGTATTTCTTCGGAAAAATGACCACCTGGCGTTTTCTTGGTGAGGGTCTGCTGACTACGATTAAAGCTGCACTGGCCGGGGCAGTCATTGCTTTTGTTCTTGGCTTTTTTCTGATGCGTGGAAAATTACGGCGGAACAAGATACTTAATGTCGTTTCAACCTGTCTGATTGAATTCACCCGCGGCGTGCCTACCTTGTTGTTTATTTATTTCTTCTTTCTGGTGGTTCCTCAAACAGGGATCAAAATGAGCGCTTTCTGGAAAATCACGCTTCCTTGTGCGATTTCTGCCTGTGGTGTGGTTGCGGAAGCGTTACGCTCCGGTGTCAATGCGGTTCCATATGGGCAGACAGAGGCAGCGCTTTCTTTGGGATTGACAGAAACACGCCTGTTTTACAAGGTCGTTTTTCCTCAGGCGATCCGGTTTGTAATTCCTACGCTGATTGCGGAACTGGTGATCGTCCTGAAAGACACAACTTTTGCTTATATCGTGACCTGTGCTGACCT
Organism: Anaerolineaceae bacterium; assembly: GCA_017417055.1. GTDB lineage: Bacteria > Chloroflexota > Anaerolineae > Anaerolineales > Anaerolineaceae > Flexilinea. The sequence continues at coordinate 5,858 of JAFPZX010000165.1, forward strand.
GATGCAGAATGCCAAAGTGCTGATTTCCAATTATGATGCGATGCTTTCTGTTTATCTGGTCGTTGCTGTCATTTACATTTTGATCAATTATTTTCTGAACAAGCTGTCAGATCGTTTGGCGCTGAGCCTCCAAACAGAGACAGCAGGGAGGACAGCTGTATGAGTCCGAGCGAAATACCTGTCATTGAATTGAAGCAAGTCAATAAACATTTCGGCGATCTGCATGTTCTGAAGGATATCTCCCTGAAAGTACAAAAGGGCGAGGTTGTGGTTATTATCGGTCCCTCCGGTTCCGGAAAGTCGACATTGTGCCGTACGATCAACCGATTGGAATCAATCGATTCGGGAGAAATATTGATCGATGGGGTACGCATGCCGGAAGAAGGAAAAGAACTTGCGGCGCTTCGCTCTCAAATCGGCATGGTTTTTCAGTCCTTCAACCTGTTTTCTCACATGACAATTCTGGATAATATGACGCTGGCACCGGTGGATGTTCTGAAAAAGAACCGGAAAAAAGCCCGGGAAGAAGCCATGCAGCTGCTGAGCCGTGTCGGGGTGGGGGATCAGGCAAAGAAAGTCCCTGCGCAGCTTTCCGGAGGACAGCAGCAGCGGGCTGCAATTGCCCGGGCGCTTGCGATGCATCCTAAGGCAATGTTGTTTGATGAGCCAACCAGCGCACTGGATCCGGAAATGATCGGGGAAGTACTGAACGTGATGACGGAGCTGGCTGCGGATGGGATGACAATGCTTATCGTCACGCATGAGATGAACTTCGCTCGTCGGGTCGCGAATCGAGTGATTTTTATGGATGGCGGAAGCATTATCGAAGAGTCTGATCCGGAGACGTTTTTCGAAAATCCGAAAACCGAACGGGCAAGGCTATTCCTGAACAGTATTCAACCGCACTGAGCAACAAATAGCAGGAGTGATGCAGGCTTTTTGTATGGTTTGGACTAAGCAACTGCAAGGGTTTTTTTCCTGCTCCGAATAACGAAATACATGGTTCCCGCAAAGGTCAGGATTTCTCCGACAGGGAAAGCGAACCAGACACCCGGGATGCCGAAAAGATAAGGCAGCGTCAGCATCGTCAGATTCGCGCAGATCACATTTTCGAGGATGGAAAGGATCGTTGATTTCTTTTTCTCGTGCAATGCCAAAAATGTGTCAATTGCCAGGACATTGTAGCCGAAAAACAGGAAACCCATCGGTGCAATGGTCAAACCGTGGTCTGCCATTTGACGGACCGCTTCGCTGGCATCGCTTTTCAGATATAGCTTCAGCAGCGGTGTTTTCCCAAGCAGATAAAACAACACGATTATTGCAATCAGACCGGTTGTGATTTTGATGATCTGCCGGATGATCTTACTGATTTTAGCTCGGTTCTGTTCTCCGTAAGCATAGCTGACGATTGGTGATACCGCGCCGGTCAATCCCCACATGCCGCTCATAAACATGAACTGGATGTTATTGATAATCGTATAAGCGGAAATGCTTTCTTCGCCTCCGACATGAAGCAGCACCTGGTTGGCAATGAACGAATTCACTGCAACAGCAACATTTGTCAGGAAAGGAGGAAAACCAAATTTGACACTGTGCCATAGCGTAACAAACATGTTGGATTCCGGTTTGACAAAGTGTATTTCGCTTTTTTTTCGGCTGTAGAATACCATTCCAATGATGAAAACCACAACGTTCGCGATGAGATTTGCCGATGCGCTGCCGGTCATGCCCATTCTCATGTTCACAATGAATAGCCAGTCAAAGAAGAAATTCAGGAACGCGCTGGTCAGCGTAGTAACCAGGGACATTCTGGAATTTCCCGCGGGAACATAAAACCGTGCGAAAACATGATTGACAAGGATGAGCGGAATATACCATACGCCGATAGACATAAAATCTTTCACATAGGGGAAAAGAATTTCCGTTCCGCCCAGAAATGTAATGACCTGGTCCATAAATATCCAGCCGATCAGTGTCACTATGATGCCAAAAGCTGCCGCAAGGATCACGATGGATGTAAAATCCCTGTTGGCTTCGTCCCCTTTGCCTTCACCCATTTTTGTCGAACACAAAACGGATGCCCCGTTGAACAGCTCGGATATAGCCATGAACATCATAAATATCGGCATGGCAATACTGAATGCTGCCAGCGCATTGGTTCCGACAAAGCGGGACAGGAACAATCCGTCGTCCAGCGTCGAAAGCAGTGACATGGAAAACTGAGCGAATATAGGCGGTGCAGCGAATTTGATCAGTTCGAGCGTTGTATAATCTTTTCCAATTGTGTTTGTACGTTCCATAATCTCCCGATGATACAAAAACCGGATAAAACCGCGGTGCAGTGATCTCACTTATCCGGTTTGGTTACGATACGGAAACCATCCCACCGTGAAGTCATATTCCCGCCATCTTATCCGGTCTCATAAAATACGTTTATAAGTCCCTCCGATGACCGCTGACTATTATACTATAAGATAATTCCGGCATAAATTGATAGTGAACCTAATCGGAGCCAAAATGTAATTATTTTTTATGAATTTTCTCTTAGCTGATTGACAAAAAACGTATTTGATGGTTTTATATAGACAATTGAATATTGCAATTAAAGGATAGAGGCTCGGTTGTCAAGAGTAGCTCCGGTGAAAGGCATCGCAAAGCCGTTGCCGGGCGTGAAAGGGGCCGCCGACGAAGGGAGGACGCAGCGAACCCTCCCTGGGCAAACGGATAAGATCCGTTTGACTGTCGCAGTTGCGGAGAGCTATGAATTAATTGTTGGATTTACGCTAAATGGCATGAATTCAGACGATTTCCCCGGCCGATGCAATTGTTTCGGCCGGGTTCTTTTATCCCAAGGGTTGCAGTAGAAGAATTTTTATGTTCAGGAGTTACAATATGAAAACCACTTCTATTTTTCGCGGCGCAGCAACCGCCCTTGTCACACCTCTCACCGCTTCCGGTGTGGATTACGAAGCCTTCGGACGCCTGATTGACTGGCAGGTCGAAAGCGGAATCAACGCGTTGGTTATCGCCGGTACCACCGGTGAAGGCTCAACGCTTTCCGATGAGGAACACCGCGAGGTGATGCGTTATGCTGTCAATCGTGTGGCCGGCCGCGTTCCGATGATCGCGGGAACCGGCTCCAACGACACAAATTATGCCATCAGCCTGTCGCAGGAGGCTTGTGAATTGGGATATGACGCGCTTTTATGTGTTACGCCTTATTATAACAAAGCCACGCAGCGGGGATTGATTGAAATGTACACTGCCATTGCCAATGCAGTTGACAAACCGCTGATCCTTTACAATGTACCTTCCCGCACCGGTGTCAATATCGAACCATCCACTTACGATGTGCTCGCGGATCACCCGAACATCACCGGTATCAAGGAGGCCAATGGGAACATCGCTAAGATTGTGGAAACCGCAGGAATTGTCAAAGGACGTCTGGATATCTGGTCCGGAAACGATGATCAAATCACCCCGATCCTTGCCATGGGCGGCGCAGGCGTGATTTCCGTACTTTCCAATGTCATGCCGAAGGAAACGGTTGATATCTGCACCAGATTCTTTGATGGTGATATCGAAGGCAGTGCGGACCTGCAATGCAAACTGATGCCGCTGATCAAAGCACTCTTCTGTGAAGTTAACCCGATCCCCGTCAAAGCTGCTATGGCAGCCATGGGATACTGCGCGAATTATGTCCGTCTGCCGCTGACCACCATGGAAAGCGCTCATGAACAGAATCTGCTGAGCATTATGCGCGGTCATGGTCTGATCAACTAAGGGAGAATGCCATGAAAATACTTGTACATGGAGCCGGAGGCCATATGGGACAGATCGTCTGCCGTATGGCGGATGAGGGACGTTGTGGAGCGGAACTGATTGCCCGTGTCAGTCCGGAATTGACATCTGACGCGGCAAATGCTGTTTACGCGGCATTGGATGAATTCACCGGGCACGCTGATGTCGTAATCGATTTTTCCAACCATTCGAGTACAGAAGCACTGCTGACGTATTGTACAGAAAAAGGGATCCCGGTGGTGATCGCGACAACCGGACAGACCGATGTTGAACGGGAACTGATTGCCGCGGCAGCGGAAACGATTCCGGTGTTTTTTGCCGCGAATATGTCTGTTGGCATTGCTGTGCTTGCGGATATTGCCCGTAAAGCGGCAGCGGCATTTCCGGAGGCGGATATCGAAATCATCGAAAGGCATCACAACCGGAAGCTGGATGTTCCAAGCGGTACCGCGCTGACGCTGGCAAACGCGATCCGGGATGTCCGGACCAATGCGGTTTTCAACATCGGTCGCCATGAGAATGGAAAAAGGACCGTTGAGGAGATCGGAATTCATTCTTTGCGGTATGGCAATGAAGTCGGAACGCATGAGATCATCATCTCCAACGGGAATGAAACGATCACGCTCAAGCATGAAGCGGAAAACCGGGCGCTGTTTGCTGAGGGTGCTCTGAAAGCTGCGGCATTCCTCTGCGGGAAGAGTGCCGGACTTTACAACATGGAAGATATGCTGAAGGAATAATAAGGATAATTGAAAATGATGAACGCTCAGGAAATTATCAACTATATCGGTTCTGCTGAAAAGAAAACTCCGGTAAAGCTCTATGTAAAAGAGTCCGCACCCATCGACTGGGGCAGCGCGAAGGTGTTCGGAGCCGGAGACAAAATTGTCTTCGGAGAATGGAAAGAACTGGAACCGATCCTGAAAGAAAACGAAGCGAATATTGCTGATATCGTGATCGAAAATGACCGCCGGAACAGCGCAATTCCCATGCTGGATCTCAAAGGCATTCCGGCACGGATCGAACCGGGTGCGATCATCCGCGAACAAGTTGAGATTGGCCCGAATGCAGTCATTATGATGGGTGCCATTCTCAACATCGGTGCCGTGGTTGGTGAAGGTACGATGATTGATATGGGTGCGGTTCTTGGCGGACGCGCTACTGTCGGCAAACACTGCCATGTAGGTGCGGGAGCCGTATTGGCCGGTGTTATCGAACCGGCGTCCGCAACTCCTGTCATCGTGGAAGATAATGTTTTGATCGGCGCGAATGCCGTCGTGATTGAAGGCGTCCATATCGGTGAAAATGCTGTCGTTGCCGCGGGAGCGGTGGTCATCGAAGATGTCCCGGCAAACATGGTCGTTGCCGGCTGTCCGGCCCGTATTATCAAGGAAAAAGATGCCGGAACTTCTCAGAAAACCGCTCTGGAATCCATGCTGAGAAAACTTTAGTAAATGAAGTAGGAAGAAGGACGGATGAAGAAACTGCTCCCATTTCCCTTTGAACAGGTCAAAAACTGGACCGGTCAATATCCGACGCCCTTTTATGTCTATGACGAAGCCGGAATTCGTAAGACCGTCAGTGAAGTTTATAAAGCCTTTGCGTGGAACAAAGGGTTCCGGGAATACTTTGCCGTAAAAGCCACCCCAACGCCTGCCATCCTGCGATTGCTGGCAGCGATGGACTGCGGGGCGGACTGCTCGTCCATTCCGGAAATCGTCCTGGCAAAAGGCTCCGGGATCAGCGGACAACGCATCATGTTCACGTCCAACGAGACTTCCGCACGGGAATATCAGACGGCGCGGGAAGCCGGTGCCATCATCAATCTGGATGACATTACTCAGATCGAGAACCTGGAAAAGGCCTGCGGAATCCCTGAGACGGTCTGCTGCCGCTATAATCCCGGACAGTTCAATTACGCTACCAATGCCATCATGGGGCATATGTATGACACGAAATTTGGCATGAAAAAGGACCAGCTCTTCAGTGCACTCAAAACGCTGAAGGAAAAAGGAGCCGCCCATCTTGGCATTCATGCCATGCTCGCGTCCTGTTCCCTGGAGCAGGGCTATTATCCGGCCCTTGCCCGGGAATTGTTCGGATTGGTGCTGGAGATTCGTGAAACGCTTGGCATTACGCTTTCCTTTGTGGACATGGCAGGCGGCATCGGGATCCCCTACCGCCTGGAAGAAACCCCCATTGATATTATACAGGCGGGTAAAGGTGTCCGGCAGGCATATGAAGAATTGCTGCGTCCGAATGGAATCGAACTGCCGCTTTATACAGAAATGGGGCGTTTTATCACTGGGCCGCATGGGTATCTGTTGACCTCCGTCGTCGGAAAAAAGCACATCTGGAAGGAATATGTCGGGGTGGATGCTTCTGCTGCGGACCTGATGCGTCCGGCGATGTACGGCGCTTATCACCATATCACGGTTGCAGGAAAGGAAAAGGGGCCTGCGGATCAAACGGTGGATGTGGTCGGAGCGCTGTGCGAAAATAACGACAAATTTGCTGTTGACCGCCCGCTGCCTCAAACGGAAATCGGTGACGTGCTGGTGATCCATGACGCCGGGGCGCATGGACATGCGATGGGGTATAACTACAACGGACGGCTGCGCTGCGCTGAATATCTGATGAAAGAGGACGGTAATCTGCAGCTCATCCGCCGTGCACAGACCATGCAGGATTATTTCGCCACGCTGGATATTGATCCGGAATTTACGATCCAATAACCGATGAACACTTTTGATCGGGCGCAAGCCTGTGCAAACAAACTTTATGCCATTCGTGAGCAGATTCACCGGCATCCGGAAATGGGAAATCAGGAATTCAAGACTGCGGCGCTGGTCGAAGAAACGCTCCACGGTCTTGGAATCGAGACGCAGCGTGTAACGGAAACCGGCGTGGTGGGAACGCTGACCGGGGGCAGGCCGGGAAAAACAGTTGTGCTCCGAGCGGACATGGATGCGCTCCCCGTTACGGAGACCACCGGGGTGGATTTTGCATCGGAGATTCCCGGAGTTATGCATGCCTGCGGGCATGATGTGCACACAACGGCGGCGCTCGGAGCGGCCATGCTGCTTGCGGAACACCGCGAGACGCTCCCCGGGACAGTGAAGTTCTTTTTCCAGCCTGACGAGGAAGGAAACGGCGGAGCGCGCCGTATGATCGCGGCGGGATGTATGGAGGGTGTCGACGCGGTTTTCGGTGCGCATGTTGCTCCGGATCTCCCGGCGGGAACGGTCGGGGTTCGATATGGAAAATTCTATGCCGCCTCCGACATGTTCACTGTCACGGTCCGCGGACGTTCCGCACACGGGGCGCAGCCGGACAAGGGAATCGATGCCCTGGCTGCGGCAGCAGCAATGGTCAGCGAACTCCGGACTCTTCCCGCCAAATTCATAAGCGATCCGGCTGTCCTTTCCATTGGGACGTTCCAGGCCGGAACAGCTCGGAACATTATCGCCGATACCGCGGAATTCTCCGGTATCATGCGGACACTGGGACCTGATGACCGCAGCGCACTGAAGCGGATTTTTCGGGAAACGATCGAGAAAATCTCTTCCCGTTTCAACGCCGCGGCGGAGATCAACATCATTGAAAGCTATGCCGGGATCGTTAATTCTGAGGCGGAAACGCGCCATGTTCAGCAAACCGCGGAGGCTCTTTTGGGAAAGGCCAAGGTCTGTGTCCTGGACCATCCGACCATGACTACGGAAGATTTCGGGTATTTTATCGATGCGGCCAAAGGGTCCTTTTTCCATATCGGTGCGGGCTGTACAGCTCCTCTTCATAATCCAAAATTCCTTCCCGAACCACTCACAATCATCACCCTTGCCGCGCTTCATACTGATATAATGGAGCGGTACCTTATTCAGCAGTCAGTTGTCAGCAGCCAGCGATAAACGGGCTTTGAGTGACGTTACAGAAACTAAATGGGACAGCGAAATCAAATGTAATCTGTTTTCATTAGATCAGACCTGAGTCAAAGTGATCTGTTTTCGTTGACTCAGGCGTGAGTCAACAGAACAGATCGCATTGACTCGTTATCGTTCCCATAAACAAACAAAAGAAAGTAAACCTATGAAAACCATTGCTCTAAAATTCGGCGGAACCTCCATGGCAGATGCCGCGCAGATCCGCAAAGTCACAGCTATTATCAAACAATCCCAGCACCGCCGCTATGTTGTTGTTTCCGCTCCCGGAAAGCGCTCTCCGGATGACATCAAGGTCACGGACCTGCTCTATCAATGCTATAATGCGGCAGTCAAAGGGGAAGATTTTGAACCCTCCCTCAACCGGATCCGCGAACGTTTTGCGGAGATCATCCGCGACCTTGAACTGGATTTCGACATTGACGGCGAAATCGAAACGATCCGGAAACATCTCCAGACCAAACCGGAAAAGGATTACATGGCCAGCCGCGGCGAATATCTGAGCGCGAAAGTTTTCGCCTGCCACCTTGGCTATAAGTTCATCGATGCCGCGAATTATATCCACTTCAACGAGAACGGTTCGCTGAACTTCCAGAAGACCAAAGAGGATCTGAAGAAGGTTCTGACGGTCACCTTCCGCGCGGTCCTGCCCGGGTTTTACGGCTCTCTGCCGGATGGAACGATCCACACCTTTTCCCGCGGCGGTTCGGATGTGACCGGCTCCATCGTTGCCCGTGCGGTCCATGCGGATATTTACGAAAACTGGACGGATGTGTCGGGTATGCTGGCGGCTGATCCGCGCATTGTGGAAAATCCGCGTCAGATCCGCATCATCACCTATCGCGAACTGCGCGAGTTGTCTTATATGGGCGCGACTGTCCTTCATGAGGACGCGGTCTTCCCGGTGCAGCAGGCCAATATTTCCATCAACATCCGCAACACCAACGAACCGGATGACCCCGGAACGCTCATCATCCCCCATCTGCCGGAAAACGCGGATCCGGGCAGCGTAACGGGTATCGCGGGTCACAAGGGCTTCAGCTCCATCCTGATCGAAAAGGATCTGATGAACAGTGAAGTGGGCTTTACGGCCAAGATTCTGAATATCATTGCCTCTCATGGTCTTTCCTTTGAGCATCTTCCTTCCGGAATCGACACCATGTCCCTGATTTTGCATACCGAACATCTCGCCCCGGTCCGCGATCAGGTTCTGGCCGAGATTCAGGAAGCTGTCCAGCCGGATACACTTTTTGTAGAGGACGGTCTTGCCCTCATCGCGGTCGTCGGTCAGGGTATGGCCTACTACAAAGGGATCGCGGCTAAGATCTTCCAGGCCATCACGGATGCGAATGTCAATATCCGCATGATCGATCAGGGCTCCAGCGAGCTGAACATCATTATTGGGGTTGCGGAAGAAGACTACGAAGCCGCCATCCGCAGCATTTACAACGAAGTGATCGGAGAGTAGACGTTTTTTTTTGTTATAAAAACTTCCTCATGATAACGCTATGAGGAAGTTTTTTATATATATGGTTAGTCAATATTGAGGCTGACCGCGTGTATTTTGTCTCCTTTTTTCAGGGCTGAGGCGTATCTTCATCCAGATAGCGGATGGGGCGGTTGTTTGATAATGACCATTCCTCCGCATATGTATTGCGCCAGGTATTGATCACGATATTGGGTTCGATGGCCTTGTCTCCGATGGTTTCTACGGCATTGGGAATCGTGATGGTGTCGAAGGAATTGCAGCCTTCAAATGCGGAATCCCCTATCGTGGTCAATTTTGACGGAAGGTGTATGATATTTACGGGATCAGGCAGCGGTGTCGGAGTAATTTCATCCATGTAATGGATCATCCGGTTGTTCTGGATCGCCCATTCCTTGGGGTAGGAATTATGCCAGGTTTTAATAATTGGTGCTTCCGGTATCAATGTGTTATTTATCGACTGGATGGTCACAGGAATGGTGATTTCTTTCATATTGGTGCAGCCGTCAAAAGTATGGTTAGGAATTTCAGTGATGCCATCAGGGATGACCACATTGCCGATGTGTGAATTATAAAAACTGGAATTTCCAAGTTGTTTCAAAGCACTCGGTAAACCGTTTGCGGGACTGGAGAAAACGGTGCTGCTGAGGCCATAAAAAGCATAGTTCTCTATGATTTCAATGGACTCCGGGAGTCTGATGCTTTGGCGTGTGAAAAGGACGGCGCTTCCTGCACCAAGGATCTGTCAAAGGACAAGGCTTATACCTTCTTCATCATGCAGTATAAGGTAGTCGACGGAAAGAAAGTCTATTCAGCCGGCGTCATTTTCTCCAATGACTGCTTACCTTCCGGAAAACGGCAAAGCAGCGGCTGAAAGACCCTCTGCTTTACCGGAACCATCAGCGGAAGTTCAAGGGAATGTGGCAATTCCCGAGGCTGAAATTCTTGAGAAGACATCAGGAAATGGTGTTTTGGAGACGGTTGTGAGCGAAGCGCAGAATTGTTCTCCCTCTGACACGGAAATGAATCCGGGTACTCTTCAGGAAGAAACCACGGACGACGCCTCACAGGAAAACACCTGCTCTGAGGAAAACGATCCCTTCGAAAGCAAAACATCGGATGAAAATACTGTTCCGGAAAGCAGCGAAAATCCCTCTGAAGGTATGATCATTCCCGAAGAGGATTGGCTGATCACCGTTGCTCCCATATGGCAGGAAATCGTGCAGAATGCGATTGATACGAGAGGTTTTGATGAGAATGGAGGTATTTCTCTCACGATCCCGGAAATGTGCAGTGTACTGTGCGACGATAATTTTGAACGGGATGTACCGGATTTGGCGGAACAGTTCCGGCAGATGATCGCGGAATATGATCCGGGTGATGGTTAGGTTTCATGTTTCATGTTTCATGTGTTAGTAAGCCGGGGTCGGTGACGATTTCGGCTGCGTTCTTTTAAGTGTGGTGTGTAGATTGTGAAGTGTGAAGTGTGGGGAGTGGAGAATGGAGAGTGGAGTTATAAACTGTAAACTGTACCCTATAAAATGGACACAGGTAAAAAATGGGGAAAAACAGACATCCCTGAAAAATGGACAGGGAA
>JAFPZX010000166.1 GCA_017417055.1 Anaerolineaceae bacterium
GTATGTGCCGATTTGTCCGCTATTCTCTCCAATTTCGTTTCCATCAATTCTCCGTTCCTGAGCACGGTTGATGTGTCCTCAGAAAGAGTGATTCTGTGTAGTCCCCTTCCCTCTGACGGCATTACCCGTCTTCCTCGGTACTATGAGACTATCTGACTGCCTATGATACATTTGGCATTCTTCCTGTTACGGTTGTTTGCCATACTCTTTAGAGATACCATAGGCTCTCCCCAGTTGACTGAGTAATCACTATGTCAAGCATGATTGGCTCTTTGACCCCGCAGTGTAAACAAGCACTCGCCCTACCGCTCTTGTTTATGTTGTCTTCCGCTGGAATTAACGCGTCGACCTACTGGTTGCAAAATATCGAGGCTCAATCACCCTATAACCCTGCTTGCTCGCTGTCTACGCTTGTCAGATGCTGTTACCAACACCATCCCAAGACTCGCTACTGGTGAGTGGCTAACCCTTACCAGACTGGCTTCGCACCAGTTAGATTACTCGCCCTTCGTCTGGGCGCACAATCCCGATTTGCAGAGATCATTGAAGCCCGGTTCTGTATAATTCGATTACATTGATGACCGGCTCTTCATACAGATGAACAGCCTTTATTGCTTTGAGCGTTTCATCAAGTATATCTTCCCTTACAGTCACCTCAACCTTCAGTTCCTCTTCTTCGCTGATTTCATTTTCTTTTCCGATAAACGGAGCAGTGCCGGCAAGAGGCCGCCATGTGCCTATAACTTTGCTGTACGACAAACAACAGTCATAATTGCCAATGTGGCCGGCATCAACGCTTTGCAACGCATCCCGTAATTTTGAGAAGTGTGTTTCCGGTATGAAGATTTCAAGTTTATAGCATCTCATGTTCACATCTCACATTTTTGACCATCCGGTTTCGGATCAGCAAATATTCTTTCACAAAATCCAGACAAAATATTTGCATAACGTTCCGGATCGATCATATAACTTATACCGTGTTCTGCACCGGGAAAAGTATACCTTTCAATCATGGCAGGATTTGCTTCCGCGATTCTGAGGCTCATTTCTGGCGGAACCAGCGTATCATCTTCGCCATGAATGATCAGGATAGGAACCATTGTCTTTTTCACCGCTCTAACGGCATCTGCTGCTGTCAATGAAAAATCTCCGAAAAGCTTTGCACTGAGGAAAGTCAACGGATAGGCAACTTTCATCGGGAAACCTTTCGATTTGCCAAATTCCATTATGATTTCTTCAGGTGAGGTAAACGGACAGTCGGCAAGAATTCCTTTGACATTCTCCGGAAGATCCAGTCCCGAAGCCATCAGTACCGTACCTGCACCCATTGATATTCCGCCGAGAATGATTTTTACATCTTTTCCGAATCGTTTGACTGCATAGTCAACCCAGGATAAGACATCAAAACGTTCCTTTACTCCGAAGGTTATGGTGTGTCCCTCACTTGAGCCGTGAGACCGTTCATGGACCAGAAGAACATTCAGTCCCATTGAAAAACACAAATTGGCACCGCCGCAAAAGTCCCTTATCGGTGTACCTCTGTATCCATGGAAAAGGATCGCAAGCGGTGCTTCATCCCGGAAATGGATGTACTTTCCGGAAAGACGTAGTCCGTCAGAAGAATAAGTATATACCTGCTGAAAAGGCCTCGCATTCAGCGAGTCAATCAATTCGATGGTGTGATTGCGCTGGGCCTGTGTTTTCAATGGTATAACCAGTCTGTGATCATCATCCTGCCCTTTATGGGGCGAATAAAAACCGTACCGGTATATTCCGTAAAGAATGGAAATGATGCCGGTTGCCGCTGCTAAAGGAATAACCGCTTCGAATGTTGATTTCTTTATTATTCTGTCTTCACTTTTTTTCATATAATTCTTCTATAGCTTAGGTGCCCCATATAAAAAATATCTGCGATATCAGGAATATCATTCCTTCAGTGCAGCTTCAGCTTCTTCGCGCGATCTGTAAAGACGGTCTTCACGCACCCGGTCTCCCCAGCTCCGATTTGTGAAACGGATCGTCACAAAACCGGCTATGGTCATGACAACAGCAGCCTCTTCAACAGTTCCGTTACTGCTGGTGAAATATACGGTCTCTCCCTGCTTGTATTTATTCCCCATACTGAATTATTTTAGCATAACTGGATACAGATAACCGTCAGTATGAAATAACAAAAGACGGAGATTTTACTCCCCGTCTTCCATGAAAAAAAGATAATTTATTTCCCGATTATTTCCGACCTGTTCCCTGCCAGATCTGTCACATAGTATTGAAGGGAACTGATTCCTTCCGGAATATCCGCTGTCAGATCCGCTCGGTCGGATTCTGTCCTGATATCGTACGGTTTTCCGTTCAGGAAGATCGTACCAGAATACAGCGGTCCTTCATTGTCATGTCCCGTCACAAACAGGTCGATCGTCTCAATGTTCAGCCATTTTGAGGTCGGCTCATAATATCCGGTAACCACAGGCGGCGTATTGTCAACCAGGATCGTGCTAATCGGCGTGCCGTCAGGCATCAGGATCATATCACCCTCGAGATCTCCACTGTCATTTCCGGCGTTATCGATCCCCGCAACCAGGGGAGTAACACTCCCTGTAAAGCCGTCCGGGATCACAGTTTCAGACGGAACCCTGCCGTCACCGGTATTGATGAAAGATTTATCCACTCCGGAACCGTCATCGGTACATACGGCTTTCAGCGTTACCTGCCCGCGGAAAGAGCCTCCGTCGCCCTTTGTGCCGTAAACCTCGATATGGCATGAAGGCGGAGTGTGGTCGACAATAAAGCTCTTCTGAACCTGATCGGATTGATTGCCCGCCTTATCCGTAACAATGACCGATACGGTATGCCTTCCGTCCGGAAGCCCTGTCGTATCCAGCTCTTTGCTGAATGAAGCGTCTGTGCCGGAAAGAGTTTCTTCGGCTGTCCTGCTGCCGTCGATCAGGTATTCGATCTTCGCCAGACCGATGTTGTCAGACGCGGTGCCTTCTGCCGTTACGGACTGATTGACATACTCGCCGTCTTCAGGCTTTGAAAGTAGAACCTCCGGGGATTCCGAGTCAACATTGAAGGTGATGATCCCCACATTCGGATCATCCGCGGAGTCATAGACATTGCCCGCATTGTCGGTCAGGACAAATGAGATCGTATGAGTCCCGTTTCCCAGAGCACCGAGTTCAACGGATACGCTTTCTCCCTGTGCTGTAAACGGTGTGCCGTCCAGAAGGATCGATGCCGAATACATCCCCGAAAGGTCATCCGCGCCGGTCACGCTGAACACATCAGATCCCTTGTAGACCACAGTCGGATCCAGTCTGGTGTAATCGGTCGGATAGGGTTTCTCATTGTCCACTGTCACCGGATCCTGAGGAATGCATTCCGTAGAGTTGCCGACGTTATCGACCGCCCGGACACAGGCTGTCACGACATCGGAATATCCGGCAGCAACGGAATCGCTTTCCGGCTTTTCCCCGTTTCCGAGTCCGAGATCGACAAAGATGGATTTCACTCCCGCGACACTGTCTTCGGCTTCGCCGATAAAGGTCACCTTGCCTCGGTATGCGTCGCCCGGTCCCTTCTGTCCATCAACACGGAGGCCGACCGTTTCAGGAGGCGTTTTATCCGTACGGAGCGTGAAAGTCACCACCTGGCTGACATTTCCCGCAATATCAGTGGTCCGCACAAAGAAGTTGTTATACCCCTCGGCGACATCCTGCGCGATATTCTGGGACCAGGAACCGTCGAGCGTTCCCGAAGAAGGCTGACCGCTGACATTCTTCCATGTGCCGTTCGTGCCGTATTTGATCTCGACGTTTTTGATCCCTGAGGCGTTGTCGGTCACAGTCCCGCTGATCGTAACCACAGGACCGATGATATCAAAAGATTGGTTTGAATCCAGCTGTATTTCCGGCAGGATCGTATCAAAGCCGAAACTGTAAGGCCCCGAAACGGCGGATTTGTTGGAAGCGAAATCCTCCAGCTGGTATTTCACCTCATGCATGCCCTGCGAACCGGAAAAAGCAAGAGAAGATGTGTTTCCGTTCAC
>JAFPZX010000167.1 GCA_017417055.1 Anaerolineaceae bacterium
GTGAAACAGGGCATCATCGCCAGCCGGATTGCAGCACACGCGGCAGACATTGCCAAAGGCATTCCCCACGCCCGGGAACAGGACGACAGGATGGCAGAAGCCCGCCGCAAACTGGACTGGGAGGCTCAGTGGAAGGAGGCCATCGATCCGGAAACGGCCAAAGCGGTCCGTGCCAGCCGCAAACCGGAGGACGACCACAGCGACACCTGCAGCATGTGCGGGAAATTTTGCGCTGTCCGCAGTATCAATAAGGCGTTGGCAGGGGAACTCATAGATATTTTGTAATTAATGTAAACACAGCAGCCGGTAAGGTATCGCAAAACCGTTCTTGTTTGCTATTTCATGGACTCATTTGCCTGTGGCTTCGAAACTCGGGCTTCGCCCTCAGACAGTCTCGCCACCACGGCAAATTTCATCTCATGAAATTACGCAAACACTTACGACGTTTTGCTTATACCTTACCGGCTGCTACATTTATATTACTTATTCCTGCTCCAGTTCCGGTGTGTACATTTTCCAGGCAGCACGGCCATGTTTCTTCGCATAATACAAGGCCTTGTCTGCCGCATGGTACAGTTCTTCAAAAGTTTTTCCGTGTTCCGGGAACATGGAGATGCCGATGGAAACAGAAACGAAAGTACGGATATCCTCGTTCAGGATCAGGCGGTTCGTGTTCTTTTCAATGCTTTCTGCCAAATGCATCGCGTTTTCCGGTTTCTCAATGTCCCGCAAAAACACCATGAACTCATCGCCGCCGGTGCGTCCGGCTACGTCCATACCTTTAAAGGTGTTCTTGATGATATTGCCAATGGCGGTTAGCACCTTATCACCTTTGGCATGGCCCAACGTGTCATTGACGGTCTTGAAGTTGTCCACATCGATCATCATCAGGGCACACAGATTTTTGTCTTTTTCCTTATAATAGTTACCGATCATCATCCGGATCAGGTCTTCCGTGGCGCCTTTATTCAGCAGGCCGGTCAGGGGATCTGTCTTGGAACGCTTTTCCAGTTCCATTTCCAACAGCTGCTGTTTCGTTACGTCGTTAATCAGGGCGATGATGCCATTTATGTTGCCTTTTTCATCATAGGTGGGGCGCTTGATCAGCTGCAGAAATTCCTGGAGTCCTTCGTAGTTTTCTTCAATTATATATTCTGTTCCCTGTCCGGTAGCAAGGATTTTTTTATCAGCTTCCATGGCAATCTTTGCATTGCCTTTGTCTTTGCGTATATCCATGTCCGTTTTGCCGCGGATGGTCCAGTGAGGGTCTGCGTGATTTACATGGCGCCAATAATGGGTTGCGAACACGTACTTTCCTTCTTTATCTTTCAAAAAAATATTGGAAGGAAGCTGCTTTAACATTTTTTCAATTTCAGTAAAGGAAAGAGAATCTTTGGAGCGGATCGCGTTGTTGATACGTTTTTCGAGGAGTTTCCATTCATTGGGAGGCGTTAGCAGCTCTGCACAACCATGTTCCAGGCAGTCCATGTCTTCCAATGTCGGAAGTTCAGGAGAAAGGGCGATGACTGGAATAGAAGTAAACAGCTTATCCATGCTGACTTTGTCGACAAAGGAAAAATTGCTCTGGCGGGCAAGGTTCAGGTCCAAAAGCACAGCCGCAATGTCAGTAGTTTGCTCATTTAATACCTGATAGCCTTCTTCTTCGCTCGTAGCAACCAAAACCGTAAAAGCATTAGAAAGCTTTTCGGTAAATTCCGTAGTCAACGGACTGGGCGGAACAATCACAAGAATCCGCTTTTTATCTTCCATTTCTGGTTTTCATCCTCCTTTCTTCAAAGTATTAACACAATTAGTATATCATTCGATAGGAATAAAAAAAATCCTTTTTTTAGTAAAAAATGTTTTGTGGAAACATTTCGAAAATTTGTGTTACATTCGTTGCAGTTAAAAAGAAAGAATGGTAAGGAAACATGGAGTAATCTGTTGGCAAACCCGGCATGCATAAACTTAGTTAAACCGTGTTTCACCAAAATAAAAATATTTGTGAAATCGCAATTGACTTTTTGACTTTTTGTAAAAAGCGTGGTATTATAATTATGCTGATTGGCACTCTGCGCAAAAGAGTGCCAATGAATTCTTTGGCAAAATTTTTGCTGAAAAATAAAATCTTACTTTGCAAATGTTTTGCTTACAATCATTTTGTTTATAATTTTTATAATAAAAGGAGTTGCAATAACCATGGAAAATGAAAACGTTGCAAAAGAAAAGTTTGAGTTTCAGGCAGAGACCAAACAATTACTGAATTTAATGATCAATTCCATCTACACCAATCACGAAATCTTTTTGCGTGAATTGATCTCCAACGCCAGCGATGCCATTGACAAGCTGCGTTTTGCTTCACTTACCAACAGTGATCTGCTGGAAGGGGACAGCGAGTTTGTGATCCGCCTCACGCCCGATGAAAAGGCGAAGACCCTTACCATCACCGACAACGGCATCGGCATGACCAAAGACGAAGTGATCAAAAACATCGGAACGATTGCCCAGTCCGGTACCAAAGAGTTCCTGGCCAAGCTGGAAGAGGCTAACAAGATTGCGAAAAAGGCAGAGGAAGAAGCCGGCAAGGAAGCGAAGACCGACGCTACCACCAAAGACCTGATTGGTCAGTTCGGCGTAGGTTTTTATTCCGCGTTCATGGTTTCGGATAAAGTGACTTTGATAACCCGCAAAGCCGGGGAAAAAGAAGGGTGGAAATGGGAGTCTGCTGCTGACGGAACCTACACCATCGAACCCTGCGAGGTGGAAAAACACGGCACCAGCATCACCCTGCAGCTGGGCGAAGCCTATGCAGGCGAAGGGGCGGAACAGGATATGACCAGTTACTGGACACTGGAAAGCCTGGTGAAAAAATATTCCGATTACATCCGCTATCCTATTAAAATGGAAGAAAC
>JAFPZX010000168.1 GCA_017417055.1 Anaerolineaceae bacterium
CTTTTGTGTTCTCTCCGATGCAGTGTGAGGCATCTCCGACAAGGGCAATACGCCCCTCTGCGATTGCCACATCAATTCCTTCCTGAATTTCTGCCGTGCAAACATTGACAAGCTTCGCATTCCGGATAACAAGCTCCGCTTTCTCAGCGCCTGTTGCAACCTTCGCCATTGTCCGAGTTACTTCATACAGTGGTTTTTTGCAGAATTTGTTCAGCATAATTTTCTCCCTTTTAAAAAAATGTATTATCTGGCCGGATCCGTTCATACCTTTGAAAACAGATTAGCACAGGATCCCTCTGTTTGCAACCTCTTTTCATAACTGTACTTGACATTTCGAAATCTGATGATATAATCAAGCCCTGTATTTTTAACGGCAGTTCGTAACCATCCTGCCGACCGGATTTCCGGTGAAACAAAACTAAGGAGAAAATTTCATATGCAAAACAAAAAGCTGCTCTATCTGGCACAGGGAGCCATGATCGCTGCCCTCTATGTAGTGCTGACTTATGTCTTCGCCCCGATTTCTTTCAGTGAGATTCAGGTTCGCATTGCGGAAGCCCTTACGATCCTGCCGGTCTTCACATCTGCCGCCATTCCCGGGTTATTCATTGGCTGCCTGCTCGGAAACATTATCGGCGGGGCGCTGATCCCCGATGTCATTTTCGGAAGTCTTGCAACCCTGATCGGTGCTTTCTTTACCTGGAAGCTACGCAATGCGCATCCTTTCCTTGCCCCCGTCCCGCCGATTTTATCCAACATGATTATTGTTCCGTTTGTGCTGAAGTATGCTTACCTCATTGATCTTCCGATTCCTTTGATGATGCTCACCGTCGGTATCGGTGAAATCCTCTCCTGTGGAGTGCTTGGGCTTCTTCTGTACTATGCTCTTCGCAGCCGCAAAGCGCAGATCTTCCGTAGCCCAGAATCAAAGTCCTGAAGCATTTTTTGTTATTTATAAAGGGAAACCCGTTTCGATTTTTGTCGAAACGGGTTTACTTTTCTGTCTGGATAAATGGTTTCATCTCACCGTTTAGGATTTTTTCAATGAAATCCCTGACGCTGATAATCGGAGTTTCGGAACACATTCCGGCAATTTCCGGTTTCAGCCCTTTACTGCGTAGTTTCTCAAAAACATTGCCGGCCCAGTGATTGTCTGATCCGCAGGTTTCCAGAAGATGATAGTGCTTTGCATAGAGCGCTGCCATATCATTTGCTTCTTTCGGCTGGCTGGTATTGATGACCTCGACCCCGTGGACATGCCGTGGGAACAGGCGGATATGATTGATGTAATATTCTTCGCGATACGGGTGCGCTTGAATGACAAGTGCTCCCTCATCCATCATCAGCTGCAGCTCCTCGGTTTTCCTCAACTCCATGATTTCCGGATGCTCCTGAAACCAGCTCTTATCAAGCCCGTAAATGAGAAAATCCGTGCCTTTATAGGATAGTTCGACCCCCGGAAAGACCGAAATGCCGATTTTTCTGCCTTCCAGGACTCCCGCTTCATAATCAGCAAAATAGAAGTCCAGCTGATCGTTGTAAGGAAGCGACTTCACGGAAGGGCAGATATTCCCGTCCAGAAAATGATTTGTGATAAACACCCCGGCGTAGTCAAGGGACTTGTAAAACTGCACTGTTTCGGCAACAGTCGCTTTTGCGCAGAAGCTGACCGGCGAAGTATGGCAATGAGTTTCGTACTTGTACATAATTTTACTCCTGAACAGAGCGCATCCTTGGTAAGGATGAGGTCTGTATGAACTCTCGTCAATAGAAATAATCCCAAAAGAGATCTTCTTTTGATCAGATTATAAATGCGCTTGACTATTTCTTCAATGAATTGATATAATAATGGCTATAAACTCATATTTTTATGAACGGAAAGGGAAAAACTATGGAAAAATATACAGATTTGGAACAGGCAATCAACGACTCATCACTTGCCATAATATCCGATCATATAACCTCACAAAAAGAACTCAACAAAGTTTATCTCAGATATAAAGCCCTTCCGAGAAGACAGAAACGATTCTCAAATTATTACTCAATCGAATTCTTGGGTCACAGTGTACCGGAAATGTATGCCCAACTAA
>JAFPZX010000169.1 GCA_017417055.1 Anaerolineaceae bacterium
AAAAGCAACGGGGTTTCAGTGCTTTATGACGATATTGCCATCGACAATCCCGCAATCAAACTTTTCCTGAAACATGGCTTCATGGAAGAATACCGGACAGAGGATAAAATATATCTCAGGAAAGAGCTGTAACACAAATTCGGATTTGTAGGGGATAGGATATTGGAGATAGGGGATAGTGAATAAAAAAAGATATTTGCCGCACCTCAGCGAAATAACTCTCACTATTTCCTATCCCCCTGCAAATATTTAACGATTCAGCCATTCTTTTAGTCGGATAAACACTTCTTCCTTATCTTCAGCAGATATTATACCGCTCTTATTCAACGCATAATGATGTCCAAACTCGCTGTCAGTATAAGTGCTCCCGTTAAGCATGACAGGCTTATCATATCTTGGCCTTACATGAATATGAAGATGAGGATCAGGCGCAGCCTCTTTATAGAAATTGTTCATCAGGCAGCTCCAATTACATAGAGCTGCTCCTAAAACAGCCTTTAAACAGGTTTCGACTTTACAAACCAGTTTATGAAGTTCTTCCCATTCATCCACTGTAAGGTCTGATAATGACCCGCAATGACGCTTCAATACGAAGATACAGCGCCCGATATAATCCTGTTCATCTGAAAGGAAGACATACCAGAATTCACCATCATACACCTGAAACCGTTTGTCTTCTTCAGATAGATTGCACCAATCACAATTACCCATTCATTTCACCTGTAAATCCCGAGTTTTGCTTTATGTTATATTCTGGATGATATTGGGTTCGCTTTTTCTTTTCTGGTAAAAGACGAATCCGTCCTCAACCTTTATGATCCGATAGCCTAATCTTTTGTAAAAAGCATTTGTCCGCTCATTCCAGCATGGGGTATCCAGATTAAACTCAGCAGCACATGGAAAATTCTTTTCTATGCTTTCCATCAGACGAATTCCGTAACCTTTTCTATGATAGACACTATCAATAAAAATTCTGCCAATGTATACGCTGTTTTTTGTTTCATCCGGGAATACAATGGCGGCCCCTACCAAATTTTTTTCTATCATTGCTTGATACAAATGCCCCTCCCGGGCCATTTGTTTATGCCATTCTACCGAATCAAACTCAGGCGGGCACTCGCCTTTTACTCCGCCAACATTTACATCTGTTTCAAAAGCTCTGATAGACATATTTACGATTTTTTCTACCTGATTTGCTTCTGCTTTGACAATATACATCCCTCTTCTCCTAATTGTCTTACAAATACCGATTTATCATAGGGATAGGATATAGGATTTAGGGGATAGTGAGAGTTATTTCGACGAGCTCGGCAACCATAATTGTTTTTATTCACTATTGCCTATATCCTATCTCCTATTCCCTATAACAAAACAGCTCTTCAGTGAACCACTTTGATTGCTCCCAGGCAATGGATCCTGACAACCCGGTTGCTGTCAGACTCAGAGAGATCCCGCAGCTCTTCCAGATAGGGCCGAACAAATTCCGGCTTTCGTTTACCGAGGACACGGAAGATTTCCGGAGCTTCCATGCGTACTTTGTCGTCACTGTCATGCAGCAGCTCCGCAAAGACGGGCATATAGGGTTCATAGGGTTCCGGTGTGTTTACCGCGATGTTTTCCGATGCCCAGATGAAGCTGAGCCTGACCTTTGATTCCTCATCAGCGGCAAAGCGAAACAGGTCGACCCAGCAGGGCTCGACCAGCTCCCACCTGCCGCGGCCGATCCGTCCGAGAGCGTTGAGCGCCCGTTCCCGCAGCAGCGGCTCCGGACTGTCAAGGAATGGGATGAGCCCGGGAACCGCACTTTCGATTGCATGAGGATAAGCAAGTCCCATCTCACCCAGCAGCCATAGCGCTTTCGCCTCGATTTTTACAGATTCTGAACTCAGCAGCGATGTAACATAGGGAATATTTGCTTCCCACTGATTTCTGTCTTTTGTCAATATACCGAGTTCTTTATATAACTCCGATTCGTTCAATCCACCGTCTCCGCAAATTTGTGGTACTCCGGGTGCAGATTTCGGTGTACCGTATAGAAGATCTGTCACCCTGCAAACAAATACCAGCCCAGAACTGCATTGAACCCGACCGCGGCAAAGACACTGAAACGCTCTACAACACCAAAATATTCCGGTGGGACGATGCCGGTCCCGACTGACCCGATAAACATCATCACCAGGGCAATTGCAGCCCAGACTCCGATCCCGCGGATGCCGCCTTTCCGGAATCCGGCGATGATCAGACAGATCAGTGATATGATCGAAAGCAGAACCACGAAAACCGTAACCACAATATGCATCATTTCCTGAAAAGAAGTGATATCCTTTCCGCTGTCAGTAAGCGGAAACATCTTATAACCGACAGCAGATACCCAGTTCATTATGGTAAACAGATAGATACCGATCCGAAAAAGACGGGATATTAGGGGCTGTCCCTTATGTCCCATTTCGTTCACATAGATTGAAACGCAAGTGGGACACACTACACTGCAGATTCCATACAACGCGGCTAAATGCTCCCAGAGCATTTGGGATGGGGCATTTTGGGCAGACAAATCACTGACTTCCTGCTCCATCCAATTATATCCCGGGTAAGCCAGCGGAGAGAAAACCACCGCTGCTGTATAAGAAAGCAATGCGATGATTCCAGTCAGACCCAGCCAATTGATCAATTTTCGTTTCATAAGTCTTTCCCCTTATCTAAGGAATCGCTGATTAATTTCTGCGAATGCGGGAGGACAGTTCCCCTCGTTCCTCGGGATAACCGTCCCCGCCCCTCAATAAATCAGTGTTTTCCTAAGTCGGGTGACGCACACCCCGCTGTAGGTGATCAGTCAACTATGATCCAGTATCGCTGTTCCACGCATCCTTCGGAATTGACAAATTCATTCTCGAGAACACCGCCGTTTTTAAGAATCGATTTGGCGGAACCGATATTGTCTTTTTCACAGGTCATCAAAACCCTGTCAATTCCGAGTTTTCTGCACTCAATTAAAGCCAGGCGGATCATCTCTGTCGCATATCCTTTCCTTCGTTCGCTCGGCCTGATTCCATCTCCGATATGACCGCCTTCTTTCAATAGTGCTTCATTCAGATAATGGCGGATATTCACTGCGCCGAGGAGCCTGTTTCTGTCTTCATCCAGGAGGAAAAAAACAGAATCCGGGACCTTTCCATCTGCGGGCGTTTTTACTTCCAGATGTTCCAGGTAATAATCAAAATCGTGATAATCATTTTTGAAAATTGCCCAGGGAGAGCGATTCGTATGGTTGAGTTCCTGATCGGTTTTCCACTCATCGATCATTTCACCCAATTGTTTTTCATATTCTTTTGTCAGCTTAATCAATCTAAGACCCATTTTTTCTCACTCTTTTTGTTTCTTTACTCGTAATTGAACAGAACAAAGCTCACGGAATCAGGCTATGTGAATCGTATCGATGGCACATAAACCTGTTCTCAAGTGCGGCATTTCTGGTTCTGAACTGTTACGGTTTAAATATGATAATCAAGCCCAGGAATCAAGCTCCGTATCAATATCCATTCCACCGTATAAAATTCGTACAACATTTACCTGACTCGTAGAATGATCGACCCAATAATAAATATTGTGATTTCCGGAAACGAGAAATCGTATTTCTTCTCCATTTCTGCCAGTTTTATAGATTTTATGTCTTTCTGGCAATTCCTCGAGAGAAAGAACTGCATTTGTAATACGGTTAAAAACGGTTTCTGCATTCATTGGAGCAAGAAGGGTATAAGCGATATATTCATATATATCTCGGATATCCTGTTCTGACTTTTCAGATAAATGGACAAGGTATTTCATAGATGGTAATCTCTGCGCATCTTTTTGATTGACTCCTCTGCGGGAATCGTTTTCCCTGTTCTGATATCTTCAAGACCCTTTTCGAGTTCTTTATCAACCTGTTCACTGGTCAGTGTACGCATGCTGACAGGTACTTTGGTATTGGGAATTGTAACTTCAAAAGGGAGCCCTTTATGCAGAATTATTTGTTTATAAAACATGTTAATAGCACCTGAAGCGGGGATTCCAAGAACATCCAAAATAGCCTCAGCCTGTTCCTTTACATCAGGTTCAATCCGAGCATATATATTAGCTGTTTTTACAGACATATTACCCTCCCGATAATTTTTATATATCAATATTTTAGTACAATGTACACACAATAGCAAGCTTTTAAATATGATTGGTATATATCCCGTCTGTCCGGTGATTACTATTCATACGGTCAACAATATTGCTGAGCCGAACTTGGGGACAGGCACGTCAGTGTCGGCTTCCGCGATACAGAATGCAAGTCCCGCATGTGCTTCGTGCTTAGTAATGTCCTGTGTTCTGCATCCTTTGTCATAATACCTAAGGAACCGCTGATTAATCTAACATGCCATCGCAGGCATCACGATAAATGAATTTAGAAGCTTGCACACAAAGTGCAGTCTTTTTCTGTCGGCAAAGCGACAACAAAAAGGCAGACCTTGGCGTGCCTTTAAATTCACGGTAATTCCTGAGAAGGCGGGAGGACAGTTCTGCGCAGCGCGCAAAACCCTCCCCAAGCCCAAGTGATCAGTGTTTACCTAATCCCTGTACTGATACTGCTTCAGTTTTCGTTCGAAAGCCAGGCACCAGATGATTCCCGCAAGGCCGAGAATAAACATCATCAGCGAAGCACCGGAGCCTTTTCCTGTCCCGAAAAGCTGCGTCAGGAAAGCGTTTGACCGGTTCGCGGCCATAAACGGTTCACAGACCTGATCCACCATGAATCCGCCGAACAGCAGCCCCAGCGGGATGGTGAAGAACTGCAGCGTGTTCCGGCAGGCGTAGACCCGTCCCTGCAGCTCAACCGGAACCGAATTCCGCATGATGACATTCTGATTGGCACTCATCACCGGCACCAGCATCCAACCGATCACCTGCCCGATGCACCACACCACCGGCTCCCGGGACAATGCCAGCAGAAAGTTCTCGATCCCCAGCGAAAACAGCATGGTGAGGTAGATCACTTTCACCCTGTCCTTCGGTTTTGGAAGACGGGTCACCAGCAGACTCCCGATGATCATGGCGATCCCGGAACAAGAGGTCACGATTCCCAGCACATTGTTCCCTCCCCTGGGATTGGGCAGCACCAGTGCGGGCAGCACCGCGTCAAACGATGATGCGATAAAATTCACCCCGGACATGAACAGGATCACATAAAGCACCAGCGGATTCGCTTTCAGAAACCGCAGCCCCTCCGCAGCCAGAGCCAATACATTTCCCTCGGTCTTCCCATCGGAAGATACCTCCGGGATCCGGATGAAAAAAGCGAGCGCGATAAAAGCCGCCGCAAAGGTTACCAAATCGACCGCGATCACCGCATCCAACCCGGCCAGTCCGTATAAGGCCGAGGCGATCAGCGGGCTGCCGATGGAAATCAGCGACCGCGACAAAGACTGCAGTCCGCTGGTTTTTTGATAATAATCCTTCGGTACGATCAGCGTATAAGCCACTTCCGAAGCGGGCTGCTGCACGGTGTTCATCAATCCGGAAAGGGCATTGATGGCGTAAAGATGCCAGACAGCCAGCAGGTCGGTTTTATACAGTACGAATACCAGAACCGTTCCCACTGCCGCAAACGCGTCGCAAATGAGCATGGTCTTCTTTTTGTCGAACTTATCCGTGAGCGCACCGGCGAGGATGCTCATCACCACATACGGTGCATAGGTGCAAATCGTCAGCGCGGCGGTACTGAGCGCGGACCCGGTCTTTTCATAAAGCCACAGCGTAAGCGCAAACTGCGTAAGCGAACTGCCCAGCTGTGAAATGCTTTGCGTACTCCAAAGAATGTAAAAATTCTTCAGTCCATTTTTCATATTTTTCATTTTCCTGCTCCTTTTTTATTATTTTTCCCGGAATCGTATCTATTCAGGGTGGAGCACGTGGGGACTGGCACCTTATGTCACGAAGCTGACATAAGGGTGCCTGTCCCAATGTGCGTCGCTGAGCTCTGAATAGATACTCAGAATCACATCAAGAGCAGGGTTTGAGGAATTTGATCCTCCACACAAGTTCCTCAAACCCTGCGTGAAGCAGAAACCGTGCACCGCATATAATCTCCTTATTATTGAAGGCCGGCTGTCAGCAACTGGCTACTAAAACCTAACACCTGACACCTAACACCTATAACCTAATCTCCCGGATTTCCCCAGAGCCGGTCATAATTTTTCCAGACGTCATTCACATCCGCAGTCTCATTCATGCGGTAGTCCTTATCCTCATCGATCATGGCGAGCATCACGTCCGCAATCTGCGGGTCGAACCAGGTATCCCGGCAGCGTGCGATTTCCGCACGGACATCCGACTGTTTTTTCGGAACGGAATAGGTCCGGGTGCTGGTCATGGCGTCATAGCAGTCCGCGATGCAGGCGATCCTGGCCCGCTCCGGGATCTCGTATTCCTTCAGCCCGTCAGGGTATCCGGTTCCATTGAAGCGTTCGTGATGCCATCTGGCTCCCTCAGAAAGCTCCGGCATATCCGAGATCTCCTTTAAAATCTCATATCCTTTGACAGTGTGGGCCTTCACCGCTGCGAATTCGTCATCGGTCAGGCGGGTCGATTTATGGATAATGTCCTCATGGATCCCGATTTTTCCGATGTCATGCAGCAGCCCGATTTCATAAAGCTCCACCTGTTCCCGGTCACTTTTCCCCATTCTCCGCCCGATTTCCGCGCAGATCGCCGCCACTCTGCGGGAGTGGCCATCCGTATAATGGTCTTTGGTGTCAACCGTCCGGGAAAGGGTAAACATCATCTCCCGTGTCAGCCGTTTGGAGCGCCGGGTCTGGCGGTCTACTTCTTTTTCAAGCTTTTCCTCATATTCATAATGCTCCGTATCATCCACCAGCATAAAGAGTTTCCCGACAGATTCCCCGTGATGATGGAGTTCATTTTCCACCGGCGTATAGATCCGTCCTTCATGGGTGACCGTTCCATGATCGATCACCGCCTGCGTGACACCGACAGGCAGACTTGGGGCGCCGGTCTTCAGCTCCGGGTAGATGCGGAAAGCAGGTTTATTGAAATAATCGACTGTACCCTCATTGTCTATCGCAATGATCCCTTCGGAAATCCTGTCGATAACGAAATCCTTCGCGATTTCTGTCATGCCAAGCAGATCGTAACGGAAAATGGCAATCAGCATGATCAACGTGCTGAGGAAGAAACCGAACATGGTGACATCATAAAACTTTGTCACGCTGATCAGATCAAAAATCTGAACAATGTAAAATACAGCCTCAACCGTAAAAGCTATCAAGACAATCAGAAGCCTTCTTTGTGCCGTATGTTTTTTTTCTTTCCGGCAGCCTCGGATGATCCAGACGAATCCGGTAATGATGTAAATCACCTGGATCCCGAAAAACAGATAGTAGATTATGCCGTTCCCGTGATCAATCTTTGGAAAAACATCCCCCTTTACAAATTCATACCACGAATAATAGAGCTTATGGGTTTCCAGCATAAACACGGATATATAAATTCCCAGGTGCGTTATCACCATAATCCTTGTGAGCCAATCCGGGATTCTGATCCTACAGAGCTTTGCTGTGAACAGGAACAACATCAGGCAGATCCACACTCTGCCGGCATAAGATATCTTCAGTGCTGTTAGATAAGTTTCTTCGGAACCGGCTTTCAATTCAAACAAATATCCGAGGTTATTGATAAACGTCGCGGCACAGCTCAGAAACAAATAAGAGTGGAGCGAATTCCGCCATTTGTGAAGGATGATCCAGCTTTCAAGAAACAGGCCGAGAATACTGATATATTGAATCGTAAGCAATATTTCACGAAGGTTCATTTTTGAATTTTATTTCTCCCTCTTTGCCAAAGTCATGACCTTGCGGTAACTCAGCGCAGTCAGCACTGCCGCTATCAGAATCAGGATGAGCGTCAGCAACTTGTGGTCCATCCTTGTACCGAGGAAAACCGTCAGCACGACAAGTGCCATGGTAACAATTAAATTCGGAAACAGATAGACAGTAACCGCCGCTCCCTGCTTGATGACCTCGACCTCATTTTCCCAATCCAGCCGCATGTGCCGGATGCCGCAGACACAGCCCCAGGCGGTCGAAAAGGCACACAGGACAAAGCCCAATATCAAATATAATACCAAATCAGCCAAAGGAACATGCGCGGATATACACAGACAAAGCGTGGTGAAAGTCATAAACGGCACTGTCAGCAGCATATTGAAGAGCATCTTTCCCCGGTAAACAGTCTTCATTTCAATCGGTAAGGACTGAAGGATCCAGTAATTCTTTCCCTCCAGCGAAGGTGAACAGGCTGTTGTGGCGATCATACCGATAAAGAAATAGACGAGAAAAGGTATCGCGGGCCGGAGTACGGCCGGATCAAACGGCGCGTTTTGCGTCACTGTCATAATCATCTTGTCAAATCCGAAAATGAGTGAGACGATACCGAACAATGCCGCCAGGATCACCCCCATCCCGCCATTCACCATATACGTCGTGGAACCGGTCAGCCTTTTGAATTCCTTGAAGGCAATCGCTTCTTCTACGCTGCGCTGTTTTTGTGCGCTCATCTTGAAATTTCGAGCCGCGGCATGAGATCTTAATGCGGAGTTGATGTTCCGGTAAGATTTTCCCACCACAGTGAACACTACCGCAAACAACAGCACACTTACGCTAATGAGCAGCAAGGCGCTCAGCAAATCGGGCTTTTTCACCGCGTTCGCAAACCATCCCGCGGGCAGATAGATACGCCCGGCATTCCCGGTTATTTCCGTAATTGATTCGAGTGTTGCCTCAACTTTATCGTTCCGGAACATATCCTCGATGATGAAACGGAAAGAAAAGCAGAATATGACGAAAATCATCGTGAGCACCATCTGCACGATGTTGGTTTTCCTGAATCCTGCGCTGATCCGCGTGATCAGGAAACCGACAAAGGATGCCGCGAGCATCGGGATGACTGGGAGGAAAACGGACAAAATGATCCACAGCGGATACACGATCACAGAAGGATGAGCGTAGACGCCGTACCCGATCATCATTGCAAGGGAAATGCTGATGTACCAGGGCAGGCTCCTGACATACATATACAGGAACTTGCATCCCGCGACGGTCTTTGATTCAAAGGGAAGCGACATCAGCATGTCATATTCCTTGAAATTGAACAGATATCCGTTCGTTTTGAACAGCGTAAAGACAAAGGCGAGCGCACTGATGATGAGTGCGCACAGCACCGGCGCGGCTCCGATCATTCCGAGTTCCCCGTAGCCGACACACATCGCGATTGCATATCCTACGAGCATCGCGTAAACACATACCTGTCCGATATATCCCCAAATGATTTTTGTACGCTTCTTTTTATCCGTGGTATGCCGGTAAATATTCCGCTGACTGGTGGAAAGCAGCAGCGTTTTGAGCAGAAGGATGCCGTTAGCTGTCATGATCTGCCTCCAGGAAGGTCTGTTCCAACGAATGTCCGGCTGTCAGTTCATCCATGGTACCGGAGGCGATGATCTTCCCCTGCCGGATAATGGCGACTTTGTTGCAGAGCTTTTCCGCTACATCCAGCACATGGGTCGAGAAAAAGACTGCCGAACCCTGCTGACACATCTCCCGCATGATCTCTTTCAGGGTGAAGGAAGCCTTCGGATCCAGCCCGACGAAGGGTTCGTCCAGAACCAGCAGCTTCGGTTTATGGATCAGCGCGGAGATGATCGCCACTTTCTGCTTCATGCCGTGAGAATAGGAGCTGATGAGATCGCCCAGCGCGGCTGTGATCTCAAACATGTCCGCGTATTTTTTGATGCTTTCTTCCCGTTCTGAGGGGCCGATGCCGAAAACATCCGCCACAAAATTAAGATATTGAATCCCGGTCAGGTTTTCGTACAAGTCGGGATTGTCGGGAATATAGGCAGTGACCCGCTTGCATTCCATTGGTTCTGATTTCACCGAATGTCCGTTGATAAGAATCTCACCTTCGGTAAAATCCAGCACGCCCACCACAGCCCGGATGGTCGTCGATTTTCCTGCGCCATTATGTCCGATAAACCCGTAAATATCACCGCTCATGACGTTCAGCGAGACGTTATCTGCGGCCTTCTTTCCTTCGCCGTAGGATTTTGAATAATTTTTGATTTCAAGGATCGTATTTTCGTTCATATCTGGTAATCCCCCACTTATTTTTCATCCATAGTATCAAAGAAGAAAAAAACTGTAAACCGCAAAATCTGCAAAATAAAGCCGTCTATTTTGTTAATCAGTGGCCACTGACCACTGATACAAAATACCGGCTGAATGCCTCAATCTGCTCCATTGCCTGCGAAGTTTTTTCCGGTTCACGGTCGCACAGGTGAATCAGCGCGGAAATCGGTGTGATATAGGCAAAGGCGAGCATTGCCGGATCATCCCGCCGAATCAGTCCTTTGTCCATCATACCTTCAAAAACATAGGTGAACATCTCGGTCAATCCGGTGAGGAAGTGCTTTGTCGCCAGGTCCCGCGCCCGGTCATCACGGAACTGTTCGATTGTGAGCAGCTTTCTTGTCATGATGATCTTTTCATCATATACAGTAATGTTAACCATCCGCATTGTCATCGCTGTCAGACCTTCCAGAGAATCAGGCACCGGCGGCAGATGTTCCGTGGAACCGAAATGAGCAGCGTAATAGGCTATCAACTCATCC
Organism: Anaerolineaceae bacterium; assembly: GCA_017417055.1. Classification (GTDB taxonomy): domain Bacteria; phylum Chloroflexota; class Anaerolineae; order Anaerolineales; family Anaerolineaceae; genus Flexilinea. The sequence goes on from JAFPZX010000169.1 coordinate 10,712, forward strand.
AGCAGAGCGTTCCAAATATCCTCTTTGCTCTCAAAATGCCGGTACATTGAAGATTTTCCCATCCCAAGAGAAGCTGCCAGTTCACGGAGATTCGTTCCCTCATAGCCTTTTTGGGAAAACATCTCCAAAGCCGCGGTCAGAATTCTTTCCTTCGTATCTTTTGCCAAAATTTCACCTCTATATAAAATGCGACCGTTCGTTCGCTTTTGTATATTATAGCGAACGAACGGTCGCATGTCAAGTCTAATCAGATTAATCATGCATTATGCAAGTATCAGATCATTTCGCTGACTCGCTAATTTTTCCAATTCCGAACTATAGCCATTGAGGCTGAAAAGAACAAACCAGACCTTACGGGTACTGTTTCGCCATAAAACATTTTGAGACTTGTTTTCAAGCGCATAAAAAACATCAAGTCCGACTGGATCCTTGTGATATTTACATTCCCCAAGGATCAGGTTATTTCCTTCCGGATCAACCGCGGCAATGTCAATTTCGCTGTGTTTGTCCCAATAACGGCCGAGACGCGAAAAATAGAATGGCCATTTGCCTTCTGCGTTCATCTCCCACATTTTTTCCCGGCAAATATCTTCGTAAACAAAGGCAATTTGATTGCTAACCAGACCTTTTCGGAGTTTCTCCATGACGATTTTTGTCTGTCCGCTTTCAATAAAACTGCGGTTTGGATAAATAAATGCAAACCAGAAGCGCAAATAATTGTCTTTGATTTTATACTGCCCTTTTTTGCTTTTATCGGGATTATCTTCTGTGGCGGGGACCTCACGCTCCAATATATCCAGGTCGATCAATGTCTTGAGGTACTTCGTCAGCCCGGTGGCTTTGGTCTCGAGAACTGCGGATATCGCGGATAATTTGCAGTTACCGGCAGCTATCGTTTTGAGAATGGAAAAATAACTGCCGACCTCACTGACCTCCTGCTGAAGAAGGTAATAGGGTTCATCATAGAGATAACCGGAACGATTCAGTATATACCGTTCAATCGCGGAATAAATATCCTTCTCGATCCCGAATGATTCGATGTATTTTGGCACTCCTCCGGTAATGGAGTACATTTCAATATATTCCTGCTCGGTTTTTCCGGGAAAGAACGATGAATAATATTGAAAAGGGATCTGCTTCATCCGAATCTGAGCGGTGCGCCTGCCGTAAAGCGGACTGCTATAGGAAAGCGTCTGAGATTCCATCATGGAAACCAGTGACCCGCAAAGGATCACCATGATTGGTTTAATCTTCAAGATTTCATCCCATATCCGTTGAAAAATGGAAGCAAATGCCGGATTAGCTTTTCCAAGGTATTGAAATTCATCGATAACAATGATTGGTTTTACATCAAAAGTTGTCTCAGCGATGGTTTTAAAAATCGCATCCCAATTGGATATATTCGCCTCACGTAAAAGGTCATTATTGATAAAATCCGCTACTTTATTCTTGAAATCAAGCCGATTTTGGGATTCAGGTTCTTCACTGGCAAGGAAAAAAAGAGCCTTTTTATCTTTGATAAACTCAGAAATCAGCGATGTTTTCCCAACGCGGCGCCGGCCATACAAAATTACAAGTGATGCACCTTCCCTCCGGTATTCGCTTTCCAACGCAGCCAACTCTTCATCACGATCAATAAATTTTTCCATAACATTCTTTTCCTACTGATTATTATAACATAAATTATTATATTTTTTATTATAATAATTTACTGTTTCATATTCATGTAAGTAATTTGTAAAAAAAAGACAACGGTGAACAGGCTGTCTGCTCACCGTTGCCGCCAGTTTTCAGGAAAATGCTGATTTATTCGGCTGAACCTAATGCAGGCTGTTTCCAATGGTTCCGAATAGAATCAACAAAACAGGCTGCATTGACTCAGTCAAATCAGATGCAGCTTTGATCTTACAGATACGCGTTTATTTAGCAGAAGCCGGTTCAGGGACCTCTGCCGGAACGTTGTCGGAATACGTTTCAACAATCGCGTCATAGGCCGCAATAGCCTGATCAAAACGTTCCAGCAAATCCGCTTCGTTATAAAGCCCGGCTTCATTTTGTTCCAAACCTTCAAACGAAATCGGGAAAATCATCGGACTGTTCCCCTCGTTCAGCAAGGACATACTGCGCAGCTGGTCCGGCGACAGATAAACCAGATCCACACCCCAGTAATCCTTTCCGTCTGTATCGTTCCATTTCGTGAACACAATCTTACAGCCAATGGGCGTTCTGGTCTCGAGTGCATTCGGAAGCTCAAATTCTTCCGCTTCCAACGCAGCCAATATGCTTCCAATGTTGGAGTCATGACCGCATAAGAAAGTAAACAGGCGGCCATCAGTCTGCATCTCATTCCGAATCTCCTGAAGCAGCGGATGTGCCACATTAACAGAAACCAGCGGGGCCGTGAGCAGAAATTCGCCATTCGTTTCTTTGATTTCAGAGATTTTCTTCCAATCTTCAAAGGTAAGCTTGTGCCCAAAGGCTGCTTTCACTTCATCCGGTTCTTCATAATATTGCAGGACAAGCGCGTCAGAAACAGAATTGGCCGTTTCCAGTGAACTCTTTGAGCCGGGAATTGCTCCCTCTTTCAGAATGATTTCCATCTCATCTGTCCGAAAGGGAGTGATGGAACCATTCTTGAACCCGTTCGAATCTGCCATGTCGATCACATCCGCAAGCAGTGCGTAATTGTCGGAAAGATCATTGATTTTGTCCGTAAACATTGAACGCATTTGAGCCTCAGCATAGTCCCGATAGGTATCCGAATAAAAATTCAACACCGGATTGAAAACCGGATCCATCGTGCCATATTCCATGTGATGTTCAATGGGCACGTTTGCAACCGGCAAAAATCCTGAGCTGAAATATTGCGCTGTGGCAATGGTTCTCTGGATTGAATTAGCATAAAAACGGACTTCATTTTCTCCCGGACGGTAATTTTCAGGGATCAGGCCTTCCGCTTCCAGCCATTTGCGGAAATACTGGCCCATTTCTGTTTCCAAAATGCCGCCGCGAAGAGAAAGCTCTCCGGGTTTTGAACTCCATGGGAACCAGTCATGCGGTGTGATTTCATCCAAAACCGAACCTTTTCCGCTCAGTGGAGAACGGATGTTGTGCCGGCTGAGAATCACCACCTGCTCCAGGGTATAGCCTTCCCGTGACAGGGTTTGTCCCTGAGTATTTTCCGCAAATGAAATACCCACCACCATCAAAAAAGCAATGAGTACAGCAAAAACAAATATGCCTGAAAACGATTTTCCGGCCATATTCCCTCCATAAATGAAAAACAACTATTTTGCAACAGCCGGTTCAGGTACCTCTGTTGAAACAGTATCGGCATACTCTTCGACAATCGTATCATAGACCGCAATAGACTGGTCAAAGCGTTCCAGCAAATCCGCTTCGTTATAGAGACCGGCCTGAACTTGATCCAGACCCTCAAACGAAATCGGGAAAATCATAGGGCCATTATCCAGTCCCAGCAAAGGCATAGTGCGCAGCTGATCCGGGTTCAGATAAACCAGATCCACACCCCAGTAATCCTTTCCTTCCGCATCGCTCCATTTTGTGAAAACCAGCTTGCAGCCAATGGGAGTTTTCAATTCGATGGAATTCGGCAATTCATAATCTTCCACGCCTAACGCTGCCAGAACGCTGCCAACGTTGGAGTCATGCCCGCACAAGAACGTAAACAGCCGTCCATCTGCTTCCATTTCATTGCGGATCTCCTGAAGCAGCGGATGTGCTACATTCGCAGAAACCAGCGGAGAGGTAAACAGGACGTCATTATAAAGATCTTTGATTTCAGAGATCTTTTTCCAGTCTTCAAAGCTCAGCTGATGTCCAAAAGCCGCTTTTATTTCATCCGGTTCTTCATAATATTGCAGGACAAGCGCATCCGCAACAGAACAGGCCGTCTTCAATGAACCTTTCATTGCCGGTTCTGCGTCTGCGTTCAGGATGATCTCTGTGTCATCTGTCCGAAAGGCACTGACGGAACCGTTCTTGTATCCGTTTGAATCGACCATGTCGATCACATCCGTAATCAGGGCGTAATTGTCGGAAAGATCATTGATTTTTTCCGTAAACTGTGCACGAATTTCAGCCTCTGCATATTCCCGATACGCGTCAGAAACAAAAGTCAATCCCGGCAGGAAAACCGGATCCATCGTGTCATATTCCGCGTGATGTTCGATGAGCGCATTTGCAACCGGCAAAAATCCCGAGCTGAAATATTGCGCGGTAGCAATCGTGCGCTGCTTTGAATTGGCATAAAAGCGGACTTCAATCGGATCCGGGCGGTAATTTTCCGAAATCAGATTTTCTAATTCCAGCCATTTGCGAAAATACTGTCCCAATTCTGTTTCCAAAACGCCGCCGCGGATGGAAAGTTCACTGGGTTCTGAGCTCCATGGGAACCAGTCATGGGCTGTGATTTCACCCAATACCGAACCTTTTCCGCTCAATGGAGAACGGATGTTGTGCCGGCTGAGAATTACCACTTGTTCCAGCGTATATCCTTCTCGTGAGAGGGACTGTTCCCCGGTATCTTCTGCAAAAGAGACGACGGTTCCCATTAATAAAACGATGAGAACAGCAAAAACAATGATTCTTGAAAACAATTTTTCGGTCATATTTCCTCCATACTTTCTATTTTCGTTTCACAGATATTCAGTTATTCAACGCATTTCTAAGGAAACGCGGACGAACCCCATTATTTATTTACCATCTGCAGGTACAGGTCCCTCTGTCGGAACGTTGTCGGAATACGCTTCAACAATCGCGTCATAGGCCGCTATAGCCTTGTCAAATCGATCAAACAGATCTTCTTCGTTGTAAAGCCGAGGCTGAACTTGTTCCAAACCATTCAGAGCAATAACAATGATTCCTGAAAAGATTTTTCGGGTCATTTTATCTCCAACAATGAATAATATCATTCCTGTCTCACAGATATAAGCGTCCCCATTGGCTCGGATATGGGTTTAACGAAACTTTGAGACAAGGCGATATTATTATAAACGAAATCGCATCTGTCTATAAAGATAACCAACAGTATATGTATCATCCGGGCAATGAACACTTTACTTGTCACGGTGTACATGCGGAACTGATACGCTGTGCCGCGCAAGTCAACGCAGCAGTGACTGCGAAAGACCCGGTCCATAAGGTACGATCTGCGCTCAATTTATAATGTTACGAATAATGCAATATAATTGAACTTAGCTCATTTATACGAATACTCATCTGCAAAAAAGAGAGAGGATATTATGGATAAAAAGATAATGGATTCATATATCAACGAATTCATGAGTACAAAGGAAAATTTTGCTTATGCTGATTTCATGAAAACTTTACTTGGCGATAAAATGAAGTTTTCTTTAAAAAAACAGAGTAAATACGAAGAACCAGAATATCTGGAGGATAGTTTCCGCAGTTCCGTTCTAAGTATCGAGGGAAATAGAGCAAATAAAGATGTTGCTATTCAGACTTATCGTGATTTTTACGATTTTCTTAAAAAGAAAGGAATATCGGCTGAAGTAAAATTTCCGCCGATTTCTGTTACAAATACCTTTGAACGACTGATGTTTGTCGCAAAATTTTTACACGATCCGGATCGTGAAAGAATAGAGCTGTCCGATGGTGATATGATGTCAGATGTAGAAATATTAACAAGAAAACTTTGGGTGGGTACCAGAACTATTGAGAACGCCATGCGAAAACTAAGAGGCCGGGATAACGATCCGATACAGGTATGTAATAAGCCCTTTATTATTCCAGAAAAAGAAGTAAAGCGTAGGAAAAAGAAAATTTATTTGGAATCCACAGCACATCCGCTGTTTTTAACTCCTAATCTGACACAAGTAATTGTTATGCTTAAAGGGTTGAAATCAATGAGCGAAGTTCCATTTTATGAAAAATATGCAGAGACAGAAGCAGCGATTATTTGGAAACAATTGTCAGATTATGCGAAAGAAAGAATCCGCTTTGTATTGACTGAAAAAATGACTGAAGATTTCACCTGGTACGAAAATCTTGAGAAATCAGATGATGAGTTATGGTTATCTGAACGTGCCTGTAGTGTGAATCACAATGTTATTATGGATTGCCTAAAAAACGAGAAAAGCTTCTGTGTTGAGGTTCGAGATGGAAATAAACACCTTATTTATACTAATTGCCACAGTTGCTGCTTTGGTATAACATCCGATAATTTACCTTGTACTACGTTTATATCAGGACAGGATAAAATAACAGTTCTGGATAAAAACATAGTTCGAAGTGCTTATACACGAGAAGAACTTGCTTAAAAAATGAAGCTGAGCTTCATAGCTTTTATTCTTTCTTTTTGCTAAAATACACACAAGAAAATGAAAGGAGATAAAAACTATGAAAAACACTTTTATGGATGGAATTAAAGAAAACGATCATGGTCCTGAGGCCTGGTATCCCCATATACGGAAACTTCGTCAGGATTTCCATGAATTGATTTCTGGAAAAGTCTCGGAAACAGATGTGGTTGCATATGTACACCGTCTGATGGAACAGCCACGCTATTATGGAAGCGATAAAAAGCTTCTGCTCTGGGCGATGGGTGAACCTAATGAAATGCCCTCTGATGCTCGCGAGGAATTTATCTATCAGCCTACCTATCTGGCAACAGCCATTATTGTTTATGCAATCCAGCACTATGACACAGTAAGGAATATTCCAGATATCTTTCGGCTTTTGCATTATGCGCTTAATGGATGTTTGGGTCGTGGTTTCGGCGGTCACGGGTACGATTATGTGGAAGGACTGATCGATACCATGTCAATCTTTGCGGATTGCGATATGGGTGCATTCCTTAATGCTCATCCAAAGCTGAATAAAGAATTCACGAATGCATTTGAAGAAACCGTGAAATATATCGAGGATGAGCTTTGCACCGGGAAAGAACGAAATCAATGGAACAATGCCTCATATGAGGACGCAGCAGCCCCACTGCTTAAAAGGCTGAAAAGCTCACTTCTAAATCATTATCTGTTCGTCTACGGCACACTGATGCGGAATGGCAGTGCGGAAGATAAGCTTGCCGGCTGTCCTTTTCTCGGCAAAGCCATATTGAAAGATTACGCGATGTATAAAATCATAGATTATCCGGGAATCATCGCAAAACCCGGCGAGTGGGTGGAAGGCGAGCTTTACCGCATCCATGACGATGACTTTGCGCGACTCGATCATTACGAAAGAGAAGGCGAGCTCTTTCAACGAGAGATTCTCACCGTAGAAAGCAGCACCGGTCCGCAGAAGGTCTGGGTCTATGTCTATCTCGATAAGCCGCAGGGGGATGTCATGCGTGAACCATGGATCAACGACAAGGAAGATATCGTCTGGTATGCCGGGTACGGATCCAACCTCAGCGAAGAACGCTTCCTGTGTTATATAAAAAGCGGTTATTGCATAGAAAACGGGAAATGGTATGATGGCTGCTCCAATCCCACGCTTGTCTCCGAAAAAGACGACCGAGCCTGGTTCCCCGGTCAGATGTACTTCGGGAATACAAGCGGCTCCTGGAACCATAAAGGCGTAGCCTTCTATGATCCCAATGCCGCCGGGAGAACCTTCATGCGCATGTACAAAGTGACCCGTGAGCAGCTGATGGGGATTCAGAATCAGGAAGGACCAAGCGCAAACTGGTATGGCCGGATTTACGCTCTGGGTATTCATACCGACGGCACGCCGATTTACACCATGACTTCCGAGGCCCGTCATTCATTCAATGCTCCGGATGAAACCTATCAAAACCTGATTTTGAAAGCCCTGGTCGAAGAAAACGGCTTTACCGAAACAGAAGCCAATCTTTATCTCTCCCAGTGTCTCCACAATTAACATAAGCGGAATTGCCGGGGACGGTTACACCGGAACTGTCCCCGCTGAGTCAAAGTGACCTGTTTTCTTTGACTCAGACTTGAGTCAACAGAACAGTTTTTTTTGACTCATTCAACGGGAAATGGCCATTAATCAGCGTTTCCTTAAAACCGGAAACTGAGTTTCCGCACTGATTTACTTCTTTTCGTTACAATACAAACATAAAAATTAAAAAGCAGTGTATCGAATCAAGACGAAGCTGGACACGGGACAAGCCCCTGGGCCTGTCCCACTGACCGGAAAAACTTTACAAACCAGTCATCTTTTCATGACATATATCAAAAGGAGCATAAATTATGATAACCAATGATAAAAACATTGATGTTCTGAAACAGGCTGCGGAATATATCCTGGCCGGTAAAACATATGAAGCCGGAAATGTGATTCGGAAGGATTATCCTTTCACCTCGATAAACAAAGACTCCAGAAATTATACCAAAACCGAACAGATGGAGCAGTTCTTCAAAGACGGATTCATCGACCGCTATTTCGGCACAAAACTCATCAATCCCGGAATGCTGCGCCTCCTTTCCGAAAAACTTCCCGAAGAATTCCCATACCAGGCAAATTGGAATACAGAAGTATGTCATATGGCATACTGGGATTACACCCCGACAATAGATCATATTGATCCGATTTCCCGCGGTGGTAAAGATGATAAATCCAATTGGACGACAACATCAATGAAGGGAAATCTTGCAAAAAGTAATTACACTATGGAACAGTTGAATTTTCATCTATATTCACCAGGTGATATTCACGAATGGGATGGTCTTTCAAAATTATTCATTGAAATCGTTGATAAAAATCCGGAGTTGAAACAGCTCAGCGGGATCAAAGATTGGTATGGTCCAACAAAACGAATTATGGAGCAACATTACACAGACCTTCTGCCGGAAAAGAAAACTGTAAAGAAAGATACGGCCAAGAGGCATTTATTACCACAAAAAACAAACAGAAGGAATATTGTCAATACCGGTGCAGATAAACAGGCATTTCTTGACAACATCAAAAATCACAGTGATAAGCTCAGCGATACAGCAATATATGCGATGTCTGATATTTTGGCGGTCTTTGAAAACATTTCAAGAAAATTTAATCTGTCGCTTGTTTACTCCAGATCGGGAAATGGACACAGAGTTCTGGCAACATTGAAAGATAATGATAACAAGTCGGTTTTTGCAGAGTATTCAAATGGAGAGATATGGGCTACAGGACAGGATAATAATAAAGATGATGATATCAAAATCTTTATCCGCAGTGTTTTGAACAGGTTGATTGAAGAAAAATTATTCAAAAAAACAGAAAACAGCCTTTCTGCTTCTCAATGGGGGATTAACCTGACAGGCTCCAAAGGAAATTCCTCTATAGACAAACAAATCATTCGCTTCGTTGAGATTTTAAACGAGGAAATTTAGAACCTCTATCAAGAGCTCACGAGAACTGTTCTGAAAAGTTATTAGACGATTACAGAATTTACAAAAATTATAACGAATATCCGGCTCAACAATTGAGGCGGATATTTTTGGTGAATTCACATTTTTATATGTATTTTGGTGTATTCTCATCACATTTTTATAATGTTTTATGAAATACAAATAACAAAAGAAAAGAAACTAAGATGTTTCATAGCTTAATAATTGTCGTACGGGTCAGAACTGAACTGTGTCTTGCAATTCCGAATGATAATGAGATAGATATTCCGTTTTGATCCGGTAAGTGACACAAACTTACATCGTTATAGTACTTTGAAAACAGGTCATATGCAATATGAAGTTATAATTATCGGAACACACGGAGCCATGCTGCCGACATTAGCGATCCGGTCTTCGTGTGTGTCTTCCAGGTTCTGAACATGTACTATTTCTGATAAGGTTCAACCATATATAGGAGAAAATTTATGAAAAACTCTAAAAATGCCGTATGTTTCGCATTTATTATATTTCTTGTAAGCATTGCATGTGTAATGCCTGTGTTTGGAGAGGGCGAGGCTACGAAAACGAATGACAATGATGAAGTGGCAGCTGTCGTTCTCTTTACAAACGACATTCACTGCGCATATGAGGAGAACATCGGATTTGATGGTCTGGCTCTTTATAAAAAACAGCTGGAACAGGTGTATGACCATGTGTTCCTGGTGGACAGTGGTGATGCTGTTCAGGGTTCGGCAATCGGTGTTATCTCCAAAGGACAGGCGATCACCCGGATGATGAATGCCGTGGGATATGATGTGGCGACGCTGGGGAATCACGAATTCGATTTTGGCATGGAAGCTCTGGATGACATTGTGGAGCTGTTTGAGGGAACCTATGTCTGTGTCAATTTCTGTACATCAGACGGTACGCCAATCTTCTCGCCGGGAATCATTTTGGATGCAGGGGAAATGCAGATTGGCTTTGTAGGAGCTGATACGCCGGATACCTACACAAAAACATCAATCAGAAACATTCTGGATGATTCCGGTCAGCCAATGTACGATTTCCTTGTCGATCGGGATGGAAGCAAGCTGCGCGGAGCCCTGCAGGACAATGTAAACAAACTTCGCCGTGAAGGCGCCGATGTTGTGATCCTGCTTTCACATCTGGGAGACAATGAAGCTGTCTCGGAACAGTTCCAGTTGTCGAATATCATGGAAGGCGTGAATGGAATCGATGCCATATTCGACGGGCATACCCATCAGTTTTTTTCTAAAACCATCAAAGACAAAGAAGGAAAAGAGGTGATTGCACTGCAAACCGGAACGAAATTTGAGAGCGTAGGTCAGCTGACGATCTACAAAGATGGGCACATGGATGCGAAACTCGTTGAAGAGATTCCCGGATCTGACAGTCTGCCTATGGAAACAGTAGTGAGAAGAGGGAAGGAACGATTTATTGATCCCGAAATGCACGCAATCCAGACCGAGATTGTACAATCCTATTCGGACATTTTGAATGAGAAAATCGGAGAGACTTCCTTTGACATGCTTGTAGAAGAGGACGGATCCTATACAATCAGCCGTGGCCAGGAAAATGCGCTGTGTGAGCTGGTTGCGGACGCCTATCGGGAGGCCGGGAAATCAGATATAGGTTTTGCCGCGGCAGGAAGCCTGAGGAACAATATTCTGAAGGGGGACATTACCTACAGCAATCTGCTGAGTTTGATCCCATACACTAATGAAATTCAAACTATCAGTGTCAGCGGTCAGATGCTGAAAGATATTCTTGAATACTCAGTCAGCGATCTTCCTTTATCATCAGCAAAATTCCCACAGGTTTCAGGACTTACCTTCACGATTGACATGTCAATAGAAAGCAGCGTTAGACTGGATGATAAAGGTCTGTTTACTTATGTAGACGGTCCTTACCGCGTTTCAGATATTCAGGTTGACGGGAAAGACCTGGATCTTTCCGCAGAATATACGCTGACTACCACCGATTATATTATCAATGGCGGGGATGGCTTTTCTACTTTTCGGGAATCTGATTTCGTGAATGACACCATGAAGGTAGATAATATCGTCGTGAAGGAATATATAGTGAATGTACTTGGCGGTGTGATACCGGATATTTACAGAGAACCGCTGGGAAGGATAAACGTCGTTAACCCGTGACCTTTCTGTTCACGGAACTTCCGGAGGACTCTCCCCATTACTATGGACTGCAATTAGCAGGAACTGTCTTTTTTGGACTGTTCCTGCTGATCTGATTTTATGCAATAAGATTACGCTATAATATTTAGGAAGGCATTGATTAATTGAGTCTCAGGGACGGGTCTCCAGAGAAATGAGAGGAACTGTCCTCCCGCAATCATCGAAATTAATCAGCGTTTTTCTAAGTATAACATGATTTTTGTGCGTGAAAAATAATACAAAATTGTATAAAATTAATCCCCGGAACTTGTCCTCATATATGTTGCTTTGGGTTCTGAAAAGATACCAACTATGGAAAAAAAACGGATTTTTTGCTATACTCAATAGCATAGAGAACGGGAGGGATTATGGCTGTTAAAATTTTGGATGATTCCATCACATTTGAAGTATTTATCGATCATGAAGACGCCGGATTTGAGGATGACGTATGTCTGCGCTTCACGGAAACATGCCCGGAAGAAGAAAAGGTATTTTACGGCGGAGAAAACAATCTGTATGTCACCCGCGAGCAGGCGCGGAAAATCGCCATGGAAATTTTGAAAACACTGGAAGCGGAAAATGATTAAATCCGCTTCCGCAATTGCCCATCCGAACATTGCCTTTATCAAATATTGGGGAAACCGTGACGACAGTCTCCGGCTGCCGGCAAACGGTTCTATCTCAATGAATCTCGGCGGCCTGTTTACAAAGACCCGTGTCACATTCCGGGATGATCTGCGTGCGGATGTTCTGACTATCGGCGGGAAAGAGGTAACGGGGGCAGCGCTCGACCGTGTCTCAGCTTTTATGGACCATGTCCGCTTGTTGGCTCCTGAGGCGAGATATGCGGAAATTGTCAGTGAAAACAATTTCCCGATGGGGGCCGGGATTGCCTCTTCCGCGGCAGCATTTTCCGCCCTGGCTCTGGCCGCAAGTGCGGCAGCGGGGATGAATCTTAAAGAAAATGAATTATCCCGCCTGGCGCGGTTGGGATCCGGTTCTGCCTGCCGTTCGATCCCGGATGGTTTCTGCGAATGGGCTTATGGCAGCGGTGATGAAGATTCCTGGGCTGTTTCGATTGCACCGGCTTCTCATTGGGCTTTAACGGATCTTATTGCCCTCATCAGCGCAGAACACAAAAAGACTGGTTCCTCGGCAGGCCACACGGCCGCGCTTACCAGTCCGTTCCAGCCGGAACGCGTGCGGACAGCCCCGGAACGGATAAAGAAATGCCGGGATGCGATCCTGAACAAAGATTTTGCCACTCTTGCGGAGGTTAGTGAAAGCGACATGATCATGATGCACAGCGTGATGATGACGCAGAAGCCTCCCTTGTTTTATTGGGAACCGACTTCGATCCGTCTCATCAAAGCGGTTCGGGATTGGCGGGAAGAGGGACTGCCCTGTTTCGCAACGCTGGACGCCGGGCCGAATGTTCACGTGATTTGTCCTTCGGAAGTGATGGATGAAGTTCAGCAAAAGATGAAAAAAATATCCGGGATCAGTGACATTCTTGTTTCAGCTCCCGGCGGAAAGGCACATTTGGTATGACGATTCAGGTATTAGCGGATGAAGTTGCTTCCCAAATCGCGGCGGGTGAAGTGATCGAACGGCCGGCTTCGGTTGTGAAGGAATTGATTGAAAATTCCATCGATGCCGGAGCGACGAAAATCGTCATTCATATCGAATCAGCGGGAAAAAAGCTGATTGAGATCATCGATGATGGCTGCGGGATCCCGGCAGATGAACTGGAGACCGCGGTCAAGCGTCACGCGACATCCAAGCTGCGCACGGCTGATGATCTGTTTCACATCAAAACACTCGGGTTCCGCGGGGAAGCACTGGCCGCAGCGGGATCAGTTTCCCGCATGACCATCACCACCCGGACAGCGGAAAGCGAGACCGCGCACCGCATTGTGGTGGACGGCGGTTTTGTGACTTCAAACAAACCGGTGGGTGCTCCTTTCGGGACGACGATCACCATTGAAGACCTGTTTTACAATGTCCCCGCCCGTTTGAAGTTCCTCAAAAGCGATACCACTGAGCGCAATCAGATCGAAACACTGATTTCCCGTTATGCCCTGGCGTATCCCGATATCCGCTGGCAGCTGATCAATGAAAATAAAACCGTTCTGCAAACCACCGGAAATGGCAACTACCGCGAGATCCTTTCCGCAATTTATGGGCTTGATATTGCCAAGCAGTTTATTGAAGTGGAACTGGATGAGGAAGGGCTGACCATATTCGGCTTTATTTCTCCGGTTGGGCTGACACGTTCCAACCGCAAGGAGATGAATTATTTCGTCAACGGCCGCTGGGTCCAGGAACAGGCGCTGAATTCTTCGGTACAGCGGGCTTACCAAACGCTGATCATGGTCGGACGTTTTCCGATCATTGCTCTGTTTATCTCCATTGATCCGGAAGATGTGGATGTCAATGTCCATCCAGCCAAGGCTGAAGTGCGCTTCAAGAATCCGGACCGCATCATCGGCGGTGTCCATCGGGCAGTGCGGCGGGGATTGATCACCCAGTCGCCGGTGCCGGAACTGAATACGCCGACCGCCTGGCCTTCCTATAAACAGACACCGCCGCCGTTTGACCCGAACGGACAGGGCGTGCCGACCGCACAGCCGCTGTGGCGGTCCAACCTGATGAACGGGACGGAAGCTGCTGCTCCGGCTGCGGATGTGAATATGGACGAACTGCTCTCTCCTCCGGGGCCTGCGATGCCGCAGACGACGTCTTCCGGTCCGGTCTATCAGCCCTTTATGCCGCAGCCTGTGCCGGTACCGCAGGAAAGTCAGACAGAAGCGGCGCCGCCGTCTTTTCCTGCGGCAAATCCCACTCCGGTTCCGCCTTCCGTAACCGCCGCTGCTCCGGCTGCTCAAAAATCTTCACCCTTTTTCCCGATCCTGCGCTGGATCGGACAGGTGGGTTCGACATATATTATCGCTGAAGGACCGGACGGACTCTATCTGATTGACCAGCACGCGGCCCATGAGCGGATCCTCTACGAAAAGATGCTGGATGCGGAGGCAAACGGGACGATCGTCTCGCAGGCCTTGTTGGAACCCGCCGTGGTGCAGCTGCCGCCCTGGCAGGCTTCGGCTTTGGAGGAAAATCTGCCGATCCTCAAACATCTCGGTTTTGAGATCGAAGAGTTCGGCCCGAATGCCTTCCGGGTGCTTGCCATGCCTACACTTTTTGAAAAAGGCTCTCCTGCTGCCGCGATTGCCGCGGTTGTGGAGGATATCGAAAATGACAGTGTCCCGATGCAGGGGCTGACGTCTGAAAAGGTTGCTTCCTATGTCTGCAAACGCATGGCTGTGAAGGCCGGGCAGACCCTCAGCACCGACGAGCAGCGGGCGCTGATCCGTGACCTGGAACAATGCCGCTCTCCGCGGACCTGTCCGCATGGACGTCCGACGATGATCCATCTGAGCATTGACCTGCTGGAAAAGCAGTTCGGTCGGAAAGGTGCTTTCTGATCATGATCACCTCCGCACAGAATAAAAAGATCCAGGAAGTCCGCAGGCTGGTTGCCAAACGCAAAGAACGGGAAGCTGCCGGGCTGTATATTGCAGAAGGGATCCGTCTGGTGGAAGAGGCGCTGGCTCATGCGGAAGACTGTGCCTATCTGCTTTGGTGTTCGCCGCTCTCCGATCGGGCGGAAGCTTTAGTGAAAAGTTTTGCAAATGCCGGCGTTTCTGTTGAGGAGATCACCCCACAGCTGATGGACTCTATCACGGGGACGGACTCTCCGCAGGGCGTTCTGGCAGTCATGCAGATGTCTCCGCTGCCGCTGCCCGGGAAAGCAGATTTTGTTGTGATTGCCGACGGGATTCAGGATCCGGGAAATCTGGGAACGCTGTTCCGCACCGCTGCCGCAGCCGGCGCTGATGCACTGCTGCTGATGCCGGGCTGCGCGGATGAATTCAGCCCCAAGGTCATCCGTTCCGGGATGGGTACCCATTTCCGTCTGCCCTTCGCTCGGATGGATTGGGACACATGTGAAAAATGGCTCCGTTCTTTACCGGATATGCGAATCCTGGCTGCGGATTCCGATGGCGGGATCTCCTGCTGGGAGACGGATCTGCGTCGGCCGAGCGCGCTCATCATCGGGTCGGAAGCCAACGGCCCCTGCGGCCGTGCGCTGGCTCTGTCTGATGCGCGTATCCTGATCCCCATGCCCGGAAAAATCGAGTCCCTCAATGCCGGTATCGCCGCCGGTATTCTGATTTTTGAGGTTGTCCGGCAGAGATCAAAAACAAGCGGAGATAGGTAATGAGCATTTTATTGAAAGAAGACGAGACTTATCGAAATTGGATAAATGATATAAGCAGTCGATTCAGACGGAGTCAGATTAAAGCTTCGGTTCATGTAAATCAGGAAATGCTGCTTTTTTACTGGTCTCTTGGGCGAGATGTTTCTTTATTAAAAGCAGAAAGCAGATGGGGAACCGGTTTCATTAATCAACTGAGTCAGGATCTCCGGAATGAACTCCCAGACGTCAAAGGATTTTCCAGAACAAATTTATTTTATATTATTAAATTTTATAATTTATATAAAGATTTTGCAATTGTTCCCCAACTTGAGGGACAATTACCCACAAAAATAAATAATGATGAAAATGATATTTCTCCCATTTTTTGTATTCCCTGGGGACACCATAAATTAATTATTGATCGATGTAAAGATAATGTAAAAAAAGCATTGTTTTTTGTAACAGAGACATTGCAGCATGGTTGGTCACGAGCTGTTTTATTGAATTATTTAGACACCAATCTATATGAACGCACCGGAAAAGCAATTACAAACTTTTCTCAAACACTTCCGATGGAAACAAGCGACCTGGCTCAGGAAATAACGAAAGATCCTTACAACTTTGATTTTTTATCGTTAACCAAAACGTATTATGAAAAAGAATTAAAAGATGCTTTAATGAATAATTTAATTCGCTTTCTTTTAGAGTTGGGAACTGGCTTTGCTTTTGTCGGACGCGAGTACAGGTTAGTTATTGGAGAGACAGAACAATTTATCGACATGCTTTTCTATAATATTACGCTCCATTGCTATGTGGTTGTCGAAGTAAAAGTTACAGCTTTTCAGCCAGAGCACATGGGACAGATAGGAACTTATGTCAGTGCTGTTAATGGCATTCTTCGCAAAGAAGGAGATGCTCCCACAATTGGATTATTGATTTGTAAAACGAAAGATAATGTATTGGCACAATATGCTGTAAACAGCCTGTCTGAACCTGTTGGTATATCAGAGTATCAATTAAATCAATTAATTCCGGATAATTTTAAAGGCTCTTTACCATCAATTGAAGAAATTGAAAAGGAATTATCAAATCTGAACAATGGAAGATAACTATGGATAACTGGATTGAGACAGCAAGTAAGAAGTTTAATATCATATTGTCTCCGGAGCAGCAGGAGCAGTTTCGGATCTATGAAGCCTTGCTGCTGGACTGGAACAGCAGGATCAACCTGACCGCGGTACGGGATGCGGAGGGGATCCGGATCAAACACTTTCTGGATTCGCTTTCCTGTGCTCCCACACTCGGGGATATGAACGGAAAATCCCTGATTGATATCGGAACCGGTGCCGGTTTTCCGGGGATTCCCCTGCGAATCTTTTACCCGGAAATGAAGCTGACCCTTGTTGACTCCGTCGGAAAAAAGGCGGATTTCTGCCGACTGGTCTGCGATACACTGCACCTGAAAGATGTGACGGTGCGCAAGGACCGATCGGAAGAATTGGGGATCGATCCGAAAACCCGAGAGCAATTTGATGCCGCCACGGCACGGGCGGTTGCGATCATGCCGGTTTTGTGTGAATATCTGCTGCCTCTGGTGAAAGTCGGCGGTGTGATGCTGGCCCAAAAAGGGGAAAGCGCTCCGGATGAGGTGAAAACCGCTGAAAAAGCGATCCAAAAGCTCGGCGGCGGAACACCCTCTCTAACTCAGATTACGCTTCCCGAAGTGGAAGGCGCCCGTTACCTCGTAAAAATCCCGAAAGTTCGGCCGACGCCTGCGGGCTATCCGCGCCGTACCGGTCTGCCGCTGAAAAAACCGATTATTTAAAAATCAGAAATCAGAAATCGGAAATAAGAAATCAGAAATATACTGTCAGTCCTTATTTCCGATTTCTGATTTCTGATTTCTGATTTCTCTTTTCCCCTCTTTGAGCTCCAGGCGGTTGAGGAGAACTTTGAGGCGGGGACGGTTGTATCGCTGGACGATGATAAAAGGCAGATTACCGAGCAGAAAATAGACAAGATACATGATGATTCCGCCAAGCCCTGACCAGAGATTGAGCAGCCACAACCCGGCAATGTTCAGCAGATTGTGAACCAGTTCCGCGGTGCAGGTCTCACGGATCATCGTGCGGACATTTTCCGCTGTCAGCCCGATTTTCAACTTTTTCCGCGGCATCCAGCGCCCGAGTACTTTGCTGACATCCGGGATTTTTGCCTGCCACTGTTTGATATTGAGCTTTTCGTAGATCTTTCCGCCCAATTCCCAGGGCTGTTCACGAAATAAAAAGCTCTCCGGATCAGGGTCGCATTTTGAAATAATACGCCCTACCGGATAAGCAGCAATGCCCAGAACAGCCATGTACAGAATGCAGTTTACAAATCCCATACCATAATCATAATTGAAAATCAAAAAAAATCAATAGCAGATTTTATCAGAAAACATGCGCATCGTCTGTAAAAGCTTACGAATTATGCGGTAAAATAGAAGCGAAGAGTTACAATTCACGGCGTATCCACGGGACAGGCCCTTGGGCCTGTCCCACTTTGAAGGACATGTGGACATTTATAATACAATACCGGCAACTACGTGGATAGTAACAGCGAAGGAGTTACGAATATGATTTTAGACATCGTTGAAATCGGTGATCCCGTTTTACGCAGAAAAGCACACAAAATTACACAAATCGACCGTGACATCCGCCTGCTGGCTGATGATATGCTTGAAACCTTGCGTGATTCCGGCGGCGTGGGGCTGGCTGCCCCGCAGGTTGGGGAATCCATCCGCATGATCGTCATCGAATATCCGGAAGATGACAGTGTGGAAAATTCTCCCATGAAGACGTACAAAGTCATCAATCCCGAAATCATCTGGCGCTCCGAAGAAACGGTTGTGGGCAGTGAAGGCTGTCTTTCCATCCCCGGATATGTCGGGAATGTCGAGCGCAATGAATCCATCAAGGTGAAGGGCCTGAGTGTTTTCGGCCGTCCGCTGAAAATCAGTGCTTCCGGATGGATGGCCCGCATTTTCCAGCATGAAATCGATCATCTGGAAGGCATCTGCTATATCGACCGTGCCACGGAAATCTTTAAACCTTCTGAAAATACCGAAACTGAAGCCGGATCGGGAGCCGCGGAAGAACCCCAGGTAGGGTCTGCAGCCGCTGTTACCACTGCGGAAAAGGCCGCTCCTGAAACTTCCGCTGAAGCGTCTAAGGCACAGACTGTCTCTGAGGCTTTAGCTGCCGTCCCGGAAACTGCCGATACACCGGCAGCATAATTCATTTGTTGTGATCCTCAAACACCTTTCTCTGAGTAATTTTCGATCCTATCTCCGCCTGGATACCGACATACCCCGGCGGATTCTTTTGTTATCCGGCGGGAATGCCCAGGGGAAAACTTCTCTGCTGGAAGCTCTGTTTTACTGCGCCTCCTTTTCCAGTCCGCTGGCCTCGTCGGACCGGCAGCTGATCCATTTTGACATTCTGAACGATCCGATCGCTGTCGCCCGCATCATCGCTGAATTTGATCGGGAAGGCAGCACCCACCGTATGGAAATCCGCATCATCCTTGAAAACGCGGAAAAGGGCGGCCGTATCCGGAAGGAAATCCTTGTCGATGGGGTGAAAACCAATGCACAAAAGGCCATTGGAACCTTCCCCTGCGTCCTTTTCCTTCCCCAGATGACCCGCATCCTGGAGGGCTCGCCTGACGAACGCCGCCGATATTTGAATATTATGCTCTCGCAATCCGTGCCGGGCTACGCCAAAGCGCTTTCGGAACAAAAACAGATCCTGACCCGGCGCAATGCCTTGTTGAAAATGCTGGCAGAACGTCGCACGGATCCCGCGCAGCTTGAATATTGGGACACAATGCTGGCGGAACGCTCCGCGGTTCTGATCCGCCAGCGGACGAATGCGCTGCAATACCTTAAAAATACTGCGCGAGAAATCCATCTCCAGCTTACCGGTTCCCGGGAACTGCTGACGCTGGGGTATCTGCCCGGGTTTGACCCTGTGAATCCAGCCCAATCAACGAATAAAACCGATCGTTTTCTGGCTGAGGAAGAAGAGATTTATGAGCTTTCCGATCAGGAAACCGCGGCCCGCTATAAAGCTTCCCTTAAAGAAAACCGCGAAAATGATATCCGCAGAGGCGTGACAACAGTCGGTCCGCATCGGGATGATTTTTCGATCTTCTCCTCGGGGATCGATTTGTGTACCTTCGGCTCCCGCGGGCAGATCCGTACTGCGCTCCTTTCGCTGAAGCTGGCGGAAATTGAATGGATGCGGGAACACACCGGTACTGCTCCGCTGCTGCTGCTTGACGAAACCCTGGCGGAGCTGGATGAACAGCGCGGAGAGGATCTGCTGAACCGCCTGGAACAATATGACCAGGCCATCCTGACCACAACGGATCAGGCTCATTTCCCGGAAAGTTTTTCAGAGCGCAACACGATTTGGCACATCTCCGGCGGCATCATCCAACCACAGAATTTCTGAACCCCGGAGCGGTTACCGTTCACAGAGCACACGAGGTCTGCCCTGATGTTGCCGCGAAGCCGGCACAGCAGGACTGCACTCTGTGATGCGTAAGCCGACACTGGTGTGCCTGTCCCTATGTGCGGCTCATCAAATATTGGCGAACGCGTGAATTGTAATCAGGAGCTTGTTCCCGGAAGATATTATCGCGAAAATGCGTCTCCTTCTTCCCCAATTCAGCTGTATAATAAAAGCATCATAATTATTCGCTGCTGAGTCAAAGTGACCTGTTTTTATTGACTCAGATTTGAGTCAAAAGAACAGGCTGCATTGACTCATTCTGTATAATTACACAGTAACGATCATCACACAGCAGGATTTGAGGGTGGGATTATGGAACAACGCTTCAGAAAAATACCGATAGGCATACAGAGCTTTTCAAAAATCATCAAAGATCAATACCTGTATGTTGATAAAACGGAATATATTTATAAACTTGTTCACGCAAGCGGCAGCTATTTTCTCAGCCGTCCCAGACGATTCGGGAAAAGCCTGTTCCTTTCAACCTTAAAAGAATACTGGCTGGGAAACAAAGAGCTTTTCCACGGATTGAAGATCGAAGCACTGGAAGCTGATAATAAATCAGCCTGGCAGCCTTATCCGGTATTCTATTTTGATTTCAATCGGGATAATTATTCAAAACCATCCTCTATCGAAAACGTCATGAATGCCCATCTGGTGAAGTGGGAAGCTGAATATGAATGTACACAGCCGGATCGTTCATTGGCTTTGCGTTTTCAGCATCTCATCGAATTGTCATATAAAAAGTACAACAAACGCTGTGTGATCCTTGTGGACGAGTATGACAAACCGTTATTGGACACAATTGACAACCCGGAATTGAATGACCGCAACAGGGCTGTTTTCAAAGGCTTTTTCAGTACATTGAAAAGCTTTGATGAATTCATCGAATTTGTTTTTATCACCGGTGTGACCAAATTCAGCAAGGTCAGTTTATTCAGTGATCTGAACCAGCTGCGTGATATTTCCCTGAATAAAGAATACGCTTCGATTTGCGGCATAACCGAAGCAGAGATGAAAGCTGTCTTTCTGCCGGAAATTGAGACTATGGCAGCAACGCAGAATCTTTCCGTGCAGGATTGTATGCTGAAGCTGAAACAAACCTATGACGGATACCATTTTTACCAGGACACCGAGGGTGTGTATAATCCGTTCAGTTTGCTGTATGCCCTCGCAGATCAGGATTTCCAATCCTATTGGTTCGCCACCGGCACCCCGACATTTTTGATCAAACAGCTGAAAGAAACCGGATTTGAAGTCAAAAAATTCACAGACAAAACGCTGTATGCGGATCAAATCGCGCTCATGGGTTCTGAAAGTGACAACCCGGATCCTGTTCCGCTGTTATATCAAACCGGATATCTGACGATTTGGGATTATGACCCGGCTGCCAGGGTTTATACCCTGGGTTTTCCCAACGAAGAAGTAAAGTACAGCTTTTTGAAAAGCCTTATGCCGGAGTTTATCTCTTATTAATTTTTTTTGGGACTGTCCCTTTATGGGACAGTCCCCGGATGATTTTATTTCGCTTCGTCAGTGACGCCGCTGAAGGCGTTGACGGTGTCATTCATATAAAAGTCTGCGGAGGCAGGACCGGCGTTTTCATTTTCGAATCCGCCGCCCGGGAACCCGCCGGGGCCCATGCCGTTCGGGGCACCGGGGAATCCACCGGGGCCTATGCCGTTCGGATCAACGGGCATCCCTTCCGGAGCCTGTCCGCCGGGCATTCTGCCGGGACCGCCGGTAAGATCGAACAGCTCGCGCATGTCCTTGATCGCCATGATCTGCTCCGCTGTTACTTCCGTCTGAGGGTTCATTTCCCGGATGATGGCAAGAATCTGATCCGCGGCCTCTTGTGTGATGGAAAGAACACCCTGTTCCTCGGTAAGCCCTTCAATATTGTCAAACATTCCCATCGGACCGCCCGGGAATCCGCCGCGTCCATCCGGACCTTCGCCGGGACGTCCTCCCATGCCGTTCATATCATCAGGACGTCCGCCGGGGCCTCTCATACCGCCGGGGCCAAACCCGCGCACATCGGTTCCGGTATAAACCTGCCGGACCGCGCCGCTGAACCTGGTCACGGTGGTCACGTCGTACAGACCGTCCATCTCGCTTCCTTCCACATCACCGCCGACATAGACATGGTAGGTTTCTCCGACTTTGAATTCCGGTGAGCTGATCACCGCGCCGCGGTATCCACGGTTGTTCGAGCCGGTTGTCTCGTCTTTGTCCGGGTCATAAGCGAAGATGACTTTCCCGTTTGTATCGGTGACGATAATTGCCTCGTCGGAAGACTGGTCAGCAGCAAACTGCAGATTCATGGTTACCTGTCTGGAGTCTGTTTCCGCCCAATCCATGGTGGAACCGGTCGCGACCACATAACCGCCATTGACAAAAGAACCTCTGTCACTGTCCAGACCGGAATCCGACTGCGGTTTTGCCGCGGAAATCACTACGCCGCCATTGACGACCAGATAACCGTTGGAATCAACGCCGTCGCCTTCCGCACCCAGACCGGCGACGATATGCAGTTCCCCGCCGTTGACGGTGAGCACGGACACGCCGTCTTCATTGACGTTCATGCCGTCGTCCTGCGACTGGATGTTGACTTTCCCGCTGTTCAGGGTGAGATGGAGCTCGCTGTCCAGGCCTTCAAACCCGGAAATGATGTTCAGCACGCCATTGCCCTTTTCCTGCCCTTCAATCAGCAGGGACCGGAAGGAATAAAAGGCACCGTCAAGTTTCCGCTGTTTTTTCTGAACTTTGACAGCTGCGGTGGAGTCTTCGTCCTTATATTTGGTTTTGAGCATGCGGTAGACGTTGGTCCCGCTGAAGCTGTTTTCACTGTCATCCGCGATTACGATATGCGCGCCGGCATCGCTGATATCAACTTCCGGGCTGTAGGTGTCCCGATCTTCCCAGGTGTTGTCGGCCTCGTAGACACTGTAGAAAACCAGTGCCGGAGCAACGGTGCAGGTAACGTCAACTCCATTGAGGATCAGGGTAACTTTGGCATTTTCATCGGTAAAGGTATCGTCCTGATCACCCAGGTCGATCCAGATCTGCCCCTGCCAGGTGCCGGAGAGTTCATAGGTACCGGGCTGAGTGATATGCAGAACCGGGTTTTGCCATGCTTCCGCTTCGGAATGCATCATGGCTGTCGGGACATCGTTGCTGCGGACCGGCAGATTCGCCCAGATATATTCACTATATTCTTCCACCGGATAGTAATAGACCCATTCCATCTCGTCATCATAAAACACCATCTTGTACCCCTCCGCCGGAACTTCCGGGTAATAAAAGATGTCATGGGCGATATAAACCGCATCCTCACCGGAGGGTTTGGTTCCGGTGTAGTATTCCGCGGGTGCATTTTTCACTTCATCATGGACCACGCCCGGGTCTGCATGCCAGGCGTAATCATATTCGGGCACGGCAGTGCCGTCCAGTGCTGCCGCTCCATCGGAAAGCGTGATCGTATGAATGCCGTCATTAGCACCAACCGCGATTGCGGAACACAGCACCGCCGCTGCGGTCATTAGAAAACGAAATAGTTTTTTGAAAGAATTCATATTTTTACCTCTCATATATGTGATTCCGGGGACTGTCCCTTTATGGGACTGTCCCCATCTCGTGATAAGCTGTATTTACAGTGGAAGGTACGTCGATTCTCCCACGAGCAGTAACCCCGAAATGGTTATTTAATTATAATATCGCAGCAACCTTAGGAAAACCTTAGGAAATACCGGTTACCCGGGTTTCGTGGATGGTTTTCGCTTATTGTTCGCGGAGCCACAGGGGACTGTCCCTTCATGGGACTGTCCCCGATGCTCCAAACGCAGCACTGGAACCTGAAAATTGCGCTGAAAGCCCTCTTCCAACGCTTTTTCAAAATCTATCCCCTATTGCCTATAACCTATTTCTGATTTCTGATTTCCGATTTCTCCTCATCCGCTATCCTCGAATTGCCGCAGGAACTCCCGGATTTCACCGGACATTTTCGGATAAAACTCACAGAACCTGCTGTCGTTCACCAGTTCCCACATCTCCCCTTTCGTAAAGGAGTAGGCAGCCTTTCCTTCCGGAACATTGGGTGAACTGTCATTTCTTTGCGCTGCTCTTGCGAGGATTTCAACCCAATGACGATCTTCCGGTTTGAGAATACCGTCAAGCGTGGCAGGAATTCCCTGATTCTCGGCACAGGGTGCGGGTGAATTCAGAAGCGCGGGAGTCAGGTCCGGCGTCTGTTCGTTGGTTTCGATATGCTTATTTTCGGTTGTCTCCTGCTTCTCAGCTGCAGGATTTCCAGGATGGAATTCTTTCAGCGGGCTGAAAGCATTCGCCTGACGGAAAGCTGAGGCTTCATGAGTTTTTGCGCTGAAGTCACAATTTTCCTTCGGTTTTGAGAATGCCATTCCCCGTCTGTAGGGGTCCCAGCTTTCATCACCGCCAATGCAGTCGTATTGGTATTTTTTTATTTTCGCTTCTGTGGCACGCAGCCGTTCCAGCAGGTTGTAATAGCGAAATTGCAGTTCCAGCAGCTCATCGTTCATTTCCTGCTTTTCCTGAATGTATTCGCTCAATGCCCTGTCGATCTTGCGGAAATGGACAGAGGCCATCCGGTAAAGTTTTTCAGTCGTTAACTGGCTGAGTTCCGGGAAAGATTGTTTGTTCTTTTCCAAAGCGATCTTGGTCAGGCAGCTGCCCGCAAGATAGCGGATTCCCTTGTCCAGCTGTACGGCAGTTTTGAGATATTGGGAGGAATGCCGGTTATATTTGACAGCCAGATCAAAAATATCATCAACCCGGTTGAGCATTTTCAATGACATTTCGCTGAATAATACGGCATCGGTTCCGTATTCATCCAGCGATTCAAACGGCAGCGAGCTGTCGCTGTCCGCGTCCGCGGAACCATTTTGCTCGGTGCTGTCAATCAGAACCTGATCCAATTCTTTCAGCAGCTCATCGCCATTTGTCTGTGCCATCTCCGGTCTTCCTCCTTTCTTTGTCTATTTAAATTATTATATATATTCTAATAGTTTTTTCTAAATTGTCAATTGAATTCTATTGAATTCTAACATTATCTGACAAAATTCACACAGTTTCCTGTCATTTGTAATATTGATTCAAAACGCCTGATGTGGAAAGAGTCAATGCAGCCTGTTTTGTTGACTCAATATATCATCGTGAACACTGAGGTTGTATGAGTGTTATGTTGCCTGAGAAGCAAGCGAGACTGGATGAGTTATTCTCCGCCGCATCCGAGATGACAGACCCGATGAGGGAAGCGGTCTCTGTCTTTGTACAGGTAGTAGGCAAAGCCTCCGTCCCACTCCTGATAGCAGGCGGTACGTACTGACTTGTCTCCTGAGTCGATGAGCTTTTTGATAGCCCGGTAGTTTGTTGTTGCGTGTCTCATTCAACGCCTCCTATGCTTCGTAGTAAGCTGTCGGCTGCCAGAAGCGTATGATAACGTCATGCGCCTTGATTTTGGCTGTGTCTGCGTCATCTGCAAAGACATAAATTATCATATGTTCAAGTCTGCTTTTCTTGTTGGATTTGATAACCTGCATCAAATTATCCAACGGCTGAAACGTTTTTCTCCTCGGAACCGGGGGAGCAAAACTACAGGATCATCTGTCGGCAAGAAGACGGGGACGGACATGAATATCCGTCCCCGCTGACTGGCGTGAAACGCCCACATTCATACAGATGCTGCGGTCCTTATTTGGATTTAGCGGCTTTGATGGGGAACAATTTTGTCGACACCGTAAAACCGACCAATCCGGCAAAAACACCAATTATCATTCCTCCCACTACATCGCTCGGATAATGAACAGCACGGATGATTCTTGTAATTCCCACGATGATTGGGATAAGCAGGAGTAACCATGCCCACTTTTTCTTCTCCTTGAGAAGGACAGCGGCAAGAGCCGTGAATGCTGCAAAATTCAACGAGGTATGGCCGGACGGGAAAGATAAATCATCCTCAAGATGCGATCCGGCATTCTCCCAGTGCGTCTGATAGGTTTCCCAAAATGGAGTGTCCCGCAGCGCTTCATAGGGTCTCAATCTTCCCGCACCCGGTTTGATCAGGACATTCACCAGGAGAGCAGCCACTAAAAAGGCTACCACCATAGCCACGCCGCATCTTCTGGTCTTCTTCGGGAAGCAAAGAATCAGCGAAATCACAAAATAAATGATGTAGGCTCTTGTATCTCCCAGATTCTGACAGAAATCAGCTATAGCGATTGTCACAGGGTTCTGAAACTGCCAGAAAAAATTATAGACTGAGGTATCAAATCCATATAAAACTTGATCCATTGTTGTACTTCCTTTCTCTTATTTCCCCACCGGTTCGGCGAGGATCACGCGGCGATTCAAGTAGCCGCCATCTGCGGATTCATCTTCACAGGTGATGAGCACCAGTGCGCTATCCCGTACATTTTCAGCTACGGAAGCAAAAGCGTTTGAGGCGATCTTATAGTTGCCGTAGACCCGGTACATCTGCATCCCATTCCGGGCGTCGGTGACCATCACGCGGTCGCCGCTCTCCAGTGAGCCGAGGGAGAGGAATGGACCGGCCTCGGTACTGTTCAGGTGGTTATGCCCGGCCAGGACCGACACGCCTTTGCCCGGCAGACTGCTCTGTTCCAACAAACCGATGGCGCTTCCCAGCCATTCGACCGGATATTCTCCATCCACCTCAGGAACTGTCATGATAGCTTCACTCACGTCCAGTTCCGGGATCTGCAGTGTCAGTCCGGTGGTTCCATAGACCATTCCCTGCGGACGTTCCCGCAGTTCCGTCACCCGGGAAGCGGAGAAACCTGTCCCCGGCAGCTGACGGTCATAGAGCCAGGAGAGGTCACCGATCCTGTAAAAATCGATATGGCGCGGGCCCGGTTCAACAGATTTATTCGGTGTATGCGTAAGTATGATCTGATAATAGTCCCCTAAGGGATCTTCGCGAACTCGTTGATAGCTGATCTCATAACCGGTTTCCTTGTTACCGTTAATAAAATCTCTCATTTCAACTTTTACGTCATATTTTATAACCGGATCCAGTCCAGTAAATGTACCAAACCAATTATTACCCTCATTCAAAATGAAAGGCTCACCGATTACTTCTTCCCCTTTGAGCAGATTAACCTTAACGAACTCCGGACGGATGCCATCCTTATCAGAATCATCATCCCATTCGACACGAACCCATACATATTTTTCGGAAGCAGGTTCCGGTATTGGATCATCTTCAGTAATACTGAAACTATATTTGGAATCATTGGGAATATTGGTATCCGTTGCATAGGCTAACTGCAAACCGGCGACTTTCGCAAGCAGGTTGTCTTTCAGGAATGTGTTCATGCTTTCGGGAAGACGTGCCGCCAAAACATCCGGTCCGGCCCATGCAAGGACCTGCATCAGATCGGACAAAGAGAAGTTTCCATAATAAAAACCCGGAACCAGAAATCCCATAACGACTTGCATTCCGGTCGAAAGGCTGATGACATCCTCTGTTTCATTAAAGGGAGTTTTCAGAATTTTCGCAAATCCCGGATACTTCGAGGTATTGTTCAGTGTTAACAGCGCTTTGATGGCATTTTCTTTAAGGATACTGACCAACCCGTCACTTTGCAGCAGTTTGTTTCCATTTTGACGTCTGTCCTGATCCTCCGCACTCGCTAATCCTTCATCACCGTGTGCCCATGCCATTGCGGCGTCATTCCAGATATTCAGTGCTGTAGAATCAGGATCCGAAGCATCCAGCGGGACGGTCAAAGACGGCAGAACAGCATCATTCAGCGCGTTGATGACATCGTTCAGCAATACGTTTTGAGTTCCGTAATTGTTGGTCTGCCAGTCCGGTTTCTTCAGTTCTTCATCAATCTGGCGGACGAGCTTCGCCGCATATGCCGGCAGCAGTTTCAAATTGATCGTGACTTCGCCGAGATCACCAAGGCTGAGAAAAGTGGTCGATATGCCTAATTTCAGCGGCTGCTGTTCATCTTCTCCGGCTTTCGCTGCAGTGCCATTGTTTATGCTCTTGATGCTGATCTGAGATTTTGAACCAAGCATCTCAAACTCAAAGGTAAGATCGATCGGTTGATCCAAAGGCAAAGTTTTTAAGAGTTTTGCAATGGCATCTTCCAGTGATGCCGCAGTCGGATCAAGGGATTTGCAGAGATAATTCTCAAGTGATTCAGGTTCTTTCACCATCGGATAAAGCGTACTCCGCAGCATATAATCGATCATGGCTCTGATCGTTTCCGGGTGATAAATGCTTTTTTCTTTCCCGTATGCCTGCATGCTGCCGCCATAATACGCAAAGTCCTTTCCCTTGTTTTCTCCGGCCACGATCTTCCAGTTTGAAGTATTTTTCCCCGCGAAATCCTTGTCGAGAAATTTCGTATCAATACTGAAGGAATACGTCTTTTTATCACCGGTCTGGTTGATACGGATGGTAAGCATCCGGAATGCAGTCGGATAAGCACAGAGCGCAGCCGTTTCAATATCATAGATCTTGTTCCCGTTTGGAGAGGTATATTCCGCAATATCACTGGCATGAGTGTGCCCGGTCAGAATGGCAGTCACCCCGGCATCTGCCAGCGCATTGGCAGCCTCTGTCGAATTGTCGATGACGAATGAACTCATGTACCAATCCACGTTGTGCCGATCTGCCCCGGCGCCATCATGCGGGATCATGGCATGATGACTCATGGCAAGGACAAGGTTTCCCTTTGCTTTTGCGATCTCCGCCTGTTCGACTGCCCATGTCAGCAGACCATCGGAAATCCGTCCGGAAGTCTCCTGTGCCAGGGAATAATGCTCTGCTGTGTTATTTGAGTATTTTCCGGTATCCAGCACGATGAGCGTGATACCCTCCGCGATCTCTGTGACATAGGAAAGGCCGCCCGCAAGTTCACCTGCCGGCGGGGTATAAACACTGCGGAGGGAAGGGCTTTTGTTATAAGAGTCATTTGCCCCGTATCCCAGACCGTCGTAGATGGTTTTGAAATCCTCCGGCTGCACCCGTTGAGCGTTCCAGTATTCATCTTTGGAAAAATCCACGGAATAGGAATTGTTGATGTCATGATTCCCGTTCACTACATAGATGCCGGTATTCTGCATACCTTTCATCTCTTTCGCACTTTTCAGTTTTTCCGCCAGAGCTTCCGCGCCGACATATTCCCCGTTGCTCAGCAAATCACCGCAGGCAAGCAGCACATCCGGATTCTCCTTTGCGGTCTGTTCAAGGGCGACATCAAGGATGGTATCGATCTCCTGCTCCATCCGTGATTCTGTGAGGGCAGAATACTGCAGGGCTTCCTCACCATTCTTGGAACGAATTTCATCGACGACATAATGAATATCTGAAATAATAGCGATCTTCACTTGTCTTACATCTGTACTTTCCTGTGCAGAAACTGTCATCCCGGTGGTCAGAACTGGCTGAACCATCATGATCAGGGCAAGCAGAAAATAAATAAAATTCCTCATTCGTATCTTCATAGACATTTTCTCCTCAGAACGTATAAAGTGGAGATTGCAATTTTTATTCCAGAAATAAAATTACAATCTCCTGAAAAATGCCTGATTTTGTTGCGAAGCGCATGAGGTCTGCCCTGATGATGCCGCGAAGCCGGCACAACAGGACTGCACTCATGTGCATGACATTGCGGTATGGAAGACAGAGACTCATGTGCATGACATTGCGATATGGGAGCCGGGCACTATGATAGAAGCGAAAGAAAAACGCGGGATTACACGGACATGAAATAGCGGTGGCAGTATCTCCAAAATCGAAGGGACGCACAACTGTGCAGTCTTTTTGTGCCGGCTTCGCGGCAGCAAAAGGCAGACCAGGTGTGCTGCAGCCGGGGACTGTCCCCACTTGCTTCGAAGCTTATTTTTCCAGATAGCGGTTTGCCTGGACAGTAAAGAGATTGTAATACGTCCCCTGTTTGGCGATCAGTTCCGCATGTGTACCGAGTTCCCGAACTGTTCCGTTTTCAAGAACGACGATCTGCGTGGCTGTGGTTGCGCTGGAAAGCCGGTGGGAAACGTAAAATGTCAGCTTCCCTTCCCGCAGACGGTCAAATTGTGAAAAGATTTCCTGCTCGGCAAGTGGATCCAGGGAAGCGGTTGGTTCATCGAGGATCAAAATGTCGGAATCATTATAAAACGCGCGGGAAACCGCCAGCTTCTGCCACTGTCCGACGGAAAGCTCCGCGCCATCCGGTTCAAAAATGCGCATCAGCGGCGTCTGGTAACCCTTTGCCAGCTTTTCGATATACGGCGCGGCGTTCCCCTGAACTGCGGCCTCCCGGACTTTCTCCGCATCAACGGGCTGATCGATCTGTCCATAGGCGATGTTCATTTCCACAGTATCGGCATAGCGGCCGAAGTCCTGGAAAATCGTACCGTAAATGTCGTAGAGCTGTTCAACGTCATAGTCCCGGATATCGCGGCCATCCAGCAGGATCTGTCCTTGCGTCGGGTCATAAAGCCGGGTCATCAGTTTCAGCAGCGTGGTTTTCCCTGCCCCGTTCAGCCCGACGAGCACCACGGATTCACCGGATTTGAAATGCAGATTAATGTCCTTCAGCACGTCATGATCCATTCCCGGATAGCGGAAATATACATGGCGGTATTCGATCTCGTGAGCACCGCGTTTGACCTGCGCCGGCGGATCGATGAGCGGGACGATGGTCCTTTTTTCGTTCATGAAGGCGATCATGTTGTCGATGAAAAGCGTCCCTTCATAAATGGAAGCGGTCGTGGTGATTAGTGAGGAAACCCCGGAACCGATGCTGTTCAGCGCACCGGTGTAAAGCGTATAATCGCCTACGGTCAGTTCTCCGTTGAAGACCTTATACGCCACCCAGATAAAGATGCCGCAGTTGATCAGGCTCATGAACCCGGTGGCGGCGATGTTCCACTTTCCTTCGGAATAGATCAATGACTTCATTCCGGCAAAGTATTTATCAAAAACCTGATTGAAGCGTTCCATAAACAGCGGCCCCAGACGGAACAGGCGCACTTCTTTCACCTGATCTTTGTCAACCATCAATCCGGAGTAGTAATCCATCTTGCGCCGGTCGGTAGAGCGGTGGCGCATATATGCCGCGTTTTTCCCTTTGTAGATGTAATTGACGATCGCCGATGGAATGGCGGCGATAATAATTGCCAGCGGCGCCAGCGGACTGACAGCCCAAAGCACAGCGATAAAACTGATCATGGAAATCAGGGTGCTCATCATTTGGAAGGTCGCCGTGGCGATCTGCAGCGGACGGTGACCTGCTTCCCGGTTCGCGTTTTCCAGTTTTGTATAAAACTCGGGACGGTCAAAGGAATGAAGATCCAGTTCGTTCGCCTTGCTCATCAGTTTGTTCCTGATTTTGTTCACCACCAGTTCCCCGAAGGTACGCGTCAGCATGTTTTCAATCGAGACCACCAGACGCATCAGGAACAGGTAGACAAATTGAAAAACCAGCAGATGCAGGATCGTATTGAAGTCGTGATCTTTGACATTGATCAGCGCGTTGATCAGGTTCCGGGAGATGTAAGCGCCCAGCAGCGGCATCACGCCGTTGAAAACGGACATGAACAGCATGACGAAAAGCATCCATGGACGCGTTTCCCAGACAAGTCCGTAGATGTAAAACAGACGGGAGAAAAACCCGCCGGTTACCGTTTTGATATAAGCGGGGATTTCTTTAATATTCTTTGGTCTGGCAGGTTTTTCTGCTTCCTGCCGAAGCGGCGGCATGTTCATGAATTTTCCTTTTTCAGTACGGAGCACATCGGGGACCGGCATCGAGTGCCGCGCAGCCGGCATGAACGTGCCTGTCCTCATGTGCGCTGCACAAATTCTGAATTGTTAATTCTGAAATATATTATGATTTTATTGGTATTTTCTGTTTCCACCGCAACATCGTGACTTTATATATTACGCAGCAGGGGTCAGACCTTTAGGTCTTTCCCCGCCATCTTGCCGGCGGGATGAATTTTTCGTTGTGTTCATACCGGTCCAAGGCGGCGGGGACGAACCTGAAGGTTCGACCCCTCTTGTGCAGAAGCAGTCCCCGGCGGCAATTATCAAAAAAGGTCATAAACCGATGGAAAACCGTTTGAATCCTCGTTATAATTTGGAAGGATAGTTCAACAAATCAGGTAATAATCCATAAATAAAGAATAACTCAGGAGGAATTTTACAATGAGAAAAGATTTGGGAAGCCAGCCGGCGCTGTTTCCGATGCCGGTACTGATGGTCGCGGCTTATGACGAAAACGGGACCGTCCAGGTGATGAACGCTGCCTGGGGAATGATCTCCGCGATGGATAAAGTCGCTCTGTTTATTGATGAAGATCACGCCACGACAAAGGCCATTCGTCAGACAAAGGCATTCACTGTCAGCCTCGCGGACCGGGATCATATGGACGTGGCGGATTTCTTTGGAATCGCCACCGGGAACAAAATGGCAGATAAATTCGCCCGCAGCGGGTACCATGCCGAAAAGAGTGCCCACGTGAATGCGCCTGTCATCGCGGAATTCCCTGTCACCATGGAATGTGAACTGGCTGAAATCACCGAAACCGAAAATCTCCATGCTGTTGTTGGTAAAATCGTCAACGTCAGTGCGGATGAAAAGGTCCTTTCCGACAATGGAAAAGTTGACCCGCAAAAATTGAACGCTCTGGTCTTCGACCAGTTTCAGTCCGGTTATTATGTGGCCACGGAAAAAGTCGGCCGTGCCTGGAATGCCGGAAAAGACCTGATGAAAGCAGCTCAGTCCTAAGCACGCCTTCATTAAAAAACACACCGGGGTCTGCCTTTTTGCTGCCGCACAGCCGGCACAAAAAGGCTGCACCCGGTGTGCGTTTCCAATCATGGTTCTGCGTATAGATAACAATATGCGGAACCGTTTTTATGCCGGGAAAGGAAGATACAGGATAATCATGGAATATGACAATAAATCACCGGAAAAGATTCTGATCCGGGGTGCGCGGGTACATAACCTGAAAAATATTGATGTTGATATCCCCTTGAACAAAATCGTTGGAATCGCCGGTGTCTCCGGGTCAGGAAAATCCTCCCTGGCGTTGGGAGTCCTGTATGCGGAAGGTTCTCGCCGCTATCTGGAAGCCCTTTCGACCTATACGCGGCGGCGGATGACCCAGGCTGCCAAAGCTGATGTGGATGAGGTCCTGTATGTCCCGGCGGCATTGGCGCTCCATCAGCGTCCGGGCAGCGGCGGCATTCGTTCCACCTTCGGAACCGGTACGGAATTGCTGAACAGCCTGCGGCTGATGTATTCCCGTCTTGCCTCTCACCGCTGTCCCAATGGACATTATCTGAGCCCTTCGATTGCCGTTGCGGCGGAGCAGGAACTTGTCTGTCCGGAGTGCGGAGCCCATTTTTATGCCCCTTCCGCGGAAGACCTGGCATTCAACAGTCAGGGTGGGTGCCAGTGCTGCGGCGGTACGGGAACCGTACGGACCGTGGACCGGAGCACCCTGGTCCCGGATGAATCCCTGACCATCGATGAAGGCGCTGTGGCTCCATGGAACAGCCTGATGTGGTCCCTGATGACCGATGTGTGCCGGGAAATGGGCGTACGGACAAACGTCCCTTTCAAGGACCTGACGGACAAAGAAAAAGAAATCGTCTACGACGGCCCGATGGAAAAAAAGCACATCTTCTATAAGCCGAAAAACGCGGAAAGCATGAGCGCAGCGGAACTGGATTTTACCTATTACAGCGCAACTGCGACGGTTTTGAATGCGCTGAACAAGGTGAAAGACGAAAAGGGAATGAAGCGGGTGGAAAAATTTCTCAAAGAAGAACTCTGCCCGGAATGCGGCGGCACCAGACTTTCGGAAAAAGCACGTGCCCCGAGACTTCGCGGCATATCACTGGCGCAGGCCTGTCAGATGACGCTAAAGGAGCTGCTGACCTGGGTAAACGGCGTGCCGGCTTCTCTCCCGGAAGAAATGCGGCCGATGGCACAAAGCATTTGTGAATCTTTCCGCACACCGGCAAAGCGGCTGATGGACCTGGGGCTCTCATACCTTTCCCTGGACCGCGCTTCCACCACCTTATCAACGGGGGAACGGCAGCGCATGCAGCTTGCCCGTGCTGTCCGGAACCGGACAACAGGGGTCTTATATGTATTGGATGAACCTTCCATTGGACTGCATCCTTCCAATATCATCGGGCTGAACGGCGTTATGCACGACCTGGTGAGGGATGGAAATTCGGTGCTGCTGGTCGATCATGACACGGAAATCCTAAAAGAATCTGACTGGCTGATCGAAATGGGACCGCAGGCAGGCGCGGACGGCGGACGAGTGATCGCGGAAGGAACCATCGAGGAAATCGGGCACAACCCGGATTCGAAAATCGGCCCCTTCCTTTCGGGAAATATTGATGTGCTCAGGAATCGTGCTGAGGCTTCACAGCTGTTCCGGGAAGGGACGATCCATCTGTCAACGTCGCGGATCCATACGGTAAAACCGTTGGAAGTGGATATTCCCAAAGGACGTCTGACTGTGGTGACAGGTGTTTCAGGTTCCGGAAAAACGACTATGGTTTTGGAGAGCCTGGTTCCTGCAGTGGCAGCTATATCGGAAGGGAAGCATCTGCCGGAGCATGTTCAGGGGATCAACGCACCGGGCATCGCGCATATCAAACTGATCGATGCCAGCCCCATCGGGATCAATGTTCGTTCGACGGTGGCGACCTATGCCAATATTCACGATGAACTTCGCAAGATATACGCAAGAACGCAGTCCGCGAAAGAGCGGGGACACAACGCCGGTGATTTCTCCTATAATACCGGGAACCTGCGCTGTCCGGTTTGTGACGGAACCGGATCCATCAGTCTGGATGTCCAATTCCTGCCGGACGTGGAAATTCCCTGCCCGGAGTGCCGCGGTTCGCGGTATGCCAAAGAGGCTTATGCGGTATTGTACAGAAACAAAAGCGGCGAAGAAAAGTCACTGCCCGCGCTGATGGCAATGGACGTGAATCACGCGCAGCTCTATTGCAAAGAGATGAAAAATGTATCGCCGCGGCTGCAGACACTGCAGAGCCTGGGCCTTGGGTACCTGACGCTCGGGGAAGCGACACCGGGACTTTCCGGCGGAGAAGCTCAGCGGCTCAAGCTGGCCAGCGAAATGGGCAGAGCTCAGTCGGATTCCATCTTTGTCTTTGATGAACCGACCATCGGCCTGCATCCGCTGGATGTGCAGACGCTTTTGGGTGTGTTTCAGACGCTGATCGACAACGGCGCGACTGTTGTCGTTATCGAACATGACCTGGACGTGATCCGCAATGCGGACTACATCATCGATATGGGACCCGGCGGCGGAGAGGAAGGCGGCAGAATTGTTGCCTGTGGAACGCCGCAGGAAATCAAAACCTGTCCGGAAAGCATCACGGGAAAATTTATTTAGGAATCCACTGACTAATCGGGCACGGGGACGGTTTTGCGCGAAACGCAGAACTGTCCTCCCGCCTTCAGCCATTTATTCACTGTAAAACAAAATATCACTGATGCCGGCGTTTTTCACGCCGGTTTTCAATTTCAGCCATGACAAGCGGGAAGGCTCGATAAAAATACCGTTCATTCCTTTATGATCATACGGCAGACCTTCCCATTCGATTCCATCTTCAGAGGTGAACAGCTCCAGGTCCGGAAAATCCACTCCATTTTCCGACGGAAAGAATTCAAACCCCTGCAGGAGAATCGTATTATCCAATTCAAGGACGAGCTCCGCACCGTCGTCAAAATGCCAAACCGTGCTGAAATCATTATCAGCCGCGAGCTGCCGGGTTGGGTCTTCGTCTGGGATCATCACGTTTTTGACCACGTCAGTGCTCTTCAATTCGCCTTCGTGCGTTCGCTGGAATATTTCCGCAAGTTTGGCGCCGTCCCGTTCAATCGTGTACACAGACTCATAAAAATCAAATTCTCTGTATTTGCGGGGCAGTCCGGCATAATTCATGATCAAATATTCATACGGGGAGTGCTGCTGGGTAAAATCATAAGAATGGAAGCGCTCTCTTTCAGCTTTCGGCATGCCGATTTTTACATTGAAAATAAATGCGTAGATATCCACAACGTTTATGTCGTGTTCAGCGGTATGCTCAGCCATGTAATTCATACATTCTGTTGTAGAAAGCAGCCAATAGTCCTTGTCAAAATCATCTTCACGATTCTGAAACAACGGGTTCAGGTAAATATACTCGTAAGGATGGAGCGATTTTATGCGGTATCCGGTATATATCGCCGAAACCGCCGCAAGCATCAGTACGGCAGCCCGAACCATGATCCGCGGAGACGAGAGGAGACGGTCCAGCCCGATGGCAGCGAAATAGAAAAAAGGAACGTAGAGCACAAACAAATGACGCCATCCATTGTAAAGAATCGGACGGATGATCATCACCACAGCAACTCCGGCCAGGAGAAAGACCAGCATGAACTTGTCCATGATACCGTGTCGTTTGAAGTTTCGAATCACTTCCGCAATGCCGGCCAGTGCAAAAAGCTGGGGGACGAGGGGTGTTGAGATGAACATCCAAACGGGCAGGTACCAGAACGGCAGTTCCTTTTCTTTATACAGTTCACCGAAAAAGAGCATGAGCGCATTTCCATCTGTCTCTTTTGTGCGCTGTTTCGCCAGGACGAACATCTGAAAGGCTTTACCGAATTCTTCTGTGAGATTTGTCCAGAATGCGGGGGTGAAGAGAAACCAGAAAATCAGTGTAAAGATGATGATCAAAAACTGTTTTTTCCCCCGCTTTTCAAAAAACCAGGAAAGGATCGGGAGAAAAATCAAAAATATGCCGTAGTAACGGGTGTTGATTGTCAGGGCAAAGAAGAACCCGCAAAGCAGTGCTGTGAGGGTCCGCGGGTTTTGCTGAAAATGTGTGAAAAGTACCAGAGAGATCCAGTATAACGAGATCTCCATCACGTCTCTGTCATTATAAAATGCGTCTCCAAAGAGCCTTGGCGTCAGGATGTAAAGAATCAGAAGACTTAGTACCGCTTCTTTTCGTTTGACCCTTTTGTTCATCAAAATCGCGAGAGCAGCAGTTCCGGCGAAGAACATCAGAAAGTTCCATACGTGCCGCATGCGGATGATGTCCGCTTCATCAATAGAAAATCCGCTTGCCGCCTCAATGAGAACAGTCGGGAAGGTAGCTGCCTGTCCATAGAAACGGTTGTTATACTCTTTCAATTTCGGGAGGTCTTTAAAAACCGGTTCGGCCCCAAATAAACCCGCTATGGCATCCCAGGTGATGTGTCCGGCTTTGATCTGGTTCCTTTCATCCGATGTGGCACCGTAATCACTGCATATTTTTAATCCGCAGAGTAAATAGACAGCCAGGAAAAGCGGAATCAGAAATTTGCTGATCTGCTCAATGGTGACAGTTCTTTTCCTTTTTGTCATAGCAGTTGTCCCCGTTGATTAACGATTTGTGAATATGCAATGCAGTTATTCAAGAGGGACAGGCACAAGTGCCTGTCCCATGGCAATTACTGTTCCGGTGTTGTGAATCAGTTTCAGTTCTTTCCTGGAAAAATGCTGATTATTTCCGGTGAAAGCGGGAGGACAGCTCTGCGCTTCGCGCAAAACCGTCCCCGGCTCCCTGTGATTCAGCCTTTCTTTAGTTTTTGACCGTTTCAATACGGATCACATTCGTGTTGCCGGACTGTCCGCTGGTGTCGCCGCCGGTCATCACTACTGTATCGCCCTTTTGCAGTTTCAGCGCTTCCGTAGCCAGCCGCAGGGAGAAGAAATTCAGCACTTCCATGTTCGGGAAGTGTTCCGTCTGGATCGGTTCCACACCCCAGGAAAGGGCCAGTTTGTACCAGGTGCGTTTGCTGGTGGCAAGACCCAAAATCGCGATCGGCGGGCGGAAACGGGAGACCATGCGCACCGTCAAACCGGAATGGGAGCTGACCACGATTCCCTTGGCGTTCAGGTCAATGGCCATGGTGCAGGCTGCGTGGCTGATGGCATCCACACTGGAACGGATCTCAAACGTGTGCTTCTGGAAGTCGCCTTTGTAATCAATGTGGCTTTCCGTTTTCTCAGCGATTTCACTCATCACGCGGACCGCTTCCACCGGATATTTCCCGGCAGCGGATTCACCGGAGAGCATAATGGCGCTGGTTCCGTCATAAACCGCGTTCGCCACATCACTGATTTCCGCACGGGTCGGACGGGGATTGGTGATCATGCTTTCCAGCATTTCCGTAGCGGTGATAACACGCTTGCCGAGCAGGCGGCATTTTGTGATCAAATGCTTTTGAATCGCGGGCAGTTCCGTGAACGGCACTTCCACACCCAAATCACCGCGGGCAACCATCACACCTTCGCAAACCGAGCAAATCTCGTCGATGTTGTCAACCCCGGACTGGTTTTCGATCTTGGCGATCACGTCGATATCATCGCCTCCGTTGGCGTTCAGGAATCCTCTCAGGTCAACCAGATCCTGTTTGCGGGAAACAAAGGAAGCGGCGACAAAATCAACGCCGTTTTTGATACCGAAAAGCAGGTCGGATTTGTCCTGTTCGCTCAGGTATTGCTGGCGCATCACCTTCCCCGGGAAACTCATGGATTTGCGGTCGCTCAGCACGCCGCCGGTGAGGACGTTACAGTGGATCTCATCGCCTTCAATGTCTTTTACTTCAACGATCACCAGGCCGTTGTTGACCAGGATGCGGTCGCCGACGGAAAGATCATCGGTCAGTCCCTTGTAACTGACGGAAACGATTTCTTTATCTCCCACAATGTCACGGGTGGTGAAGGTGAATTTATCCCCGTCCCGCAGTGTAATTTTCCCGTCTTTGAAGGTCTTGATACGGTATTCAGGCCCTTTTGTGTCCAACATGATGGCAATCGGCAGGTTGAGCTTTTCCCGAACCTGTTTGATCATGTCAATTTTCTTCTGGTGTTCCTCATGGGTACCATGAGAAAAGTTCAAACGGGCTACGTTGAGCCCTGCCAGGCACATTGCTTTGAAGATAGCGGG
This sequence comes from Anaerolineaceae bacterium, assembly GCA_017417055.1. Lineage (GTDB taxonomy): Bacteria > Chloroflexota > Anaerolineae > Anaerolineales > Anaerolineaceae > Flexilinea. The sequence goes on from JAFPZX010000169.1 coordinate 50,100, forward strand.
ATCCTCACTGGAAGGCCCGATGGTACATATAATTTTTGTTTTCCTCATGCTGACACTCCTTCATAACCTGAGATCTGGTTTATAGCTGTTCTTTTATTATACTATGCTGTATGCGAAATCGGCAAGAGTGGAATTTTCATCTTTTTCCTCTGAGAACAAATGAGTAAAAATGCGCATAGTGAAATTATCCATGAAATATAAGTCATCGTTGTATGTTTATAGAAAATGGAAATCTCATTTTTTTCACCCGGAAGAAGTTCCACAAGGGTCGTGCCGCGTTCAGATAATAGCGTCTCGGTTTCTGCCCCGTTCACGAGACAAATTTGGGTATTGTACCGGAAAACGGGAATGTCTGCGGTAAGTTTTTCCGTTCCGGAATCCGGTGCATCGATAAATGCAGTATAGAATGTTCCATCTTCCGAAAGAGAAATCTCAGCCGGATAGGGAGCTCCGTTGATAAGCACATCATCCAGCGTATACCCATGTATGGAACGGTATTCCTTTGCCTCAACCGGCGCGTAGTCAAAAGTAATGGCGTCCCCGGAAGCAATGTCTTTTTCAAAAATTCTGGTGTTTTCTTCCTTGTGTAGTGTCAGGAGCGCTGACCCGTGCAGAACACAGGCGGTGATGATGATGAGGCAGGTCAGTGTTCCTTTTATCCGGCTGCTGTGGAGGGTCCGCGGGAAATACAGACAGAAAGCGGTCAGAATATATATCGTCGACTGCGCGTTCAGCCGCCAGACAAATTGAATGAAGTAAAGAGGTGTGTGGTCTCCGATCAGTTTCCATGGCAGCAGGGACGTGGCAGCGAAAAAAATCAGCATACCTGTCAGCGCGAAACAGTCCGCAGCTCTGTTTTTTTTATAACAGGAATGTCTGAAAATGTTAAATAAATAAAATATGATTAACCAAAGCAGCGCCGCCAGTACAAGAAACCCCACCGCGTAGGAAACGGGTTCATTCCGGAATGATTTTTTAATGATTTCTATCAAACGAAAGGCACTGTCTTGCAGTCCCTGACCGGAACCGCCCGGCGTATATAGCCGGTTGCTGAGCATATATTGAACCATGGGAACAAACGAACCCAGAGAAAAAACAATTGCCGCGGCAGCCGCCTTGCATAAGGAGAGGAATCTTTCCTTTCTTTCTGTCCAAAAACGGATGGAAATCAGGGTGAAAAGGCCGATGGTGAGCGATGCAATCAGCAAAAATATATTATGAGAATAGGCGATAACTGTCATCCCTGCCGCTAAGGGAGCCCATCGTTTTTTATTTCCGAAGGCAATATTGTATAGTCCCAAAAGGACCAGCGGCATGACGGTCATACAGATCGATTCACCCAGATGCGCTCTGCGGAACACATTCGTGAACCGGTAAGCTGAAAAGGTATACATTACCGAAAATAAAAGGGCACTGCAGGAACTTCCGGATATTTTTTTCAGGGAAAAATAGCTCAGGTACAGCGTGACCAATGTGAGCAACAGGTAATAGAGCTTGTAGGCAGTTACATAACTGCCTGTTATCCGGGAAAATACGTACATCGGATACATCGGCAGCCAGGGATAAAAAATATTGACTACCGGTCCATTGTGTGCAAAGTTCAAAAAGTTTACCGGTGATTTCCATACGTTCCGCAATCCAACCATCCGGTTCAGATGCATGTATGTATCTTCATTCAGATAATGGGGAATTCCTTCCATCAAAAACCGGGGCAGATAATACAGGCAGCCCAACAGAAACAAGATGATTCCGGTCAGCAGCCCTTTGTGTTTTTGAGCTTTTTGAATGCACTGATTCATTGTGTTTTGCAGATGGTTTTGCGTAAAGCGCGGGACAGTTCCCCCGCCTTCATGGGAATTATTCAGCGTTTCGTTATGGAAACACTGATTAATTGAGGGTCGGGGACGGTTCTCCCGAGGAACGAGGGGAACTGTCCTCTCGTCTTCGCCGGAATTAATCAGCGATTCCTTATGAATCAGTTTGTTGCTCATCCGTTTCAGTGCCCCTGTCTTTCATTATACCTACAACATATTATTTTTTGAACATATTCACGGAGTACATCCGGGACTGGCACCTTGTGCCGCGCAGATGACACAAGCGTGCCTGATCTCCGAACTGTTTGGAGATAGTTCTGACAGCTGCAGCAATGGTTGACATGTACGATTTTATCGTAGTTAGTTCTGATTTGTCATCGTTCCAAACTGGCATAAGAAAGGAGCTGCCGTTATGATGTTGGCAGCCCCTTTTGATTCTCTGATACCTGATCGTTTAGTCTTTGAACAGCGGCAGATGGCCGAGGTTGATCACTTCCGGCCAGGCATCCTCTGCACCTTCGACGCAAATCGCGAGGGAAAGCGGATTGGGCTGTGCGCCGGCTTGTTCCAGAATGCTTTCGATAGCGAGCTTGGTGGAGCCGGTGCTGATCACATCATCCACATATAGGACCTTTTTCCCTTTGAGCAGCGGGATATCCTTTTCATCCAGCAGCAGCGTCTGTTCGCTTTGCGTGGTGATGGAGTTGGAAGTTGAGCGGATAGCATTGCCCATGTAGGATTTGTAGCTCTTGCGGCACACAACATAAGGCTTCCCGGTGCGGACGGAAAGGGCGTGCGTGATCGGAATACTCTTGGATTCAGCGGTGATCATCACGTCATAATCCTTGTCCTCAAGCTTTTTGGCCAGTTCGTCAGCACAGGCTTCAACCAATTCGGTGTCGCCGAGAATGTTCAGGACGGCAATACGCAGCCCGGGCGCGACTTCAAACAGCTGCAGTGATCGTTTGACACCGGCTAATGTAATATCATAGAAATCTTTACTCATCAGATTTTTCTCCTTACAGCAGATCGGTTGTTAAGACCTGATCCGTTATTATTAATAATTGTTCAGGATGAGTCACAGCTGCCTGTTCTGTTGACTCAATTCCGGGGCAACAAAAACTCAATACTTAGCAGTTATTATTATAACAAACAATTTTTCTGTTCAAGAAAAAACGCTCAGCTTACACTTTCCATTCATAGGATCACCGGGGACAGTCCCATAAAGGATCAGGCCCCGGTGGCTGATGACTGAATCGTATCAGCTCATAAAAAGATCGGTATATTTCAGACTGCTGTCTTCAAATAGCAGCTCCTTTGCGGCACTCACACTGCCATCCGCATTGACGCGGTATAAAATATTATGATTTGTGATCAGGTGATTGATGACCACAAAATCAGAAATCAGATCAGCCGGCAGAATGGGATAAAGCTGATCCAGACGGGTGTTCCACATGTAATTCTTGATGGCGCGGGCAGTTTCTTCAGACAGTGTGTCGGCCGCGATAGAAAATGCCATCAACGGATGGCAGGGAACCAGTTCTTCCAGCCATCCTCCGCTCAGGATCTCTTCCGCCTGTGCGTCATTGCTGACGATGCGGGCGGCAGAATAAAGGAGCATTTTGTCAGTGAGTTCGTCTGCTTTGATCTGCCAGTCGGATTCGTCAGTGCTGAGGAAAAACATCAGGTTCGGAATATCAGCCGCTTCCTCAAGAATATCATCACGCAATGCATCGGGAAGTGCATATAATCCAAATACACTGTCCGGGTTATCCCGAAAAAGTTCCGTATATTCGTTCCATTCATCAAGTGAATCGGAGGCAAGGATCAGCCAGGCGTATATGTCAAGCTTTCTGCCACGTTTTACAATGTCTTTTACAGCGGAAAAGGGAATCCGTTCGGGGACCGCGGCGCGGTCAAAAAATACAGCCCAGGAGAGGCAGGGATTGCTTTGACTGACGATGCGCCGTATATTTCCGGATCCGAATGTCCACGCGTTGTGTCCAAGGTTGATGCCAAATTGCCTGATGGTGCGGGAATCTGTATGGGTAACAAGATGGTGGATCATTTCATAATAGGGGCTGGACTGGTTGGCCGCCATCTGCTGCATCATTTGATAACAGATTTTCTGCGTGGGACCGTCCGAGGTGCGTTCAGCCATATCAAGCAGTTTCCGAACGCTGCGGTTCGAGTCCTGCGTGATTTCGCGAATGTAATGATCGACGATTCCTGATATTAATCCTCGGGTGATGCTTTCCTGATCCATAGTCTTGCCCTTTGATTGAATTTTAATAGTTACTTCGTTCCCTGTAAAGGGAATAAGTATTCATTCCGGATAAAAGTTTACCCAAAACGTGAATTTTGTCTAAAACTTCAACCCTTTTTCATGATACAAAAGATTTTTCTCCGTTTCTATCATGTAAAATTAGTTTAGAAAACACTAATTAGTTCTGTCTGAGTCAAAATCAGCCTGTTTTCGTTGACTCAGACTTGAGTCAACAGAACAGGCTGATTTGACTCATTAAGATAAACAGCTCGTTAATAGCGGAGGTTTTTCATGTCTGAACAATCAAAATTTTTTATCGTCACTGACTCATCCTGTGATCTTCCACAATGGTTATTGGATACTTATGAAGATTTTGCCCTCTGCCCGCTGACATTTACGATTGACGACGAGGTGAATCCGCCTCTGGACAACAAAGCATTTTATGACCGGCTCCGCAATGGCAGCCGTTCCAAAACATCCCAGGTAAATCCGGATGCCTTTATCGAAGTTTTCCGGGAAGCAGCGGAAAAAGGGATGGATGTCCTGTATGTAGGCTTCTCCAGCGGACTGAGCGGTACGGTGGAGAGCGGATTCAAAGCCGCTGCCATTGTTGAAAAAGAATTCCCGGAACGGAAGTTTCTTGTGGTGGATACCTTGTCCGCTTCCTGCGGAGAAGGCTGCCTGGTGGACCGGGCGGTTGAGCTGCGCCGGGAAGGCAAAACAATCGGTGAAGTTTACGAGTGGTTGGAAAACAACAAGCTCAATCTGCATCATTGGTACACGGTGGATGACCTGCATTTTCTGCAGCGGGGCGGCCGGGTTTCCGCATCAGCCGCCTGGTTCGGTTCCACTCTGCGCATCAAGCCGGTGATGAACATGGACAACGCCGGACATTTGATCCCGCGGGAAAAGGTGATCGGCAGGAAACGTTCCATCTCTGCGCTTTTCCACAAAATGCAGGTGCTGGGGCGTGACCAGGGAAACCAGAAAATTTTCATCAGCCACGGAGACTGCCTGGATGAGGTTAATCTGCTGGTGGATATGATCAAAAAGGAATGGGGAACGAAAGAGTTTGTCATCAGCTACGTCGGCAATGTTATTGGTTCCCATACCGGTCCGGGTGTAATTGCGCTCTTCTTTTTCGGCGTTCCCCGGGAGGAATGGCAGGGATAGATTAAATAACAAGGGGCCATTTCTTTTATCATTCAAACAGACGACAAAAGAAATGGCCCCTTTTTGTATTCTTTAATCAATTACCAGGTTGATTGCTTTTTCGAGCACCTTGCGGAATTTTGACCCTGCATTTTGTATGATTTGTGAATAGGCAATTGGCAGAATCATAATTGCAAACAGCATTTTCTGATCTTTACTGTTTGATTCGGAAAAGACTTTTCCCAGCCAGTCGTTCAGTACCGCGTCTGAAAAGTCATTGAAGATATTCTTCTTTGATGGCTGCTTTTGCCCCCGCTTGATCCCGCCAACAGCGGTTACCAGGTCCACAAACTTTTTGTTCAGACACTTTTCCAGGTCTGAATCCAGCCACTTCTGAGCTTTGTCCATGTTTTCTTCTGTGATCCGGTCCAACCCATCAAAATCCTTTTCCCTCATAAAACGCTCTTTCATCCCGCCGAAGAACTTTTCCAGAAACAAAGATTTATAGGTACCGGCGGCAGAATCACCGCCGCTGATCATTTCCCCGTGAACATCGCCTTCCTTTTCACGATGGCCGAGAGAAAACATATATTCAATATCTTTTGGACTAAAGTCGTCTTTCTCAAGCATGTAGTTGTGAGCGTTATCAAACTGGAGCGCTGTTATTTCCAGACGGGAAAGCTTTTGATATTCCTTCTGCTCAGATGATGTGAGTTTTTCCCCACTTGCTGATTTCCGTTTCAATTCACAGTACCGGGCATAATTCTTAACCGCTTCGGAAGGTGTTTTAAAGATCTGCAGGTAGGACTCATAATGGGATGCGGTAAATAAGGCTCGCTTGCCGCCGGCTGTGATGGGGTAAAGCTTTTTGCTCATATCTTCACGGATATTGCCGAGCTCGCCATTATTAGACCCCTTTTTGACCTGTGCATACAAATCATCGACATATTCGATCCCGTAGTTGAGCAGAGAAATCAGGTGCATGACCGGCATATGTACCCGCTTGTCATTTTTGAAATATTTGTTGAGCATTACATTCAGGCTGCGGACACTTTTGGAAAGCTCTTCCCGAACGCTTTGCAGGTCTTTGGTTGTAAATGCGTCATAAATTGATTTGTTTTGATTCCCGGGCTGTTGGTTGAACGCTGTGAATTTTGTTTTTAACTCCAGCAACGGCATGCCGAGAAATCCAAAAGATGAAATCAACTGCAGCAGTTCAGGAGGAATGCTGCCGGGCCGTTTAATTTGTTCCTTCAGAACTTCATCGCGGAGCAATGCTTTCAGCTCAGAGCCTTCATTTTCGATTGCGTCCGCAAGTGTGTCGGGATTTATCAGAAGGCTGCCGTCAGCTTTTTTCAGCGTACTGGCATAACTTTTTGATCCGAGTTCGCCTGAAAATGCCGTGTTATTGGTCATTCTGCGCATATTTTCACCCGCAACCGCGGGAATATCTGTAATTTTATTTACGGTAAGGCTTTTGTTGATCGAATCCTTGTAATTTTGATATTCCTGTTGTGTGAGCCTTTTGCCGCCGAAATTTTGATAGCCGGTATCCGTCTTTTCTCCCAGATCCATCAGGTTGTTTTCCATTCCGGCACGGGCATTCAGATCAAAAGAAATGGCTCCGGCCATGCCCAGATTTTTCATACCGCCGAACTGAACCGCATCCTCCTCAAAAATCTGTCTTGCAGCCTGAATGCCTGCAATGTTTTGAACCATATCCTTCACAAAGGTGGTACAGTTCCGGGTGAAATATCCATAGCCTTTGTCGGCATACGTCTCGGATGCCTTAAAAATCTCGGCCACCTGATAGTCATTGGATTTAAATTTCCGGCTGATGGTGTAAGAGTGGCCCCAGTCATCGATCATCTGACCGGGGACAACTGCGTTGCGGTGCAGCATCACCATCGAACCGGACACGTTTGTCATAGCTCCGACAGGATAGAAGCCATATTGTACGTAATAACGTTCGTAACGGTTGGAAATCCTGCTGAAGCGGCTGTACTCAATGCCGAGCATGGTATGTCCCATTTCCTTGCCTTCGAAGGATTGCTCCGAACCTTCCTTTGGCTGGTCCACCAGGACAGAGATTGTCGGCTGCAGCGGCCTTTCCCTGTCCCGTGGGTCGTCCGATTCAGCTGCATTGGATACCGGTTCTGCGGCTTTGGCTGCGATGGGATGGGACCAGACCGTCGGGATCCGGCGAAAGTCTTCCATAATGGCTCCGCCGCTGTTTTTGTCAGCGTCATATTCAATTCCATTCCAGCCCGGGACCTGCTGATGGCTGCGTTTTTTCTGGAGTTTGTCTTTATTTTTGGAAGAGCGGGCAAAGGCTGCCCCGATGATTGGGGCGGTAACAGGCAGCAGACCGAGATTGAAGATAAATCCGCAGATTTTCCCGACAGTATAACCGAAAGTTTGAGAAATTAAACCCCAAAAATTGTTTTTTTTATAAGCTTTCTGTCGGGGCGCCATCTCCATCGGTTTGAAATCCCAGTTTTGCGCCGGCTTCATATCCTGCCCGGCCTTTTGGAGGTCAGATGGCTGTTTATCCGCTTGCTCACCGGATTCTTTTCCGCTTTTTTTCTCAGTTTTTTCAACAACCTGGGATGCTTCGGATTCCGACTTTATTTCTTCCTCATGTCCGTCAGAATCGACTAAACGGACCTTCGGGTTCTTCATCCGTTCCAGAGCCTTTTTGCTGGTGTCGATTTCACTGTATTGGGAATCATCAAGGCTTTGGCTCTGATCGTTTTGGGAGAATTTTTCGTCTTCTGATTCAGAATCAGAACCAATGATGAGCGACATGCTTTCGTTACCGGCAGCAACAGGAATCACCATCGGCATACCGGCCAATAAAGCCTGGTTCCCGAGCATTTCGCCCATGGACATAGACCTCGGACGGCTTTCTGCCTTGATTTCCTCTTTGATGGCTTTATTCCTGGGTTTATGATTTTCTCTGATGGATTGAGCCCGTCTTGGCATATGGTTCCTCTTCTTTCCGGTACATTATTTTTTACCGGTCAACAGAAACTGTCTCTATTGACTTTCCCTATTTTTTGTAACAGCCGTTGTTAACAAATATAAGCGAATAATTCTTTCAAATTCGCGAAAAGCGGAAAACGTTTCAAAATGAAACATTTATTATTCACATCTCATTATGGATCTGCTGTTTTACACGGGATGAACCGCGTCCAAAAGCAGTCCTGCGGTATTTACTTAGGGACAAAACTTATGGAACCGCTGATTAATTCCTGCGAAGGCGAGAGGACAGTTCCCCTCGTTCCTCGGGAGAACCGTCCCTGAACTGAATTAATCAGTGATTCCTTATTTATGAAACAGTGAGAATAATCGGAAGGGAAAGACCTCTGTGATAAAATTTATATATCATGACTGTAAATAAAACGCTCAGCAAAAACATCCGTCATCTTCGAACGGAAAAGAACATTTCCCAGCAGCAGCTTGCAGACCTGATGTTTGTATCGCGGGCAACCATTGCGAACTGGGAAAACGGGAACCGTGTTCCTGATATCACAACACTGCTGCAGCTTTCCCGCGTACTGGATGCAGATATCTATGATCTGATCGGCAGCTCGGAAAACAATGTAAATTCTCCAATCATGATTGTCGTTGAAGATGAACCGGTGATTCTGAAGGGCTTTGTAAATATACTGCGTGATACGCTCCCGGATATACAAGTTTTTGGTTTCCAATCCGCTGCTGAAGCGGAAATATTTGCGCGGGACCGCCGGGTTTCCGTGGCTTTTGTTGATATTGAACTGTGTGGGGAGAGTGGTGTGGAACTGGCTAAGTCTCTCACGAATCTTAATGCTCGTACCAATATCATCTTTTTGACCGGACATACGGAGTATTATGCTGAAGCGCTGGATCTGCATTGCAGCGGTTACATATTGAAGCCGCTTACCCCGGAAAAAATACAAAAGGAAATCACACATCTGAGGTTTCCTGTGGGAAAAGTGTCAGGTAACAGGTTCCCGGTTTCAGGAGCTCTCGATAGGGATTCGTGCTGAGCAGGCATTTTTTTATGATAAAAAAAGGAAAGAAACTGCAAATCTCATCAATGATCACCGGCGCCATGGCTGTGCTTTGCGTGCTGGTCTTCTGCCTCGTATGCTTTATACCGGGCAGCCATAAATATGCCTATGCTCCGTATGCGTATAAGATCCTTTCACCGGAAGAAACCATTGAAGAATCAATTCCGGATTATGCGGGCAAAAGGGTCACGTATTCCTTCATCGTCCCGGACGGAGCCATTATAAAGCATGGAGCGCGTCTTTCCATATGGCTGGAGCATACCATCGCTGAGGTTTGGCTTGACGACGAACTGCAGTATTCAACAGAGGAATTGCCCGGCTGGCATATCGGAAAAACTCCGGGGAAATACTGGCTCAGTGCTGCGATGCGTTCAGATTATGCAGGGAAAACGGTAAAAATCAGGCTTACCCCGGTGTACAAAAGCGTCAGGAGCGAAAATCCTCAGTTTTTGCTGATCCAACACGGTGATCTGCTCACGCTGATCGTTCTTCCGAAGGACAAATATTTTCTGATTGCCGCGCTTGTTGTTTCGATTGCAGGGCTGTTTCTCGCCCTTACCACACTGTTTTTACAAATCGATAGAATAAACAAACAACGGCTGTTTAGTCTGGGAACACTCAGTTTTTTTGTTGGCTTATGGAAGCTGACTGAACTGCCCTTTACGACACTTTTTCTGGATATCTATGGACTGCATCGGGAAACCTGGTATATTGGCGCTTTGTCATGGCTGATGCTGCCGATGATGTTTAATCTGCTCTGCGATCAGCGGGCAGCTGCCGGGACTCAGAACAAGGGAAACAGTGATCCGCGGTTATTCGTCAGATGGACTTTTGTCAATGCGGGGCTCTTACTGAGCGTTATTATTTTGCAGCTGATGAACGCTGCCGATATTTACGAAACAATGCCTGTATATGGGATAACCTGCGCAATTGGCTTATTATACGTTCTCATGCGGAACAAACCGAACCGGAAGGAATTCCTCTGGCTCATTACCTTTCCTGCGGCACTGGCGGCGGATATACTGACTGTCTGCATCGGAGGGGACAGCCGCTGGGCTGTTTTTGTCCTGATTTGGGCGGGGATTAACCTTTGTTTCCGCGCGGCAGGTTTCATCAGTGAAGCAATTGAGCGGGAGCATCTGCTGTACAAACAGGCGGAGGAACTGCGGGATGTAAAAGTTCGCGCCATGATGCAGCAGATTCGTCCTCATTTTATCTATAACACTCTTACGTCTATCTATGTGCTTTGCCGTGAGGATCCCGGGCAGGCTATGGAAGTCATCGACAATTTTACAACCTACCTGCAGTCCAATTTCAGCGCCCTCACCGCTGCGGAGTTGATCAGTTTCCCGGATGAATTGCACCATACAAAAGCCTATCTGGCAGTGGAGGCGATCCGTTACGGAGAAAAGCTCACTGTATCATATGACCTGCATCATACCGCTTTCCGTCTGCCGCCGCTGACACTGCAGCCCCTTGTCGAAAACGCGGTGAAACATGGTGTCGGGAAAGGACATTCTCCGGAACAAATTCGAATAAGCACGAAGTCTGAAAATCATGCGGCACTCATCACAGTTGAGGATGATGGACCGGGTTTTGATCCTTCTGTCATCAATGAGGAATCCCACGTCGGTATCCGGAATGTTCGGGACCGTCTGGAAATGATGTGCGGTGGAACGTTGGAAATATACAGCAAACCGGTGCATGGAACTGTCATCACCGTAAAAATCCCTGAATTTGCCTCCGATGCAGCGGAAGCGCTGATCAATTCACAAACGCCGCGATCATAGGATCGTTTTCCGCGTGTTCCGGACGTGGAAAACCGGTGAATGTCACCATTGTTCCAATTAATCAGTCTTTCCATAATATCTGAAATCGTCACAAAAAGAAACATGTTTCGGTAATTTTGACATTTAATTACAAATTCCAAAATCAGGAATAAATCTTGCATAAAAGTTATTGAAAATAAATATCTGTTCAAAACTCAGCAGTGAAATATGGAAACGGGAGCGGAACTGTTCCGATGTCCAAAACGATACAGAAATTATTTTTATATGAAATAATATGGAGTCTCGTCCGTAAAAGGACAGTCTCCGCTGAAAATAAAGGAGCAAGCCAATGAAGAACAAACATCTTATGGTACTATTATTTCTTGTTTTGCTGTGCCTGACGCTGAGCGGACTTCCAGCCGCCGCTCAGGGCGAAAATTTGGGATATGAGGGGCCGATCATGAATGTTGATCTGGGGATCACATCTCTTTCCCTTTCGGTCGGGGAAAGCTACACTTTTCAAGTGACGTTTGAACCGGAAGACAACCCGTTCAAAACGCTAAAATGGTTTGTCACTGACGAAAGTGTGATCCAAATCGACCCGCTGACGGATACCGTCACAGCACTTGCGGACGGTGAAGCATGCATTTATGTAGAAACGCTGGACCAGGCAGCTCACGCGGTCTGCAATGTGACTGTGGGTGATTCCGCTTCCAAAGATGCTTCTGTGATGAAATCCGGTGATGAATATTTCAACCTCACGCAGAAGGAAATGCGCAAAATCACTTCCACAGCACTCAAACCCTACCTGGATTTTATTGCCGATTCCTCGCTGACCGCAAAAGGATTCGAGACCCTTACCGACCGCTCTTTTGACGTCCTGGCAGCGGTAAAGCCCGGCATGGAAGAAGCAGAAAGCCGGAGGGCCAGAGGTCTCGGGATGCAGTCCGATCCGCTTACCAGCCTGAATTCCATCACCCTGATCGGGTCAGTTGACCAAATTCTCAGCTTCGTGAAGGACAATAAAGATCTGCGTGAAGTCTTTGACCTGGGTGCACCGATGGCACCGGATCCCGACGCGGAAGTTGCCGGCGATGAAATTGAAAGCGGTGAAAAAGCCTTTGGTCTTCAGGGTAATGCAAACAACCTCTCCAATTTCACCTATGCTCAAAGACTGGGCTTGAACGGTTCCGGTCGAACGATTGCTGTGATTGACACCGGTCTGGATGTGACCCATGAACAGTTCACCAGACGAATCAAATACGAAGCTTGTTTTTCAAACAGCGGCAGCGGTTACTATACCGCCTGCAATAACAATGCAACCACACCCGGGTCGTCCCGTCCCATTCAGGGAAAAGTGCTCAAACTGAATTCCTTCAACCACGGAACCCATGTGACAGGCATTGCCGCGGGCAGGGATGGTGTTGCCCCTAAGGCGAATATCGTTTTTATCGCAGCAGCCAGTGAAACTCGCTGGACCTGTAAAAGCAATGAAAAACATATGGCTTGTACAAGCGGCTCTGCACAGTGCTGTCAGGCTCAGTTTTATTCATCAAACCAGGCAAAAGCCTATGATTATCTGCTCAAACTGGCTGCGCAGGGCGTAAAAATTGACGCGGTCAATATGAGCTACGGCTCTTTAAAATATACAGGTATTTGCGACAGTTCAGACAAATATCGCAAAGAATATTTTGACAAACTGGTCGCGGCCGATATGCTGCCGGTCGTTTCCGCAGGGAACGATTCCTATGACGACTCGGTCGGCAGGCCCGGCTGTGTTTCCAGCGCTTATACCGTAGCCGCTCTTGCGGATATGAATGTGCCGCGAATCGCTTCGTATTCCAATTTCAACAAACCCAATATTGATATCGCCGCGCCGGGAACGAAAATCTGGTCCGCGGTACAAGTCAAAAACAATTGCACTCGGAACTGTTATGATTATAAGTCCGGTACATCCATGGCTGCCCCCATGGTCACAGGTTCCATTGCTATGGTCAGACAGCTGTACCCGAACGCTACCGCGGTGGAAGCCGGGAAGATGCTCAAAGATATGACCTCCAAAACTGTAAATAAACGGGTAAATTCTAAAAATGAATTCCATAACTCGTGGAATTTCAGTAAACCTGTGTTGAATTTGAATAATATTTTAAATACTTTCACCATCAGAGATAACAATGTCAGAGCTCAAAATCAACAGGTTTTGCTGACACTGGAACCGATTGGGTTGAACCGCTCTTTCACATACAAAATCAACGTGATCGATCTGGCGTCGAAAGCGAAAGTCCCCTGCCGCTTCCGTGTCACGACCCTTGATGGATTCAAGACGATTGAAATTGACGGAAAAGGTAATTTCAAGTCCGGGAAAATCTACCGTGTGGAAGTCAGCCGGTATATGAAAGGGATGAATAAACCCGCAAAGACAGTAAAATACTTTACTCCGTTCCTGGAGATGACAAGCCTTACTGCTGTTCCCCGTGGGCAGGGTGTTGATCTGAACCTTTATTCCGGATCTCAGGATAGACGTAATTTTGATGTGATTTACACTGTTTATGATGCATCCACAGGAGACTCTGTAAAGATTGCCGATGCGGGAAATCAGAGCCTGCCAAAGACAATTACCGGTTTGACGAACGGAAAAAAGTATTATGTGACGGCGACGCCCTTCCGGAATATCATGGTCAACAAAAAAACCATTCTGTTATTGGGAAAGGAAACAGCCCCGGTGTATTTTGTTCCGCTCAGCGCTCCGTTTAATTGCAGAGAAGCGGCATGGTCTGTTCCGCAGCTCTCCGGCCAGCATTATACAAAGATTTCCTGTGTTGCTGATCCGGCTGCAGATGGGATTGCGGTTTTTTACCGGAATTATGAAGACAACAACCAGGAGCTGAAACTGGGCTGCACATCCGAGAAAGGGAAACCTTTTGTCTGCCAGATTGACGGTGTCGACCGCGGCAATAAGTACCAGTTCATCATTTTGAAATATAAACAGGAGGACTCCGGCTGGCAGCGGTTCAGCGAATCAACTGTCATTAATCACAATTGCGGAAATGCGGACCTGAAACCGGAAAAGACGATGATTTATGTCAAAGAAAATGACGAGGCAGTTATTTCCGCTGCGGAATCATCAAAGGCTATAGGTATCACAGCTTACAGACAGGATGCTGACGGTAACTTTTTGGTGGATAAACCGTTCTGTAATGAAAACAGACGCTCATGTTCCGGTCACTTGACAGGCCTTGAAGGAGGCGCAGCTGCATTCTATGTCACACGCTGGACACGAGATGAAAACGGGAAACTGCTCTATTCCCCCGGTGTTTATGCCAATAACCTTTGGAACCGGGAATAATCTGAGGAGGAAAATGATGAAACAACAGAAATTCATGAACATAATGCTGGCTGTCTTCCTGACCGCTGCCCTGCTTTTCTCCTCGTCGTTTGCGCAGGAGGAAGCCGACATTGAGGAAGAACCCGCGGAAACCGGAACACTGGTTGTTAACGCGAACAGAATGGCCGGACGGGCGGAGTATATTTATGTGTTGGATGAAGAAGCCCCCGGTATTGATGTGAGCGCTGATGGCATCAGTGTTTCAGCAGATGTTGAAGGCGGGACTTATGCGGTTTCCGGCGGCGTGAATGTCGTGACATCAAATGGCGGCAATGCTGAATTGCATCTTGGCAGTGTCCGCGGCGGGTATGGATTCTGGTCCTATCTTTATACCGGTTCCGTTACCGCGGATATTGAAAGCATCACATCCGCTGGGGATACCGGCATTGATATCATGACAAACGGTGCCGCCGCGTTGACACTGACTGCCGGAGATGTTTCATCTGCGTCTCACGGCGTGGCAGTTCAAACCGGCATTGAACCGGAAACCTATGATTATGATCGTGACTTTTTTCCCCCGGAAGAACCGGGCGATGAAGACTGGGACAGTGAAAAGTGGGATGATGTGGATGGAGTGCTGTCTGCAGAAAGTTCAAGCGGCTATACAGCAGGAACAGCAACCGGTGGCGCGAATGTTACCATCACTGTCAGCGGCATTGACGCAGTTGATACCGCAGCCGACATCGAAGTCAATCAAAACGATACTGTCACGCTGACCGCTGAAGACTATATCCAGTCGGGTACAAACGGCGCTCTGGTCACACTGAACGGAGAAGGCGGTTCAGCCACGCTCACCGCTCCGCTCATCAGTGCTGATGAACGCGGTCTTGTGGTTTATGCCGCGGATGGTTCCGTGCAGGCCACAGTCGAAGAATATATCAGCGCTTCTTCTGCGGTTGAACTCACCAATGACGGTGCGGATGAAACCCTTTCTGCCGGATATCTGGAAGGGAACTCCGGACTGTATATCGAAGCCACTGACGGGACAACCACAGCGGAAACAAAAGATATCACTGCCGATAACTACGGCGTTTATGTCTGGACCTATACGCCGGATGTTTATAAAGAATATGATCCCAACAATACAGAGTCTCAACCTGAGACCGGAACAGAACAGGAAAGCCAATCCGGCAGCCCGACCGTGAAAGTCACTGTAAATGGTGACATTACCGATTATATTGACTATCAGCCAGTGGATTACGTGGACATTATCGATCCGATCATTGGCGATGATGTGGTAAACCAGGTGTCAAAAGCCACAGCAGCCGAAGATGATGAAAACAGCACCGAGGCAAGCTCCACGGGAATCATCGTTGAGGCTGAAACCCAAAGCCAAATCAATATCATCGTGAACGGTGCCATTGAGATGTCTTATGGCAATGAGGCGGAAGCGCTGGATGGCTCCACGGTGAATGTTTCTGTATCGGACGATGTCACGACCGATTACGGCAACCGCATCGCTTCCTATGACGGCTCAAAAGTTACCTTTGATTTTGGCGGAGATATCTATGCCGGCGGCAAAGCGCTGGATACTGATGTCGATTCCGGAACGCTGACTGTCACTGTCAAAGGTGAGAACGGCATCACCGTTCAGGACGGCAATGCTGATGAGGAAACTGCCGGTATTTACGCCACATCTGCGGGGACCGGTGACACCAACATCTCCATTGAAAATGGTGGGGTCGACGTCAAGTCAGAGAACGGTAACGGCACATACGGCATCAGCCTGGCTAACTACGGCGGGATCATCAATGTCAAGTCCGCAAGCGACGTCACGGCAGAAGGTGCTGATTCCACCGGTCTTGAAATCATAAACGATCCGGAATCCGAGGAAGTATCTGTTCAAACCAATGTGGAAATCAACGGTTCTGTGAGCGGCAGCGGCAGCGGACTGGATTTTTATTCCGTCGAGGATGCTGACAACGCAAAAGCTGCTGTTCTGGTGACGGATACTATTTCAGGCGGTGTTGTCCTTGAAAATGCCGCATCGGATAATCTGGATTTGGCAGTCTGGAAAATTGACACCTCTGCAACCGGAGGAAATGCCGCGGTAACACCGGACAATCAGCCTTCGGAATTTGCATCTGAAATTAAATATCTCATTAAAATCAATCCGAAAGACGCGGATAAAATTCAGGCTGTTGATGAGAACGGCAATCCGCTGCCCACCGTAAACGGTCCGGTTACCGGAACCGCTTACCCTTACGCTAAGGAAGGGGAGAAGGTATATCTGAAAGGGATCAACGGTTATGAACTGACCGAAGCTTACAACGGAACGGAAACGCAAACCCCGTTGGCTTTGGATGACGGACGTTTTTCCTGGCAGATCAGGCCGGGCGGAGCCGTCTGGTTCTCTGTAACGAAAAATCCTGCCCCCATTCCGCCCACTCCTTATCAGGATCTTGAATGGCTCTGCGGTCTTGAACTGCCGCATACCGGTTTTTCCGCTTCCCGCATCACGCAGCTGGCAGCCCGTCCGCAGGGATTGGCATATCGTAATACCGGACTGACTCTGCAGATTCCGGGACTGGATGTTGCCGAACAGATCGTCACCGTTCCCGAATCTGAAGATGGCAGCTACCCGGTGGAATGGCTGGGCAGCGAGATTGGTTTACTGGAACAGAGCGCTCTGCCGGGCAAAGGCGTCACTGTGCTCACAGGACACAACCATCTGAACACCACGGAAGCCGGTCCCTTCCTCTTCCTCTCCCGGTTGGAAGAAGGAGATCACATTATGGTCAATGACCGCTTCAACCGCATGCAAATGTACCGCGTTTACAGCAATGTCAAAATCTCATCTGATAGTTTTGAGACTGTTGCCGACAATGTGCGTGCAGATGCGCTGGTGCTCATCACCTGTGAGGACGAATCCGTTGATGGCGGCTACCTCAACCGCCGCGTGATCTTGGCCGAACCAATGTAAATCTTATGAAATAGTGAAGGGGACAGTTCTGCGCGAAGCGCAGAACTGTCCCCTCGCCTTTATGGGAATTAATCGGTGTTTCCTTAAAGATCGAAAACAGGAGAAGATCATCAGAAAAATTGAGATAAAAAAGAGCTGCTCCGATACGGCAGCTCTTTTTTCTTATTTCCTATTTCTTATTTCTCTCTGAAGTGCTTCGTCAGACCAAATGCTTTGGAGAACTCCATCACGACGAGCGGGACGAAGATCAGCCCCAGCCCAATCAGGTATGCGTTGGTGGGCAGCGTGATCAAGCCGAAGATGCGGCGGACCGGGGTGAAGAGCACCAGGCACATCAGCAGCACGGAAAGGGCTGCCGCGCCGTTCAGTTTTTTATTGGTGAACGGACCGATTTGGAACAACGAGTGTTCCGAGCGCATGTTGAAGGACTGCACGATTTGGGAAAGCGCCAGAACCATAAAAGCCAGCGTCTGACCTCCTTCGACCTGCCCGGTCATCTTATCGCCGAAATAGAAGGCGACAAGGGAAAGGATCCCGATCATCAGCCCCTGTAGACCGATGCGCAGACCAAGTCCGTGGGCGAACAGGCCTTCATTCTTGGCTTTCGGTTTCTTGTTCATCACGTCCTTTTCAACCGGTTCCACGCCCAGCGCGACAGCCGGCAGACCGTCGGTGACCAGGTTGATCCACAGCAGCTGCATAGAAAGCAACGGCGCTTTGCGCCAGAGGATCATGGCTGTGAAGACGGTGATGATCTCACCGATGTTGGTTCCGAGCAGGAAGGAAACCACCTTGCGGATGTTGGCATAAATACCGCGGCCTTCCCGGACGGCTTCCACGATGGTGGCGAAATTGTCGTCTGTCAGCGTCATGTCGGCCGCACCCTTGGCGACATCGGTGCCGGTGATTCCCATGGCACAGCCGATATCGGCGGCTTTCAGTGCCGGGGCATCGTTGACGCCGTCGCCGGTCATAGCAACGATCTGGTTCTTCTTCTGCCAGGCTTTGACGATTCGGATCTTGTTTTCCGGTGAAACGCGGGCATATACGGAGATGTCTTCCACGTTCTTGTCCAGCTCTTCATCAGACATTTCGTCCAGCTGCGGACCGGTGATAGCCCGGTCGCCATCCCGCAGAATGCCCAGATCCTTCGCAATAGCTGAAGCGGTGACCACATGGTCTCCGGTGATCATCACCGGACGGATACCGGCCTGTTTGCAGACCGCGACCGCATCACGGGCTTCCGGACGCGGCGGGTCGATCATGCCGACCAGTCCCATAAAGGTCAGTCCACTTTCGATTTCTTCCGGTTTCGGTTCATTCGGAACGGCATCCAGCACCCGGTAACCCACTGCCAGTACACGGATTGCTTTTTTGCTCAGCTCTTCATTGATCGCTGCGGCCTTTTTGATATCTCCCTTGATGCAGCGGGAAGCCATGACATCAAATGCGCCTTTCACGATCGCGATGTTCATGTTGTCAATGAGATTGATGCTGGTCATCAGCTTGCGGTCCGAATCAAAAGGAATCTCGCCCAGACGCGGATATTTATTGTTCAGCGCATCCTTGGGCATGCCGTTGAGGTGGGCAGCCAGGACGATAGCGGTTTCTGTCGGATCCCCGATGTGAATCTCTTCCCGTCCATTGAAGACTACGGAGCCGTCACAGCAGAGTGTGCTGTATGTTAATAAACGTTTTACCGCTTCGGAATTATCCGTCGTGACATCTTCCGGTTCTTCAGCGCCGTCCAGGTAAACCTTGACCAGTTTCATACGGTTCTGGGTCAGTGTACCGGTTTTATCCGAGCAGATTACAGAGGCCGATCCAAGGGTTTCCACTGCCGGCAGCCGGCGGATAATGGCGTTCTTTTTGACCATGCGCTGCACACCGATGGAAAGGACGATGGTCACGATGGCCGGCAGTCCTTCCGGAATCGCGGAAACGGCCAGGGAAACAGCAGTCATGAAGATCTCCATCAGCGGAATGCCGCTGACAAGTCCGACCACAAAAACGACCGCACAGGCAGCCAGACAGATAATGCCAAGGTATTTTCCGAGCTGCGCCAGTTTTTCCTGCAGCGGGGTCGGTCCTTCTTCTTCGCTGTCCAGCAGGTTGGCGATTTTCCCCATTTCCGTATTCATCCCGGTGGCGACGACAACAGCAGTGGCGGTACCGTAGCTGATGGAGCATCCGGAGAAGATCATGTTCACCCGGTCGCCCAGCGGGGCTTTTTCGTCCACAACAACGCTTGCGTCCTTATCCGAGGGAACGGATTCGCCGGTGAGGGCGGATTCCTCACTCTTCAGGCTTACACTGCGGATCAGACGGGCGTCCGCGGGAACAAAGTCCCCCGCTTCCAGGCGGATAATGTCACCCGGGACAAGGTCGACCGCATCCACGATCTTTTCCTCGCCGTCACGGATCACGCGGGCGTGCGGTGCGGAGAGGTTTTTCAGCGCGTCCAGTGCTTTTTCCGCGTTGCTTTCCTGAATGGTGCCGATAATCGCGTTGACGATAACGATCACCAGGATCAGGATCGGTTCAAAAAATTCTTCCGGATCGTTTTGCGTGCAGGCAATGGCAAATGAAATTGCCGCCGCCGCGATCAGGATCAAAATCATTACATCTTTGAATTGATCGATAAACCGCTGAAAATTGGTTTTCTTTTTCTTTTCTTTCAGTTTGTTTTCGCCGAACCGGCTGCGCAGTTCAGTGACCTGTGACTCTTTTAATCCCGAAGTTATGTCGGAGTTCAGAGCTTCAACCACCGCTTTTGCGTCTGAATGGTGTGGTGTCATCAAAATCCTCCTTATGTCCAATGACGTAACATTATTATAGGGCACAAAACTTAGAATCATATTAGAATCAGGATAAAATAGACCGGAAAGTGATAATATATAAAGAGAGTTATTATTCAGGATAAAAGCACAACTGGTCTGCCTTTTTGATGCCGCTGCGCCGGCACAAAAAGACTGCACTGTGTGTTGCGCCGCCTGATTCTTAGAATACAGTTCAAAACGAACAACAAAGATTGATTATGGTAAAAACAGAAGATACTAAAAACAAAACCAAAGAAACAAAGTCAAAGACAGGAAAAACGACATCCACCGCAAAAAAGAACACAGTAAAAGGGACCGTCAAAAAATCCACTCCTGTAAAAAAATCCGTAAAAGCTGAAAAAAAGCCAAAGCAGACTGTTACTTCGGCCTCTGCTGCCTGGAAGGAAAAGAAGGCTCAGCTCCGGGAAAAGGAAAGAGAACCGAAAACAATTGCGGAACGTAAAGCTTATCAGGAAAAAGGACCGATCGGGCGCTTCCTGACAAAATACAATGGCTTTTGGGATATGGTCGCTGTTCCGTTTTTCACCTTTTCTATTCTTTGCATTTATTCAATCGCTTCAAAAAACGAACGGGGAGCGGCTGTCTGGTGTGTGAACATGTCCCGGCATCTTTTCGGCGCGATCAGTCCGATTTTCTATTCTCTGATCGCGATTTACTGCGTGCGCTTGTGGCTGCGCAATTTTGAACGCTTTAAGACAATGCATCACAAACGCTATCTGTATCTTTTCGGTCTTTATTTTCTGGTTGCTTTGATCCTTGAATTTAATGCACTGAAAAGTGTTCCTCCGATCCCTCCGGAGGAAGCCGGCGGTGTGATTGCGGAGACAGTTGTCCGTATGATCACTAATGTGCTTGGCAGCAGCGGTATGCTGATCCTGTTGATTTTCCTGACGCTTTTCTTTATCTGGCAGGCCTGGAAATTCTTTATTGCACTTGACAGGGAACGAAACAGCAATGATGATGAAGTTCCCGTCAGGGTTTACTGGGATATTCATACCGCAGACGAAGCGGAAGCGATGGAAGCGGAAAGGCAGAAAGAAGAACTGACAACCGATATCGAAGCGGATTTCCGCTCTACAGTCGGATTGATGACCGCTGCTGAGAAAGAAAACGCACCAAGGTTCTCGATTCGGAAAGAAGCACAGAATTCTCTGCAAAAAATCCGGGAAACGATCCGTGAAATCGCTCAGCCAATTCCCGATAAGGATTCGATGATTCCCCAGGAGCCGCCTGTTGAAGAAGTCAGACCGAGACAAAAGATTCAGTCATCTGTCCGGATCGATGTTCCAAAACCGTCTGCGAAACCGGCCGTAAAACCGATCGCCGAAGAGAAAACCACTGAGAATGTTCAGATAAAAAGCAATACCACGAACGAGAAAAGTCCCGTCAAACCTCAGCCGAAAGCCAAACCGCGGCAGCTGCCGCTGGTGCCGGTTGAGTCTGTAAGAAATGAGAAACCTGCAGCCAACCTTCCGAAAGAAGAACCGGAAACACCGCCGACACCGGTTTTTGAAGAAAATGATGATCATAATGGCAGCGGCCTTCTCTCCGCACCTTCCAAACCTGTGAAGCCGGAAAAGAAGGAAGAAAAGGTTGAAAATGTACTGGTTCGCAGCCGGACTGTAACAATTAACGAAGAACAGGAGAAAGTTGAAACGACAATGCACGATTATTCATTTGTACCCAAAATTCCTGAAGAAAAAAAGACCAATGAGCCAACAGCCCAGCCGGAAGATCCCTGGATCCTGCCGGATATTGACTCCATCCTTGATCAGGATAAACAAAATATGAGCACATCTCCGGATGATCCCTGGGTAAAGAAGCAGGCTGCCAAGATTGAGGAACTGCTGCAGAAGCACGATGTTCCCTGCTCTGTGGTCGATATCCAGTGCGGTCCTACCTTTACACAGTTTGGGGTGGAGCCCGGTTTTATTGTCCACAGCAATGGCAGGAGAGAACGTGTCCGCATCAATAAGATTGAAATGCTGCGGAATGACCTGCTGATGGGACTTTCTGTCAAGCATCTGGCCATTGAAGCTCCGATTCCAGGAAAGACCTATGTCGGGATCCAGATCCAGAATGAAAAACGAACCCCGGTCAGCCTGCGGGAAGTTGTGGAAAGTGATGAGTTCCGCAGCCGCAAACGTGAACTGGCCATCGCATTGGGGAAGGATATCAACGGTACTGCCTATTGTACCGATTTGACCCGTATGCCTCACCTGCTGATCGCCGGTGCCACCGGTTCCGGTAAATCTGTCTGTCTGAACGCGATTTTGGCTTGTCTGCTGCTGCATTATTCCCCGGACCAGCTGAAGCTGGTGTTGATCGACCCAAAACGCGTTGAACTTACGCCATATAACGATATTCCTCACCTGATCACACCGGTGGTCACCGATGTTGAAATGGTGGTCAATATTCTGCAATGGGTCCTGCGGGAAATGGACATGCGCAACCTTCATTTTATGGAAAACGGGGTGCGAAATATCCAGGAATATAACCGGAAGTTCTCATCGAAAAAACTGCCGTACATCGTGGTAGTGATCGACGAACTTGCGAACCTGATGAGTGAAGTCGGACCTGAAGTGGAAAACAGCATCATCCGTCTGGCTCAGACTGCCCGTGCTATGGGTATCCATTTGATCGTGGCAACACAGCGTCCTTCCCGGGATGTTATTACGGGTACGATCAAGGGGAACCTGCCGACCAGGATTGCATTCGCGGTTGCTTCTCATATTGACAGTCAGGTGATTCTGGACCGCCCTGGTGCGGAAAACCTCTTCGGGAAAGGCGATATGTACTTCCTGTTCACCGAGGAAATCGCGCTCAAACGGCTGCAGTGCGTCTACGTTTCCGATGATGAGATTCACCGGATCGCCAGTTATTGGCGCAAGCGTCCGCGGGTTGATAATACCCCGGAAAATAAAGATCCAGACCTGGTCAACGTGCCCGGACCGGTGACGGAAAAGGTGCTGCGCCCGGCGGAATTAACGAATAACGGGATGCTGACACAGCTGCCGCTTTTCAATGAGGCGGTTCCACAGCTGAAAAAGGATGGCGATCCGCTTTATGATGAGGCTGTGAAGACAGTGCAGCGGGCGGGCAGGGCTTCCGCGAATATGTTGGTCAGCAAATTAGGCATCGGATACAGCCGGGCGAATAAACTGCTTGCTCGTATGGAAGAAGAGGGCATCATCAGCCCGCCGAACCCCAATCCGGCAATTCCCCGTGAAATTCTCAATTACGGTCCATACGGTCCGGAAAATGATGGAGAAAAAGATTGATCACAAAGAATCTTGGCTATTTTGAGATTGGCATTTATCAGCCGAAACATTGGGAAAATGTCGGAACGCTCTGGCGCAGTGCCTGGCAGCTGGGGGCAGCCGGAATCTTCACGATTGGAGGAACGAAACCGAAACACCAGATAACGGATGTGCTGCGAGTAGACAAACGAATTCCACTGCGTTGTTTCCCGGATTTTGATGCTTTCCTTTCAGCCCGTCCGCAAGGCGCAGAGCTTATCGGCATTGAAATGGGCGGAAAGGCTTTGAACACCTTCGTCCATCCGATCCGTGCACTCTATCTGTTGGGTTCCGAGGTGGATGGACTGCCACGGGAAGTTTTGAGCAAATGCCAGCATGTTCTGGAAATCGAATCGGTCAATTATCCTTCCTTCAATGTTTCTGTCTCCGGCTCTCTGGTGATGTATCACCGTTTGTTCCACACCCTGCAGCGGGAAAGAGCATGACGGAGCACACCAGGTCTGCCTTTTTGTTGTCGCGCAGCCGACACAAAAAGACTGCACTGTGTGATGCGCTGCTGGATACTGAATAATAACGTAAAAAACTGCCGTTGTTATCAACGGCAGTTCCATGGTTTTTGAATAATTTCGCAGGTTTAGAATTTCTGCTTGAGGCGGGCGCTCTTGCCGCTGCGATCACGGAGGAAATACAGGCGGCCGCGGCGAACTTTGCTGTGGCGTTCCACAACGACTTTGTCGATGCGGGGGCTGCGTGTCAGGAAAGTTCTTTCCACGCCAATACCATTGGACGCGACACGACGGACGGTGAAAGTGGAATTCGTACCATTATTATGAGTAAAGAGGACGATGCCCTTGAATTCCTGGATACGTTCGCGGTTGCCTTCCTTGATCTTTACATGAACGGAAACCTGGTCGCCGGGGAGCAGATCAGGAATATTCGGGTTAACCGGAGCTTCAATAGTTCTCAAAATATCTGTCATTTTTATTACACCTTAACCTTTTAGCAGGTTCCTTACAGAATCATGCACCGAAGTGCGCGAGAGTGGATTATAGCACAGTCTGCAAAACGTGTAAAGTGTATGCAGCAATGAAATATGACAAATTTATAACAATGCTGCAAATCCTCGCATCATTTCGATTACGGTGCTTATTTTACCATGAATCGGATTTTTCCTGATATTTCCCGGGTAAATTATGACCTTGTATTTTTTAGGCAGGTTACGATTCACGGTGTATCCAAGGGACAGGCCCAAAGGCCTGTCCTACTGTGAAGCATATGAGAACAGTTTAACAGCAATACTGGCAGCTCCATGTATTCGTGTATCGTAATACAGGCAATCTCCCGGAACGATGATAATTTTGGCATAAAAATTGCAACGTTTTATTTGACCGGGAACATGACTGCATTCTTGTATTTTTCCGGAAAAACAAAAACAGAAGAGTGATGATTGGCATGAAACTGAAACACGCGTTAATTCCCTATGTATTGATTATTGTGATTCTCCCTGCGATCATTTACCATCTGGGTGCTCCCTTTGGAATTTCGACTGCTACATGGGATTGGATCCTGGACGGGCTGATGGCAGCTGTTGCCGTGATTGGGCTTATTGCAGTATTCATCAAGCGGAAGAAAAAATTCAAGGGATGGATCGCGCTGCTGGTTTTGCTTATTTTTTTCCTGCTGCCGCAGTTGTATCTGTGGAAAACGCAGGATCGCGGGTTTTATATTCTGAGACAGATCTATCGTTTTGCGCTGCTGTATGTTACTCTTTTTGTTATTCCGATGGAAGTTCATCTCCACCGCAGAGATCTTTACATCCTGATCGGATGTTTTGTCATCTATGGAATAATTTGTTGTGTTTATGAAGTCATCCAACATCCGACATTTTGGGATTCAATGGCTTTCTTTAATGGCAATGGCCAGGTGAAATCTTTCTTTGAACAGAAAAACCGCTTTGGCGGTTACCTTGCGTTATGGATCATTCTCTGCGTATTTGCGGTGCAGCTCTCAAAAAACAAACTGTGGCTGATCCCGGCTGTTATTTTTGGCGTGTTTTTGGTGACAACGGAATCCCGGGGAGGACTCCTTTTGGTTGGTGTTTTCCTGTTGGCAATGTTAGTCTCGTATCATAAGCGTCTGGGAACAAACAACACTTTACTGATATTTCTTGATATTGCTGTAGTTGCTGCTATACTCTTATTGATTCCGACGACCCGTGAATTTATCCGCTCGATTATTGATGTCGACCGTGGTGTGACCGGACGGGATAGAATCTGGCAGACTGCCTGGGAATTTTATCGGGAAGCCAATCCTTTCCTGGGACACGGCATCGGTGTGGAAATTGAAAGAGTCATGATTGAGCGTATAAGTTCCAACGTCAGTACGCATAATGTGTATTTGTATATACTGAATTCCGGCGGGATCCTCATGGTAATTTTCTATGTGCTCTCTTACACTATTATTCTCAACCACCCGTGCTACCGTCATCATTATCTGATTCCGCTGCTCATTGCAGTGCTGGCTTATGGGTTCTTTGAACTGGCCTGTATTCCCTTTGATTTCTGGCACCTTTCCAATATGTTTACGGTTTGTTTGTTCTTTATTCCGGGAGTTTCCGGCCTCAGAGAACACCACAGCCACCATCATCACCATCACCATCATCATGACGGCAGCCACACAAAAGACGGCATGACGATTTACAGTCCGGAAGGCCGCTTTGATTATGAAGAAAGCCTGGATGAAACACCTGTTGAGACGGAAAGTTCTGCTGTTTCTGACTCTCAGAACCGGCATGTTCCTTCGAACGATGGTTTCGATTTTGAACAGGCGGTAGCAGAGGAAAGAGAACGTATGCGTAGGGCAGCTGAGGGCAGCTCTATGACCGGTGCTCCTTTTGGAAATCAGCCTTATACGAATGTTCCGTACGATAATAGGCCAAATGGCGGGCAGCAGATCAATAGTACTCAACCTTACAATGGTCAACCGTATAATAACGGACCGTATAATGCTCAGTTTTACGGAAATGCACCGTTCAGCAACAATCAGCAGCCGTATAATATGAACAATAATCAAAGCAGCGATACGAATGAACCTCACCAATAGGGGAAAATTGAGAAAAAGCAAATAATTTTGGGGATGTCGCACATAATTATATAGGAAAGCCTGCCGGAGGGAATGCTTCGCAGGGACGCGGCGAAGCAAATGCTCTTGATGGCAGAATGGCTGCCGTAAAATAAAAAAGATGTGCGACAGCTCCTTTTTTTGAACGGTTACTTTTTTATGGTAATGTTCAGAACCCGAAAAATATCTTGAGCCCGATAAAAATCAGAATGCAGCCGCCGAGGATCTGGGCATGTGCGGAGAGCTTTGTGCCGAATGCTTTCCCGATCAGGACGCCCCCGATGCAGATCACAAAGGTTACCAGGCCAATGATTAGAGAACTCCCCAAAGCCTGAGGAAATCTGTATGATGCGATCGTAAACCCGACTGAGAGCGCGTCAATAGATGTCGCCACACCTTGAATCAGCAAATCAGTGGGGCTCAGCGCGGGCTTTTCCCCATCCCCACCACGAATACCGGAGATAAGCATTTTCCCGCCGATATACAGTAAAAGCAGCAGCGCCAGCAACGGTGTCAGCTTGCGGAACGACTCAAAGGCGTCTGCGATTACATGGACGCAAAACCAGCCGATGAGCGGCATCAGCGCCTGAAATGCACCGAAAGTTCCTGCGATCAGAAACATTTTCCATTTTGGCATATTCGGCTCATTCAGCCCATTCACCGCAGAACTGGAAAAAGCGTCCATGGCAAGTCCAATTCCCAGCAGGATCGATTCAATAATAAAACTTGTACTCATTCTTTCATATACTCGCTGCTTTTCTGTGCGGAAAATACACAATAGAGGGTAATGCACATTTTCTGCGGTTGCACGTGACAGGCCCAGGTGGCCTGTCTCACTTCCGGACGGCTCACACAAGAATCTTTTTTGATTCAAAACAATGCACAATCTTAGCATAATCCGGTGTTGATGTCAACACAGGCAAGGTATAATAATGTAACTATTCAGCAGCTGCAGAAACATCTGTAATCTCTGCGGTTGATCCGCTTCAAAAACATCGCATCATCAATTACCGGCAGAACCGGATAACAGAAAGGACACTGATCATGATCAAACGAACATCTGTAACTCTTTTTATATTACTTGCGATTTTCTTCCTCATCAATGCCGCCGGTTTTGCTCAGGAAGCGCCGGTCAGCAATCTTCCGCAGATTGACATGAGTGCCTGGCAGTACAATGCTGAGGATGATGTCTATTATCAGCTCGGAATCCCCTATTGTGAAACACCGGCTGACGAGAATTACGAAAACCTTGCTGTATTTGTGCCCGGTCCCTATTTCAAAGGCGTCAATAATGGTGATGACACATGGACCTGCACTGTGAATCCGGACGCGGTTGTTGGTGGTTTCACGCCTGCTTCCGCACCGATCGTATTTCCGGTGGAAACACCGGGGTATTCTGCCATGGCTCCCCTTACTGCGTACAGCAGTCTGACCGCTTTCACCGGAGAGGGTTTCATCTATGTTCATGCCGGCTGCCGGGGCCGGAATCATGGTGCACCCGCCGGTGTTACGGATTTGAAGGCCGCAGTTCGCTATATCCGTTATAATGCCGGTCTTCTTCCCGGGAATCCGGAGGCTGTTTTTACCTTTGGTATGAGCGGCGGCGGAGCACAGTCCGCGCTGATGGGTGCAACCGGTGACAGTGAACTTTATGAACCCTATCTAAACGCTATCGGTGCGGTACAGGGTGTCAGTGATGCGGTTTACGGCTCCATGTGCTGGTGCCCGATCACCAATCTGGATCTGGCTGATGAGTCCTACGAATGGATGATGGGCGTTACCCGCAGCGGCCTTACAGATGAACAGCAGGCGATTTCCGATAACCTGGCAGCTGCCTTTGCCGCGCATCTCAACAGTGCCGGGCTCAAAGATCCCCTTGGCAATGTGCTGACACTTGAAGCAGGTGATGACGGTATTTATCAGGGTGGATCCTATTATGACTACCTGGTCAGTGAGATCAACCGTTCCCTGAATCACTTCCTGGTTGATACTGCCTTTCCCTATGATGCCTCTGCATCTCATCAAGGCGGCGGTCGTGGGATGATGGGCGGTGGACGTCCGGAAGGCGGTTTTGACGGTGGAATGGGCCGGGATGATGGGCAGCGCCCTGATTTTGCTGCGGGAGAGGGTTTCCCGGGACTTCCTGAAAACGCTGAGGGAGGTGTACCAGCCGGTGAGGTCGATTACACAGCGGTTGATGACATTACCCGCAATGAGACCACTGCAAAACTTTCCCTTACTGGTGTTTATGAGACACCGGAAGACTATATAAATGCCCTGAATGCCAATGGGGAATGGGTCGAATATGACGCGGATACAAACAGAGCAAAAGTCACCAGCATTGCAAGCTTTGTGAAGGCATTCAAGACAGCTTCCAAGAATCTCGGCGCATTTGACCAGCTCGACCGCGGACAGGGCGAAAACACCCTCTTCGGTTACGGTGATGGGAGTGGCGCTCATTTTGATCCGATTCTCGGAGAGATCCTCACCGCACTCGGGAGTGAATACGCCGCGGATTTCGCAGAAGATCTTGTCCGGACCGATGCTTTGGGCAATACGGTGGATGTCCGGCTCAATATGTATAACCCGATGTATTACCTGATGGAATCGGAAGACGGATTCGGCAGCGCTTCGGTCGCGAAGCATTGGCGCATCCGCACCGGTATTGCGCAGAGCGATACATCCCTTTCCACGGAAGTTGACCTTTCCCTCGCGCTGATGAATTACGAAGGGGTTGAATCGATCGACTTTGAAACCATCTGGGCTGCCGGCCATACCAAGGCTGAACGCAGCGGCAGCAGCGATGAAAACTTTATTGAGTGGGTAAAATCCGTCACGCCCGTTGAGTGATCAGCTTCAGAGAGATGGGAAAATCCAACAATCTGGTGGAGAATTGGACTTTCCCGGATTTTTCAGTTTTGTTCCATGGGAACATCATATGAGGCACATCAGGCCTGGGTTCTCGTGCATTACGAAAACAGGTTAATTTGAGCTGCAGGGTGAGAGGCTGAATGCCTGTACGCCTTTGCGAGATTATTCGTATTTGATTTACAGGATCCGCTTTCATCAGAACAACGGTATGGAGATTGGCGATGCGGTGGATCTGGCAGTGGATGAATTGAGTGACGATTCCGTTATTAAACCGTTTATTATAAAAAACCGCGCGGAGGTGAAACGTATGTGCATTACAGAATATGACGAAGTGAAAACCATGAATATGTTCCGTGAAGAAGGCCGTGAAGAAGGCTACAACGAAGGCAGAGAAGACGGTTACAACAGTGGCAGAGCAGACGGTTACAACAGTGGCAGAGCAGACGGACAATTCCAGTCGTTGGTCAGTCTTGCGGAGAAGCGTTATATCACAATCGAACAGGCAGCCGAAGAAGCGGGAATGAGTGTGGAAGATTTTCTTGAAAAAATGAAACTTCTGTGAGAGAAACGATTAAATTATGAAATAAAAAGGCGGCGATTTTGTGTAAGCGGAATTGCCGCCTCTTTACTACCTGGTAAAAAGGCGCACACGCAGCCGGGAGTGACAGGGACGGTTTACATGAGGCACTTGCGTCGAATGGAACTGTCCTCTTGCATTTCCGGGAAAAAGGCGCACTCGCAGCCGGGGCTGATGTGCCATGAGAGCTGTGGAGGAATGTAGTAGCGTCTGATCCCCGAACGTTTCGCCGGGATGAGCGCCGCTGAGGCACATCAAGCCCGGGTTCGTGTGCATAAATACAGGCATGACGCTCCTGCCCCGTACGAGGGATGGTATTCAGTGATAAACAACCGGTATGAAGTAGAAAATGACCGGTCGATAAAAATTTTTTCATTTTCAACATTCAACATGCTGGGCATACATCGGAAAAAATACTAACGAAATTTCACACTAAAATAAGATTATGTGATATACTAAAAATTGCCACACAAGTGAATATTTTTGCGTACTTTAATGACGTGTATTGGGTATGTGTTTTTGTCTCTTGGCAAAAACGCAGGCTCGAATATTTCGCATACTCTTAATACACGTCGAAATATTACTTGTGTGGCAGCAATGGAGCTTAGCGTTTTGCGTGCGCAGGCTTCGTTGTCTGCGCACTTTTTATTTAAGCCGGGGGATAAGAAATATGAAACCAAACCTGCATCGCCGTTCCTTTTTTCTTCTGTTGATTTGTTTTATGTTTTTTGGAGTTTTTACTCAAAACGCATTTGCACAGTGGTATTGGCCTGTTCCAGAAGCCCAACCTCAACAAAACTATTGGAATACTAAATGGGGGGTGTATTTAAAATTATCATATTATGAAGGATGGCATTATGGAATAGATATTGTAAAAGGGTATGGAGCTGTAATTGTTGCAGCTGCAGATGGTACAGTTGTAAGGTCTTTTAGTGGTGATCAGTATAATTCATCGGGTAAATGTAATTATTGCGGTGGTGGTAATGTTGTTGTCGTAAAACATGTTATTAACGGTCAAACCCTATACTCCCATTATGCTCATTTGAAAGATCGCAATCCTAATCTCAGTGTAGGAGATCCTGTTGTTGGAGGAAAAACGGTTATTGGGTGGATGGGTAACACAGGTAGTGGTGCTGGTGGTACGACACATCTTCATTTTGCTATCAAAACAGTAACCCATGGAGGTTGTCAACCTAATGATTGTACAACAGATTGTTGTATAAATACTAATCCTTCTTGGGATGACCCAAATGGAATTACATATATGGATAGTACTTACACACCCAACTGTGGCAACGGAATCAGCGGAAATGACCAATGGGGAGTTCATATTGATATTTGCGGGGCTCCTTACACTACCTACGCAAAGAAACCCGGCGGCAGCGGGGCATGGGCGCCAAATGGAGCGAGCACGAACTGGTATGCGGCTGCGCGCGTGAACGAGCTTACAGGCGTAGATGTCCCCATCATGGATGGTCAGACCTGGATCAATAGTGCTGAATCGTATGGCTTCACTGTTTCCAAGGAACCTAATGCAAATCCGAACTGGGTCCATGGACATGAACTCCCAAGTAAAAGACTGGCTATCTGGAAGGATCATATTCGTGTTATTGAAGGTGTAAATACGCAAACACAAATGATCTTGTTCAGCAACGGTGATGGAAATTCCAAATATGCCGCAAATGGCTATTGTGGAATGGAAGAGAGGTCTTTTACTGACTTTGAGAGTGACGGAAGATGGTTTGGTGATTTCCTTGGATATGTTTTTCTTGACAAGCCCAATCCTAAAGGAGATTTGAATGAAGCAAGAGGAACTGATGATGGGCGAATCCATATATATGGTTGGGCTTATGATCCGAGTTCTCCTGATACTGATTTGGATCTTCGTATCCAAGTCAAAACTCCAAGGAATGATTTTAGAGAATATATAGAAAAGGTTAATAATTATCAAAGAGTTGATTTAGATTATACAAAAAAAGGTTTTCTGCTTGATATTCCGACAGACTTAAGAGGTGAAAACATTGCCTTAACAGTCGAGGCAGAGGGAACAGGAACTGGTAAATCATTGATTCTTGGAGACGGTATAAAATACATTACTATTACAGCTGATTATCCAAATAAGATAACACTTAATCAGGATTCATTAGATCTTCGTTATGGAAGTTCCGGAGGTTCTTACGCTTATACACTGGGAAATCTATATGTTTCATCATATCGGCCAAACGATGCAATCAACAAAAAAATAACATGGACGAGTAGCGACACCAGTGTTGCTGTAGTTTCCTCCGATGGTGAGGTAACTCCAAAAAGTTCTGGTACAGCGACGATCACAGCTGCAGTGGTTGGGAGAACTTCTGTTAAAGCTGAATGTCATGTAACTGTATCTCCATGGCCTGAAGTTCTTCCTGCGAGTATAGAACTGGATAAAACCAATGAATCTGTTGCAGTTGGCAGTCAGTTTACCTTGAGTGCAACACTCAGTCCTTCTAATGCAGATAACAAAAAGATTACTTGGAGCAGTTCAGACACCTCCGTTGCGACAGTATCCAATGGTGTGGTAACAGCTGTTGGGGAAGGCAGTGCGGTTATTACGGCAGCTGCAAATGCAAATTCTTCTGTGAAAGCTGTTTGTAATGTTACAGTTTATCAGAATGCTGATCCGAGCTGCGATTGGGTTGAAAAAAGTTTCCTTCCTCCCAACGTAAATCCCGATGAATGGGAAATTGAGGTGAAAAATCACTACGTACGAACAGGTTCCACATCTCCGGGAAACGGTTGGACGCAGTCCGATTCCTCGACACGATATGTGGAGTCCGATGAACCTTATGTAACATATATGAATTTAGGCGCAGATACAAATACCAGAAAATTCATCAAAAAAGTTTGGTATCACTGGTGCGGTCACCCGCAGCATAGAGATTGGGTTGAATTGGAACAACAGACGAATTATCCGCATAAGCATGAACTGGATATGGATGAAACTTCGCTTGAGGATAGAGCCCGGTATGAGGACAGCAATGTAACCGGGGTTTACCAGCATGAATTATGGTGGAAAACCGGGCAGTATGCAGGTAACTTAGCTCATTGCGGTAATTATGGAGCACGATGGTATGAAGGCTGGAAATATCAGAATTATACCGCTGTCACAGAAAATACCTGGGTAAGAGACAGTGAATGGCTGAGTTTAGATCAGCTCGATTCAAATGCGACATCCGTAAGTTATCGCTTCCGTTTGAAGAACTGCGATGCGGTTTCTTATACCGTGACATTCAAGGTAGCAAACGGTTCATGGGATGATGGCACTACCGCGGATAAAACGGTCACGCTGGATGGCATTGCATCCGACACACTGACACTTTCAGAAGAGCAGATCCCGACCGCGGGAACAAAGCCGAATACAAATTATAAAACCGGAAAATGGGGCGTAACTCCTTCTGTGAACACGCAGATTACGGGGGATACGACCTACACCTATACCTATGCAAAAAAGGATTCGCTTTCCAGCACTGTGACTTTCAAAGTAGTCAATGGGGCCTGGGACGATGAAACTACGGCTGACAAGACTGTGACCTTAAGCGGTTATGAGGGCGATGAACTGAAGATGTCTGCTGGGGATATCCCTGCGGTGGGTACAAAACCGGCGGAGAACTACAGTGAGGGAAGCTGGAACACAACACCGAGTACCGATACCGTCATCACCGGCAACACGACTTATACCTACACTTACAAGGCAAAGAGCGAAGTAACACATACCGTGACTTTCAAGGTGGTAAATGGTTCCTGGGATGACGGCACCACTGCGGATCAAACCGTGACGCTGACCGGATATGAGGGTGATTCCCTGAAGCTGACGCAAAGCCAGATTCCGGCTGTGGGCAGTAAACCGAATGAAACTTATAAAATCGGCACCTGGGATACTACGCCTGATATCACTACCGCTATCACATCGAACATAACCTATACCTATACCTACGCAGTATATGAAAATGACAATCGTGTAAAGCTGATAGTCTCCTCTGAAGAGGCTCGACCCGGCGAAGAAGTGACGGTTAGCTTGAATATTAAGAATAATCCGGGGATTGCGGGAATGATCCTAACAATAAGTTATGATGAAAACAGGCTCATATATAAAGGATTTGAAAATTCAGGCATATCTGGATGGTATGGAACTGGTGTGGATTTGATATGGGAAGATATAAGTCAAAACTATGATGTTAATGGTGAAATCATCAAACTGAAATTTGCTGTTCTTCAAAATGCGAAAAAAGGAGATGCTCTTGTTACAGTAATTTGTAACAAGATTTCAGACAATAAGGAACTAAAGTATATTCCTGTAATCGAATCCGGTAAAGTAGATGTAATTATTCCTGGAGATTTAAATGGTGATGGTGATGTTGACATTTTTGATGTCATACGATTGAGAAGATATCTCGTGAAAGAACCTGTTGAACTCTTTGCGAATCCGGATCTGAACAGAGATGGAGATGTTGATATATTCGATGTTATACGATTACGAAGATTCCTTGTAAAAGAACCTGTTGTAATTTATTAGAAACGCTGTTGTGAGAGGTTTATATGAAGAAATTGAGTTTATATCTGATCTTGATATTATTATCGATTATAAATTTTAGTTCAGCTATTGCTGCAGATGGTGCAATATCAGTTTCTGAAGTTTCCGCTGGTCCCGGGGATAACAACATTGAACTTGATGTTGTAATTGATAATGAAATAGCAATTAATGGACTTCAATTTGAAATCAATTATGCTCATGATACAACAGAATTATCTTATCAAGGAAATCAAAGTATTCTCAATGGATCCTGGAATATTAACGAATATGAAATAGGGAAGATTAGCATTGCATGGAATAGCAGCGACAATCAAAATATCAATGTGGTTGGATCAATTCTGAAATTGAAATTTAATGTTTCAGATGTTGTTGCTGAGAATAAATTGGTTGTACAAATATCTTCTGTAAAAGGATCTTCTTATCCAGAAGAAAAAGTTAATTTTTCTATTACCAATGGAGGTATAAATATACGTACAATTAATGCCAGTGCAGCGAATGTCACCAGCAGTTACACCGGGCAGCCACAAAGCATTGACGTTAGCGTGACGAAACCGGAAAGCGGTTATACCATTATGTACGGTACTACAGAAGGCACTTATAACCTGCCTGAAAGTCAAAAACCGTCGATAACCAATGTGAGCGAAAGTCCACTGACCGTTTACTTTCAGGTTACAGCACCCGGATACGTCCCATATACCGGCTCCGCAACCCGCGAGATCACAAAAGCTGAAATTACAGCCATCAGCGGCTTGAAAGCTCTGACAAAAGAATATGACGGAACCACAACCGCCGCGCTTGATCCGGACGCCGTTCCTGTTTTTGAAGGCATGGCAGATGGTGATGCCCTGAGTGTGAACGTTGATGCTGTTGCTTTTGAAGATAAAAATGTTGGTACTGACAAAAAAGTGACCTTCAGCGGCCTTACTCTTGGCGGTACAAGTGTTGGAAATTATATTCTCACACCGGATTACACAAGCGCGGAAGGAACAGGCAGCATTACGAAAAAACCTGTCACGGTCAATGGATTGACTGTTGAGGAAAAAGTGTATGACGGGACAACAAACGCTTCTGTAGTCACAACAGGTGTGACCTTTGAAGGCAAAGTTGGCGAAGACAAGCTCTCTATTATCGCCAATGCCGCCTTTGCGGATGCGGATGCCGGAACAGATAAGGCTGTCACTTTCAGTGGGTTTGAACTTGGTGGTGACGATGCCGGAAACTATTCTCTCAGCTCAACAACAGCCGAGGGAACCGGTACCATCATTCCTCGTGCCATCACCATTACTGCAAATGGGCAGACTGCCCCTCTGAATGGCAATATCAGCCAGGATGTGAGTCAGGTGACAGTCACCGGTGACAACAATCCTGTCGTGGCTCCCGGTCAATATCTAAGCTCGATCACACTCACACCGAGCAGCACTGCGGCTGCCACTACATCCGGTACGATCACTCCCTCTGACGCGGTGATTATCACCGATGTGGAAACCACCGCGAAAAATTATGCCATCACCTATGTGAATGGTACACTCACCGTAAATAAAGCGGCAATTGAGCCAACAATTACAATAAACGGATGGGTATACGGAGAAACAGCCAATACACCGGTAGTTTCAGGAAATTTGGGCGGCGGAACCGAGACGATCACTTATAAACCGCAGAATGAGCCTGAGGACAGCTATATCGGGACCGTCCCGACTGAACCGGGTGATTACACAGTCAGAGTTGTGATCGACGAGACAGCGAATTATCTTAGTGGAATGGCCACAGCAGACTTCACAATATCAAGGGCGCCAATCAGTGCGACGGTTACGTTCAAGGTAGAAAACGGTCAGTGGAATGATCAAACGGATGCTAACAAAGAGATAACGCTGAGTGGGTATGAAGGCGATACGCTGAAACTGGCTGCGTCTGATATTCCGGCAGTGGGAGATTATCCGGATTCCGGCTATCAGGCAGGTTCCTGGGATATCGCACCGAGCACGGAAACCGCGGTAACGGAGAATATGACCTACACGTATACCTATGCCGAGATCCCGACGAAAACGCCGACACCAACGCCAACGGAAACAGCGACATTCACACCGACAGCTACGGAGACGCCGACGGAAACGGCGACGTTCACACCAACTGCCACAGTAACTCCGACTGAGACGCCGACGGAAACACCGACATTCACGCCGACTGCAACGGAGACGCCGACAGAAACACCGACGTTCACGCCAACAGCTACGGAAACGCCGACGTTCACACCAACTGCCACAGAAACTCCGACTGAGACGCCTACGGAAACACTGACGTTTACACCGACAGCCACGGAGACGCCGACGGAAACACTGACGTTTACACCGACAGCCACGGAGACGCCGACAGAGACACCGACGTTCACACCGACAGCCACGGAGACGCCGACGGAAACACCGACGTTCACGCCGACTGCCACGGAAACAGCGACGTTCACGCCAACTGCCACGGCTACACCAACGGAAACAGCGACATTCACGCCGACTGCTACAGAAACGCCGACGGAAACAGCGATGTTTACACCGACCGCTACGGCAACGCCGACGGAAACAGCGACGTTCACGCCGACAGCCACGGAAACTGCGACGTTCACACCGACAGCTACGGCGACACCGACGGAAACTGCAACGTTCACGCCGACTGCTACGTCGACACCGACAGAAACATCGACATTCACGCCGACCGCTACGGCAACGCCGACAGAAACAGCGACATTCACGCCAACAGCTACGGCGACGCCGACGGAAACAGCGACGTTCACGCCAACCGCTACAGAAACGCCGACGGAAACACCGACGTTCACGCCAACTGCCACGGCTACACCAACGGAAACAGCGACATTCACGCCAACCGCTACGTCAACACCGACGGAAACACCGACGTTCACGCCGACAGCTACGGAAACGCCGACAGAAACACCGACGTTCACACCAACTGCTACGGAAACACCAACGGAAACAGCGACGTTTACACCGACCGCTACGTCGACACCGACAGAAACATCGACATTCACGCCGACCGCTACCGCAACGCCGACGGAAACAGCGACGTTTACACCGACCGCTACGTCGACACCGACAGAAACAGCGACGTTCACGCCAACCGCAACGGCAACGCCGACGGAAACAGCTACATTCACGCCAACCGCTACGGCAACGCCGACGGAAACAGCTACGTTCACGCCGACCGCTACGGCGACGCCAACGGAAACGCCGACAATTACTCCGACCGCTACCGCGACCCCGACAGAAACGCAGATCCCGACATATACAGTTACCTGGAAAAATTACGATGGAACTGTGTTGGCCACAGATCAGGTCCCGCTCGGTTCGATACCGGTATACAAGGGAGAAACACCGACCCGGGAGGATCCGGAAGGACGCGTGGTCTATACCTTCGCCGGCTGGGAACCGGAAGTGACGGAAGTAAGCGGGCCTGTAGAATATACCGCGGTCTTTACCTCGGCAGACAAAATCTATCAGGTCAAAGTGACCTCCAATGAATACGGTACTGCCTATGCTATTCCGACAGAAGGACCTGCCGGCACGGAAGTAACGCTGTTCGCCACACCAAACGACAACTGTCAGTTTGTGAAATGGCAGGTGGTCAAAGGCGATGTGACTGTGAATGACAATAAATTCGTCATTATGCATTCGGATGTTGAGGTCCAGGCGGTCTTTGAAGTTATTGAGAATCCATTTGATATGAAAGTAACCATCAACAACATCATGGGCACCGGTACAAAAGGAGCGCCAAAGGATATCAGCAAGACGCACCTGGATCCAACACTCATCCTGAAGAGCGATGTACATGAGACGAGCGGCCGATTTAATGGTGGTTTCACGGTTCATCCGGGAGAATACCAGATCATGTCAATAGTCACGTTTGCCAACGAGGTTCCGGATATTTCCAGTGCCTTGTACGCAGTTCTCGCGGAAGGACTGCCGAAGATGGTTTCCAGCGCGAGAAAAGAGGATAACAAGTACCGTCTGACGTATAATGCCTGGATCAATAACGAAGGCGGGATCACTATCAACCTGATCTGGACCGACAGAACCTGGAACCCGGATAATGAAGTTTATGTGTTCCCGCTGCCGGAAGATGAGATCGGTGCATATAAGATGGATCCGTGGGGCAATAAAGAGTACCTGATATTCCACACTTACGATATTTGCATGCGCTGGCTGGGTGATGACGGGCTTTGCAGTGGATACGAGCGCTGTTTTCACAAGGAACTGCCGTATATTTATGATGGAAATAAGATCAGATACGGTTACGATTGGGGTCAGCCGTAATATTGCGACGTATGACGTATGATGGATGACGTATGACGTTAGACGTAAGAGATTATGATTTTTGATGGGGATGGTTCGCCCCGGGACAGGCCTGCAGGCCTGTCCCCTTTTTTGTCATTATTCCGGCTTTGTTCTATATCCTTACCACATTTTTAAACAAAAGTCAAGGGACAACATTGTCCGTTTGTAAGCGTCAAATAGCGGACGCTATGCAGGGACATTTCCAGAACGGCAATCTGCCGAAGCATTGGCGGGAAGAAGGGTATCAACGTCAGATGGTGTAGACATATTGAGATATGGTGCCTTTTTCAGAACCCAAGTCAGGT
>JAFPZX010000170.1 GCA_017417055.1 Anaerolineaceae bacterium
GCAAGGCAGACCAGGTGCGCTCACATATGCAATGGCGGGGGCTGCTACGAGATCGAAGGGACGCGCACAACTGTGCAGTCTTGCCGTGCGGGCGGAACCGCACCGGCAAGGCAGACCAGATGCGCTCACATATGCAATGGCGGGGGGCGCTCCGAGATCGAAAGGCCGCGCACTACTGTGCAGTCTTGCCGTGCGGGCAAAGCCGCACCGGCAAAGCAGACCAGGTGCGCTCACGTATGCAATGGCGAGGGGCCGCTCCGAGATCGAAGGGACGCGCACAACTGTGCAGTCTTGCCGTGCGGGCGAAACCGCACCGGCAAGGCAGACCAGGTGCGCTCACGTATGCAATGGCGGGGGCCGCTCCGAGATCGAAGGATCGCGCACAACTGTGCAGTCTTGCCGTGCGGGCGAAGCCGCACCGGCAAGGCAGACCAGGCGCGCTCACGTATGCAATGGCGAGGGACCGCACCGAGATCGAAAGGCCGCGCACTACTGTGCAGTCTTGCCGTGCGGGCAGAACCGCAGCGGCAAGGCAGACCAGGCGCGCTCATAAATATGGATAATGAACCGAAAAGATAACGCAGGGAGAGAGTGGATGATGAAGATGAAAATGAACGTATGGAAAGTATGGATGATCGTGATGGTGCTGCTGGTTCTGCCGGGGATGGCGGGACGGGTGATGGCGGAGGACTGGATCGATCCGACCAGACTGCCAACAAGTGGCGGAGTTTACCGCCTGACCACGGATGTGACCATGAGGGATTGGTCCGTCAACGGCTATTCTGCAAGCCTTGACCTCAACGGGCACACGGTAACCATTACCGGCGGAAACGGCATTGGCGTTCAGATGGATGGCATGCTGCAGATCACAGATGCAAAGGGCGGAGGGATCATCCGTTTTACCGGTTCCGGAGCGCTCAAAGTCACAAAAGGTATACTGAACCTTGACAGCGGGACCATTGAAGGAAATATCCATTTAACGCCGATCGGCTTTCAATCCAGCTCGGTTTATGCGCGGCTGTCAGGCGGCACAATTCGTGGCTCTGTGTATTTTGAACAGGGGCAGAGTTATTCTGGGAATGATTGGAATGCGAGAATGGAAATGCTGGGCGGGACTATCACCTGCTCAAACGATTCCTGTGTCCAAATGAATGACAAAAATGCTGTCTTTAATATGAAAGGCGGCTCCATCAAGGCAGACAGAGTTGTCCGGACAGTGAATATTCTCTCCGGGACTTTCCGCCAGTCCGGCGGGGAAATTTCCCTTGCACGAAATATTACAAATGGAACAGAAGGCGTCGTGTTGGGTAACGAAAGCACAGCCGCCGAGGACGGCAGCTTTCTCATCACCGGCGGCTCTATCCGCGGATTTACCGGCGTTTCCGGTATAGACAGCGGATACGCGGTGTATCTGTATAACGGAGGCAGCGTCACCATGACCGGCGGCGAGATCTCCGGCAATGGCGTCGGCGTCAGACTGGACCAAAACGGCGCTTTTACCATGACCGGCGGGACGGTCAGCGGAAACAGCGTCGGTGTTTTTGTCTCGTACAATGCCAAAGGACTGAACATTTCCGGCAGTCCGAAGATCACGGGAAACAGCGGCATGAATGTCAGGTTTCTCCCGAACAATCAGAAGATCAACATCAGCGGCAGCGGTCTGAACAGCGACGCCCGCATCGGCTTCTGGTCGGAACAAATCAGCGGTACTCCCGTCAACGGCGTATTTACCTCGGGATTGAACGGAAATTACACCCCGGGCGTCTTCACCAGCGACGTGAACGGATACAGCGTCGGGATGAACGCGGATGGCGAGATGATCTTCGGAAAGAGCATCTATGTACGCTTTAATGTCGGCGGCAAGATACAATCCCAGAACCTGCCCACCGGCAGCCTGATCAAGGATCTGCCGCAAATCACTGTACCAGCGGACAAGGTCCTGGACGGCTGGTATCTGAGGAATAATTATACAGGTGATAAATTTAACTTTGACAGGGATACTGTCTATTCTTCGAATGATAATCTGAACCTCTACGCCCGGATCATGGATGCGGCGGCGGCCATCGGGGAGACGAAATACGCCACCCTGCCCCAAGCTCTGGAAGCGGCACAGCCATCCGAAACCGTCACGCTGCTGCGGGATGTGACGCTCGACGCGCCGATTGAGATCAAATACCCAATCACAACACCCATCACCCTGGACCTCAACGGCAAAACCCTGACCCGCGGACTCACAAGCCCTACCGAAAACGGTCATGTGATCCACATCACCGCTGCCCGCACGCTCACCATCAAGGACAGCAGCGCGGCGCAAACCGGGCGCATCACCGGCGGCAATACCACCGGGAACGGCGGCGGCATCCTGATCGGAGAGCGCGGGTCGCTCGTCCTCGAAGGCGGCGAGATCAGCGGCAACACGGCAGCCGGGAAGGGCAGCGGTGTGTATAGCGGTGTGTATATAGCCAACAATGCCTGGCCACTTGTCGTCCGCGGCGGGAAGATCATCAACAACACAAGCACCAACCTTTACCTCGAAAGCGGAAAAACGATTTCGATCCATCAGGCTCCCGCCGACGGCACGAACATCGGCGTCACCCTTGCGGATGGTGAGGGTGTCTTTGCCGAAAGCACCGGCGGCTACAACAGCGGGAGGCTCAGTGCCGCTGACGTGAAAGGCTTCGTATCAGATAACAGCGCTTATGCCGCCGGGGTAAAGGCGGACGGCAAGGCGTATCTCGGCGCACCCGTGACGGTCACCTTTAACACTGCCGGACAGGCACCGGCGCCCGCGGCGCTCTCCGTACCCACCGGCAGTCTGATCACCAGACCGGAGCTCACTGTTCCTTCTGGAATGGCCTTCTCCGGATGGTACAAGGAAAGCAGCTTCACCAACAAATGGAATTTCAACAGCGATACCGTTGACGCGGCACTCACGCTGTACGCGAAAATCGTGGACGCGGAACCGGTCGCGGCTATCGGCACCACGAACTATAACACAGTCCAGGACGCGCTGGATGAAGCGGTGAGCGGTGACACGGTCACACTCCTGAAGAACGTCGACATTGACGAGACGCTGCATCTCGCTACCGGGAAGAACATCACCCTGGATATGGCGGAGTTCAGGATCGCACAGGACGGCTCCGGCCGCATCATCCAAATTGATGGCGGACTGACCCTCACCGGGAACGGCACGCTCACGGGCGGCAGCAGCTCCGATAAGGGCGGCGCGGTCTATCTCTACGGCGGCAGCCTGACTTTGATCTCCGGCACCATCACCGGCAATTCATCCGGACGGGGCGGCGCGGTTTACGCGGAAAACAAAGCGGTCTTCACCATGGAAGGCGGCACCATCAGCGGCAACAACGCAGACAGCGGCGGCGGCGCTGTATATCTGAATATCGGCGGGAATGATACCGCCAGCGGCAGCAGCTTCCTCTTGAAGGGCGGGACCATCAGCGGGAATACCACGGCAGGCACCGGTGGCGCGGTTTATGCCAACATAAGCACTGTCACCATGGAAGGCGGAATGATCTCCGGGAATACGGCCTCTTACGGCGGCGCGGTGTATCTGCGGGGATCTTCCGGTTATGCTTCCTTTACCCTGAAAGACGGAGAAATCAGCGGTAACACAGCCACGACCGGCAGCGGCGGGGCGGTCTATACCAATCCCAATTCGGAATTCATCATGGAAGGCGGCACGCTCAGCGACAACGAAGCCGCTCAGCATGGCGGGGCGGTCTATGCCGCGAATGGAACGGGTAACGATTATTTTTCCTTCACTATGAAGGGCGGGACGATCAGCGGCAACACAGCCGGCGGAAAGGGCGGCGCACTTGCCTTTTCTTATGAGGGCAGCGCCGTCATCGAAGGCGGTACGATCAGCGGCAACAGCGCGGGTGAAAGCGGCGGCGGCATTTATGCCCACGATGTGAATAATAACTCCAATGTCCCGGCCAACCCGCTCACGATCCGCGGCGGGTCCATCACCGGCAACACGGTGAGCGGTGCGGCAAACAACGTCTATGT
This sequence comes from Anaerolineaceae bacterium, assembly GCA_017417055.1. GTDB lineage: Bacteria > Chloroflexota > Anaerolineae > Anaerolineales > Anaerolineaceae > Flexilinea. The sequence goes on from JAFPZX010000170.1 coordinate 4,027, forward strand.
CCCCGCCGGGAAATATCTGAGCCTGGCGGACTCCCTCCCCGCCGGTACCTCCATCGGCATCATCATGGAAAACGGCAGAGGCGTTTTCGGACAAGGACAGGGTGAAAATGGCAAGGTTAATTTCAACCCGGCGGATTATTTCAGCGCCGATGACAGCTCCTATGGCGTCGGGTTCGGCAGCGGCCTTGATAATGAAAAGGCCGTGCTCGGGTATAAAGTGAGCTTCGATCCCAACGGCGGGAGCGGTACGATGGCTGACCTGGTTGCCTCGGATCCGAATGTCTTTTACGGCCTTCCCGAAAACCAGTTCACCCGTGAGGGATATGCCTTCGGCAGCTGGAACACGGCAGTTGACGGCAGCGGCGAGAGCTACGCAGCCACGGATATGGCCAAATTCCCTCAAAGCATGACGCTCTATGCCCAGTGGCTGACGGTCTGGCAGTGGGTACAGGCCCAGCTGGACGCGGGTGTGACATCCATCACCCTGCCTGGGAATGCCACAGCGGGCCCGGATGACCAGGCGCTGACGACAAAACCCGGTACAGCGGTCACCATTAACCTGAACGGCTTCACCCTCGACCGCGGGAATCCGGATTATTCAACAGATTTCGGCGGCGGCGTGGTGAGAACCAATGACGGCAGCGTGATCGTTGCCAAAAGTAACCTGACCCTCACCGGCCCCGGCACCATCACCGGCGGGAATAAAGACGGCAACGGCGGCGGCATCCGGGTCGAAGCCGGCAATCTGACGATCGGCGCAGACGTCACCATCAGCGGCAACAAAGCCTCCGGCAGCGGCGGCGGGATCTATATGAATGCCGCAGGCAGCAGCCTTTCCCTGACCATAGCCACCGTGAGCGGCAACAGCGCGGGAAACGGCGGCGGAATCTGTCTTGACGCTGCCTCTTCCGCCAGTATTTCCGGGAGTACGATCAGCGGCAATACAGCATCGGACAGCGGCGGCGGGATCAACGCGGCAGCTGCCGTGGATTCGCTCAGCATTGATTTCGGTTCGCTTATTGAAAATAATATAGCCAGAACCGGTGATGGCGGTGGTATCTATTCCGATGCCCAAAATACCACAATCGGAAATTTCGAATCGATGATTGCTGTGGGCAGTCCGTTATCAGCCACAGATCCCACTGTTATCCGCGGCAATGCTGCACAGAATAGGGATTTCTCGGATGGCGGCGGCATTTACACCTACAGCGGATCCCTGAAGATCGATAAGTTTTGCGTGATTGAAAACAACAGTGCCGCATTAGAAGGCGGCGGCATTTATACGGGTGCGAACAGTAATTTCGTGATGGAAGGCGGATCGATCACAGGGAACAGCACCGGAAATGGCGGCGGCGGTGTTTACGCCGTAAAATCTTTCACCATGAGCGGCGGATCGATCACCGGCAACAGCGCTGTTTCCGAAGGCGGCGGTGTATATGCATATACAAAAAACACTTTCCAGCTCAGCGGGAAGGTGCAGATCAATGGGAACACCATCGGGGATTCACCGAATAATGTTTATTTGTACCAGAACCTCATGATCAACGTCGGCGGTTCGCTGGAAGGGGCCTCAGTCGGGGTCCATATGAGTTCCCCGCGTGTCTTCACCTCCGGGCTTCCGGGCAATGGGGATAACAGCAATTTCTTCAGCGATTATGAAAATTACGCGGTCGGACTGACCGGCGCGGGAGAGGCAACACTGACCGAATCCTATACGGTGCGCTTTGACGTCGGCAGTTCCGGCATTACAGCACCTGCCGATCAGATCCTCGGCAGCGGCGTAAATGTCACGGAACCGACGCTGAGTTCGGAGGACTGGTTCTATGTGGAAGGCTGGTACAAAGAAGCGACATTCCAGAACAAATGGGACTTTGCCACCGATACCGTGAGCGGGAACATGACGCTTTACGCGAAGTTCCTGACCGTCTGGCAATGGGTGCAGCATGAACTGGACAAGGGAACGACCCCCATCACCCTGCCGGGAGATGCGGCGGCGGGTACGTCCGACGGACCGCTGACGATCCATTCCGGCACAACAATCGACCTGAACGGCCACAACATCGACCGCGGCCTTTCGGACGCTGCCGCTGTGGCAAACGGCAATGTGATCACCGCAAACGGTGATCTGACCCTTACCGATAGTGCCGGCGGCGGGACCATCACCGGCGGTAACAACACGGGGAATGGCGGCGGTATCGTCATGAATTCCGGTTTTCTGACGCTCTGGGATGTGACCATCAGCGGCAATAAATCCGAGCGTCATGGCGGCGGTATTTATTTCGCTGTAAATGGTGGTTATCTGTGGATCGAGGCAAATGCTGTTATTGAAAGCAACTCTGCACGCGGATCTGGCGGCGGAATTTATGCAGAGAATGTGTCAATACAAAAGACTGACATCAGACAGGCCATCATCAGGAAGAATTCAGCTTCCATGAATGGCGGAGGAATCTATTTCAAGGGGACGACCGAAGGATTTTACATCAGGAATATAACGATCTCTGAAAATTCTGCAGGGATTGGCGGCGGAATTTATATTGAGACTGATGGCCCTATCACTTTAGGCCTCGCAGAAATCACAAAGAACAAAGCCGAAGACAGCGGCGGAGGGATATTCATTGAACAGGCAGGAGATTTTACCATTCATACTGTCACGGTCAATGAAAATACAGCCAAAAATAACGGCGGCGGTATATATCTCAATATGAATATCAACAGCCCATCTGTCATCACCGGTGAAACATCCATTCAATCCAATACAACGGAAAACGGCAATGGCGGCGGAATCTATTTTGATAATCAAATGAATGTCGGTATCAGCGGTAAATTTCTGGTCAGCGGCAATAGATCTAACAGCAAAGAAAATAATATCTATCTGACCAGTCATTCGAAATTCAATATCTCCGGCACGCTGGATCCTGATACTCGAGCAGGCATCAGCATGGAGAACCCCGGCGTCTTTACGAACTCACTTCATCCCAGGACGGAAAAAGTCAGCTGCTTCTTCAGTGACGACCCGGCATACGCCGTCGGGTTGAATTCAAGGGGTGAAGCGTATCTGGGTCTGGCATGGACGGTTACATTCAAGCTGGACAAGGGCGGGACCTCCGTGGAGGATCCGGCGGCGATAACGGCCGCGGATGGGTCAAGAATCATCGCGCCAACAGTTGGGAACATCCCTTATGGTTATGGTCTCGAGGGCTGGTACACGGACAATACCTACAATACAAAATGGAACTTCGGCGACACCGTGAACGGGAACATGACCCTTTATGCCCGCATCCGGGAAGCGGTGGCTTCGCTCACGTTTCAACAGAATACGACACTCTATACCTCTGTTCAGGATGCGATCAACGCCGGTCCGACACTTATGGAACAGTTTGAAGTTACTCTGCTGCAGGATGTTACGCCTGAGGAATCTATAACAATTGATTCTAAAGGGGTGCACTTCGATCTTGCCGGACACACCATTCACGGAACCAGCGGGAATTTGGATGCTGCTGTTATTGAAGTAGGAAATGGAGGCTTTTTGGTCCTCAGGGACAGCAGCTCCGGACAAACCGGAAAAATTGTCGGCGGAGCGGCTGACACTCACGGGATCTACATAAATTCCGGTGCCACGAGCCGTAGTATATTCACAATGGAGGGCGGCACGATTGAAAGCTGCAATTTCCCGGCGGTCTTTGTGCAGGGAAATGTCGATATTACCATGTCCGGCGGCAGGATTATCCAGAATAGCGCAGCAAGTGGTTCTGATCACTCCGGCGGGATATATATTGCCCCGGATGGTTTTGGTGGGGAATTCACGCTGGCAGGCGGAAACGGAGCCGTTTCCGGCAACACGAACGGCGACGGCAAACCATCAAACGTATATCTGCCAGGAGGTTTGGTCATCGAGGTTACCGCTCCCCTCACCGGTGCGGAAGGTTCCATCGGCATCACGATGGAAAACGGCGCCGGTGTGTTCGCACGGGCGGCAGACACATACAACGGCGGCAAACTCACCGAAGCGGACGCGGCTATCTTTTTCAGCGACAACCCGGATTACACCGTCCGCCTGAACGGGAACGGTGAGGCCGAACTGGTCCGTGCCTATACGGTGAACTTTGACGTGGCGGGACACGGCACAGCGCCTGACAGCCAGAAAGTTGTCTCCGGCGAAACGGTCACGGAACCCGTTTACACCGCGCCGAAGGAATACATCTTGACCGGCTGGTACACGGACAATACCTACACGATCCCGTGGAACTTCGGCAGCGATACAGTCACGGACAATCTCACCCTTTTCGGGAAAGTCGAAGAAGCTGCCGCCGCGATCGGTGAGACGGGTTATCTCACGGTTCAGGCTGCGGTGGACGCCGCACAGACCGGGGAGACGGTCACACTGCTCAAAGACGTGACCATCAGCGCACCGGTTATGATCGCTTCCGGGAAAGAACTCACCCTGGATCTCTCGGGTCATACCCTTGACCGCGGACTTTACGGACTATCCCCGGTGGATGGCGGAAACGTCATCACCGTCAACGGTACACTGACCCTCACAGACAGCGCCGGCGGCGGCAAGGTGACCGGCGGTAATAACAGCAGTTTGAATAAAGACGGCGGCGGTGTGATCGTCAATGGCACGTTCACGCTGAAGAGCGGGGAAATCACCCTCAACAGCGCACTCAATGAAGGCGGCGGTGTTCAAATCAACGACGGCGGCACCTTCTTTATGGAAGGCGGTACGATTTCCAAAAATGGTGCCACAGGTTCAAGTCTGTTGAGCCGGCAGGGCGGCGGTGTCTCGGGCAGCTCAGGCAGCAGCTTTACCATGACCGGCGGTACCATCTCCGAAAATACGGCTTATTACGGCGGTGGTGTATTTATGGGAGCGAACTTCACCATGACCGGCGGCACCATCACCGGAAACAGCGCCTGCATGGGCGGCGGTGTCCGCATTACTGACGGAACCGTTTCCCTCGAAGGCGGCAGTATCAGCAGCAATACCGTGCTTTCCACGATTTGTGATACGTCCAGACATACACCTGTCGGTTCCGGCGTCGATTTCAGTTCCGGAAATTTGAGTCTTAAGGGTACGATCCAAATCAAGGAGAACAGCGGAGATAATTTGTATATCCCATCCGGAAGATGGGCAAAAATAACAGCAGCTCCGCAAGAAGGTGCTTCTGTTGGTGTTACCCTGGCAAACGGTTCCGGTGAATTTGCCCGCGGTTCCGGACACACCCTTTCCGATGCGGATAAGGCTTATTTCTTCAGTGACGACACGAAGTACGTTGTCGGGCTGAACGCCGACAAACGGCTGTTCCTGGGGAAGAGTTATACTGTGAGTTTCCATTTCAACACCACGGACCCGGTGACCGGCGCCATGGCGGACCAGACCTTCATCGAGGGTGAGCAGCAGGCGCTGACCGCGCACGCTTTCCACCGCACGGGGTACGGCTTCACCGGCTGGAACACGGAACCCTCTCCGACGACAGAGAATCCGGGTACCGCTTACGATGACGGGGAAGAGATCACCGTCACGGGCGACCTCACGCTCTACGCGCAGTGGGCGCTGAACAAGCATACGGTGACCTTTATCGCCAACGACAGCGAAGGCAGCATCCGGGCGGAAGGCGAGATGCACGCCGAACAGTTCGATTATGGAACCACGCAGGAACTGACGGAAAATGCCTTCACCCGCACGGGTTACGAATTTAAGGGCTGGAACACGGTGGCTGCTCCGACCGCGGAAAACCCCGGTACACCCTATGCCGACAAGGCCTCCGTCACCATCGAGGATGACATCAAGCTCTACGCGCAATGGGAGATCATCACTTATACGATCACCTATGAGCTGAACAGCGGCGAGCTGCCGGAGGGACAGACCAATCCGGCGAGCTATACCGTCGAGACCGACGACTTCACCCTGGTGAACCCGGTCCGCACCGGCTATACCTTTACAGGCTGGAATGACGGGACAGCTGTGGCGCAGTCCGTTGTTATTGTCAAAAACAGCACCGGAAATAAGACCTGCACAGCTGAGTGGACCGCGAATAACTATACGATCCGCTATGAACCCAACGGCGGCAGCGGCACAGCCCACAGCGAAGACTTCACTTATGACAGCGAACAAGTTCTGGCCGGATGGAACCTCAGCGGAGATCCCTTTGAGCGTACAGGTTACCGCTTCACCGAATGGAACACGGCGGCAGACGGCAGCGGCACGGGCTATACCATGCATGAGAAGGTTAAAAACCTGACCGCTGAGCCGAACGTCACGGTCACGCTGTACGCGCGGTGGGAACCAATCACCTATACCGTGCATTTTGAAGCCAACACCACGGACCCGGTGACGGGCAGCATGGCGGATCAGACCTTCACCTATGACGTATCTCAGGCGCTGACGGCGAATGCCTATGAACGCTCCGGTTACAGCTTCGTGGGCTGGAATACAGCAGCGGACGGAACCGGCACCAATTACACAGATCAGGAAGAACTGAAAAACCTGAGCAACACGCAGGGTGCCGTCATCACGCTTTACGCAAAATGGACACTGATCCCCATTCACACCGTCACCTTTAACCCCAACGGCGGAACAGGGAATGTCTATACCCAGAACGTAGAGGAAGGCACGCCAACCTCTCTCACGCCGAACACCTTTACCCGCGAAGGCTGGACTTTTGCGGGCTGGAACACGGCAGCGGACGGCAGCGGGACGGCATACGCCGACAAGGCAGCCGTCACACTGAGCGCGGACCAGACGCTTTACGCGCAGTGGGCCGCGGTCACCTATTCCATCACCTATCATCTTGCGGGCGGCAGTGTGAGCGGGACGAACCCGGATGAATACACCCCGGCGGACGCGGCTATCACCCTCATCAACCCCACCCGCACGGGCTATAGCTTCAGCGGCTGGCAGGGTACGGGGCTGAGCGGCACGGTCCTTTCCGTGACCATCCCGACCGGTTCCACCGGCAGCCGGGAATATACCGCGGTGTGGAGCGCGGTGCGCTATCAGGTGAGCTATGACAAGAACAGCGGGGAAGGCACCATGGGCGTGCAGTCCTTCACTTATGACACTTCACAGAACCTGTGGCCGAACAGCTTCACCCGCACCGGCTTCACCTTCCTCGGCTGGAACACAGCCGCGGATGGATCCGGCACGAGCTACGGGGACGGGGAGTCCGTGAACAACCTGAGCAGTACCGATGGCGCTGTGGTGACGCTCTATGCCCAATGGACACAGAACCCCACCCGCACCGTCACCTTCGATGCCAATGACAATTCCTCCCGGACGAATACGCAGTCCGTGGTGGAGGGCGTGGCTTCACAACTGAGTCCGAACCAGTTCAGCCGCACGCATTACACGTTCAGCGGCTGGAACAGTGCGGCGGACGGCAGCGGTGATGAATATGCCGATGAGGCGACGGTCACGCTTTCCGCTGACATGACGCTGTATGCCCAATGGACCCCGGTGAACTACACCATCCGCTTCCACGCCAACGGCGGCGATGGAACCATGGCGGATCAGGTGGTGGCCTATACCCCGGGAGTTACGCAGCTCAACGCGCACAGCTTCACCCGTGAAGGATACGGCTTCGACCGCTGGAACACCGCTTCCGATGGCTCCGGAAAGTTCTATAATGACGGGGCGCTGATGGACATCACGGAGGATCTGGATCTTTATGCCCAGTGGGTCGCCAACGTCCACACCGTCACCTTCCTGCCCAACGGCGGGGCGGGGACCATGGATGCCGAGCGCTTCCCCTACGGTTCTGTGCAGACGCTGCGCATGAACGCCTTCGAACGTGAGGGCTATGAATTCACCGGCTGGAAGGACGCGGGCGGCACCGACTATACAGACGGTCAGTCCGTTACCATCAGCGCCGACCTGGCTCTCACCGCGCAGTGGTCGCTGATACCTTATACGATTATTTATGACCTGGCCGGAGGGACAATTTCTGGGACGAATCCGGGAACTTATACCGTCGAGAGCGCTGCCATCACGCTTATCAATCCCACCCGTACGGGCTATACCTTCAGCGGCTGGCAGGGTACGGGGCTGAGCGGCACGGTTCCCTCCGTGACCATCCCGGCCGGTTCCACCGGGGACCGGGACTATACCGCGGTCTGGACTGCCAATACCTACACGGTTGCCTTTGTTTCCAACGGCGGCACGGGCAGCATGGCGGACCAGAACTTCACTTATGATGTTCCGCAGGCCTTAAGCCCGCTCGGCTTCACCCGCGAGGGCTTCACCTTCGTCGGCTGGTACACCAACCCCGACGGGACCGGTACTTCTTATGAGGACGGGGAATCCGTCCACAACCTGACGGACCGGAATGGGGTCACCGTTTCGCTTTATGCCGTCTGGACGGAAAAGCCCACCCAGACCATCACCTTTGAACCCAACGGCGGGGCGGAAGCTGCCTACCATCAGAAGGTGATCCGTGGCAGCGGCACTGCCCTTTCCCCGAACCAGTTCACCCGCGTGGGCTATACCTTCAGCGGCTGGAACACCGCCGCGAACGGCAGCGGCACACCCTTTGCCGAAAATTCCTCCGTCATCCTGGTCAATGATATGACCCTTTACGCGCAGTGGGAACCGATCCCGCTGACGGTGAGCTTTGACACCAACGGCGGGACAGGATCAATGCCGGACCAGACCTTCGCCTATGAGGTCCCGCAGGCGCTGAACGCGCATGCCTTTGAACGGGAAGGGTTCGGCTTCACCGGCTGGAACACTGCCGCGGACGGCACGGGTACGGGCTATACCGACGGACAGACCATCAGCATTACCGCTGACCTGACACTTTACGCACAGTGGAAAGCCAACGTCCACACCATCACATTCATCGCCAACGGCGGCGCTGGCAACATGGACGCGGAGGAATTCGACTTTGGCACGACGATGAACCTGACGGCGAACGCCTTCACCCGTGAGGGCCATCGCTTCACCGGCTGGAACACTGCCGCGGATGGAAGCGGTACAGCCTATGCAGACAGCGCGTCCGTCACGATCAACACCGACCTGACGCTTTATGCGCAGTGGGAGGCTTACACTTACACCGTGCGCTTTGATGCCAACGGCGGCGCAGGCAGCATGGGTGACCAGAGCTTCACCTATGGCGTTTTCCAGGCCCTTTCCGCTCACAGTTTCACCCGCGAAGGGTACGGTTTCACTGGCTGGAACACGGAGCCGGGCGGTCTCGGCGATTCCTTCACCGACGGGCAGTCGATCTCCGTCACGTCCGATTTGACCCTTTATGCTCAGTGGTCCGCCAATGTCCACACGGTCGCCTTCATCTCCAATGGCGGCAGCGGCACCATGGACGCGGAAAGCTTTGACTACGGTCAGACGCTGACTCTGACGGCGAATGCGTTTACCCGTTCGGGTTATGAATTTACTGGTTGGAACACCGCAGCCGATGGCAGCGGAACGCCTTATGGAAACGAAGCAGAGGTGACGATCAGCGAAGACCTGACGCTTTATGCCCAGTGGACGGCTGTCGTTTACCGCCTGAGTTACAATTTAGAAGGGGGAAGCCTGGACGGCTCTAATCCGGCTTCCTACACCATGGAGAGTGAGGATATCACCCTCATCAACCCGACCCGTGACGGCTATACCTTCGCCGGCTGGCACGAATCCGTCTCCGGAAAGACGGAGCTGACCGTCACCATCGCGAAAGGCTCCACCGGGAACCGGGTCTATACCGCCCGCTGGACCGCTGTCAGTTATACGGTGCACTTTGACGCCAACGGCGGGGAAGGTACCATGGCGGACCAGAGCTTTACTTATGACGTTTCCCAGGCGCTGACGCTGAACAGCTATAAGCGCACGGGGTACAGCTTCCTTGGCTGGAACACGGAAGCGGACGGCTCCGGCACCAATTACAGTGACGGGGAATCCGTCCACAACCTGAGCAGGACCGACGGGGCTGTGGTGATGCTTTATGCGTGCTGGACGCAGAATCCGACGCATACGATCACCTTTGATGCCAATGACGGCAGCGGGGATCAATATCAGCAGACCGTTGAGGATTCCCTCCCGACCACGCTCACGCCGAACATGTTCGAACGGACAGGCCATGAATTCACCGGCTGGAATACGGCTGCTGACGGAAGCGGTGAGGATTACGCTGACGGCGCATCCGTCACGCTCACGGAAGACCTGACGCTCTATGCGCAATGGGAGGTCTTCACCTATACCGTGCGCTTTGATGCCAACGGCGGTGAGGGCAGCATGTCCGACCAGAGCTTTACCTATGGTGTTCCCCAGTCACTCAGCACCCACAGCTTCACCCGTGAAGGCTATGGCTTCACCGGCTGGAACACTGCCGCGGACGGCACGGGTACCGGCTATACCGACGGGGAGACGATTTCTGTCACCTCTGATATGACGCTTTACGCGCAGTGGGCAGCCAACATCCACACGGTCACCTTTATCGCTAACGGCGGTGAGGGAACCATGGCGGCGGAGAATTTCTCCTACGGTACCACCCGGAACCTGACCATGAACAGCTTTTTCCGCACAGGTTACAGCTTCAGCGGCTGGAACACCAAAGCCGACGGAAGCGGTGACGCTTATGCCAATGGCGCTTTCGTTAAAATTACGGTAGATTTGACGCTTTACGCGCAGTGGACAGCCAACGTGCACACGGTCACCTTTATCGCCAACGGCGGCGAGGGTACCATGGCGGCGGAGACTTTTGAATACGGACAGACACTGAACCTGACAGCGAATGTCTTCACGCGAGCCGGATATTCCTTCACCGGCTGGAATACAGCAGCTGACGGAAGCGGTGACGCTTACGCCGACGGCGCATCCGTCACGATCACGGAAGATTTGACACTCTATGCGCAGTGGACGGTCTTCACCTATACCGTGCGCTTTGATGCCAACAGCGGTGAGGGCACCATGTCCGACCAGAGCTTTACCTATGGCGTTCCGCAGTCACTCAGCACCCACAGCTTCACCCGTGAAGGGTACGGCTTCACCGGCTGGAACACTGCCGCGGACGGCACGGGTACCGGCTATACCGACGGGGAGACGATTTCTGTCACCTCTGATATGACGCTTTACGCGCAGTGGGCAGCCAACGTCCACACGATCACCTTTATCGCCAACGGCGGCGAGGGTACCATGGCCGCGGAGAATTTTGAATACGGACAGACGCTGAACCTGACAGCGAATGCCTTCACGCGAGCCGGCTATACCTTTACCGGCTGGAATACGGCTGCTGACGGAAGCGGTGATGCTTACGCCGACGGCGCATCCGTCACGATCACGGAAGACCTGACACTCTATGCGCAGTGGACAAAGAGCAGTTTCAATATTTCGATCACAGCGGGTGAACACGGGACTGTTCAGGCTCTGAGCGGCGGAACCCCGGTTCAGTCCGCTTTGCCGGGTGAGGAAATCACGCTGATCGTCACACCGAATGAGGGATATGAGCTCCATTTGATTCGAGGAATGGCCGGCAGTCAGGAGATCCCGCTCACAAAAATTGATGAGAACACCTATATCTTTTTCATGCCGGCGGAGGCTGTTACGATTGAAACGGTCTTCGTCAGCGCCGACCCCGAAGCCGCAGTAATCAAGTCTGACCCGCAGGGAGCGGATGATCTGGTTTATACCGGTGAAATCCAGGATCTGCTTTTGGAAGCGGGCGAAGTGGAGGGCGGTACCATTCTTTACAGCGTCAACGGCGGACCGTACACTGCCGAGCTGCCGCAGGGACTGGATGCCGGAACCTACACCATCACCTGGTATGCCATGGGTGACGAGAATCACAAAAACAACGGCAGCCCGGATGACCCAATCGAAACGCTGACGATCACGATCGCGCCCAAACCCGTCACCGTCACAGCCGATGACAAGAGCAAAATCGAGGGGCAAGCGGATCCGGAACTGACCGCCACGGTCGAGGGCTTGATCGGATCCGATATCATCTCCTACACCCTCTATCGGGAACCCGGGGAAACAGCCGGGACCTACGACATCATTCCGCTGGGAGAAAGCAGCCAGGGAAATTATCTCGTGACCTTTGTCACCGGGGAATTCACCATCACTCCGGTGGGTTCCGCGGTGATCATCACCTATCCACAAGGGGCTGTTGACCTGAGCTTCACCGGCCATCCGATGTTCCTGCTCTCAGAAGCAGGCGAAGTAGAGGGTGGTACCATCCTTTACAGCGTCAACGGCGGACCTTACACCACGGAGCTGCCGCAGGGCATTGAGACCGGGAATTACACCATCACCTGGTATGTGGCGGGGGATGAAACGCACGGGGATCTGGGCAGTCCGGAGGAACCCTTCGGGACGATTACCGTCACGATTTCCCCGGCAGACGGTCCCAAGGAGCCGATGGACCTGCCGGTGAAGATCTATTTCATCAAAAAGGACGGTTCGCGCGGAGTTCCGGAGGATATCGATGAAATCACGCTGAATCTTACGCTGAAACTGAAAGGTACAGGCGGATCCGCGAAATCAGAAGCGATCCGTGTGGAAGTGAACGGCGGCATGCGGGATATCGAACTGGATGCGGTTGCTTTTGATGATACCCCGCCGGGACTTTTGAGCGAATACGAGGTCATCGTGGAGGGTCTGCCTGCTTCGGTCCATGGAAAGGCGCCTGTGAACCAGCGGTATCGCCTGACAGCCCACGCCTGGGTGAATAATCTGGACGGGATCACTATCGAGATATTCTGGGATGACGGGAAGTATCATGGTCCGGAAGAGCCGTATTTCTTCCCGCTGCCGGAGGATGAGATCGGTGCCTATAAGCAGGATCCGTGGGGGAACAAGACCTATCTGCTGTTCCATACCTATGAGATCTGCATGCGCTGGCTGGGCAGTGATGAGCTGTGCTCGGGCTATGAGCGCTGCTTCCACAAGGAGCTGCCATATGTCTATGACAAGGATAAGATCCGCGTAGGTTACGACTGGGTGACGCCCTGATTTTAGACGTATGACATATGACGTAAAAGATGGGGACGGTTCGGACGAACTGTCCCCATTTACGTTCCGTGAAGAGTAAATCCGGACTGAACTGGCGGGAGACGGGTGAGGCGAACTTTCTTTACAAAAGAGTTATTTTCTGCTAAAATTTATCCATCAACATAACGCATCTTTGAAGACGATGTGTTATGAAAATTTTATGGAGGAAGTACATGAAGAAAGTTTTATTAGCGTTGTTTGCTGTCGTCATGGCAGCCGTCTTCGGTTTCTCCGGCGTGCTCGCTGAAGGGATCAAGGACGATCTCGTTATTGGTGTCGCTCAGGAAATCAATGAGCTCAACCCGATGATGCAGAATGACCAGATCAATAACAACTGTTTCGCACTGACGCATGAACGTCTGGTGTTCCTGGACAACGGCCATGGATATGAAATTTATCCGGAAATCGCCGAATCCTGGGAATGGACCGACGAAACTCATCTGGTTTTCCATCTGAATCCGAACGTGAAATTCAACAACGGCACACCGCTGACCGCCGACGATGTGGTCTTCACGCTCAACCGCGCCCGCAGCGATGATCCGACCCTTTCCAAGGTTTCCGGTCAGCTGGGCCTGGTCACCGATGTCAGCAAGATCGATGATTACACTGTTCAGGTTACCACCTCTGCTTACAGTAATGAACTGATCTACAACTTCGGTTCCTATCCGCTGGCTATCCAGTCCAAGGCCGCTTATGAAGACGCGAACAACACCGAACCGTGGCTTGTCGGTTCCGGTCCGTATATCTTCAAGGAATGGCAGGAAGGCCAGTATGTGACATTCGCCAAGAATGAGGACTACTGGAACAAAGAAGCCCGCCCCAGCTATGCGAAAGAAATCACTTTCAAGTTCCTGCTTGAAGCTTCCCAGCGTGCCATCGCCCTGCAGAACGGCGAAATCGACGTTTGTGTTGATCCCCCTGTGACCGATCTGCGCTTCCTGGAAGAAGACGAAAACGTTGTCGTCCACACCCAGGCCGGTACCAGACTGTTCTACCTCGGCTTCAACGTCGCGAAGGAACCTTTCACCAACCAGAAACTCCGCCAGGCCGTTTCCGCCGCTGTTGACAAAGAAACCATCATCGCCATCGTCCTTGACGACCTCGGCAAATGGCAGACCTCCGTCCTGAACCGCGGTGCCTGGTCCTTCCTCGACAACGACCAGATCGAGGGCGGCTACACCTACGATGTGGAACGCGCGAAGTCCCTCCTGGAAGAATCCGGTTACAAACCGGGTGAACTGACCGTCGAACTCTTCACTCCGACCGACGATCCCTACAAGACCATCGCCCCGATCATCCAGGCCAACCTTAAGGAAATCGGCATCAACGTCGACATCAAATCCATGGATCAGGCTACCCTGAAATCCGAATGTGCAGCCGGCCATCAGCAGATGTTCCTGTGGCGCTGGAACATCGGTGCCCGCGTGGATGAAACCTACCGCGAACTGTTCTACACCGGATTCCCGACCAACTATGCCCAGCTGAGCGACCCGGTCGTCGACGATCTTGCCGACAAGGTCCTCACCGAAATGGATCAGGACAAGCGCCTGCAGTACAGCTACGACTACCAGAATTATATGGCTGAGACCGTTTACCAGGTCCCGCTCTATGTTCCGGATCTCGTGATTGCCTACAACAAGGGCCTCGTTGTTTCCGATTCCTATGATGATGCGGGTGTTCTGTTCGCCGGCGGCGGTAACCACTTCTGGGCCCGCGCTTACGTTGAACTCTAATCTGCAGCCTTTGAACCTTTAAATAGATCCGGCGGGCCTCAAAAACCCGCCGGTCATTCATTTTTACGATTCAGAAGCTCATCGGGGACTGTCCCTTTATGGGACTGTCCCCATTGTTCAGAAAAAAACAGTCGGGACTGTCCCATAAAGGGACAGTCCCCAATAAGGAGCACAGTTTATGTTCCGATACATTCTCAAACGGATCATTATCCTGATCCCGACCCTGCTCGCCACATCTCTGCTCATCTTTTGGGCAATGGACCTGGCAGGCGGGGATCCCGTGGATCAGATCCTTCCGGAAAACGCCACATTTGAACAAAAGGCCGCTCTGAGGGAAGAAATGGGGCTGAACGATCCCTTTTTCGTCCGCTATTTCCGCTATATCGGCGGGATCCTGAAAGGCGATATGGGCGAATCCTACATCACCCATCGTGACGTTTTCCAAACCTTTATGGGACGTCTGCATATGACGCTCCTGCTGGGAGGCAGCGCACTGATTTTTGCCTGCATCATCTCCATCCCGCTGGGGATCTATACCGCGCTGCATCAAAACACCTGGAAAGATACAGCTGCCATGATCATCGCGCTGTTCGGTGTTTCCATGCCGAACTTCTGGCTGGGCCTGATGCTGATCCTGCTGTTTTCCCTGAAACTGGGCTGGCTGCCCTCCGGCGGTACCGGCGGATTCAGATACCTGATCCTGCCCGCTGTCACGGTTGGGCTGGGTCTGGCCGCTTTGCTGACCCGCACCACCCGCAGCGCCATGCTGGACGTGCTGCGTCAGGATTACATGACAACCGCAAAAGCCAAAGGCGCTTCCCGCAACCGGGTCATCTATAACCACGGGCTGCGCAATGCCATCATCCCGATCATCACCGCCATCGGTATGCAGTTCAGCTACGTCATGACGGGTTCCGCTCTGGCAGAGACGGTGTTCGGCTGGCCCGGCATTGGCCGCCTGGTGGTTGATTCCATCAATAAGCGCGACACGCCGATGGTCACAGGATCCATCATCCTCTGCTGTGTGCTGATGGCCGTTATCAACCTGGCCGTGGATATTATCTACGCGTTCTGCGACCCGAGAATCAAAGCGCAGTACTCCGGAAAGGGATAAGGCTATGCAACTGTTCAACAAGAAAAAATCAGACGGCACCGAAATGATCGGCCGCTCTATGGGACAGGAAACCTGGCGCCGGCTCAAGAAAAACAAAGGCGCCATGATGGGTATCGCTTTCCTTATCCTTCTTTTTATCGGGACGGCGCTCGCCAGCATCTTTTATGATTACGACAAAGACATCATCGGCATGACCCGAGACCGCTTTATGGCCCCCAGCTGGCAGCATCTCTTCGGAACCGATAACATGGGACGGGACATCTTCGCCCGGGTGATTTACGGTGCGAAATACTCCCTCTTCATCAGTTTTGGTTCCACACTGATCGGGCTGATCGTGGGTCTGTTCCTTGGTGCGGCAGCCGGGTATTACGGCGGGCTGGTCGATAATATCATCATGCGCCTCACGGATATCTTTTATTCCATCCCCTACATCATGATCGCTGTGGTAGTCGTTTCCATTCTCGGCACCAGCATGTCGAGCCTGCTTTTCGCCATGGCACTGGGGACGTTCTGCAACTTTGCCCGTATCGGCAGAGCTTCCGTAATGACGGTCCGCGACATGGAATTTGTGGAAGCCGGACGCGCCATCGGTCTGCCGACCTGGAAAATCATCCTCAAGCACATCCTGCCGAACTGCCTTTCCGCAATCATCGTGCAGACCACGCTGAAAGTGGGCTCCAACATTATTTCCGCATCCTCTCTCAGCTTTCTGGGAGTCGGGATCACGCCGCCGACACCGGAATGGGGCGCCATGCTTTCCGATGGACGTTCCTACATCCGTTCCTCCGGCTGGATGTGCCTGTTCCCGGGGCTTGCGATCATGCTCACCGTTCTGGCCCTGAACCTTCTGGGCGACGGTCTGCGTGACGCTATGGATCCAAAATTGAAGCGCTAAGGGGGGGAAATGATGGAAAATGTATTGGAAGTAAAAGACCTTGTTGTCCGCTTTGATACGGATGACGGCATCGTGCGCGCCATCAACGGCATCTCTTTCAATATCGGGAAGGAACGTACACTCGGGCTGGTGGGTGAAACCGGCGCGGGTAAAACAACGACCGCACTCTCCATCCTGAACCTGGTGCCGGACCCGCCGGGCGTGATTTCCAACGGATCGATCGTCCTGGATGGGAAAGAAATCCTGAAAATGAGCGAAAAGGAACTGGAGCATATGCGCGGCAATGATGTCGCCATGATTTTCCAGGACCCTATGACCGCCCTGAACCCGGTGATAACTGTTGGTGAGCAGATCGCGGAAGCGGTGATGCTGCATGAAAATCTGAGCAAAGAAGAGGCCATGGAGCGGGCAAAAAAGATGCTGGAAATGGTCGGCATCTCCGGTTCCCGAGCCACGGACTATCCGCACCAGCTTTCCGGCGGGATGAAACAGCGTGTCGTGATTGCTATCGCGCTGGCCTGCCATCCCTCCCTGCTGATCGCTGACGAACCGACTACCGCGCTGGACGTCACCATTCAGGCACAGGTGCTGGCCCTCATTAAAGAGTTGATCGACAAGAATCAGATGTCCATGCTGATGATCACCCATGACCTGGGCGTGGTGGCGGAAGTCTGCGATGATGTGGCTGTGATGTATGCCGGACGCATTGTTGAGATCGGTACGGCGGATGAGGTGTTCAACCACACACTGCACCCCTACACGGAAGGCTTGTTTGATTCCCTGCCGAACCTCCGCAAGCGCGGGGAGGATCTGGTGCCGATCAAGGGACTGATGCCGGACCCGATGCACCTGCCGGAGGGCTGCAGCTTCAACCCCAGATGCCCGTATGCAGCCGAGGAATGTCAGAAAAAATTACCGGAGCTGAAGCTCGTGAATGGAACTCATTATGTTGCCTGCGGCCGATACGCGGAACCGCAATTCCGCATCAGGAGGAACCCGGATGGAAAATGATGTGATCCTTGAGGTGAAGAACCTCACCAAATATTTTGATACCCCGAAAGGGAAACTTCACGCGGTGGATGACGTCAGCTTCACGATCAACCGCGGGTCCACCCTGGGCATCGTGGGAGAATCCGGCTGCGGAAAGTCCACCACCGGCCGAACGATCCTGAAGCTGATCGAACCGACCAGCGGCCAAATCATCTTCAACGGCACGGATATCACCAAATACAAAGACCGCCAGATGCGCAAGCTGCGCACGGATATGCAGATCATCTTCCAGGATCCCTTCTCCTCTCTGGATCCGCGGCAGAACGTCATGCAGCTTATCAGCGAGCCGATCAAAGAGCATCATATCTGCAAATCGAAGGAAGAGGTT
The DNA here is from genome assembly GCA_017417055.1 of Anaerolineaceae bacterium. Taxonomy (GTDB): domain Bacteria; phylum Chloroflexota; class Anaerolineae; order Anaerolineales; family Anaerolineaceae; genus Flexilinea. Next base: position 22,129 of record JAFPZX010000170.1, read on the forward strand.
CAAAAACGTACCCTGGAGATCATGGATACGGTCGGTCTTGCCCGCCGCTTTGTCAATTCCTATCCGCATGAACTGGACGGCGGACGCCGTCAGCGTATCGGCATTGCCCGTGCGCTTTCGGTCAACCCGAAGCTGATCGTCTGCGATGAACCGGTTTCCGCACTGGATGTTTCTATTCAGGCACAGATCCTCAACCTGCTCAAGCAGCTGCAGCGTGATATCGGTCTGACATATATCTTCATTACGCACGACCTCAGCGTCGTCCGCTATTTCTCCGACGATATCGCGGTGATGTACCTGGGACAGATGGTGGAAAAGTCACCGTCGGACAAGCTGTTCGAGAACCCGATGCATCCCTATACCCGGGCGCTGCTCTCTGCCATCCCGCTGCCGATTGTCGGGAAGGAAAAACCGAAACGACAGTTGATCAAGGGTGAAGTGACCTCTCCGGTGAACCTGCCGGACCGCTGCCGATTCCTGCCGCGCTGCAGTGAGTGTCTGGAAAAGTGTCCGAATGCTTCGTCACCGCAGCTGGTCGAGGTTGAGCCGAACCATTTCGTCGCCTGCCATAAATATAGTCAGAAGTGACGTAAAACGTATGATGTATGGCGTAAGATGAATAACTTTACTCAGAACGCTGCACACTGCTCACTTCTGCCACCTGACATCTGATACCTGAATTTTCATGTAAAAGCAGTACGAAGGCGCACACAAGGCATATCGTCAAATCCTGTGTGCGCCTTTTTTTGTGAATTTACATTTCCAGGAATTTATACAGGATCCATTCCAGACTTTCATCCTCAAGAAGACGCATAATTTCAAGAAGTCCTCCGGCACTTTCTACCCAGATCGATTGATCAGCTGTGCTCATGTACCAGGGATTGGATGCAGCGGGAAGGAAATTGATCCACCGGAAAAAAGCTTTATTGGGAATATCAACCCGGTATCCCCAGGCATCCGGGCCGGATTCCCTCACATAACAATCGCGTTCTTCCCGTGTATAGGTTTCTCCTTCAAAGATGAACTGCGAGTCACTCAAAAAATCAAAGGTTTTCGGTAATGCGCCGATATACCCATAATGCTGTATACTCGTTTCCGGTGCGTACAGCGGTTCCCACATATTTTCAAGATCTTCAAACATAATATTGTCCTCCTTTTTTGAGTCATATGGAGCGGGGTCTTTCGCAGTTTCCTTCATTCCTCGGGAGAACTGTCCCCGAACCTCAATCAATGAGTGTTTTCTTAGCTTGTTAACGAATCAGGGTGAATCTTGCGGGCTCAGATCTGATTCGTTAGCGTTGTTTTATATATAATATGGCCTTTGAAAAATTTTTATCCATTATTTTTTTTGCCGGTTTTCAAAAAGACAGCTGTACCGTTTATATTTCATAGGACATACCAGTGACAATTTACGATGTGTTCCGGGTTGAATAAAAATTGGGTGGAAAAAAAAGTAAACAGGGCGATAGTATATATTGTACACGGCCAAACTTCCGGAAAATGTCCGCTGGGTGCCGGGTAAATCCGGTGCAAAGAGAACCTTGAGAATCGAATAAAAATCGGAAATATCGGCATACAGAGACGAGTAATTTAATAAAAAAAATTGGTAACTGTTTAGAGCATACGCAGCCGGGTGATTCGGTCAGTCCCCTTCGGCTCAAAAACGAGTCTGCAATGACAGTCCCGATACTGGACAGTTACAAAAATTGCTTATAAAGCGTGAGGAGGTGATTTTTATGAGCAGAAAAAAACTTTTTGAACTGTTGGAGCGTATCGCAAAGGAAAAACCGGAGCTTTGCAAAGAAATTGAGGATTTTGCCAAAAGGGTCATTGCCTGCGGCGGAGAACTGGAAGAAACGAATCTGCTTGCGGAATTCAAAAGCGCTCACCCTGAAATCGCGGGTATACTGGCTGATTTTGAAAGTGAGACTGCAGAATGCGGGGATGGAAAAATATTCCCGGTTCATAAAACCTTCTCTGATGAAATTCGTCAGCGAATCAAACTGGCAAAGGAGAATGACCATTATGCCAACTGGGCGAACGCGATCAAGTCGATTCCGGCCTTTACCCTTCCACTGCCGGTCGTTGACTCCGCTTTTCTGAGCCGGGCGAAGGAGATTTGGAAAGAGAATGTGTATGGAAATGATGAGATCTTGCGGGTGCTGCTCCGTCATTGTATCGAGTACAGCAAGCATGGAAAAACCATGCCGATCCTGCTGCTCGGCGACCCGGGAATCGGCAAAACGCTTGTGGCGAGGACCTATGGAAAGATTATGAACCTTCCTTGCAGCTTCCTTTCCGGTCCGTCGGCTGCATCGGGCCGCGGACTCGCCGGGGCACCGAACCTTTATTCGGGAGCGGGTGTGGGGGCTGTTGTCCAGGCGATGATCGACCATAAAGCCGGCAATCCGGTGCTTTGCATTGATGAGCTTGATAAGGCGGTGGAATCTTTCAGGAAAGACAGTGTGTTTCAGAATGAGCTGCTTTCTTTGCTGGATGAGAGTGGTGAGACCTGGTACGACAATTTTCTCGAAATTTCTGTGGACGCCAGTCACCTCATCTGTGTGATGACCGCTAATGAGATCAATGAGATTTCCCGGCCGCTGCTGGACCGGATGGAAATTATCCGTATGGAAGCGCCTGACAAAGAAACGATGCATAACATCACGAAGAAAATGACGCTGCCGGAAGTGCTGCGTGTATATGAAGAAGATCGTGTTTGTTTCCCGGAGCGGGAGCTGGACCTGCTGGTGGACATGCTCTGGGATGGAGGAAATCACAGCTGCCGTCCTTATCAGAAGGCTGTCTCATTGCTGGTGAGCGACGCCTATCTGGCAGCAGTCGAAACAAACAGCAATGTTTGTATCTCTGAGGAGAATGTAAGGAAAACCGCTGCTATGTGGTCGCGGAAGAAAAGCTGCAGCGGGATTGGTTTTGTTGCATAAAAGGAGTGTATATTATGTCTGATTATTCTCATGAACTTGAAAATGTGATCCGGGAAACCCTGGATCATGAAGAAATTCATTATGATTTTGAAAAGGATAAGGGATATTTTCGCTTCGGCATCTCGCTGCCGGGGAAAATCAAACGGGTTGACGTTATCATTGACGTCAAGATGGATAAATTTGTCACTTACGCGATTTGTCCGCTTTATGCTGATTATGAAAATGACGAGCAGATGGCACGGGCTGCGGAATTTTTCTGCCGTGTGAATTACGGGCTCTTGAATGGAAACTTTGAGCTTGATTTCAATGACGGTGAAATCCGCTATAAGAGCTTTGTGAACTGCGATGGCGTTGTTCCTTCTGCCACTGTGATCATGGATACGATTCAGTGTGCGGCTGCCATGTATTCCCGTTACGGAAAGGGACTGCTGCAGATTCTGTTCAATGATTGGGCACCGGAGGATGCGGTCAATTTCTGTGAAAACAAGTTCTCCCCCATTCCTGAGCTCTCTATTGATGATGACGAGGACGAGAACGATGAAGAGGATACTGACGATGACGATCTTGATACCGAAAATGACGATGAGGAAGACGTGCTGAGCGAGGAGGAGGTATCCGCTCACCTGTTCGATTTGCTGCATCGTCTGCAGCAGCAGGAATAGCTTCTGCATTGAAGCTCTCAGGGGACAGTCCCTTTACGGGACTGTCCCCACATCAACGATATGGAGATAGTTTGAGACATCGCTTAACATATGGTTCATAATAGATTCTGAACAGCAGCAGGAAAAAAGTCCGTTGTTCAGCAGAGAAATTTCAACAGGAATTATAATAAAGAAAGAATAATTATTCAGAATCCGGCGGCGCAGCACAGAGAACAGTCACCTGTGTCAGCTTCGCAACAACAGGCTAACTGTCCCCGTGTGCTTCATTCTGAGCAGTTATAAAAAGGTAAAAAACGGCAGGAGAAAACGATGTCTTTAATTTCCGATTTTGATCAAAGAACAGCCTGGAAAAGAGAGCGGATCACAGGATGGTTCGGAACCAATCCCAATGTTTTGAATAAAGTTGATCCGGAGGGGCGGTACCGGACATTTCCCGGTACCACTGTTGTTTTTCAGTGCAGTGAGCCGATGTTTGAAGTCATTAGTCCTCTGCAGGATGAACTGCACTTCCAGCTGGCAGGATCAGAAATGCTGGCGCAGCGCCTTCCCTCTGCTGCCTTTCATATGACCCTGCATGACCTGGTCTCACCGGAACAGAAAACCGCTCATTCCCTGCCGGATTACTTTCATGAAATGGATGACAGTTTGAGACGTGCTGTAGAAATTGTGAGCAGTTTGCGGGGAAGTTACCGAGGAAAACATATTTCCATGGCTGCCGACCATATTGTCAATATGGTATCTAAATCCATTGTCATGCTCCTGAAACCGGTAAGGGAAGAAGACTTTGAGCTTTTGCTGGAGATGTACCATCAGTTTGATGAAATTGTACGGCTGCCCTATCCGCTGACGCCTCACATAACGCTTGCTTATTTCAAGCCCTGCATGATCGATGGTGATAAATTAGGAAATGTTGTAGTTTCGCTGAATGAGAAGCTCAAATCATTGCCTGTATTTGAATTTCCCATAGAAAACCTGACTGCGCAGCGGTTTTTGGATATGAAGACCTATAGTAACGTTTATTAATTCCTATGAAAGCGGGAGGACAGTTCTGCGCTTCGCGCAAAACTGTCCCCGATACTCAATTAATAGGTGACTTTAATTCGTGTTTACTTAGTATATGCCTGAAATCCAAGATTTTTCTGTCGAGCGTATTTTTCCGTGTAGCTGCCGGGGACCCCAATGAGGGTGACGCCGCTGTCTGCATCAAATGCGTCAATGTCGATAAGAACTTTTTGAGCAGGAATCGTGACAGATTTGAGGGCAGGCGTATTGGTGAAGGTTCCGATTGGTAGGAAGGTAAGCGCTTCCGGGAAAATAACGCTTTCAAGCTGCTCACAGCCGTTAAATACATTCGTGTTCAGTGTATTAAATGATTCCGGCAGTGTAAGACTGACGAGTCCGCTTTCCATGAAAGCTTCGTCTCCGAGATAGGTAAGAGTATTGGATAAAGTGACTTCCCGCAGGTTGATACATCCGGCAAAAGCGTCGAGATCAATGAAATCAACCGTGTCAGGGATAATAACCTTTTGAATTTCTGTGTTGTCTTCAAAGCAGGACGCTCCAATTCCTGTGACCGGTAGTCCATCGACGATTTCAGGAATAATGATTTCTGTAGTTCCCACTTCATTGTATTTTTCAAGGCGGATCGTGTTGTCATCTAACATGGCAATAAGGTAATCATCAGCGTTTGGTGATTCATACTCTGTTGAAAAGTAATAGAATTTGTCATCAAGGACGACCCATTTCTGGATTTGACTGAAATCCATTTTTCGGATATCTTCTCCCGTGTAGGTTGTGACTCCCTGGCGGATCAGTTCTTTTAATTCAGGATCTACAGCTGTTTCTTCGGCGATTGAGTTTGAGAAAATCCCGCGGCTGTAAAGAAAACCGGCTATTCCGATAATCAAAAAGAGTGCGATCAGGAGAGCTGTAAGACGAGATTTGGAAAAGGGTGACTTTTTGTTTCCGGATTTTCCGGCGGAAGTTTCAGAATTTTTGTGTTTCGGATCAGCAGCGTTATCAGCTTTATTATTTTGGCTGCTTTGTTTTGTGCGGACAAGCTGAAGCAGTTCGTCGAGAGAAGCATCCCTGTTGTCGGAGCAGTTCAGCCAGTGCAGCGTGGAAAGGTAATACTGCATACTGCCGGTGAGTGTGCAGTCATCGCATTTGAAGGGAATAATTTCTTTTTTGAAGTCCACCGACAAACCAACCTCCCGCAGTACCTGGACAGAGGTGTTGGAATTTTCGGTGAAAATCAGGACTACCATTCTGCAATCCTGCAGCGCTTTTGTAATGGTATCTGCCCATTCCTTGCCGGGCCGGATGTCCCGGGGAGCATACCAGCAGCTGATGCCTGCGGATTCGAGTTTATTTACAACGGCTTCCCGGATGTCACTGTCTTTATGTGAGTAACTGATGAATACATCGCGCATAGATGGATCCTTGTTTATTCGGAAAGGCTGTAGATTCTGAGCCCGTCAAATTGTCTGATCAGTTTGAGCATGCTGTTGAAAGGCATATAGTCTTTTTCCTGATCGGATTCAGTCAACAGATGGTAATGTTCATGGATCATTTCGGAGGATGGATCGCCTGCCATCATCAGTTCATGCGTGCGGAATTGTTCGCGGAGGGATTTACGCACCTCTTTTTCACTTTGCCCTTCAGAAAGGGCAAGTTTTTCCACAGGGATCGTCCGATGGATGTCGTTGTACTGCCAATCCATGTTTTGTTTTTCATGGATCCAGCGTTCGTGTTCCAGCGCTCCGATGATATCGGTCTGTTCTTCTGTGAAGTGTGTAACCATGCTGAAGTCCACCGGTTTGTCCGTATAAAAGCAGTTGATATGGTTCAGATAGCGTGAAAAACTTTTCGCCTGGTTGATGTTGGAGAGCTGATATTCCAGGGAAAGGCTGTCAAATTCTGCTTCAAGCGTTTCCGCGGGAATTTTTTTTTCATCGTCCTGGTGGGCATAGCGTCCGTTGAGCGCGACAGCGAAGTCGTACAGATGGAGGAAGCTGCTGGTGGAAAGGAAGGTCTTTTTCGCTTTGCGGTCAGCTTTGCGAATGTCCACTTTTACCGTGAGCGGCATATTTGATGTGTCCACGATGGATTCAATTTCCCGGGCGAAGCTTTGTTCTTTTTCAGACATGTCGCTGTATTCTTTGAGACGGGGCGGTTTCCCCTGTTCGCCGGATTCTTCCCACTGTTTATAAACGCGCTTAAAATCGTCGATTTTTTCTTGTTCTTCACTGTCATAGATATAGGTGATGGCGAGGGCGTTCCCGCTGAGGTCCATCTCAACACCCATGGGATGCATTTCCTGTCGAGTGTTCCGTCCATAAGCGGTGCGGTCCCAGCATTGCAGCTCATCGCAGATAAAGAGAAGCCAGGCCAGCGGGAAAGTTTCCATCGGCAGCGGCGCTTTGCGGACGTTCGGATCCTTTGATTTGAAAAAAGCGATGGAATGTTTGTAAAGGCTGTTGTGCAGCAGAATGGCGGCGAGCGCATCCATGTGTTTTTCCGAAAGATACGGCAAAACGTTCGGCATGTTGATGAGCTGTTTGTACAGAATGAGTGCGCTGAAATATCCATGGTCAATGTGGAAATTGAAGGCTTCCGGATGTGTTGGTTTGTTCGTGATTACCGAATGGATATGAGCTTCCGAGAATCCATATTGATCAGTGAGTTTTTGGGAAACTACAAAAGCAAAGAGTTCTTCAATGGTCTCGAAGGTTCGGTGATAGAGCTTTTGAAAATGCTTTTTTTCTTCATCACTGAGTTCGATCAGGGATTTCATGTTTTTGTATGCGAGATAAGGATTATTTTTCCGGTCCGGGTCGCTTTCGGTAAAATAGGAAGCGACCTGTTCAAAAGGAATCTCAAAGGGATAGCCGATGTCATGCAGAAGGGCTGTCATTCCCCAGAAAGCCAGAAACGTATGGGCTGCTTTGCGGTCTTCTTCCCGGTTGTTTTCGTCCGTGCTGAAGCCGTAGAAAGATTTGAAAGATTCACGGAAATGTTCATTGGATTCATAAATCGCAAGGCCCAGCGTGAAGACATAAACAGAGTGGGAGTAGTGATCGCGGTGTTTCATCAGCAGGGAGCTGGCGTTGGATTCAAATTCCGAAAGCAGTTCGATCACTTTCTTGGACTTGGAGTAGCGGCTGACAAAAAAGATTTCAAAATAACTGTAATAAACAGTGTAAGCGTCTTCCGCGCTGCCGGAATCGATAAAGGATTCCAGTTCCCGTTCCAGACAGAGCCGGTTGAGATCCATCTGCATGTTGTAGGGAATCTGCCCTTCTTTGATTCCGACTCCCTGACAGGTTCCGGTTTTTTCTTCTTCCTGTTCAATATCCGGGTTGAACCGAAGGCCTTCACAGCGGTCGTGCAAAAAACGCAGCGCCGCGGATTTCATGTCTGAGCCGGATGTCCCGTGAAAAGCCGGCTGCTTTGGTCCGTAACCGAAACCGTATTTTGTTTCATTTTTCTTCCGCATGTTCTCAATAGCTGTGTAACTCATTTTTCCTCCGGTTTTTTGATGAACAGGTTTGAATTTTTTTTCATTAATTGTAACTGTTCAGTCCCGGGACGGAACCCTTCGACTCAATAATGAGTCTAAGGGGACTGTCCAAATCACCCGGATGCGTATGATCTGAAAAGTTACCACTAAACATTATACACTAATGTCTGTTATGAAACTTATCTTGATGTAGTTTATAAAAAAGAAAGTTTACTTTCCGTCTTTTTTTTCTTTTTCTACTTTATAATAGAAAATCAGAGAGTAAGAAAAAAGGAGCATTTATGAACCAAAAACCGATGATTTTTATATTATGTGTTTTGATCCTGTTTATTTTGATGACCGGCAGTGTTGTGAATGCGTCACCTTTATACCAGGATGAGGGCGAAATTGAACTGATATTGCCGGAAGAGCAGGAAGATGAAGCGATATCGGAAACCTCAGCGGATGAGACAATAACCCTGGTGACAGAAAAAGATTCCGAAGATGGTGAAGTAATTGTTATAAAAAACGATAAATCAGATTCATCAGAAACAACTGAAGAAAGCACTGAAGATATAACCGTTCCCGGTTTACCCATTCCTGAGAACCCGGAGGGCAGTTTTTCGTCCCATGCCATGGGTTTTTACTGGACTCCTTCTGAAAATACGGATCGTTACGAAGTATTTTGGCGGAATGACAAAGGAAATCAGGATACACTTGAGCTGGAAAATGATGACTGGACTTGTCAGATGAACCGCTGCATTGTTTATACAGAGCTGCCGTCAGACGGTAATTACACCTGGACAGTGACTGCGTTCAATGAAAAAGGAGACACGAAAACGGATGAAGTGAATTTTACTGTCAAGACGCCTGTTCCTTCTCCGGACGCGTATCGACCGAATACCGCGCTTGACGGACAGAGACCATTGACTTTTGAATGGGAGGATCTCGGTTCTGATGTGACGGATTACCGTATTCAAATTGTTGATTCAACAACTGATATGATATATTTTGATAAATTGTACGGTGCTGATGCTGCGCGGCATATCAACGGTGAATGTTATCTGGAAACGGATGAATATCTTTCCGAGGGAGCGTATCAATGGCGGGTTCAGGGTGTCAATGGATCTGCAGTCTCTGAGTGGTCCTCATGGGTGTCATTCAGTATTACCTGCGCCTCATGCAGCAGCGGAGCCTATCAGAATTCCACCTCCGCAGTGCTTTATCCAAAAGGTATTGCGCTTGATGTGAATCCGCGTTTTGCATGGAAAGCTCTGACCGGCGCCTTGAGCTATCAAATTGACATAAAGGATTCCAATGGAGACCTGATTGTCTCGGAAGAAGTCCTGCCGACCAGCTGCCTGATTGAAATCTGTTCCTATGTGCCGGAAAGATCACTCACTCCGGGTGAGTTGTATACCTGGACGATTGGCGCTTATGGCTGGAACGGCAGTTTTTGGGGAGCTGATGATGACGCATTTGTTGTTGCTCCAGTTCCTGTAATGAAAGACTTTTCCTTTGTCGGACCTGAAAGCAATGCTTCGCTCGATCCGGACAATCAGCAGATCATCTGGACCGACCCGGGTGTGAATACGCCTGTTTTCCGTCTTGGGATTCGTGATGAAAATGATGAATGGCAGTTTATCACCGATTTGACCCGTGAAGAAGCCTGGTGCGACAGCGTTACCTGTTCGATACAGTTCCAGTCGATTCCTGTGGGAGAGAATTACGAGATCGTTCTTATTCCTTATTCTGAGTTTAATACGCCGGGTGCAGCCGTTACACTGACGTTTGATAATAAATAAATGCTGAGTGAACTGTGCTGACACTTTGGAGTAACGTGTTTTGAACAGTACAATAATTGAAAGGAGACTTAAAATGGAAAATAAACTTATTTTATTATTAACGATTGTTTTTACGTTTTGTTTTGGCTGTATCGCTTCGGCTGAAAACAGCGGAGCCATGATCGATTTGCGTGAATCAGATCTGTTCACACAGGAGGAAATGGCAGCAGCAGTGGACGTTATTCTTGAAGAATTCACTAAATGGGAAGGCTGCGAAATGCATCTGATCACTTATGCGGGTGACGATGTGAGTCAGCATGAAATGGAATCTGTCAGGAAGTTGGATCCGGATGTTTATGATGAATGTGCCGTGTTTTATTCCGCTTTCCGCTCCCCAAAAGAAGCCTATGGTGCCTGGCAGGCAGATGAAGAATATACATACAGCTGGACACTTGCTCGTAAAGACAAGGGGGAATGGTCTCTGCAGAATTTCGGCTGGGCTGAAGATTATCTGGAATCTCAGCAGTACACAATGGATGATATGACTGCCGCGGTAAACGCGATCCATGCCGAGGTTGACAGGATGGAAGGCGTGAAAATGCGTTTTATCCGCTATAGAGGTGATGAATACAGCAAGGGAGAACTGGAATACGTCAACAGCCTGGAACGCGGCATTTTTGATGAATGTGCCGTGTTCGAAGTCTGGTTCATCTCTCCGAAAGAAGCCTACGGTGCCTGGGAACCGGATATGCTTTACACCTGGAGTTTTTACCTTGCCCGTGCGGAAAAGGGTGAGTGGAACATCTTGACTTACGGTTATTAATTATATGGGGTCTGTCTCATAAAAGGACAGGCCCCGTTGTGTCCCCATGATAAGGAGACGAAGTGAACAAATTCCGGGAATTTTATTCGGCAGATTTAGCACGGTATCAGCAGGTTTCTTTCTGGATGCGGTGTTTTCATTTGTTTTTGCGAAAGACGCAGACATGCGGAAATTCGCTGCTGAAAGGTTTGTATCATTTCTGTTTCCGGGTGGTCAGCGACCGGCATCGGATGGAAGTTTCCTATGGTGCGAAAATCGGAAAAGGTTTTTGCCTGCGGGATCCGTTTACTGTCACAATTAATTCCAACGCGGTTTTGGGAGAGAATGTCACGCTGGGAAAAAATGTAACTATTGGCAAGCAAAACCGGGGACAACGGAGCGGCTCTCCGACGATTGGGAATGATGTGGTGGTTGGTGACAATGCGGTTATTGCCGGGAAAATCACAATTGGAAATCATGTAAAAATTGCAGAAAATGCTTATGTCAATCGGGATGTACCAGATAATGTGGAAGTTTTCGGAAATCCCGCTGTTATGAGATAAAAAAGTAACTACTCAGAATAAGTCAAATTAAACTGTTTTCGATGACTTAGACTTGAGTCAACAGAACAGGCTCTATTGACTCGTTATGGCAGGGTATATACAACACAGTAAAGAAAACACCATAGGGAGATGATTGAAATGGATAATTATCGCACACAATATGAAAAGTTTTACGAGTCCGATGACTATTACTGGGGTACGGAGCCGGCTGATTTTTTGAAGCTTTTGATCAGCCTGAAAGCGCCTCGTCCGGGTATGAAAATTCTTGATATTGGATGTGGAGAGGGGAAAGATGCTGTTTATATGGCAAAACGCGGGTATACCGTTACGGCATTTGATCTTACGGAATCCGGAATTGCCAAAACAAAGCGTCTGGCGGAAAAATCAGGCGTTCGGGTCAAAGCGTATGTCGACGATATCAATACCTTTGAAACGGATGAGCGCTTTGATATTGTCTATTCCAGCGGCACGCTGCAGTATCTGTTTGAGGATAAGATTGATGATTTTTTCAGGAAAATTGAGAAAATAACAAATCCTCACGGGCTGAATTATTTCAATGTTTTTGTAGAAAAACCATTCCTTGAAAAAGCTCCGGATTGGGACCGGGAAGAAAGCTTATGGAAAACCGGGACACTGCTTGCGAAATACAGTGACTGGAAAATCCATTATGTTGACCAGACAATCTTTCAATGTTCCAGCGGTGAAGTACCGCATTTCCATTGTATGGATTCTGTTCTCGCGGAGAAAATGATTTACAGAAAGGGATGATTCACAATCACCGATGTGAGTAAAGAATCTGAGCCATTCGATAGACGACCGACTCATTTTCTAATTTTCCTGATTATATCTTCAGAACCTTCGTTTCGTACAATGGGGCAGGCCTTCGGGCCTGTCCTATTTTATGCAGGAGGATGGGGAATAATTGTCATAATATTTTAGAATTTTTATAAATTTTCATTGACTTTTTAGTTCTTTTCTATATAATAACAAGCAGGATAGTAAATTTCTAATTATGATTTTGAATGAGTCAAAGCAACCTGTTCTGTTGACTCAAGTCTGAGTTAACAAAAACAAGTCACTATGGCTCGATGTGGAACAGTTACGATATAAGAATGTAACTGTTAAGAGTATTCGCAGACTGGTGATTCGGACAGTCCTCTCCAACTTGATTTCGAGTTTGCGGTGACAGTCCCGGTATTTTTGAGAAAGGAGAAACTGAAAATGACAATGATGGCGGCAGAAGTAATGAAAAACGCAGTGAATACGCAGCGTGATGTTCCGGCTCCGGCGACTGAAAACCGCGGGATCCTCACGAACATCAAGGCCGCCGATCTGCCGGACGAGTCGCTCATTGAGTTCAGCAACGCTCCTTTTGAATTTGAAAGCACCGCGGCGTTATTATGGCAGGACACGCAGACAGTTTATGTTCACGCCTGCACTGCCAACCGCTTTTCTGAAAATTATCTGACCTTCTGCGGCATGCTGGAAAAAAACATCAAACAGCTCGGATCTTTATGCCTGACGAAAGCAGTTTTAGAACAGAACGGCATGTCTTTTCCAAACCTTTCCGAAATGTCCATCAAAGAACTGGTGTGCATGGTCTCCTTCCATCTGCGCAAAGCTCATGCCGCGCTGGAGGGGATCTATCAGGACAACAGCATTTTGGGGATGACTTACCTGAACTGGGAATTCCGCTGGGCA
>JAFPZX010000171.1 GCA_017417055.1 Anaerolineaceae bacterium
CCGACTGTTAAAAAAAGGACGCGGGAAGAATTTTTGCTGGCAAGGCAGCGCTGCTCGCCGCGTCCCTGCGAAGCATTCCCTCCGGCAGGCTTTCCTTATATGATTATGTGCGACAGCCCTCTCGATACGTTACAATTCACGCGTTCGCCAATTTTGCTGAGCCGCACATGGGGACAGACACGCCAGTGTCGGCTTACGCGACACAGGGTATCAGTCCCGCATGTGCTCCGTGAAAAGTAACCTTGATACTGATGAAAATTGGGAAAAATGAAATTAATAAGCAGGATATGATATATAATTTTATACATTGGGAAACAGTAATTGTTCAGAACCGGTCGCAGCCGCATTGCGTGCAATCAGCCTTCTCTGTAAGGTAACTGCCTTACCTGGTGTTAGATGCAGAGCAGCAGCTCTGCAAAAAAAAGCTGCCAAGGTGTGCCCTTCTGAACAGATACACAAAGAAAGAGGTCGATATGGATGAAACGGATGTAAAAAAAATATTAGATCAAATCGAAAGTGAGTTGACCGGTGATCCGGATCATGATATCGATGTTTTGGACTCCTGGGGGGACCGTTACCGCGGAAATCCGGACGCGGAACCGCTGATGAGGGAGATCAGCAACCGGATATTTGAAATTATGATCAATGAAGATCCGGATGAACCGCAGCAGATCTTTGAGAACATGGTTGAGACCGCTGATGAGGATTATGGGGAAGCCTGTCAGCTGATCAATGAAAAGCGCTATGACAAAGCGGAAACCAAACTTGCCATATTGACGGAAGTGATCAGAGCTTATCCGCTTAGCGATGACGCGGTCTGGACGGATTTTACTTCCTATCTGGAAGGGATGATCTTTCAGGATTATTTCAGTGAAGATATCGGGGAGCGGGAGGTACTGCGCCATCCGATGCATCCGGGCCCGATCCTTTATACGTATGGCAGTTTATTGATCGAGATGGGAAAGGCCGGAGAAGCGCTTTACCCGCTCAAAATGCTTGATGATCTGAATCCTGTTTGCATGAAGTACATCTTTGAGCTTGGTGAGGCATATAAACGTACCGGACAGATGGAAGAGGCATTCAATAACGCATTGTGGGGGCTTTCCTGTGCATCCAAACGTGCTGAGCTTGCCCGCTGTTACCGGGATATGGCGTTCTGCCTCAGTGAAGCGGGAAATTATGAGGATGCTGTGATGCTCTATATGCTGAGCCTTCACTACCAGCCCTCCCGTCAGGCAGATACGGAAATCGCCTGGATCCGCAAAAAATCCGGAGTGAGTTCGGATGGGTACAATCTGGACGCGATCAAAGAGCGCTGTAAAGAAGTTGGAATTCCGGTCGGAATCAGTGAAACGGTTCAGCGAAATATGGAGCTGCTGGATTCATTGGGAAAATCGTAACGATGTTTATTTAGAAAATGCCAATCGAAAGGTGTTTTAGACTGTTGATTCGCAGCTATTCAGAACCCGCAGCAACGCACATGGGGACAGGCGAAGCTTTAACAAGGCGGAGCCGATTCCTTACAGAGAGTGGCTTGTGAAGGTAGAGCGGCAGCAAAGAGGCAGACCTCGGTGTGCTTTATACCGTGAATGCGTGGGGACAGTTCCGCTGACGCGTAACCGTCCCCCTTTTTCATAATTATTTTTTCTTGATCTTTTTATTGGCGATGGCTTTGGTGCTGTCGTTTGACTTATCACGCTTTTGGGCGGCCATCTTTGGATCCGGGGCCTTGATTTTATCTTCTGCAAGGAGATTTTTGACCAGGCCTTCGATCGTCCGGCGGATGCTCGATTTGTTGTCATCCATCAGCAGGTAAAAATTATCGCCGGCTTGAGCCGAAGCAAATTTTCCCTTATTTGATGTATCTTTAAAAATCTTCTTGATCCAGTTGATAAGGATCATTTTCTTTGCTTCTTCCATGATGTGATCTTTATTCTGTTCTGATTTTGGCAGAGCCCGTTTCATGCCGCGCAAAACCATCATCATGCCTTTGGCATTTTTATTAACACATTCGGTCATGTCTTTGTCCAGCCATGCCTGGAATTTATCATTGTCCTGTTTCCCATCCGTCAGATAGCTGTCTTCATCTTTTACGTGAAGAAAACGCTGTTCCATACCGCCGAAGATCTTCTGAAGGAACAGGGTCTTGTAAACATCACCGGAGGACTGGTGAAAGTCTAACATTTCTCCGCTGATTTCATCAACATTTGCGGAGCGCTGAAGGGCACTGGCTTCAAAGGCATAATTGATGTCCTGCTGGCTGAAGGCATCTTTTTCCAGCATATACTCATGGGCAGCGTCAAATTGATTGGCCAGCTCTTCCATCCGTTTCAGCTTTGCAAGTTCCTTTTTCTGAGCCGAGGTCAATTTTTGATTGTTATCCTCCATGTTCTTTAGTTCATTGAATTTTGCGTAATTCTCCAATGCCGCCTGCGGCGTCTTATAGATTTGGAGATAAGATTCATAATGCGTCGGTGTGAATGAAACTTCTTTGTTCATATCCTCACCGAAATAAAACTTATATTCGGTGCTGCGCATGTTTGCCCGGAGACCGCCCAGTTCGCCTTCTGTTTTGGCTCCTTTTTGACGCTCTGCGTAAATTTGATCGAGGTTTCGCGTGGCATAGGTCAAATCGGAAATCAGGTGCATCACCGGAATGTGCAGCCGCTTGTCATTTTTGTAATATTTGGTCAGCAGAATATTGGCTTCTTTGATAGTTTGGGAAAGCGCCTGCCGGCACGTCCGGATGTCCTCGGTTGAAACCAGTTCGGTTGTCGCCGGATCTACCTTTTCATCCGGGTGCTGTTCCTGGTATTTAAAAATCGGATCTGCCAAATCCTGGAGCTGAAATCCCGCGCTGCCCAAATTCATGGTGATCCGCAGATATTCCTCAGACTGTTTGATTTTCTGATCCAAAGGATTGGTCTCATTGATCCCATTGATGATTTTCAGGATGTTATCCCCTTCCTTTTCACAAGCCTTTCCTAAGGCAAACCAATCCTCAGATAC
>JAFPZX010000172.1 GCA_017417055.1 Anaerolineaceae bacterium
GGCGCAATCCCTGGAACATTCCCGGAACTTCAGCGGACAACGCTTAATTTCATCCGTTGCTGTCAATGCACCCGGAAATCGAAAATGCCACATATACAGTTCTTCCGGCCAGATAGATATGACATGGTTATCTATTCTTTTGCTTACAGAGATACGGCCGTGTTCGCTGTCATATTCCTCGACAACATATTCCTCAGCTGCGTTCCCGTCAAAGTCACAACTGATGACAGTTGCGCCTACCAGATGCGTCAATTCATCGAAAGTCAGATCTTTTCCCATTTTGCTTCCTCCTATAAAATCAGAAAACACTTGTCACTTTTGCGTAATACCCGATGACCGAGTCATTATCCCGAAACAGTACGGCATCAGTGTCTGCTATGGTTAAAAATACAAAAGAAGGATCAGATATAAAACCGATGGAATATCCCCGGCCGGTCAGCTGCCTCGTTGTCCGGGTTTTGAATGCGCCGGTTTCATCTGTTTCGAGAGAGGAAAGCAGCCTGCCGAAATCGATATTGCTTTGCTTTACTTCATAGACAAAACGCGTAAGATAATTGAGAACAGCGCCGTATCTGGAGATATCCTTCTGTCCATATCCTTTTGGAAGGTACATGAACCAGAAAATGCCGTCAACGGGTACTTTTTTCCCCTGTTCATTCGCCCAGATCAAAATATCCTGCCTCAATTCCTGATTGTCACTGATTACGGAATACTTCAAGGATGCATATTGCTGATACAGGTCTTCATCAAGTTTCTCAGGATCCATGATCGCATTCATAACGATAGTCACTGGTTTCGCAGTATCGGCAGAAGCCGGTTTGAATGTATCACCGTCAAAGAAAATCAGAGCCCTGTTGTATGGTTTAGCTGGATCCCTGCTGATCTCAAAGTCGACTTTTCCTAATTCGGCTGCAAAGGTAAGTGCGGAAAACGCGTCGAATCCGTAAAGGTCCGCATTGGACGCCCTTATTTCATAAGCATTGACCAAGTCTTTGATCCAGCCGTCCTGCGTGAGCAGAAAGCACATATCCGGATCCTCGTAAACTTCAGCGAAAGAACCGCAGAAAATCAGCAGAAACATAGTAAACAGAAAAAACAGCACACAGAAGATATCCTTATTCATTTGCCCTTTTCACCTCCATCTCAAAATTTGTGAGCGTATAATTCTGGAATTTCATATCAAAGCCGAGCCTTTGTTTCCTTTCGAAATCCTCCCGCATACCATTCCTGATCTCATCATAAGTTCCACCCCGCATAGCGATATCCATTCCGTGCCTGGCGACGGCATCCAGATTTCTGAAAGTATCGGCGCCTGTATCTTCATATTCGCCATTTGGAAGAGTTTTTTCGGGAAAATATTCAGGATCCACGCCTTCCTTTTCCACATTTCTGCGGAAACTCCCGTAGAAATTATCCTCCTGAGGCCTTTCTGAATCTTTCCGGTCTCTGTTCTCCGCCGGCGGTTGGTTTTCAGCATCCACTCGTCGGAAGGTCTTCCCGGCATGATCCATAAGGTCAGCTGCCATCATACCCGCGGCTCCTCCGTGCCGGTCAAAATATTTCCGGACAGCCTCAGGCTGCTTCATACCTTTTCTGACAGCAGTATTCAGCGGCTGGCCGTATTTTTCATGTGAGATTTCATCCATCGCCCGGATAACATCTTTTATGGCAGATCCTGCTTTTGTTACCTCTTCCGGTTTCAGCTTGTATTTTTCAGCAGTCTGTTCTTTGATTCTTTCCATATTCTTTTTTCCGGGAGAAGGTTTTTCCTTTTCCGGTATATCTTTTTTCTTTTCTGCAGGTTTGGATGCTGACTTAGCCATATCCGCAGCATCAGCAGCCTTTCCCGCATCTTTAGCCCTCCCGGCCGCTGCCGCGGTTTTCGCTCCGGCTTCCGCTGCAGCAGATGTACCGCCGGATGATATTGCCATAGCAATCCTCGCAATAACCTGTGCGGCAATTTTGACAGCTCGCACCGCCTTCTTGATATCGGCGATCAGGGAATCGAATATTTTTTTGA
>JAFPZX010000173.1 GCA_017417055.1 Anaerolineaceae bacterium
AACACCTGGTATGGCGGCGAAATGAAGAAGGGTATGTTCTCCATGATGAACTACTACCTGCCGCTGAAGGGCATTGCCGCGATGCACTGCTCCGCCAACACCGATATGGAAGGTAATCACACTGCCATCTTCTTCGGCCTGTCCGGCACCGGCAAAACCACCCTTTCCACCGACCCGAAACGTCTGCTCATCGGCGATGACGAACACGGTTGGGATGATGAAGGCGTCTTCAACTTTGAAGGCGGCTGCTATGCGAAAGTCATCAACCTCGACAAGGATTCTGAACCGGACATCTACAACGCCATTCGCCGCGATGCCCTGCTCGAAAACGTCACGGTTGACGCTAACGGCAAGATCGATTTCGCTGACAAATCCGTCACCGAAAACACTCGTGTTTCTTACCCGATCGAACACATTGAAAAAATCGTCAAGAACGTACGCCCGATCTCTTCCGGCCCTGCTGCTGAAAACGTTATCTTCCTTTCCGCCGATGCCTTCGGCGTGCTGCCTCCGGTCTCCATCCTGACTCCGGAACAGACCCAGTACTACTTCCTCTCCGGCTTCACCGCAAAACTCGCGGGAACCGAACGCGGCATCACCGAACCTACCCCGACCTTCTCAGCATGCTTCGGTCAGGCTTTCCTGGAACTGCACCCGACAAAATACGGTGAAGAACTGGTGAAGAAGATGCAGAAGTCCGGCGCGAAGGCTTATCTGGTCAACACCGGCTGGAACGGCACCGGTAAGCGCATTTCCATCAAGGATACCCGCGGCATCATCGACGCCATTCTGAACGGTGACGTTCTGAAAGCCCCCACCAAGCAGATCCCGTACTTCGATTTTGAAGTCCCGACCGAACTGCCGGGTGTCGATCCCGCTATCCTTGACCCGCGCGATACCTATGCCGACGCTTCCGAATGGGAAACCAAGGCAAAGGATCTGGCCGGCCGCTTTATCAAGAACTTCAAGAAATACGAAACCAACGAAGCCGGCAAGGCTCTTGTCGCAGCTGGTCCGAAACTTGACTAAGTTCAAATAGAATTGCAGTAAAAACAGCGGGAGAGCCCCGCTGTTTTTATATCACAAATCGTAACGGTTCAGTACCGAGTCAAGTGACCAGTTTTCATTAACTCAGCATTTAGTCAACGAAAACAGGCTGCCTTTACTCATTCTGAATAGATATCACAGAATTAAAGGAGAAAAAATGTTAGAAATTGGAACCAAAGCCCCTGAATTCACTCTTCCGGATCAAAATGGAGAAATGAGAAGTTTATCGGATTACAAAGGACAAAAAGTTATCCTTTATTTTTATCCGAAGGACATGACTTCCGGATGCACCAGTCAGGCATGTACCTTTGGAGAACTTTTCCCTCAATTCCGGGAAAAAGGAGCAGTTATTATCGGAGTAAGCAAAGATACCGTTGCCTCTCATAAGAAATTTGAGGAGAAATACGGACTGCCTTTCACCCTGCTTTCAGATACAGAGCTGGAAGTTATCAAAGCATATGATGTCTGGAAAGAAAAGAAAATGTTTGGAAAACCATCTATGGGCGTCGTCCGTTCTACATATCTGATCGACGAAGAAGGAACGATCGTCAAAGCATTCGATAAGGTAAAAGCATCCGAAAACCCGACGCAAATGCTCAAAGAACTTTAAAAAGATAATAACAGGACGGTTTTTCCGTCACATCTTTACCATAACAAAAGCATCGTCCACTGTAATTACAGCAACTGTGAGTTGCTTGCAAAATCCAATCAAAGAGCCATAATTAAACTGAGTCTGGAAACAGGAGGACAGTTTAAGATGGAAACAAAGGATATATTGAAATCTCTTCGGGAAAAGCAGGGACTGACACAAGACGAATTAGCGGAACGCGTATTTGTGACCAGACAGGCTGTCAGCCGCTGGGAGACCGGAGAAACACAGCCAAATACAGAAACGCTGAAATTGCTTTCAAGGGAATTTGACGTATCGATCAATACACTTCTCGGTTCACCACGTCAGCTGATTTGTCAATGCTGCGGCATGCCGCTGAATGATGATGGAATGATCAGCAGAGAGCCTGATGGCAGTTTCAATGAAGAATACTGTAAATGGTGTTACACAGATGGTCAATTTGTTTATCAAAGCAAAGATGCTCTGCTCGATTTTCTTGTCAGTCATATGCCAAACCCTGACAATACACCTGAAGAGCAAAGACGCAGCCAATTTGAAGGTTATTTAAATCAACTGGCACATTGGAAATAAGTAATTAGTATTTTATACCCAATGGGTCGACACTATGTCTATGCGTGTCGACCCATTGGATTTTGATTAGTAAATTTCACAAAAAACAAATTTTCCGCCTTCTCACGCTGATAACTATCAAAACCCGCCACACTGAAATAATTCAGTATAAATCTGAAACATTATATATTTTACTAAAATTGAAAAACAGATAACCATTTATTATCCGTTTTTTTCTATATTGACTTTTTTTCATTTTCAAAGTGTATAATTATAACAAGAAGTGTAAAATGGATAAAAAAGTTTTATCGTACACCATTTCATGTTCAGGGAGTCTGCAATGCCATTTGACTTTAAGAAAGAATACAAAGAGTATTATCTGCCAAAGGCAAAACCGGGAATCATCACGATACCCAAAATGAATTTTATTGCCATTCGCGGAGAAGGCGACCCCAATATAGAAGATGGAGATTATAAGAAAGCTATCGGTGTTTTGTACGCGATTGCATATACGATCAAAATGAGCAAGATGGGCAGCCGGCAGATCGAAGGTTACTTTGATTACGTTGTTCCTCCGCTTGAAGGATTTTGGCAGCAGAAAGGGATCAACGGCATTGATTACTCCCGGAAAGACCTGTTTCAATGGATCTCTGTTATTCGTCTGCCGGATTTTGTCTCTCAGGAAGATTTTGACTGGGCAAGAGATGAAGCCTCACGAAAAAAAGGGTTGGACACATCAAAAGCAGAGTTGTGGTCTTACGAAGAAGGTCTGTGCGTGCAGTGTATGCATCTCGGTTCCTATGATAACGAACCGGCAACAGTCGAACTGATGCACCGATTTATAGAGGAACAGGGGTACACACCTGATATTACTGACGAGAGACCTCATCATGAAATTTACCTGAGCGATCCACGCAAAACTGTTCCGGAAAAACTGAAAACGGTCATCCGCCATCCGGTCAGGAGTTTACTTATTTTATGAAAAACGGCAAGAAACCTGATCCTAACACGATTCATCCTATAACAGGATACGAGAAGGAAATCTATGTAAAGCCGACAATTACGAATCCAAATATCCTCGTCGGTGATTTTACTTACATTGCCGATTCAGAATTCGAAAGTCATGTGACACACCTCTACCCGTGGAACGGGGACAAGCTGATCATCGGAAAATTCTGTCAGATCGCCGCAGGTGTCGAATTCGTTATGAACGGAGCGAATCACCAGATGAACGCTGTTTCTACCTTCCCGTTTTATACACTGGAAGGCTGGGAGATGAAGCCGCCTGTGCTCTCCGACCTGCCGCTCAAAGGTGACACTGTAATCGGCAATGATGTCTGGATCGGTCAGAACGCCGTGATTTTACCCGGTGTCCACATCGGTGACGGTGCAATTATTGGAGCTAACAGCGTTGTAGGCAGTCACATTGCTCCTTATACGATTGTCATTGGCAATCCGGCAAAACAGCTGCGGAAGCGTTTTGATGATGAACTGATCAACCTTCTTGAATCTTTTTGTTGGTGGAACAAAAGCATTGAAGAGATCAATACCTTGATTCCAATTCTGACATGCAGTGATCTGGAACGAGTGAAAGAAGAACTGAAAGAAAGAATACAAAATGAACAAACAAAAAATTGATTTTACAGATTATTCAAACACTATCACGAAAGCTCTTAAAAAGGGGATTTTTCTGACAACCAAAGCAGGAGAAAAGGTCAACTCCATGGTAATTGGATGGGGAAATGTCGGGCAGGTATGGAATCTCCCGGTGTTTGTTGCCTACGTTCGTGACAACCGCTATACCCGGGGAATGTTGGACCAAAACCCGGAATTTACCATCAACGTTCCTGTCGGCGATGTTGACAAAAAAGCCTTTTCCATCTGCGGTTCGAAGAGCGGCAGAGACATGGATAAAATCCGCGAAGCTGGATTGACTCTTATTCCGCCTGAGGTCATCTCCGTACCGGGAATCAAGGAATTTCCGCTCACACTGGAATGTAAGGTTCTCTATCGACAGGAAGAAAATGTCTCCGCACTGCCTGAAGAAATTAAACGGAAGTTTTATTCTATTGAAACCGATGCTCACATCATCTATTTCGGTCAGATTGTCGCTGCATACTTAATCGAAGACTGACTTGACTGAATAGTGAAAGATATATACAGCAGCTTTTCCTTATGTCTCACAGAAAGAAATGCACGAAAAAGCTGCGAACATGCGATAGAAGACTTGAGAATTCCGACAACCTGGCTTTGTGGATTTTGAAGAAATTCAACGGTTCCACACAAGCTCAAAAATTTACGGTCTCTTTATAAGATATAATAATTACAGGGAGAATTATCGATGAGATGCCTTCTGATGCATAGAGAGATTGCAGCTGCACATTTAGAAATCGACGACGATTCCGGGTTTATACTTAAAGTGAACACCGGATATGCGCCGGAACATTTCCCTGTTGGCGTTTCGACATCCAAAGGGCTGCCTGACCGTGCATCGCTGAACGAATGGTGGGCGGACCGCACAATACCTGCAAGCCGATCAGGGATCCGTGAAGTTCTTGATACATTAGGTATTTCATCCCCAAGAACGCTTCTTCTTCACAGTTATGGACTGAGCCTTTCTGATCAATATTGGATTAAACCGGAAAATGTGGATCTTGAATGGAGTCAAATCAACTTTTTCGACAATCCATTTTCCGAAGATCTAGGAGATATCTTATTTGGCTCAAGAAAAAAATCAAATCCGTTGAACCTGAGCTCTCCGGACAGCACTTCTGATGGAAATCTGAAAAAACGTTGGAAAATCATTGAAGGAAAACGCTGCCTGATCAAAGGGGGATCAAGCCCCTTCCGTCAGCAGCCGTTTAATGAAGTCATTGCATCTGAGGTGATGAAACGCCTCAACATCCCTCATATTGATTATCTTCTCATTTGGAATCAAAACACTCCGTATTGCATCTGTGAAGATTTTGTAAACCGGGATATCGATCTGGTTCCTGCCTGGCGTATTTATCAGACCAAAAGAAAACCAAACAACGTTTCCGTTTATCAACATTTCTTAAACTGCGCACAAGAACTCGGAATTCCGGATGTTCCTTCTTTTCTCCACAAGATGCTTGTCGCTGATTTTCTGATTGCAAACGAAGACAGACATTTCAATAATTTTGGAGCACTGCGAAATGCAGAAAATCTTGAATGGCTGGGAATGGCTCCCATTTATGACAGCGGTTCTTCCTTTGGCTATGACAAAGTTCCCGGGGAAATTCTATCAGGGAAAAACATCATCTGTAAGCCATTTAAGAAAAGCCATAATGAACAGCTTAAACTTGTCAAAGATTTTTCATGGGTCCGAATCGAGAATTTATCGGGCATGGATCAGTTTATCAGCAACATTTTTTCAAACAAAAGGGCTGCTGTTTTCATAGATCAAAACCGAATCGATGCAATTGCAAAATCTTTTGGGAAGAGAATTATTGATTTTAAGACTATATCTGATTTGCCGGAAAGTAATAAATCAGATTTTATCGATGATGATATGAACGAGAATATCGCTGCGGCATATCATTCCTGATACCGAATAATTTACCGATTTAACTGAGACTAATACTTTCCGGGTTCTGATCTTTCATTTCACGAAAACTTACAATATATTGTCACTGAATAAATCCTGATTCTGAAACCTGATATAAAATTATTAAATAAATTTCGCGTTATTATTCATAAATATATGAACAAACAAATCATCAAAAAGGCATTTGTGAAATCTCTGCCGGTAATGGCAGGGTATATTGTGTTGGGTATAGGATTTGGAATCCTGTTGCAAAAGGCGGGATATGGTGTTTTGTGGGCTTTTGCTATGAGTGCCTTCATATATGCCGGCGCCATGCAGTATGTGGGTGTGAGGTTGATTTCAGGAGGAGCTTCAATCCTCACGACAGCATTCACCACCTTTATGGTCAATGCGCGTCACCTGTTTTACAGCATATCCATGATCGACCGCTACAAAGACGCGGGAAAATATAAGCCTTACATGATATTTGCACTGACGGACGAGACCTATTCTCTGCTCTGTGATGGACATGCTCCGGCTGAAGGCGATCCGAATCAATACAGATTTTTTGTTTCGCTCTTTAACCAATGCTACTGGGTGACCGGTTCGGTGTTAGGCTCTCTCCTTGGAGCGGTCCTGCCGTTTTCAACAGCAGGGATCGAGTTTTCCATGACAGCCTTGTTTATCGTATCATTTACGGAGCAATGGATGACCTCTCATGATCACATACCGGCACTTACCGGACTGCTGGGAACAATGATCTGTCTGGTGATTTTCGGTTCGGAAAATTTTCTGATTCCTGCGATGATCCTCATTACAATTATCCTGACCATCTTACGAAAACGGGAGGAAAAAGCATTATGAGGCCGGCTATTCTCGTCGCGGTTATGGCAATTGTCACGATTCTTTTACGTTTTCTCCCCTTTCTGATCTTCCGGAAAAAAACACCATCCTACATCACCTATCTCGGTAAGGTCCTTCCGCCCGCAATTATTGGCATGCTGGTGATTTACTGTCTGAAAGACGTCAGCCTGTCAGCCCATCCACACGGTTTGCCGGAGTTGATTGCCGCTGCTTGTGTAGTTGGACTGCAGGCATGGAAGCGAAATTCCCTCATCAGTATTTTGAGCGGAACAGTGGTTTATATGATCCTCGTTCAAGTGTTTTTTTAATACCAGTCGTGTTTTTCACCGCGATCGAGGGAATTGATCTTCGCCATCTCATCGGCAGATAATTCAAAACCAAACAGGTCAAGGTTTTCACGAATGTGTTCTGGATTGCCGGATCCGGGGATCACAACGATCCCCCGCTGTAAGTCCCAACGCAGGATCACCTGAGCTGAGGATACATTATGTGCTTCAGCAATCTCACGAATCGTTTCATTTTCAAGCAGCTCTGACGTGTATCCCCGCCCACCCAATGGGTACCAGCACTGCACAACAATTCCTTTCTCCTGAATAAAAGGAACCACATCCTGTTCCTGATAATAAGGATGGATCTCGTTTTGGACAAGTGCCGGTATAATCGTTACTTTCGGTAAAAAATCTGTCAATTCTTTTACATACCAGTTTGAAAGACCGAGGGACCGGATTTTCCCCTGAGCAACATAGCGCTCCATCGCCTGATAGGCCTTGACATCATCGGTTCCCGGATGATGAAGGAGCATCATGTCTATATATCCGATGTTCAGTTTTTGCAGTGCCATTTCAATCGCGGATTCAGGATCCGAGAATTGATTCGGATAAAGTTTTGTAATTACAAATATGTCTTCTCTGGGAATATTGTATTCCGACATCGCCTGACGAACACCTTCCCCAACAGCTTCTTCATTATGATACATATAAGCCGTATCAATCAGCCGTCCGCCATTTTTCAGCAGCGTTTTGACCGAATTAACACAGGTATCATAATCAAGGGCATAGGTTCCCAGGCCAAGGATCGGCATTTTATAACCGCTGTTAAGCAATACCGTCCTGGTCTCAAAATCAAATTTTCCCACAAGTGAATCGGTTTCAGGCGGATTCAGGGAAAAGCGGGTTGTAACATTTCCGCTTCCAAGTATATTCCGGAGCTCTTCCGGAGTTTTATCCTGAACTTTTCCAAGCCGAGTAAAATTCCAGCTGTTCACATCATAATAGATCGTGATTTCAGTTCCCAAATAAAGAATAACATCACCGGGTTCAGTTGTGATCGGTTCGTCATTTCGCGGCAATACAGCGCCGATTGGACCAACTTTTTCAAAATTGCCATAATCATGCATTTCAACAGTCAGGTCTCCCGCACGAAGCATTTCAATAAAGGCTTTTGCAGAAGAATTTTCGGAAGGCTTAATTGTCAGAACATTGTCATTTATTATTGCATAAATCATGGTATTCTCCCCATTGGCTGTGATTGTCCCTAAAAGAATCGCAAATACAATTACAAGAAAAAAGAAAAAACGTGTTTTCATTTTTATCATCCTGAAAATGGACATAGGGAAAGCTTTCCCTATGTCCGATTTTTTTTATTTCAGATAAGTTTCGAAGAATCGCTGGATTTTTTCGAAGGGGATAATATCTTTTTTGTCATATAAATCCGTATGGACCGCTCCGGGAATGAGCATAAGCTCCTTGTTTTCCCCTTTCAACAGTTTGAAAGTATCCTTGCTCAAATAACAGGAATGAGCCTTGTCCCCATGGATCATCAGCACGGCACTGTCGATCTCACCCGCATAGGTAAAAAGACGCATATTCATCAATGACGTTCCGGCTGTTGACGCCCAGCCGTCATTTGAATTCAGAGAACGGGGATGATATCCGCGCTTTGTTTTATAGTAGTCGTAATAGTCTTTGACAAAGAAAGGTGCATCTTCCGGAAGCGGATCAACCACGCCGCCAGCCTTAGCATAATTGCCGTTTTTATAATCTTCTGTCCGCTGAGCGTTGATACTTTTACGGGCAGCTGTACGATCCTCTTTGCTGTCGGCTGCATCAAAATAACCGTTTCCTGCCACCCGAGACATATCGTACATAGTGGAGGTTACTGTTGCTTTGATTCGGGTATCAAGACAGGCTGTCTGCAGCGCCATGCCGCCCCAGCCGCAAATTCCGATTATGCCGATTCGTTCCGGATCAACCAAATCACAGCATGACAGGAAATCGACTGCAGCCTGGAAATCTTCCACATTGATATCGGGAGAATGCATAGCACGGGGAAAACCGCCGGATTCACCGGTGAAAGAAGGATCAAAGGCAAGTGTCAAAAGACCACGCTCAGCCATTTCCTGTGCATACAAACCGGATGATTGTTCTTTGCAGGCTCCAAACGGACCGCATACCGCAATCGCCGCCAATTTTCCTTCTGCCTTTTTTGGTACATACATATCCGCGGCAAGGGTAATTCCGAAATGGTTTATGAATGTCACTTTGCAATGATCTACTTTTTCACTTTTCGGGAAGGTCTTGTCCCATTCCTGCGTAAGCTCCAACTTGTCAGACTTCATCATGATAAAAAACTCCTGTTCTTTGATTATTCTTGATGTACCGTAGTACAATAAATATTGTAGATCCTAAAGCTGACTTTAGGTCAAGGGTAATTTTGTAAAATGTGAGGGGTGAATATATGTATTCAATTGGGCAGATTTCAGAAATGTTCAATATACCTGTTTCTACGCTGCGATATTATGATAAGGAAGGCCTTTTTCCGGAATTGGAACGGAAATCCGGGATTCGAAAATTCAGTGAAAGGGAGGCTGAAGCGCTGCGGGTGATTGAATGTCTCAAAGCTTCCGGACTTGAGATCCGCGAAATCAAACAGTTCATGGATTGGACAACGGAAGGCAGTGCAACCTATGAACAGCGTCGTCAGCTTTTTGAAACAAGATTGAAAACGGTAGAAGAAGAAATTCTCCGTCTGCAGAAAATCAGAGATATGCTGAAATATAAGTGCTGGTATTATGAAACCGCGCTTCGTGACGGCTCTGAGGACGGGATCAATGCCATGCTGCCGGATAATTTACCTCCGGAAATACAGAAACTTCACGACAGCGGTTTCTCCTTTACAGCTGATCTTCCTCAAAACAAGTGAATTACGGATATAATTTGTCTGCGCAATAGGTCTCTTTATAAATACACTAAACAAATTTTTCCCATACAAAAAATCAATATTCAGAAAGTCCGGAACGCAGCTGTCTTGATTTTCAATAAAAACAATTTAAAAAAAATAACGATTTTATTTCCAATTTTCCAAATTGTCTTATAATTATTAACCGAGAAGAAATAAACCATATTGGAGGAAATTATGGCATACGTTATTGATAAAGATACTTGTATTGCATGCGGCGCATGCGTTGGCGATTGCCCGGTTAGCGCTATTACTGAAGGCGACTACATGGTCATCGACCCTGATACCTGCATCGACTGCGGCACCTGCGCAAGCGTTTGCCCGGTTGGAGCACCGGCCGAAGCTTAATCTGATAATTTTCAGAAAATCAGCCATCAGTGGGTTTTCCTGACTGATGGCTTTTTTTGTTATAATAAAACTATGGATCTTTTTGAATACAACGAAGAACAAACCTATGAGAAAACCCAGCCGCTGGCTTCCCGGATGCGTCCCCGTACTTTAGATGAGCTGGTTGGTCAGGAGCATATTGTCGGCAAGGGGAAATTACTGCGCAGAGCCATTGAATCTGACCGCTTGTTTTCATCCATTCTTCTCTTTGGCCCACCCGGTACCGGGAAAACCACACTGGCACAGCTGATAGCGAATGCATCATCCGCCGATTTTGTCACGATTTCCGCCGTATTAGCCGGTGTTCAGGAGCTGAGAAATGTTGTGAGCGACGCAAAAGAACGAAGGCGGCTTTATAACAAGCGAACGCTCCTTTTTGTCGATGAAGTTCACCGCTGGAACAAATCACAGCAGGACGCACTTCTTCCCCATGTAGAAAACGGACTGCTTACCCTTATCGGTGCAACAACGGAAAATCCTTATTTTGAGGTAAACAAAGCGCTGCTGTCGCGGTCTCGAGTGTTTGAAATGCACCCGTTAGGCCATCAATCTCTGCGTATGATCATGAATCGTGCACTGAAGGACGAAGAACGTGGATACGGAAAACTCAACATTTTGATTGATGAGGACGCATGTGATCTTTTGATTGAACGCAGCAATTCCGATGCACGCAACCTTCTGAATGCCGTCGAACTTGCGGTAGAGAGTACACCTCCCGACGAAAACGGACTAATCCATATTACACTTTCTGTTGCAGAAGATTCAATTCAGGAACGAGCATTGAATTATGATAAAAAGGGCGACTCCCATTATGATACCATCTCGGCTTTTATCAAATCCGTCCGCGGCAGCGATCCGGATGCAGCTCTTTATTGGGTATCTAAAATGTTACTTTCCGGAGAGGATCCACATTTTATTCTCAGAAGGTTAATCATCCTCGCCTGTGAGGACATCGGTATGGCCGATCCGCGGGCTTTGCAGGTTGCCATTTCCGCAGCTACCGCTTTTGATTATGTCGGAATGCCGGAAGGATATTACCCGATTGCGGAAGCAGTCCTTTACTGTGCCACCGCTCCGAAATCCAATTCCGCGTGCGGTATCTTCAGTGCCATGGATAAGATCAAAAAGGAAGGTGCCGGACCGGTCCCAACACATCTGATGGATCCCAGCCGGGATGCGCAGGCGCTTGGTCATGGACAGGGGTATAAATATCCGCATAATTATCCGGAGCATCATATCAAACAGCAATATCTTCCGAAATCCGTTACCGGAGGATTTTATGTTCCGAGTGACCAGGGATATGAAAAGATCATTCGCGAAAGGATGGAACACTGGGGACACCTGATTCAAAATAAGAAATAAGAAATCAGAAATCAGAAATAAAAGAAATAAGAAATCTTGAATATGAAGTTTGACGTACAGCAAATGATGTTGGATGTTTTTTTGATGCACAGGTGAATTGAATTATGAATAATCTTTCTTATGCTGATGATGCTTTGATCGAATGTGTGCCCAATTTCTCGGAAGGGAGAGATTGGAAAATTATCGAAGCGATCCATGATACGATTGCAGCTGATGGACGCTGCGAGGTTTGGGATTACAGTGCAGACGCGGATCACAACCGCTCCGTTTTCACAATAGCCGGTTCTCCCGATGCAATAGAAAACGCTGTTATGCGATTCACCGCAAAAGCAGCTCAGCTCATCAACATGGAAACGCATGAAGGTGTTCACCCTTGTATCGGCGCGACAGATGTGGTTCCCTTTGTTCCATTGCGGAATGTGAGCATGGAAGACTGTATTCATCTATCCGAAAAAGTCGGAAAACGAATCGCGGATGAACTCGCAATTCCTGTTTATCTATACGCAAACTCAGCAAAAACAACTGCACATAAACGACTTGTCGATATTCGCAGAGGCGGATATCATAAATTAACAGAAGAGATCGCTGTTGTTCCGGACCGTGCGCCGGATTACGGTCCTAAAAACCTTTCATCCTGTGGGGGAGTATCCATCGGCGCCAGAGACTTTTTGATCGCGTTTAACGTATACCTTGACACGGAAGATGTAAAAAAAGCGAAAAAAATCGCAAAAAGTATTCGCGAATCCTCCGGTGGATTTCCGGGTTTACAGGCCATAGGGCTGTTGGTTAACAACTATGCGCAAGTTTCGATGAATCTGCTGGATTATCGGAAAACATCCATGAAAACAATTGTTTCAAGAATCAGAAAAGAAGCCGAATCAGAGAATGTGAAGCCTCTTTATACCGAATTGATCGGTATGCTTCCCCAGGATGCGATCTCCGGTACAACACCGGATGAATTAATGCTAAAAGATTTTTCCGAATCCAGAATTATTGAATCAAGAATGAAATAATAAAGAAACAGCGGATCAGACTATTCCATGTTGAATGGGTCAAAATGACCTGTCAGTTGATGAAAATGAATAACCTTGTAACAGTTCAAAACTTGAACGGCGAACATTGGGACAAACTAATTTCTGTCAGCATCGCGAAACAAGGTACCAGCCCCATGTACTTCGTCTGATTAGATAAATAATTATTAAATAAAAAATCGCTTACCAAAAGCGATTTTTTGTCGGGGCGGGCGGATTTGAACCGCCGACCTCACGGACCCGAACCGTGCACTCTATCCGGACTGAGCCACGCCCCGAACAACGTCCATTAGTATAATACCACCCTGATTTTAATGCAAGAGATTTTGTGAAAATTCATGACGTTTCTTTTTATATTCGTTAAGTTATGATATGATTGAGGCATGAGCAGCACAAAAGAATCGGTCAAAGAATTCAAAAAAATCCGTATTGTCACCATTGGCGGCGGACATGGTCTTTCCAGTTTGCTGCGCGGGCTGAAAAAAGTCACCCGAAACATCACAGCTGTTGTGACGGTTGCGGACAATGGCGGCTCTTCCGGAGCGCTCCGCCGGGACATGGGTATTTTGCCGCCCGGCGATATCCGTTCCTGCCTCACTGCCCTGGCTGATGATGAAGAATTCATGACGCAGGTCCTGCAGTACCGGTTTTCTTCCGCATCCGGAGTCGGGCAGCACAATATGGGCAACCTGCTGCTCACCGCCCTCGCGGATATTACCGGAAGCTTTGAAGCCGGTATCCATGAACTGGCATCCATTCTTGCGATCCGAGGGAAGGTGACCCCATCCACGTTGGCAAATATCAACCTTGCCGCAAATGTTGAACTTCAAAAAGACGGTCAGACCGTAACGGAACTGGTAATGGGAGAGTCACAGATCACGGATAAACATGGCCGGATTCTGGATTGCTGGATCGAACCGAAAAATGTCAGCGCCAATCCGGAATCGATACGGGCGATACTGAACGCGGACCTTTTATTAATGGGTCCCGGGAGTCTTTTCACCAGTATTCTGCCGAATTTACTGGTTTCCGGAATTGCCAATGCCGTTGATGCTTCTTCCGCGAAAAAGATCTATATCTGCAATCTTACCTCGCAGCCCGGGGAAACAGATAACATGGACGCGTTTGACCATCTGGATATTATACAAAAACGCATACCCGATACAAAATTAGATGGCATCGTATGTAATAACTTTTACACCGCTGACCTGCCAAATCAAATAAGCTGGTGTAAAATTTCAACAAAGGAAAATCATGGAATAAAAGTATTTGCAGAGAATCTGATTGATGAAAATTATCCCTGGCGTCATTCGCCGGATAAGCTCACAAATCTTTTGATCCGTGCATGGGAAGATTTGAAAGAATCTTCCGAAATATCATAACAGAGACGGGCGGAATCAATTCACAATTGCCCGTTTTCGGAGGAATTAAAATGACAAAAGTTGGTATTAATGGTTTTGGTCGTATCGGCCGCCAGGTTCTCAAATCACTGGTTGAAAATTACGCTAATGATTTGGAAGTCGTCGCTATCAATGACTTATTTGATACAAAGGCAAATGCCCATCTGTTCAAATATGACTCCACTTATGGTAAATTCAATGGTTCCGTTGATGTCGAAGGCTCTGACCTGGTCGTCAACGGCAAGCACATCAAAGTCTTCAACGAAAAAGATCCTGCCAACATTCCGTGGGGCGATCTGGGTGTTGAAATCGTCATCGAATCCACCGGTATTTTCACTGACGCCCTCGGCGATCCCGCCAAAGGCAAACCCGGTGCCAATGCTCATCTCAAAGCCGGCGCCAAGAAAGTCATCATCTCCGCTCCTGCAAAGAACGAAGATATCACCATCGTCATGGGCGTGAACGACGATCAGTATGATCCCGCGAAACACAACATTGTTTCCAACGCCTCCTGCACCACCAACTGCCTGGCCCCTGCCGCAAAGATCGTCAATGACGCTTTCGGTATTGAATATGGTCTCATGACCACCATCCATTCCTACACCAATGACCAGGTCATCCTTGACCAGGGTCACAAGAAAGAAATGCGCCGCTCCCGCGCCGCAGGCCTGAACATCATCCCCACCACCACCGGTGCCGCGAAGGCTGTTGCCCTCGTCATCCCTGAACTGAAGGGGAAATTCGATGGTTATTCACTCCGTGTCCCGAGCCCGACCGTTTCCGTCGTCGACTTCGTCTGCACACTGAAGAAAGAAACCACCAAGGAAGAAGTTAACGCTATTTTCCACGAAGCTGCTGAAGGCAAACTGAAGGGTATCCTGGGCGTCACTGATGGCACCTTCAAGGATCCGTTGGTCTCCACTGACTTCCGCGGCGATGCACACTCTTCCATCGTCGACTGCCAGTACACCTCCGTCATGGGCGGCAATCTGCTGAAGATCGTCTCCTGGTATGACAATGAATGGGGTTACTCCAACCGCGCTTGTGATCTTGCCCTCATGATGGCAAAATCACTCTAAGCCTTGTAGTTCTTTAGAATGAGAAGGTGATTGTTTCGGTTTTGCCGCAGCAATCACCTTTTTTATCATCTGTAAGGAGAAAGTAAGAATGTTCAATAAAAAAACCGTACGCGATATCGATGTCAACGGCAAGAAAGTACTTGTCCGCGTAGATTTCAATGTTCCGCTCAAAGATGGCGTTGTCGGTGACGACACCCGCATCCGCGGAGCTCTGCCGACCATCCAGTATCTGCTGGACAATGGCGCAGCAGTGATCCTCTGCTCCCACCTTGGCCGTCCGAAAGGTGAACGCAATCCGCAGTATTCTCTCGCACCGGTTGCCGAATACCTGAAAGGGCTCGTTTCCAATCCTGTTTACTTCGCTGATGACTGCATCGGTGAAAGCGCTCAGAAAGCTGCTGCCGAATTGAAACCGGGTGAAATTCTTGTTCTCGAAAACACCCGCTACTACAAAGGCGAAGAAAAGAACGACCTCGATCTGGCAAAAGGCCTTGCTGACCTTGCCGACCTGTATGTCAACGATGCTTTCGGTACCGCTCACCGCGCCCACTCCTCCACGGAAGGCGTAACCCACTTCAAACCCGGTGTTGCCGGCTTCCTGCTTGAAAAGGAAATCCAGTACCTTTCTTCCGCAGTTGAAGATCCGAAACGCCCGTTTGTCGCCATTCTCGGCGGCGCCAAGATCTCCGATAAGATCGGCGTTATCAAAAACCTGCTGAACAAAGCTGACAAAGTCCTCATCGGCGGCGGTATGGCCAACACCTTCTTCGCAGCCCAGGGTTATGAAATGGCTGATTCCCTCGTCCAGGAAGAAGCAATCGAAACCGCAAAAGAAATCCTTGCTGCCGGTTCCGATAAGCTGGTTCTGCCCGTTGATATGGTCATTGCCAACGCTTTCGATAACGATGCTGAAAAGAAGTGCATCGATACCGGTAACGTCCCTGCAGGCTGGCGTGTTCTGGATATCGGCCCTAAGACTGTTGAATGCTACAGCAAACTGGTTTCCGACGCAGCAACCGTTGTCTGGAACGGCCCGATGGGCGTTTTTGAAATGCCCGAATTTGCTAAAGGCACCTTCGCTGTTGCGAAAGCCGTTGCTGACAGCAATGCCATTTCCATCATCGGCGGCGGTGATTCCGTTGCAGCCATCCAGCAGTCCGGTCTGGCTGACAAGGTGACACACATCTCCACCGGCGGCGGCGCTTCCCTCGAAATGCTCGAAGGAATCGTTCTCCCGGGTGTTGCCGCTCTCGAAGATAAATAAGATCTTCTTAGTAAATAGTTTATATACAAAATGTCCGCCTTGTTGACGGACATTTTGTTATTATATTATTGATCAAAATAATGATTGTTTAAATATCTACTTGAATAAAACTTTTGTAAACAGCCACCATGAGCGGCAATACCGCACAATACACCACAGTTTCTGTAAAGATTAACCTTCAAATGGCTTAACCTGAGCAGATCGCTCAGCGCGGTTGGTACGGTTCTGCTTGAAAGGTCGTTCCCGACGTTCGTTTTTGTCAGCTCTTTCGTCCTTTGCATCCTTTTCACGCCTATCACGGCGTTCAGGACGCTCTTTGCGGTCCTGTTTTCCCTCACGTTTTGGTTTTACCGGTTTCTCTTTCTTAACCGGATCGGCATATACATCATTACCACTCACCAAAGCAAGTATATCTTTGTCTTCGATTTCGCTCTCATCAGGAACTGAATCCGTGATATTATTATTTTGAGGAGCATTGCTGTCATCCGTAATAAGCTGTTCCCGTTTAAATTCACGTCTGCCCACTTCCGGAATCTCTACAAGAATCGCATCCCTCAGCGGGAAGACTTCTACAACTTTTCCTTCACCTTGCGGTGTTATGACGCGTTTATTTTTCTTGGGGAGCCGCTTGCGGCATTCCACATAATAGTCGTTTTCATAAACAAGGCAGCAGCGCAGGCGGCCGCACATTCCGGTAATTTCCGCAGGAGTGAGTGAAATTCCCTGTTCCTTTGCCATTTTGATGGAAATGGAACTGAATTCTGTCAGATACTGGCAGCAGCAGCGGCAGGCCAACCCACATGCGCCCATACCGGGAATCGTTTTCGCTACGTCACGCGGCCCCAGTTGCCGAAGATCAATAGCAATGACTGAAGGAAAATTGCGCAGTAAATCAAATTTCAAAGATTTTAAATCCACCTTTTCATCATTATCACTGCAATAATTTACCTGAAGCCGGGATCCGTCAAAACTGAATTCCGCATCCAGAATTTTGACTCCATCCAGATTCAGCTCCGTTAAACGCTTTCTCGCAAAACTTATCGCTTCATCTCTTTTCTGGTTGAAAAGTTCTTTCGCAACCAAATCTTTTGGGGATGCAGGACGAATTACTGCCTTCAGCGGTTCCCCATCATTTTCAAAATCATTTTTGACTTGAACAACCTTCCCGATTTGTCTTCCGCGGATAGATTCAACGATCACATAATCATCAATATCAAGATCAAATCCGTTCGCATCAAAATAATAAGCTTTATTTACTCGTGAAAAACGAACACTAACTACTTTATCATAAATTTCAGACATTTAAACCTTCTTTTATCGGCGCTGCGACAAGGCGAACAGTCCGATTACAATTCCTAATATACCACAAACCAAAATAATCATCCCCATCGGAACTCCACCGGTCACATTTACTCCGGTAATTGTTTGAAACGTCGGAATTACCAAAGGCGCAGGCTCTGTAAAAGTCGGGAGTCGGGTTGGTTCAACCGTAATAATGAACTGTGCCGCAAGGGTAGGGTCTATCGTATTGGTAATGCGGGGTGTTGGGGTATTCGGAACAACAACAATCGGGAGATCGCCGGTATAGTCAACATAAGAGCTATATACCCAGGCATAATTATCCGGCCCGCCCATATATTCAATCAGGATCCAGCTGCCGCCTTCGGTTCTTCCTTTACCGACAACTTCCTGGTTCGCGAGCAGTGTTCCGACACGGTCATATTCCGTGCCCGGCCCGGAACGAACATTGATTTGCGGATTAGATTCATCATTTTTTACCCGTACAATAACACCGGGATCCGTCCCGGTAACTGTTGGAATATTTACCGTAGGAATCTGATAAAAACCGCTGCTCATGAATGGAACCAAAATGACACCAATCATAAAAAATATGAATATTGAGATGATATTTTTTTTCTCTTTCACAAAATTCCTCATTTTACTTCATATAATTTTACTCTATTCTTGCTGGAAAGCGTGAAATTCCCTGTTAAATAAAGCACAGAATCTAAAAAAATATTCCGGGTAAGCAACATTATGTTCGCTTTCGAAATACTTTGTAAATTCCATTTATATTTATCCGCTTGCCCCTTGTTTTTTTGGAACGACGGAAGTCAGGATTTATTATCATTGAAAAATCATCTTCTTGAAAAAGCAGGCTTTTTGTCTTATACTTATGATATGAGATTTATTAAGAAACTTTTATCTTCACCTTATATACACCAGATGCGTCCGCGGCAGTACACAAAGAATGCCTTTATCTATGCGCCATTATTTTTTGACAGGCAGCTTTTCAATCCACATTCTTTCCTGATAACAACGCTTGGTTTTATCACCTTATGTATTCTTTCCAGTGCGGTTTACGTGCTGAACGACATCGTCGATGTCGACTCTGACAGGAACCATCCGCAAAAAAAATACAGGCCGATTGCGTCCGGTAAAATATCAATCAAAAACGCGAAAATTTTTTGTGTTTGTTTATTTATCCTGGCATTTCTGATGGCCTTTCTGATAGATTCCAAATTCCTGATGCTCTGTATATTGATGGCAGTCATCAATATTGCCTATTCCTTCCGGCTGAAGCATATTCCGCTGATCGATGTAATTACCATCGGAATCCTTTTCATCATACGTGTTTACAGCGGGGCCATTCTCATCAAAGTCAAGATCTTTTCGCCCTGGCTTTATATCGTCACATTTATGTTAGCCTTATACCTTGGTTTTGGGAAAAGGAGAGCCGAACTGGCAAGTATAGAGGGAACACAGAATAATGTCCGTCCGGTGTTGGATGGATACACGATACCCTTCCTTGACCAGCTGATTTCCATCATCTCCACGATCATCATTATGTCCTATGCTCTTTACACTTTTTCGGGTCCCTCTGTCCCGGACAATAACCGGATGCTGCTGACGATTCCTTTTGTCGTTTATGGCATCTTCCGTTATCTGTATCTGATCCAGGTCAAGCACCAGGGAGGTGCTCCCGAAGAAGTGCTGCTTTCCGACCGCTGGCTGCAGGGGACGATCCTTTTGTATGCAGTTTCCGTTATCTATGCGATTTATCTGTAAGGGTTTGATATGAATACTTCAGCAAGTGCACCGGCAAAGACAATTCTTTTTGGAGAACACGCTGTCGTCTATGGAGAGCCCGCTATCGCCATTCCACTGTCCGGAATCAGAACCTATGCGGAAATACATCCAAATGGGAAAGAGTTTCGCATTATTTCAGAAAGTGCTCACCTGAACCGAACCTATGGTCAGCTTATCAAAGGCAGCGGTCTTGAAATGCTGTTATCAAAGCTGAAAGAAAGAATGGCAGTTCAAGAGCTGCCCGCTGACACACTGAAAATTACCGGCAACATTCCAATTGCCTCCGGATTAGGCTCCGGAGCTGCGCTTTCCGTTGCTGTTATCCGTGCATTCGCAAAACAATACAACTTATCTTTATCAACGGAAGACATAAATCAACTTGCCTACCAAATCGAAAAAATCTACCATGGAAATCCTTCCGGGATCGATAATACAACCATTGCTTATGAACAGCCTATACTGTTCTCAAAAAATACAGGTTTTAGACCGATCAATGCGGATTTCACGAAATTGAATTTGCTGGTTATTGATTCCGGCATTTGCAGTAAAACCATCGATGTGGTAACCGATGTCAGAAATAATCTCACTGTAAATGAAAAATATATACGCGAAATCGGCTCACTGGTTCGTTCGACTGTCAAAGCGCTTGATTCCGGAAATGAAACTGAAATCGGACAATTAATGACGGAAAACCACAGATTATTGCAGAATATCAATGTGTCCTGTCCCGTACTGGATGAAATCATTCAAATCGGCATATCCAACGGTGCATTAGGCGGTAAACTGACCGGTGCAGGCCGCGGCGGAAACGCATTGATTTTAGCAAAAAGCAAGGAAGATGCTGAAAAACTATCCTCGTTATACGTCAATAAAGGTTATAAGGTAATTCTATGATCACATTACTGAAACTTGGGGGATCTCTGATCACAGACAAAGACAGTCCGCACACTGCCAGACCGGATGTCATTCGCCGTCTGGGAAAGGAAATATTTGATTATTGGAGAACTGATCATTCTCCGCTCATCATTGGACACGGGTCAGGATCATTCGGACATATCCCCGCAAAACGCTATGGGACCCGCCAAGGTGTCAAATCAGCGGAAGACTGGGCCGGGTTTGCGGAAGTCCATGCAGAAGCAGCCGCACTAAACCAGATCGTAACAAATCTTCTCAGGGAATCCGGACTGCCAATTATCAGCTTTGTCCCGATGAATCAGGTAAAAACCAATAACGGGAGCATTACCCACTGGGACACATCTGAGATAGTGAAAAGTTTTTCGGAATATGGACTGATTCCGCTTATTTTCGGTGACACGGTATTCGATACAAACCAAGGCGGCACGATCCTTTCCACCGAGGACCTGTTTGAGCATCTTTGCAGCTCCTTTGCGGAAAAGCCAAGAATCCTTTTAGCAGGACTTGAAGACGGGGTTTGGTATGATTTTCCGCGTAAAACAAAGCTCATCACAAAGATTTCAGCATCCGATAAGGATGACGATAGTTTTATTCAGGGATCGGCTTCAACAGACGTCACCGGGGGAATGCACGAAAAAGTTCGGCTGATGAAAGAACTCGTCAGAAACAACCGTGCTCAATCCGTTACCATTTTTTCAGGAGAGCAGGCCGGAAATCTGACAAACGCATTGCTGGGGATTCAAACCGGGACAACGATTATTTAGGAAACCGGCAGATTGTACAGTTAATTCAAGGAGGTATTATGAATTACGCTTCATCCGCAAATTTACTTCGCAAAGAAGAAGTTATCATCGCGCCTTACGGTACCCATTCCAAAGATACAAAAGGAAGGCTTTATCCTGAAGATGATCACAGTTACCGCGGCTGTTATCAGCGTGACAAAGATCGGATTCTTCATACAACGTCATTCCGCCGTCTCGAATACAAAACGCAGGTTTTTGTAAATGACGAAGGAGACTATTATCGGACCCGTCTGACACATACTCTGGAAGTCGCGCAAATCGGACGTACGCTGGCCCGCGCACTGGGCGGAAATGAAGACCTTGCGGAAGCCATCTGCCTGGCGCATGACATGGGTC
This sequence comes from Anaerolineaceae bacterium, assembly GCA_017417055.1. Taxonomy (GTDB): domain Bacteria; phylum Chloroflexota; class Anaerolineae; order Anaerolineales; family Anaerolineaceae; genus Flexilinea. Next base: position 21,543 of record JAFPZX010000173.1, read on the forward strand.
ATCCTCCTTTCGGTCATTCCGGTGAAGCTGTCCTTGCGAAAAAGATGGTCAATCATGGCGGGTTCAATCATAACCGACAGACACTGCGCATCGTCACGGAACTGGAAAAACGCTATAATGGTTTCAATGGGTTAAACCTGTGCTATGAAACACTGGAAGGGATTGCGAAACACGAAACACAGTATGACACGATGGGCGACATGAATTTCAATCCCGATCTGCGCGGTTCTTTGGAAGCTCAAATTGCCAATATGGCAGATGAAACGGCATATTCCGCGCACGACCTGGATGATGGCCTGCGATCCGGTTTGCTGACACTGGAAATGGTCCAAAACCTGGGAATATGGCGGATGATTTCCGATGAAATCCATTTTGCGGAGACAAAACTCAGTGATCTTGACCGCCATCGCTTCATCAACACACTCACAGGATTTGAGGTAAATGACATTGTTGAGCATACTGAACAATTGATTCAAAAAAATCGCATTGAATCTGTAAGTGATTTGGTTCACATGCCTTATAATATAGTGTCAAACAGTGATATGATGGTATCTCTGAACAGAGAATTGAAAGATTTCCTGTTCAATAACATGTATCGTCATTACCGGGTTGTAAGAATGAGTGCAAAGGCTGACATGATCCTGTCACGCTTGTTCGATTCCTTTCTGAGCAATCCGAAACTGCTCCCGACACATATTCAGGATATGATTCCTGAAAAGGGGCTGGAAGTCGCGATTTGCGATTATATTGCCGGGATGACAGACCGATACGCTGTTGAACAATATCAAAAATTATTCGATCCGGAAATTCTGCCATAAACCGTATCGATAATGTTTTGAATATAAAATAAATTTGAAAGTGGCATAACACTTTTATTACACAAGAGGTGATTTTATGGCTGAACAGGCAACATATTTAACTGCGGAAGGAAAGAAAAAGCTGGAAGATGAGCTTGAGGAGTTGAAAAACGTCAAGCGTCCGGAAATTGCAGCCCGGCTTCGTCACGCGATTGAACAGGGTGATATTTCAGAAAACGCTGATTATTCCTCAGCAAAGGAAGATCAGGGATTCATGGAAGGCCGCATTCAGGAACTGGAAAAGCTGCTTTCCAATGTGAAACTGATTGATGAAATGGACCGTGAAAAGGGTGTCGTAAACATCGGATCTGTCGTAACGCTGCTCGAAGAAGGTGAAGATGAAGCAGAAGAATATACGATCGTCGGAACGCATGAAGCTGACCCGATGAACAACCGCATTTCTTTCCTTTCCCCGATCGGTGCCGCGATTCATAAACGCAAACAGGGCGAAACTGTTACCGTTGAGACCCCCGGCGGAACCATCCGAATGAAAATTGTAAAAGTTATGTAGGGTATAATAAATAATGACAATGCGTTAAAAGCTTGTTCTGGAGGTACTTTATGAGTTATATTCGTGACATTTCCCTTGCACCGTCAGGGAATGATAAGATAGAATGGGTTCGCCGCAACATGCCGCTGCTGCGCAATATCCAAAAACAATTTGAAAAAGATCAGCCGTTCAAAGGACTGAAAATCGGTCTTTCGATCCATCTGGAAGCGAAAACCGCTTATTTGTGCCGTGTTCTCGCGTCAGGCGGTGCCGAAATGCACATCACCGGCTCCAATCCGCTTTCCACTCAGGATGATGTCGCGGCCGCTTTAGCTGACGGCGGATTGAATGTTTACGCTTTTCATGGCGCAGATGCTAAACTGTATGATGAATGTATCGAAATGGTCGTCAAAGCTGAACCCGATATTGTCATCGATGACGGCGGTGACATTCTGAACATGATGCATAACAAATATCCTGAAATCGAAAAGAAGGTTATCGGCGGCGGTGAAGAAACAACCACAGGTATCATCCGCCTCAAAGCAATGGAACGTGACGGCGAACTGAAGTTCCCGATGTTTGACGTCAATGACGCCAACTGCAAGCATTTGTTTGATAACCGCTACGGTACCGGTCAGTCCGTGTTTGACGGAATTAACGGAACGACAAACCTTATCGTTGCCGGTAAGCATGTCGTAGTAGCCGGTTATGGCTGGTGCGGACGCGGAACCGCCATGCGTGCCAAAGGTTTAGGCGCGAAAGTCATCATCACCGAAGTCGACCCGGTAAAAGCGATTGAAGCAGTCATGGACGGATTCGAAGTGATGCCGATGAAAGATGCAGCCAAAATCGGTGACGTATTTGTAACGACCACCGGATGCAATCAGGTGATTACAGAGGATCATTTCTACACCATGAAAGATGGCGTACTGCTTTCCAATGCCGGTCACTTCAATGTGGAGGTTGATGTCGCCCGGTTGGAGGAAATTGCCGTCGAATCCAGACAGATGAAACCGAACATTATGGGATACAAACTGAGCAACGGCAACTGGTTGTATGTCTTGGGTGAAGGACGCCTGGTCAATCTGGCAGCAGGGAACGGGCACCCGGCAGAAATTATGGACATGAGCTTCGCGATTCAGGCACTTTGCGCCCGCTACGTAGCCGACCATCGAGGAAAATTACCGGTAAAATTAATGCCGGTGCCGGAAGAAATCGACAACCAGGTCGCTCATATGAAACTGGAAAGCATGGGCATTTCAATCGATGTGCTGACACCGGAACAGGAAAAATATCTGAGTTCCTGGCAAATTTAAGGAATCACTGATTAATTCATCTGAGTCAAATGTGACCTGTTTTCGTTGACTCAGGCTTGAGTCAACAGAACCGGCTGCTCCGACTCTGTGAAGAAAATGAATGTTTGAAGATGACCTCCGTTTGGGGTCATCTTTCAACATATAATTATTGTACTTTTGCTGAGAAAAGCACACCGGGTCTGTTTTTGCCATCGGTCCTCCCAAAAGACTGCATTGTTTGGTGCATAATGCCTTATTACGAATGGTAAACCTATTGATCGAAAGAGGTAAAAATGAAAATTTTATTTGAACACGCCGACATTCTTTTGACAGAAGAAAATGAATTTTCTGAATTAAATAACTCATATTTAGCTGTTGAAGACAAAAAGATTAGTTATATCGGCAAAGAACGTCCGGAAGGCTCTTTTGACGTAATCAAAGATTACAGCAATAAATTGTTGATGCCCGGTCTCATCAATACACATTGTCACGCAGCGATGGTCATGTTGAGAGGTCTTGGCAGTGACCTGCCGCTGCATGAATGGCTGTTTGAAAAAATGATGCCGGTCGAGGACCGCTTCAAGGCTCAAACCATTCGAATCGCATCGGAATTAGCCTTGCTCGAAATGATTTCCACCGGAACGACCAGTTTTTCCGATATGTATTTTTTCTGCCCCTCTACTGCTGACGCCTGCCTTGAAGCCGGTATCAAGGCAAATATAAGCCGTCCGATGCAGTCCTTTGACCCGGCAGATGAATACAAAACCATGTACCGAAAACAAGAAGCAGATGAACTTTTCAAATATTACAATGGGCTTGGAGATGGTCGGATCCTGATTGACGACTCCATTCACGCGGAATATACCTGCCGAGAAGATATCGTCCGGGCTCACAGTCTCGTAGCCAAAGAACGCGGCACACGAATGCATATCCACCTATCGGAGACCAAGAAGGAACATGAGGAATGTATTCAAAAGTACGGCAAGACCCCTGCCCGCTGGTTTGCGGACCTGGGCGCGTTTGACCTGCCCGCATTTGCCGCGCACTGTGTTTGGGTTAGCGATGAAGATATTGCACTTTTAGCCGAAAAAGGAGTAAGCGCTGTACATAATCCTTCTTCAAACATGAAACTTGGGAGCGGCTTTGCACCAATCGTGAAAATGCAGAAAGCAGGAATCAATATTACGCTCGGTACGGATGGAGCAGCCTCCAACAACAACCTGAACATGTTTGAGGAACTGCATATCGCATCGATCATTCATAATGGCTATATGCAGGACCCGACAGTAGTCAAATGCACCGATACCCTGCGCATGGCAACCGTCAACGGAGCCAAACTGCAGGGCCGTCCGGATACCGGCGCTCTGAAAGTCGGAAACTGCGCGGATATTATTGCAATCGATCTGGACAAACCGCATCTTTTCCCCAATAATGATACAGTCGCGCTCCTGTGCTACAGTGCGCAGGGTTCCGACGTCTGCATGAACATGGTTGACGGTGAAATCCTTTATGAGAATGGCGAATTCCTGACAATCGACCGGGAAAAGGTATTGTTCAATACCCGTGTTGCGGAAAAAGAACTTCTCGGTTATGAATAATACAGGAGATAAAATGGAAAGACAGGATAAAGACCTTGCATTTATGCTTCAATATGAAAATATAGCCTGGTACGAAAACGGCGAAGTCCGGATCCTGGACCGCAGAATTTATCCGGCAAATATTTCTTTTGTGATTTGTAAAACACATCAGGAAGTCACCCAGGCCATCCGTGATATGGTAACGCAGTCCGCAGGACCTTTCACAGCAGCCGCGATGGGAATGGCACTTGCCGCCTGGGAGTGCCGTGATCTCGGAAAAACCGAACAGATTGACTTTCTTGAAAAAGCGTCTGAAAACATCTCCCATGCCAGACCAACGACAGTCAAACGTATGCAGCTGATCACGGAAGGCTGTCTGGAAGCAGCCCGACAGGCGTTGGATGCGGGGATTCCGGTTCCAGAAGCAATTCGGGATCATGCGGTCAACACAAATAATATCCGCTATGCGAAAGTCGGAAAAGTTGCCGAATATCTGGTAGACATGATCCCTGATAATGGAACTGTCATGACGCAATGCTTTGGCGAAACCATCGTTGGACAGATGCTGCGGGTGGCAAAAGAACGGGGAAAGACAGTAAAAGTGGTCTGTCCGGAGACGAGACCTTATTTTCAGGGCGCAAGACTCACAGCTACTGTCGCGCATGACATGGGGTTTGATACCACCGTTATCACCGATAATATGCCGGCCTGGTATATGGAAAAGGAAGGCGTGGATATCTTCACCTGCGCGGCAGACGCAATCTGTCTTGACGGATATGTGGTCAACAAAATCGGCACTTATCAGCTGGCGATTGTAGCAAAATATATGAAGATCCCGATGTTTGTCACCGGAGTCCCGGATAAAGGCCACCCTGCTCATGATACAATCAAAATCGAAATGAGGGATCCGGAATTCCCGCTGCAGGCGATGGGTGTGCGTACTGCGGATCAGGGCGTCAAAGGCTGGTATCCCTCCTTTGATATGACACCGCCGCATCTTATCTCCGGTATCGTCACAGACCGAGGTATCTTTTCCCCTTATGACCTGCATCGCTATTTTGATCAGGGTGATTTAGGGGAATATGAGATGGTTGTGTGATACAGATTCTAAGGAAGCACCGATAGTTCATTCTGAGTCAAAACTGACCTGTTTTCGTCGAATCATTCAACGTGAATAGGTCATTAATCAGCGTTACACTAAGCTAATATAAATATGAAACTGATAGATGAATTAAAACTGGAAATTGTTGATAAATCGCTGCAGGCATTCAAAGCCGGACTTTTTGCCGGAACAAGCGGAAACATGAGCACCTACATTCCGGAAGAAAGGGTGATGCTCATCACACCGACAAGTGTCCGCTATGAGATCATGAGGCCGAACCAGATCGTGGAAATGCGTCTGGATGGAACTGTCCTTTCCAATGGGAAACCCAGCTCTGAATGGCATTTGCATGCGGAAATGTATAAGGCGCATGAAAACATTCGAGCCGTTTTTCATACCCACAGTCCCTATGGTACCGCATTTGCCGTCAACCACATGTCAATTCCCGCTGTATTGATCGAAGCTTATTTCTTCCTGGGCGGAGAAATTCCCTGCGCGAAATATGCCACGCCCGGCACACCGGAAGTAGGTATCTACGCGTCAGAAACCATAGGTGACAAAGGTGGAGTACTGCTTGCCAATCATGGCGTTGTTGCTGTCGGCAGGAATCTCGCGGAAGCTTATCTGCGAGCCGAATACATCGAAGATGCCGCGAAAATCTATACGTTCGCAAAACAGCTCGGCACTCCGATTGAACTGAAACAGCTATAAGGAGCGAGGAGTGAGGAGTTAGGAATTAGATCGGTTTAAAGACCACTAATACCTATCTTCTCACTCCTAAACTTTTCACTTCACTCTTCACACTTCAAACGGATAACACCTGAAACCTGAAACCTGAAAAACTAAAGCTTCGGCAAAATCTCTTTGAGGATCGTGATAATTTTTGGTCCGACAATGTTGGCTGCTTCCATCACTTCTTCATGTGTTGTCTGAACTTCGCCGTTATCGCTGTTTTTATTGGTGATACCGGAGAAACCCAAAACCCGAATACCGCAATGGCGAGCTACGATCACTTCCGGAACCGTAGACATACCGACCGCATCAGCTCCCATCAATCGCAGCATTCTTACTTCGGCAGGCGTTTCAAAGGATGGACCGCTCAGCCACACATAAACACCGCTTTGCAGCGCCACACTGGTTTTCACAGATGCATCCTTTGCCAATTTGATGTACTCGCGATCATACGCTTGTGACATATCCGGAAAACGGGTACCGAATTCTTCCATATTCGGACCGCAAAGCGGATTGTTTCCGGCCATTCCGGCAAATCCAATGTGATCTGTAATCAGCATAACATCGCCCGGATGGAAGAAGACATTCAGCCCGCCGGCAGCGTTGGTAACTACAAGTGTTTTCACGCCCAGAAGCTTCATCACACGAACAGCGAAAGTCACTTCCTGCAGTGAGTAACCTTCATAAAAATGCGTACGTCCCTGCTGAACGATCACATTTCTTCCACCTAATTTTCCAATTACCAAGCGGCCTTTGTGACCGAAAACCGTAGAAAGAGGCCATCCGGGAATATCTTTATAATCAATAATCACCGGTGCGGAACCCGGTTCAGCACCTTCCACTTCATCCGCAAGCTGTCCCAAGCCTGAACCGAGAACCAAACCGATTTCAGGTTCGATTGTTATCCTGCTCTTGATTAAATCAGCGGCATTTTGGTATTCTGAATATGAATAAGTACGCATTTCTATCTCCTTTACTGTGATATTTATAATTATACCGTATATAAATCCAAAAGGAAAGATTTGAATTTCTGCGACAGTTTATATAAACAAAGAACGGAATATTCTTATCGTAATGATATAATAAAGGTAACAATTCAGAATGAGTCAAAGCAACCTGTTCTGTTGACTCAATGCTGAGTCAACGAAAACAGGTCACTTGACTCGGTATTGAACAGTTACAAATAAAGAAAAAACTGCGATTCTATTCGGAGTACATCGGAGATTGGTATTTTTAGAGGCACTGCCCGAACAAACGTGACTTTCCCCATGTGCTCCGCAAAAACCTAAATATTACAAAAAAATGGCAATGATGAATCAAAATCCAAATAACCAGCAATATCCCAATATGGGAAATAACAAACCAAATCCCAATCCGGGGCAAGGTTTTCCTCAGTATCCGCCGAATTTTGCACAGCAAAATCCGTCAGGAAATTTCAGACCGGGGAATTATCCACCGGCTCAGCCGCAAATAAACCCTAACTTTCAGCAGCCTTCACAGCAGCAATTTTATTCACCGCAGCCGGAAGCCAATGAAAAACCGAAGAAACAGACAAAACCCAAACGGAATCCTTCACTTCCTTTTTCTGAAATCCTTTCCAGGATTTTTGTCGGCGCATTGACACTGTTCATTGTCGTTTACATGGGATGGCTCTTTGCGCCGCGGATCCGGAATTCGATGACCTTTTGGCCGACGAACACCCCGACACCGGTGACACCCACCCCGACCACTCCGGCAACGATGACTGTCACACCGCTTGCGACAAACACCCCGACACCATCGCCCACACCCACTCCGGGTCCGATTTCTACCTATTGGATCGCGAATGGAAACGAACTTGATCCGGCTGTGCCCAATGCCCCGGAAGGGCTCGTGATGCTGAGCGCTAAAAACAGTGCGGAAGTATATCCGGAATTGGACAGCATTTACTGGACCAGTTCCAGTCAAATCGTACAGGATCTCGGACGTGTGAACTCCCTGTATGACAGTGAGTGGTTCGCAACCGTCAACAACGGCTCCATCCGCTATTACATGGACCAGCCGCTCAGAGAAGGACTATACGAAATCTACGTGATGGATACCTTCTACAGCTCCGGTGGGTCTCTCGATTTTCTGGTTCAGGTCGGCAGTCAGACCTTGACACCACTGTCAGGAACTCAATCAGTGACCTTTATGACCAGTCAATACGACCCGCGCCAAAATTATGATACCTGGCGCAGCCTCGGAATTTACTATATCACGCAGTCAAGAGAAGTTCTAACCGTATCCACTTCGTGGGGATTCCGTGATGAATACAGTTATGTCGCAGCCGACCGCATTATGATCGTTCCCAGAAAAATTACAGATCTGGGTCTGCTGAATTCTCTCCCCGCAAACGGGACGAAATACATCATGGATGACACACAGGCTTCGATCAATGCGGGAAATTCAAATTTCAAGGAAACAAGCCGTACAGCCTGGGATGATTCCTATCAGCTGATTATCAATCCGAAACAAAAATGCACCGTGGAATACAATTCACTGGAACCATGGCCTATCGGGCATTATTCGATTTACCTGTATATTCCTGAAAGCAAAGGCGGCGTTGACGCGGACGTTCAGGTACGTGCTGATAACACCGTTTTACATACCTATTCCGGAGAAGACACAGTCCGCATGCACATTCCCACCGGCGGAAGCTGGGTACTGGTCGGGCAATACATGACGGACCGATATTATGAACGTCCGGTGAAACTCCGTGTCAATATCACTGTTCCGGAAAATCAAACCGGCGAATATCCGATAGACGCAATCGCATTCGTTCACCAGCCGTTCACGGATTAGATGATAATGTATAAAATAATTCAAGACGTGTTATGTTAATAGAGACAAAAAGTCTCTTTAAGATAAAATTCGATAAATAAAATAAATTAAGATAACTCGGATATGATTGGATTATACTTGAAAAAGGAGGTATCATGACTATAAGTCATTTAGCAGAGTATAAAGAAGCAGATTTATCTCAATTGGAATACACATACCATTTACTGACGAGATTAACAGATGACGAGCTTAGGGCAGTCCAACAAGTCGCTATTGTTTTCATAAATAGAAACCATGAAAAAGAAAATATCGATACAATCGTTCCGTTTCAACCACAGACAGAATCGCAGCTTTTAGAACGGATTGATCGTTCTCTAAAACAAGTTGATGCAGGACTTTGCGAGGATTTAGATGATGTTATAGCTGAGATGAGTTTCGGAGAAAAAAATGAATGAAAACATACCACGTAAAAGTCAGCCCTGAAGCAAAAGCGGATCTAAAAAGGTATAGAGACTACTTGTTATACCGAAAAAAGAATTCTCAAGCAGCCAAAAATGTAGTACAGGATTTTTATGCAACTGCGTCTCAACTGAGGACAATAGCAGGGATTATACGAAAGCCGGATAGTGAAAAACTTAGAATTAGAAAATTGAAAAGGATTAATTTTCTAAAACTTGACTATTTCCTTCTTTATCGTATAGATGAGGATGTTGTATCCATTACAAATATGTTTCATTCGCTTGAAGACTACGAAAGTAAATTAAAATGAATGATGGTTTACGTCTTTGAACTGCTAATAAAACCAGATATCATTCAAATATAAATTTTATATAAACTCTTACTTATGAAGTAAATACTATTTTGTTATAATAGTGACTGATACCTATCCTTTATAACGAGGCAAAAAGTTTGTAATCACTTTTGCCTCGTTTTATTTGCAGAAGAAGACGACTACTCTTGTGGAACAGGTAAAGTTGAACCGCCGTACGGCATCATGAGGACACTTGCGTTTTTACCGTATTTTTCGAGCAGCTTGTCTATTGTTTCCTGTAAATCCGAAACATAATTAAAGTGAAGTTTCTCCACAAAGTCCTGTTTTAAATCTGTGAAAAGATAAATATCCGCGCGCTTCATCACCATGGCAATGGCAGCCGCCTTATGACCGCCCAGGACGAATTCCCGTTCAATATGCGGGATCATGTCCAGCGGATTTTCATGGTTCAGCATCCAATCTTCAAAATGTTTTTCGCCCAGTCCTTCAATACCGGAGGCGATCCAAACGATAGATCCGCCGTCCCGTACAGCCTTTCCGGCGTTGTCCAAAGCTTTCTGAGCCTGATAGAGATTCATATCCTTTGGGAAACCTCCCGCTGAAACAATCACGATATCCGCCTTTTTGGGGATCGGAAGCGAATACATTTTATCCAGCAGTTTGCATCCGGCCCGATGAGCTTCAATCACGTCACCGGCGACACAATGGCGGATCATCTTATGCTCATCCAAAACAACATTGACAATAAACGCCACCGGGACAAACTCTCGGACGGAATCGATATCCTGACGAACCGGATTCCCTTCAATCTTCCCTGTTGTTGCATTCGGATCCACCATACGGGAATGATTTTTCTGGATCGCCTCGCGGGTGGAAACACCCGGCATGATGGCTTTCATTCCGCCGCTGTAACCGACAAAATAATGATACTCAATATTTCCGAGACAAATCACCTTATCTGCTTCTGCAACCGGTTTATAAATATCCACAGGCGTACCGTTTGCGGTCACACCCAAATGAACCATTTCGCCGTTGGAATCAAGGATTTGATATTCGTCAAAAACCTTCTCTCCGCAGAGCTTCTTTTTCTCTTCATCAGTATGTCCGCGGTGGCTTCCCAATGCAAGTACGATCGAAACATCCTCATTCGGAACGCCGGCAGCTTTAATTTCATCAAGAACAGCCGGGAGAACTTTATAAGAGGGCATCGGACGGCTGATGTCACTGGTTACGATAACAACTTTTTCCCCCGGTTTGACGATCTCACGCAGTTTCGGCGTCCCGATTGGATTTTCCAGCGCATCTTCGATAGTTTTCTGCTCATTCAATGGAATATCCGGAAGATTTGCGTGCAAAACATTCATCACATTCTCATCCGGGACCGTGATTTCAACCTGTTCTTTTCCGATTGCAAAAACCTGTTTCATTTCCGTGTACTCCTTCGAACCACTAACTCCGGTTCAAGCATAATATGATGCTTTTTAATTTCTTTATTATCGATCATATCGATCAGCATTTCAGCTGAAAGCTTCCCCATTTGATTTCTCGGCTGGGCAATCGTTGTCATCTGTATCTGAGGAAGTCCCGCTAGCATGATGTCGTCAAAACCAACAACACCTATCTCTTCAGGAACATGTCTATTATGCTCCATTAAATACTGCAAAACACCAAGCGCGATCACATCATTTCCGCAAAAAATTCCATCGGCATCCGGAAATGCTGACAATAACTTTTCAGCCATTTTGTATCCGCTCTCAACGGAAAATCCGCCATATAATATATGGTCATCGTCTATATTCATACCGCGTTCCCGCAGTTTAGAACGAAAACCATCTATACGAAAATCATTTGACTGACTGTTTCGGCTGCCGCCGATAAATGCAAAATGATGATATCCACAATCAATCAGATGATCTGCGGCAATTTGACCGCCCTTGTAATTATCAATTTCTATATAATTTTCATTTTCTCCCGGAATACAGGAAATCAACACACAAGGTATTGAAATTCCGGAAAGATCCGGAGGAACTTTACCGGCAGGTTTATAAATAATGCCATCTACCCGCTGGTTCTGCAGCTGATCCAAATGTGTTTTTTCAATTTCCTCATTCCAATTCGTATTGCACAATACCGTGGTATACCCGCAGCTGAAGGCATATTCATCCACAGTATAGGCGATATCAGCAAAAAACGGGTTGGAAATATCCGGAAGGATCAGCGCGATTGTATTGGTTTTGTTTGTCTTCAGGCTGCGCGCATGAATATTGGGACGATATCCCATTTCTTCCGCAGCCGCAAGAACTTTATCACGCGTTGCGGGACTTACCCCGCTCAGGTGATTCAGTGTCCGCGAAACAGTGGCATACGAAACACCGGTTTGTTCCGCTATGTCTTTGATCGTGACTTCACCCATAATAAAATCTCAATGGGAAGCAGTGACCGGAAACCGGTTCACTGCTTCATAATAATCAAAACGCTGCAGAAAATACAGATTGTCAATGATATGAGAATCCGATACTTTCTATTTTTCACGAGATAAAGCAGCTATTCAGAACACGTCTGCCCAAGATACACCTTTGACTCGATTCTATGTCTCCGGTGACAGTCCCGTTACTGAAAAGGTTTTATTTTCTCGCAATTGTCTTCTTTGCTTCTTCAACAACCTTTGCTGCGGTCAAACCGTAGGTTTCCGCCAAAAAGTCCACAGTACCGACCTGGCCGAAGCGGTCACGAATACCGACCATGGAAATCGGTGTAGGAAGATTTTCGCCCAGATATTCCGAAACAGCAGCTCCTAAACCACCGACAACATTACCGTTTTCAGCAGTCACAATAGCGCCGCATTTCGCTGCATATTTCAAAACACATGCCTCATCCAGCGGTTTGATGCACCACATATCGATAACAGCGGCAGAAATGCCTTCTTTTTCCAATTCTTCAGCAGCTTTCAATGCTTCAGAAACCATATAGCCTGACGCGATGATTGCCACATCTTTGCCATCGCGCAGAACATTCGCTTTCCCCTGTTCAAAGGTTGAATCCTCGGAGTAGACAGCAACGCAGTTCTTGCGGCAGATACGGACATAAGTCAGTCCCTTATTTTCCACCAATTGCGGAAGAACAGAAGCGAGCATAGTGCTGTCGGTCATATCGATCACGGTCGCTTCTGGAACAGCCCGGTACAAACAAATATCTTCAAAAGGCATATGTGTACCGCCGTTATATGCGGCGTTGATACCGGAATCGGACCCGACAATCACAACATTATTCTTCGCATAAGCGACAGACATAAAAGCCTGGTCGAATACACGGCGTCCGGCAAAGGAACCGAAGGTATGGACGATCGGTTTCATTCCTGAAGCTGACAAACCCGCGGCAACGCCGACCATATTGGCTTCCTGAATACCGGCTTCCACAATTTGATCCGGATAGTCCTTATCCAAACCATAGGTGCCAATGGAGTTCATCAGGTCTGCATCCATATAGATAACTTTACTGTCGGACTGGACCATTTTCTTGATTGTCGCGCCGAAAACATTCTTTCCCGCTACCTTTTCTTTTTCTCCGTTATAAATGCATTTGAACATCTGGCACCTCTTATTCCAATTCAGCTTTCAGTTCTGCGATGTATTCATCGGCATCATCTGCAGCAACATTCAGGTGATGGTTGAGTTTCGTTTCCTCAACAGCTTTTACACCCGCACCTTTGATCGTATCGAGAATAATCATCGCAGGTTTATCACCCTGATTTGCCTGAGCAACTTTGACAGCATCAGCGATCTTATCCGGATTACTTCCGTCAATACGCATTGTATACCAGCCAAAAGCCTCAAATTTTTCGTCAATTGGTTCAATATTGCAGATATCGGAGGTGTAACCGTCCAGCTGACGTTTGTTATTGTCAACAAAAGCGATCAGGTTGCCCAGTTTATGCTGCGGTGCGAACATAGCCATTTCCCACACCTGGCCTTCCTGACATTCACCATCACCAAGGATCAGATATACACGGGCATCTTTTTTCTGAGCCTTCAGTCCAAGAGCCAGTCCGGCTGCAGTAGAAGCGCCCTGACCGAGAGAGCCTGTGGTCATGTCAATACCGGGAGTCAGGTTTTTGTCACAATGACTCGGCAGATGAGTGCCGTTCTGGTTCAAGGTCTTCAGCATTTCCATCGGGAAATACCCTTTGAGTGCAAGTGTTGCGTAAAGCGCCGGACCTGCGTGGCCTTTTGACATAACAAGGCGATCCCGATCTTCCCACTGAGGATTTTTCGGGTCATATTTCATAATTTCGCCGTAAAGAGCGGCCAGACAATCCGTGATGGAAAGGGCTCCGCCGATATGGCCAAAACCACGGGCTTTGAACTCTTCCAATTGTGCAATGCGGATCTCTGTTGCGAATTTCTTGAGTTGAGACTGCATTATTATTTCCTTCCGACAATGAAAACTCATTGTCACTTAAGTTGCAAATTGCATTGCCGAAATTCAGCAATGCAATTTACTTTATTTTATTGTTCCAAAACTTACTTCGCCTTATCTCGTTCGTAAGCTTTTTCCATTGCCGTGATCAGCGGCATCTTTTTGCCGGACATAAAGCGGACCATAGCGCCGCCGCCCGTGCAGACATAACTGATATCATTCAGGTCAATGAATTTCGTTGCGGAGCTGATAGTGTCACCGCCGCCGATGACAGAATAAGCAGGACTTTCAGCGATTGCTTTCCAGATTTCCCGCGTTCCGTATTCGAACATCGGATTTTCATAAACACCGGCAGGACCATTTGCGAAAACAGTTTTTGCATTATCAAGAATTTCTTTGTATGCAGCGACAGTCTTCGGACCGATATCAGGATACAGGCTGTCAATGGGCATATCTGCCACATCGATCTCTGCACGTTCCCCATCTTTTTCATACGCCACATCACACGGCATATAAATTTTACCGGGGAATTCGCTGAGGAAGCGCTTGGAATCCTCCACAAAGCCCAGCAAGTCCTTGTCCTTCAGGAATTTCAGCGTTTTTTCGCCAACGTTGACACCGGAGGCATACAGCATCACCAGACCGGTCACACCGGTGGTCAAAATCGCATCCGCAGTCCCGTTTTCCAACACCGGGCGCATCATGCCATAGGCATCAGAAATTTTCGCGCCGCCGAGCACAAACACACACGGTTTTTCCGCATTATGAAGTACGTTGTAAAGCGCTTCATATTCTTTGAAGAGCAGCGGACCGGCAGCTGTCGGAAGCAGTTCCTGAAAAGCGACCATGGAAGGGGAATTCCGATGAGCTGCAGAAAAAGCTTCATTGACATAAAAGTCAAACAGCGGCGCCAGTTTGCGAACTTCCCAGCAGTGAGTGTATTCTTCCGCGGTCTGTTTCACATCCTTTTCAAATGTCGAAACTTCCTCGGTCAAATAGCGAAGATTCCCCAGAATAACCACTTCACCGGCTTTCAGGGCTTCCACACGTGCAATCGCAGCAGGGCCGCAGACGTCATCGATATACTCAACAGGCTGCCCCAAAAGGTCAGACAGACGTTCCGCGTGTTCATGCAGGTCAACCAGATTTTGGTAATCCAGGGTATCACCCTGATGGGCGATGATGGCAATACCGGCGCCCTTGTCCAGCAAGTCTTTGATAACCGGGATCGTTTTCACGATCCGGTTATCATTTACGATTTTCTTCGTGACAGGATCGACCGGAGAATTGATATCCGGGCGGAGCAGAACTTTTTTTCCCCGCAGATCGATCCCTTCAAGAGAACGCATTTTTACTTCCATTTGCCAAGTCCCAGATATTTGTTGGTTTCAGCAACAGCCTTCAGGCGGTCGGTTTCCATATTGCAGGCAGCGCGGATACCATCCATGGTTTCCGGAATGGTGACAGATTCCTGCGGGATGTTGATAGCATACATGATGTCATCGCCGGATTCAACGATGGAATCCGCCCACAAACCGATTTCATACATATCGCCGCGCGGGTTGCCGAGGTCACGGGCATAGCGGAAGAAGGAAGCATTGCCCTTGAAGCCTTCATCGATGGTGACGACACGAATGCGGTCGTGTGTCAGGAATGCATCCAAAGCCATCTGCTTTGTGATCTTCTGTTTCCCTTTGGCAACAACAGTGATGATATGACCGTGAGTCACAGGCGTGTGAACAAGAATACCGGTCGCTTCGATGTGCGGCATGATGGTCATGAGGTCGACAGCCTGATGGGACGGAGCCTTGTCCATCTGCAGCGCATTGGTCAAACCGCGGTGATAGTCACCCGGGTCAGCAACACGGCGAATGATGGTGATGGCGACTTTTTCAATGCCATAGGCGCGATCCAGGCAGTCGACAGAACGGATCAAACCGGTGGTATTGCAGGATGTAAGCTTCAGATAATTCTGTCCGATACCTTTTTCATAGTTTGCATAGCCATGGAAAAAGACATCAGCAACAGAGTTCTTTTCGCCGCCCTGGAAGATGGCTTTCTTGTTATGTTTTACATAAAGTTCCTTGTTTTTCGCGCCAACGCCGCCGGGGGAGGAGTCCAGCATGATATCGACTTTGTCGATCAGTTCTTCAAAAGTACCGGAAACCGGAATGCCTACCGCGTCAAACTGGGATTTATCAGCGCCATCGACCAGATAAAGGTCATAGGGCATTCCCTTTTCTTTCAGCGCACGAATGGAAAGAGTCGGGGCGAGGTCAGCAACACCGACCAGTTCCATGTCACCCTGTCGGGCTACGCCGTCAGCCAGACGCTGTCCAATAACGCCATAACCGGCGACACCAACTTTAATCTTACTCATACTTCTTTGCTCCTTATAAAAATTTACAGACCGGCAACTTCTTTGATATACTTCCGGGCTTTCACTGCGTATTCAAACGGATTGGCTTTTGCCGGATCCTGTTCAGCTTCAACCAGGACGTAACCTTCGTAACCATTTTCTTCAAGAACTTCAAAGATGGACGTGAAGTCCACATCGCCGTCGCCCGGAACAGTAAAGACACCGGCACGGACAGCATCCAGGAAGCTCATGTTCTGCTTTTTGACTTCTTCATAAACCTTGAGTCGCAGATCCTTGAGGTGGACATGCTTAATGCGGTGGATGTACTTCTTCAGAACCGGGAGCGGATCAATGCCTGCGAAGGAAAGATGACCGGAGTCGAACAGGAGGTAAACCAGTTCCGGATCGGTCTCGTCCATCAGGCGGTCGATTTCTTCCACAGTCTGTACGCCGGTACCCATATGATGATGGATTGTCAGGTACATGCCTTTTTCGCGGGCCAAAGCGCCCATCTCATTGAAGCCTTTGCAGACAGTCTTCCACTGTTCCTCAGTATAGACCGGTTTGTCGGGGCCGAGAATCGGCACATCCAGTTTTCCCTGGATGGAATTCCCCTGTTCAGAGGCACCGATGATTTTCGCGCCAAGATAGTTCAGTTTATCGCGATGGGCGATGAAATTCTGAATAGTGACTTCATAAGGTTCACTGGTCAGCAGGGAGGAGAACCAGGCATTGCAGACCTGCAGCCCGCGGACATCCAGCTTATGCTTCAAAACAGCCGGATCCTTTGGATATTTGTTACCGATTTCAGTTCCTTTGAATCCGGCCAGCGCCATTTCGCTGACGCACTGTTCAAAGGTGTTTTCCGCGCCGAGGTCCGGCATATCATCATTTGTCCAACCGATCGGGGCAATCCCCAATTTTACTTTATTCGGATCAAGCATTATTTACCTCTATACGAAATATTAGTAATCACGTGCTTCAGCAATATGCTTCTGCATGTCTTTCCAACAATCAACAACTTTCTGGTCTTTTGCTACTTCAGCCACGCCGACACGCCACCAGTTTTCATATCCCGGGGTCATGGAGCCATGTTCGACTTTCATATCGAAGACACAGACACGGTTTTCTTTCTTTGAATCTTCCAGAGCAGCTTTCAGCTCGGCAAGGTTATGAATGGAATACCCCTTTGCGCCGTAACCTTCCGCGATCTTCGCAATATCCATCGGCACGATCGGACCATCAAGGAAACCGGTTTCCGGATTTCGGTAGCGGAAAACGGTACCGAAAGTCTTGGTTCCCTGATTGTTCTGCAGATTTTCAATGCAGCCCCATCCGGAATTATCGAAGACCATGATGTTGATCTTGATGCCTTCCTGGATCGCTGTATAAAGCTCACTGTGGAGCATGATGAAGGAACCATCGCCAAGGAAGGTATAAACTTCACCCTGCGGCCAGGCCATCTTTACACCAACTGCCGCACAAACTTCATAGCCCATGCAGGAAAAACCATATTCCATGTGGTAGGTGCAGGGATTGCCCGGGCGGAACAGACGCTGCATATCACCCGGCAGACTTCCGGAAGAACCGACAGCCACGTCATCCGGTCCCATAAAGTTATTGATGGTACCCAATGCAAGTGTCTGCGGGAACACGCCTTCAGATTCCGGTTTGGAATACCATTCATCAACAATGGCATCCCATTCTTTCTTTGCTGCAGCGATTTCATCGGTATAAGCGGATTTGTAACCGCGTTTCTGCAATTCTTCACCGATTGCTTCCAGAGAAACCTTTGCATCTCCGATGATTGCTTCTCCATCCATCTTGACCGCGTCAAAGGAAGTAACATTGATATTGAGCATCTTGACGTCGGGGTTCTGGAATGCCCACTTGGAGCTGGTTGTAAAGTCTGTCAGGCGGGAACCGACCGCGATCACCAGATCGGCATCTTTTGCGATCACGTTGGCTGCTTTTCCACCGGTAACACCGACACCGCCGAGATTCAGCGGATGCTTCCAGTCGATAACACCTTTCCCGGCCTGCGTTTCACCAAACGGGATGTTGAAATCTTCAGCAAATTTTTTGAAAGTATCCCAGGCTTCGCTGTAACGGACACCGCCGCCGCAGATGAGCAGCGGTTTTTTGCTTGCAGAAATCAGATCCGCAGCACGTTTTACCTGATCAGCATTGATCCCGCGGCGGTCCATATGCCAGACACGTTTCTGGAAGAAGAATTCCGGATAGTCATAGGCTTCACCTTCAACATCCTGCGGCATGCAGACGCAAACTGCGCCGGTATCTGCCGGATCTGTCAACACGCGCATGGCATGGATCAAGGCGGTCATGATCTGTTCCGGACGTTCGATTTTGTCCCAATAACGGCAAACGCCTTTGAAGGCTTCATTGACCGTGTAACCATAGCCGTTATAGAATTCAGCCTGCTGCAATACAGGATCCGGCTGGCGGGTGGCGAAGGTATCACCGGGGAACACCAGGAGCGGAATGCGGTTTGCGGTGGCAGTTCCGCAGGCGGTCACCATGTTCATGGCGCCGGGACCAATGGAGGAAACGCAGGGGATGATCTTGCGGCGGTTGTGCTGTTTCGCAAAACCGATGGCAACATGGGCCATACCCTGTTCATTGTGACCCTGGTAGAATCGGAGGTTATGACCGCCTTGTTCCAGTGCCTGTCCGACACCGACTACACAGCCGTGCCCGAAGATTCCGATGATCCCGTCCACAAATTTTTCTTCTTTCCCGTCAAATTCAACATATTGATTATCAAGGAATTTTACGATCGCCTGAGCCATCGTCAAACGAATTCGATTGGTCATTATTTATCCTCCGACTAAATTATTCTACTTTCCTTCACAGCTGTTCAGTAAAATTTGAACAGCCGTGAAGTCAATAAATCATATCAAACGCGCAAAGCGCTATCCTATTACTCTGACAACTGGTCACTGACCACTATTTAATCTCAGACAACTTCACCGGGCGGTGTTCTTTCATGGAGAGGTTCGCTGCCTGTGCGATCTTGATCGGCTGCAGACCATCCTGGATGGTGACAGGAACTTCAGTTCCGTTCTGGATTGCTTTGATGAATTCACGAACTTCATCGGCGAACGACTGCATGTAGCGTTCCAGGAAGAAGAACAGCGGTTTGTCTTTGGTGACTGCATCTTTGGTGCTGACGGTGACATTGGTTTCCGTATCATTATCAGCAGCGGCTGCACCCTTGGTACCGAAAACTTCAACGCGCTGGTCATAACCATAAACAGCCTGGCGGCAGTTGTCGATGACACCAATTGCGCCGTTTGCAAATTTCAGTGTGATAATAGCGGTGTCGATATCACCGGCTTCGCCAATGGCAGGATCGACAGTTACGGCGCCGACTGCGTAAACTTCTTCAACCGGGCTGCCGGCCTGATAGGCTGCCATATCGAAATCATGGATGGTCATATCCAGGAACATACCACCGGATGCGGCTGCATATTCAGCTGACGGCGGTTCCGGATCACGGGAGGTGATTTTCACGATTTGGATGTCACCCAGATCACCGTTTTTCGCAAGTTCATGGATCTTGCGGAAGTTATGATCGAAACGGCGGTTGAAACCGATCTGCATTTTTACGCCGGCTTCTTTCACAACCTTTTCAGTTTCGAGGATTTTTGCAACGGAGGTGTCGATCGGTTTTTCGCAGAAAATGTGCTTACCGGCTTTGGCAGCTTCCATTGCGATATCAGCGTGAGTGTTTGTCGGAGAGCAGACAAAGACCGCCTGAATCGTGGGGTCTTCAAGGATTTTGTGATAGTCTTCATAGTAATTCGGGATGCCGAATTCTTCAGCAGCTTTTTTCGCACTTTCGACAAATTTGTCGGAAATTGCGACCAGTTCAGCTTCAGGAACGTTATTTGTCAAGGACTTGGAATGAACACGACCGATTCGGCCTGCGCCGATGATACCAACACGAACTTTTTCCATTAGTTTTACTCCTTAAATGCAAAATTAATTTTTGCAAACGTTTACTAAAGATTATCTTATCATCTTTTTCATTTTTTACAAATAAATAGTTGTCATTTTTTTAAGGAATAAATGTCATGTTTTTTGTCATAAATAATTTTTCAGTGAAAAGTAATTATTATATAGATGACAAATGTCAATTCAGTATATAAGCGGCGTACATGGAAAAAGTCACCGATGTACTCCCTCCCGCGATTATTTTCTTTACATGTAACTGTTCAGTACCAAGTCAAAGTGACCTGTTTTCGTTGACACAAAATTGAGTCAAAAGAACAGGTTGCATTGACCCATTTTCAATAGTTACCTATACGTAATAAAAGGGAACTTTTTTATGGAAAACAAAAAATCGTTAACTGGGCTGAAAACCAGGTTGAAGCTGATTTGATCACCGGATTGATGAAGGATTGCGGTATTCCCTGTACCAAACTGAAAGAATCAGTAGGAAAATCACTTGGTTTGCAATTCGGATTGCCTGGTTCCATTGCCTTAGCGGCTCCCAAGGACAGAGTTGCTGAAGCTGAGGCTGTCATCCTTTATATGGATGTTCCGGCAGGAAATTAATCAGTCCTTCCTTAAAAATCGAACAAACTCGGCTGTACCCAGTGGTCCAGCTCCTCCTTGTTCGATTTCTTCTTTGAAGGAGCTTTGGAAGCTCCTTTTTTCTTCCTGGTTTCAGGAACTCCGGCAAAAATCTGACCCATCATAGCCTTATGGATTTCGTTTCGATCCCCTTCTTTCATCGAATTTATAGATCGGATCTCAAAGGCTAACGGAACCTGCTGATAGGAGTATTCCGGAATAAAATCAAAATCCTTTTTATATATATACGCAACAAGCCGCAAATTATCAAATTCAATGGAAAAACCGTAATCCGAATCCATTACAGGACTGTCAATTCCAAATGCCGCCAATTCCATTTTCAAAAGAGGCAGACATTTTTCAAACGGGAAAATGCCATCCTCGTTCTGTTTCAGAAAGCACAAGCAATATGTATTTCCTTCAAAGTGATCAAGTCCGGAAAGATAAAACGACTCTTTGAGAAATCCGCTGCGGGAGAGTCCGGATAATACAACTTCTTTCAATGCCAGTCCGAGAGCTTCCTGTCTGTTTTCATTTGAATAATTATTCGCTAACTGTTGTATTATTTTTTCCATATTTCTTTCTCATAAAGGATTTCAGAATATGCAGATTCCTGCAGCCGTATAAATCAGCAAGTTGAAACAAAATATTGGGATCCAGTCTGAAAATTTTCCGCTTTCCGATTCCAATCTCATCAAATAATAAAGTTTTGAATTCTTTCAGGTTCGCAGCCGGAGCAGAATTATATAGCGTGTCACAAAGCGCTTTTTCCGGAGAAGCCATTATGAAGCTATATCCATCTTCATTATGAAGCACTAATTCATAAGGATAAGCCTTTGCCGGGATATCCCGATAGGTAAAAGTTCCAAAGGAAGTCTCATGGATTTTTTCTTTGCGTTTTCCCAATGCGGCACAGGTAACAGGATATTTTTTTCCGGGAATCATATTGTAATAAGTCAGCGCATACTCAAAGGAGATATATGACGGTCCGTAAATCACGCCTGCCAGATAATGAGGAGGTGTCTTTGGATCATCTTCATAAAATCCGCGAATGATCGGATACAATTCACCTTTTTCGACCATTCTTCCGATTTTTGCCTTGGGATTAACATATTCCGAAAGCTCTGAAATGAGTAATGCTGTAGTCCTTATCATAGCGAAAAATTATTGAATCTCTCCGAATTTAAAATCGTCCCTGATTATACCGCAGTTTATTTACATATTTACATATTATTATTTTTGGTTTTCGCAATCACATCAAAAACAACATTTGTAAAGTAACTGTTCTTTTCTTCCATTTCGTTACCATACTCAAGTTCCAGGACTTTGATTTCGACAATAAGTGTCTCGGTTTCAAGTGTATAAAGATCCCCTTTGCGGATCCTGTCGCATTTGCCACGCTGTTCCAGACGGCCGCGTATTCCATCATTGGAGAGCGCAAAATCACTCATCAGATACCAGGTCGCCGTATGAATATCGTCCTTATCGAACAACCAGACCTCGAAAGCCGTTACAGCTTTCGGTTCGGTATTATTCAGTGTCTCACCAATGCTGATGCCGCATTCCCCACGGAAGGTGTCACCCTGATCGATTGAAAACACCTCATCATACATATCATTTCCGATTTTATAACCGGACTGATAATGGATCAAAATTTCATTTTCAACAGCCGGTGTTTCCTCATCATCCGGAATTTGATCGAAAGATGGCTGATTGGAGATCTCTTTTTCCACTGATTCAGATTTTTCCTGAGAATCATTTTTTTCCGGAACAGCAGCGGTTTCAATTCCGTCGATTGATGCTGTGACTGATTTACCGATGATTTCATCTGAATTCGTTTTTGAATTGCGAATCATCTTTAATAATTCATCTTCATTTTCAGATTCATTTTCAGTGTCTGTTTCAACCAGCGGCTTTTCCGCATCATTGTTTTCTTCCGGAGTTTCAATTTTCTCAGGTTCAGTTTGTTCCTCTGACGTGTTGGGAAGGACAGGTTTATCATCCGGCAGTTCTTCATCTACCTGAACTTCTTCTTGGACCTCTTCCTGAACTTCCGGTTCCATACCTGATTCTTCAGTCTGTTCATCTGAGATTTCATAATCTGTAATATTATATGCAGGAGTGGTGCTCTTTCCATCTGCTGAAACTTCAGGCATTATTTCAGTTTCTTCCGGAACATTTTCCTGATTCATTTCAGTCTGAACGGCATCATCTTCAGTAATTTTATTCTCTGAAATCACTGCTTCCTTTTGTTCTCTGTCCGGAATTTCAGTATTTTCGATATTTTCAGCAACAGATTCTTCAAATTTTGGTTCATCCGCTCCTTCAGTGTTCAATTCTGAAACCTTATCATCCGGCTTAATTTTTTCGAATGTTGATGCGTTATCATCATTTTCCGTTCGCTCTTCAGTTAATTCGGGCTCCTGATTAATGTTTTGATTATCGATTTTTTTCTGAGAACTATCATTAGTCTGCGGGAACAGGGAATCCAGATCAAACAAGGTATCCGGTGTGTCATTTGCCGCAGCCCGGGCCTTTTCCGGAGTAATCATATTCACCGGTTCTGCTTCATACCGCTGCTGATTTATTTCCGCTCTGCGCTGGCGTTTTCGTTTTGTTTTGACCAGTGAAACGACATATAAAATTCCCGCAGCAACCACACCCAGTCCTAAAACGATCAACAGTATTTTTCCGAAACCGGACAAACCTTTGCGAGGATTTGTCGGTGTGCCCTGCGCATCGGTTGAGAATTCATTGATAGGATTGATCGCATCTGATTTGCCAATTGCCTTCGCGAAAGAAACCAGGTCATATGGGGAAACAGAATTATCCGCCCGCATCAGTTTCAAAGTCTCCTCAGCTTTTCCGCCAAGATGATCATACCGCCATGAAGCTAACAATTCATCATTATTATATGAATATTCGTTTATCGTCATTCGCAGATAGTCCTGCTGAATGATTTCCGAGTTACCGGAAAGCGTCCTTCCATGATCCTGAAAAAGACTGATAACGCCTGCAAGCAGCAGACATGCGATAACACCTACAATGATTCCCGTTTGGAATGGATATCTTTTTATTTTTGCGGTTATTTTATCAATCATTTATCAACCTCTTTTCAAACCTTCTCTATGAGACCTGCATCAGAACCTGATATCTCACAGAACCGTATCTGAATTTTTACATTTATCGATATTATCATTTACAATTATAAATAAGATTTTTGAAAACGAGACATTTACCGTTCAAAAATCTTTATATGGTGATTATATACCATAATTTTGAAAGAAGAGAGGCAGCAGACTATGAAAAATAACTGGAAACCCTGTACCATATTAGTGATTTTACTTTGTCTGGTATGTTTCGGAATTTACTCTCAATCAAACCTGGCTGTATCGATCTCTTCACCTGTTCTGATTGCCATTTCCATCCTCAGTGGAATATTAACGGGAATAATTCTGAATTTTTTATTTCTGAAACTGGCAAAAAACGTCCGGTCAATGAATTTTTCAAAATTATTTCTGATGCTTCTCACAGCATGCATCAGCAGCATAACAGGAGGACTTCTTTCTTTTTCGATCTCAGCACTGCCAGGGTGGCTGGGGCACTACGGTCCGATATTGATCGTTATTTTGATTTTTATTCTGAGTTCAATCATTTTCAGCTACCGCATGGAGGCCTTTATTGATCTGGCAAACCGTCTGACAAACGGCAAGCTGCAGATTTCGGAAGTCGCTGAAGAACATGAATCCACCGCTCTGCTTGATACAAGCGTCATCATTGACGGACGAATCGCCGATATCGCGCACTGCGGCTTTGTCCCCGGTACGCTGATCGTCCCCAATTTTATCCTGCAGGAATTACAGTTCATTGCCGATTCAGAAGACGCCCAGCGCAGGCAGCGCGGACGGAGAGGATTGGAAACCCTCGCCAATATGCAGAAAGACAAAGACATCGCTATTGAGATAAAGGAATTTAAGGTACCGAACATTCGTGAAGCTGATGCTAAACTTCTTCACGTTGCGTTAGAATTAGGCTGTCCAATCCTGACAAACGATTATAATTTGAACAAAGTCGCGGAGCTGCAGGGCGTCCGCATACTCAATGTCAATGATCTGACGA
The DNA here is from genome assembly GCA_017417055.1 of Anaerolineaceae bacterium. Lineage (GTDB taxonomy): Bacteria > Chloroflexota > Anaerolineae > Anaerolineales > Anaerolineaceae > Flexilinea. The sequence continues at coordinate 46,663 of JAFPZX010000173.1, forward strand.
ATGCAGTCAAATCCATCCTGCTGCCCGGAGAAAAATTGATCGTCAATGTCATACAGGAAGGCACAGAGATCAATCAGGGTGTAGGATATATGGAAGACGGAACAATGGTCGTCGTAGAAAATGGCAGACCTTACCTCGGTCAGGAAATTGACGTTGTTGTTACCAAAATTTTACAAACCGCCGCAGGCAGAATGATTTTTGCCCGGCATGAAAAAGAACTCGGAGTAAAACGATGAGCATTCAATTATATAATACGCTAACAAATAAAAAAGAACCACTGGAAACCCTTGAACCGGGCAAAGTGAAAATGTATGTCTGCGGTCCGACAGTCTATAATAAGGCTCACATCGGACACGCGATGTCAGCTATGGTTTTCGACATTATCCGCCGTTATCTGGAATACCGCGGCTATGAAGTTCAGTTTGCGATGAACTTTACCGACGTGGACGACAAAATTATCAAACGCGCCAATGAAATGGGCGTTGATCCGTTCAAACTGGCTGAGGGCTATATCGAAGACTTCCAGCAGGATATGAAAGACCTGAACATCAAACCGGCAACCTTTAACCCTCGGGCTACACAGGAAATCGATGAGATCATCAGCATTGTCCAGGGACTGGTCGACAAAGGCTATGCCTATCCGCTGGACGGCGATGTTTATTTCCGCGTACGGAAAGACCCGAACTACGGGAAACTTTCCGGCCGCAATATTGATGACATGCGCTCCGGATTCCGCAAGGAAGTAGATGACCGCAAGGAAGATCCGTTGGATTTCGCGCTTTGGAAATCAGCGAAACCGGGAGAACCTTCCTGGGAAAGTCCCTGGGGACCGGGACGTCCGGGCTGGCATATCGAGTGCTCTGCCATGAACCACCACCTGTTCGGTGATTCCATCGATATTCATGGCGGCGGAAATGACTTGATTTTCCCGCATCATGAAAATGAGATCGCCCAGAGTGAATGTTTCACCGGAAAACCTTTTGCTCGTTATTGGATGCATAACGGCATGCTGCGGCTGAATGGCGAAAAAATGTCCAAATCACTCGGCAATATTATTTCCATTCAGGAATTTCTGCAAAACCACAGCGCCAATTCATTCCGCTATCTGATCCTGAATTCCGCCTATCGGAATCCGATCATTTTCAGTGAAGAAACGCTCTCCCAGGCTGAAAAGGCAGTTGACCGCATGAAAGGCGCTCTGAAGCCAGCAAATCCGAAGACAGAACTCAAGGATGAGGAAGCTGTTGCAAAACTCAACGCGAAAATCGATCAGGTTAAGGAAGATTTCATTGCCAATATGGACGATGATTTCAACTCTGCCGGCGCATTGGGCTGCATCTTCGAACTGGTTCGGGAAGTCAACACCATGCGCGACATGGGCGCTTCCCAGGCACAATTAGATCCGGCTCAGAACCAAATCCGCGAATTTGCCAATGTCTTTGGTTTGGTACTGGAAGAGGAAAAGTCCGATAGCGGACAGTCAGCCGATGTCTTTATTCAGATGCTGGTTGACCTGCGCTTTGAATTGAAAAAGCAGAAAAACTGGCCGCTTGCCGATCAGATCCGCAAACAACTGGGCGAACAAGGGATCACAGTGGAAGATTCCAAAGAAGGTTCGCTCTGGTACCGAAACGCCTGAGGCAGAGATTGAGCGATGAAGGAATGGATCACCGGCCGCAACCCGGTCTATGAAGTGTTAGCTGCCCACCACCGGGACTCTTTCCGTGTGATGGTTGCTGATGGTGCAAAGGTTGAAGGGAAGCTCACGCAGATTCTGGATTTAGCAAAGAAATACCGTCTGCCTGTAACAAAGGTATCCCGAAAACAGCTGGACCAGATGGGCGAAAACCATCAAGGCGTGGCACTGGAAGCAGCCGGTTATAACTATTCCGACATTCATGAGATAATTAAAGCAGCACAAAAGCAGGGAGAACCTCTTTTCGTGCTGCTTTTAGACATGATCCAGAACCCTCAGAATCTCGGCACACTGGTTCGTACCGCAGCGGCTGTCGGCATGCACGGGATCATCATTCCCCAGGCAAAAGCTGCCGGTGTCACTCCCGCGGTCGTTCATGCTTCTGTCGGATCCACAGAACATATACGCATAGCTCAGATGAACCTTTCACAGGCTATCGATATTCTTCACGAGGAAGGATTATGGATCATCGGTCTGGAAGGCGGTGACGGAACACAGCTTGTACAACCAAAACGGCTTGGCGGTCCGCTGGGCATTGTTGTCGGGAACGAAGGCGAAGGACTGCGTCAGCTCACCCGCAAAGCCTGCGATGAACTGACAGCCCTCCCTATGGCCGGGCAGATTGAATCCCTGAATGCTGCAACCGCCGGTTCTGTCATGATCTATCTCGCTTATATGAAGCGGCTGGAGATTCTCTAATCAGTGAGGGATGAGGATTTAGGAGTGAGGATTTACCACATGTGCACTTCATTCCAAACTTCTGATCCTTGTTTTCGAATTTGTCACAAACCACTGTTTCCTTAACAAAAAACGTTTATAATAAACACCGTTTTGGAAACAAAACAAAATCTAAATCTTTAAAAGGGTGAAGGTAACGGCATAATGGCCGTGAGAGGCGCCCGAAGGAAGAAAAATGGAAAGAGTTGTTATTAAAGCTACAAAGCGAGACGTTACCGGTAAAAAAGTCAGCCAGCTCCGCCGCGAAGGCAAAATGCCCGGTGTTGTTTACGGTCACCACATTGAACCGATCGCCATCGTTATGGATGCCCGTGAAGTTACCCGTGCCATGGTCGGTCTGACCCCGTCCAGCATTGTCACCATCGACATTGACGGCGAAGATCATGCCGCTCTGATTCGTGAACGCCAGCGCGATTATCTGCGCAATAAGTTCATCCATATCGATTTCCAGGCAGTTTCCCGCACGGAAAAAATCCGCGCACGCATCGAAACCGTCCTCGAAGGCACTGCCCCGGCTGTCAAGAACTACAACGGTATTGTCCTGCATGAAAAGGAATATATCGAAGTTGAAGCTCTGCCGGAACACCTGCCGGAACGTTTCATTGTCGATATTTCCAACCTCAACCGCATTGGCGATATGATCCGCATCAGTGATATGTCTATTGCTGACGACGTCACCGTCTTCGATGATGTCAACGACGTGATCGTCTCCATCTCCGGCGTCAAGGAAGAAACCGAAGATGAAGAGACCGCCAGCGCCGACGAACCGGAAGTGGTCGAAAAAGGCAAGAAGGAAGAAGAAGCATAATTTCTTCTTATCTACCGATACAAAAAACCGGAAGGGCCTCAGCCTTTCCGGTTTTTATTTTAAAATTGTGTTCGGGGACGGTTTTGTGCAAAAGCGAAAGACTGTTCTCCCGCCTTTTCGGAAATTATTCAGTTTTTTCTTAGATAAACAGAGACCCGAAAAATAACGGTTCAGGTCTCTGTTTATGATAATTAATTATAAACAGCTATGCAAACAGATCCACACCATTCTTCATCGGACCTGCATGCAGCATGGTGGCAATCGTCTGTCCGATGCAGCAGAAACCGTCAACAGTCCCGAAATTCTTTCCCGCGGGAATCTGTGGACCGTACATGAGCAGCGGTACATATTCACGGGTGTGGTCAGTACCCGGATGTGTCGGATCATTGCCGTGGTCCGCGGAGATCATCACCACATCCCCTTCATCCAGTTTATACAGGAACGACCCCAGCCAGTTGTCAAACTCCGCAAGGCCTTTTGCGTATCCTTTGACATCACGGCGGTGCCCCCAGTTTGTATCAAAATCGACAAGATTGACGAAAATCAGTCCTTCCGGGAACTTTTCCATACATTCTTCCGTATGATGCATTCCGTCCATATTGCTTTGATTGTGAACGGCAAAGGTTACACCCTCGCCATCAAAAATATCTTCGATTTTTCCAACACAAGCGACAGTTTTCCCCTGTGACTTCAGTCTGGTCATAATCGTTTCTTCCGGCGGTTTCAGGGAAAAGTCACGTCGTTTGGCAGTGCGCTTGAATTGTCCGGCACATGGGCCGACAAACGGACGTGCAATCACACGGGCAACGCCATGTTCACCGGTCAGGAGCTTGCGGGCAATGCGGCAGTATTCATAGAGCTGCTCAATCGGAACAACATCTTCATGAGCTGCGATTTGAAAAACGGAATCAGCAGAGGTATAGACAATTAAATCACCGGTCCGCATATGTTCTTCACCCAGCGAATCAAGAATCACTGTCCCGGAAGCAACACAATTTCCCAACACGCCTCTGCCGGTCTGTTCACGGAAGGGTTTCAGAATTTCTTCCGGAAAGCCATTCGGATAAGTCGGGAGACGTTTTGGACTGATGATGCCTGCAATTTCCCAATGTCCGATAGTAGTATCTTTCCCCGCGGAAAGCTCGCGAAGCCTGCCATAAGCCCCCAAAGGATATTTTGCAGCTTCATACCCTTGCATTCCGTCGATATTTCCCAAACCAAGCCACTGCATTACCGGCAGTTTAAAACCGGGAATTGAGGCTGCGATATGGCCCAAAGTGTTCGGATGAATATCCCCGAAATCAGCGGCATCAGGAGCTTCCCCCATACCAACGCTGTCTAATATAATCAAAAAAACCCGTTTGATATCCATTTATATATCTCCTCACAAAAAAGATCCTGTACAGAACTCTTTTTTTATATAGTGTACTTGCTACAATACGCGGATTCATTTTATGACTCCGCATGATGGGCAAATCGTTACAATTCACGCGTTCTCCAATATTACTGAGCCTCACACAGAGGCATACACACCGGTGTCGGCTTACGCGGCACAAGGTATCAGAGAAAGCCCCTGCTTCGTAAAGTACGATCTGCGCTCGTTTTAGATGCAGAACAGGAGCTGCGTCTTGCACGTGCTCCATGAACAGTATCGGGCAATCTGTATCTGCTTATAATTATAAATCCTTTATTCGAATCCGAAAAGAGCGAAAACAGATATAATTCAATAAAGGAAACAAACCTGCTGAATTTCCTGGATGAGTCATCATATCCGGCATATCAGACTCAATTAAGTAAGCATCGAAAAGTATAAAGTTTGAAAGTGGAAAATTATGGAAAACATACAAATCGGAAAAGTAGTGATCGTTCGTGATTCCTTTTTGTCGGAAGACGAAAGAGATTTGAAAGGACAGAAAGGGATCATCCGGATGCTCTATGACGCGGATCCCACTGATGAACAAACCAGAGATGAGGTGATGGTGGAATGGACACCGGAAACGTTGGACAGCTTTGACGATGATTATTTCTATAACGCTTTTGATGAAGAAGTAAGCTGGACAAGCTATATCCTGCCGGCAGAGGTCATTGAACAAACTGATGAGATCATGGATGAGTTTGAACTTGCCTGGAAAAAGCAGGAAATCTTCACCAGACTGTTTCTGGACGGACTGGGACGCGATGGAAAGTTGATTGTAAAAGCATTTGAAAAGCCTGTTGATCCAAAAAAGAAAATGCCGATGGACTGCTGGCTGGATTACTTGAACAATTCATTGCGGTTCCCGGTTAAGTGCAAAGTCTGTTTCCCTTACGATGAAGAAGACGGTCCGATGCAGGAAGGCTCCCGCGTTTCCATGACAGGTCTCAACGGAATTGACCGCACACTGGGTATTTTGGCCGAAGTAGAATTCCACGGACGTGATTATGTGCTTCCGCTTCAGGATCTGACAAGCGCTGACGGTTATTCCAAAGACGGGAAATATCTCGACGCTTACGGCTTGTGGCTGGTTTGTCTCTCCTGAGCGAAAACGTGGAATTTCACACCTTTTCTATCGGCCCGGTCAAGGTCAGCACACCGCTGCTGCAGGCACCGCTTGATGGCTGGACCAATGAACCATTCCGCAGGATCACACGGGAGCTCGGAGCTCCGCTTTCCATCACAGAGTTCATCAACGGACTTGATGTGGTTCACAAAACACCGAACCTCCCGCAGCGGATCGCCTTCGATGAGTCTGAAAGGCCAATCGTCTTTCAGCTGTTTGATGATGATCCGGACAGGCTGATCGAGTCTGCTGTTATTCTGGAAGAACGCTGCCACCCGGATATATTTGACGTCAATATGGGCTGCTCGGCCCGGCAGGTAGCCAACCGGGGAGCCGGCGCAGGGCTGCTGCGTTTCCCGGAAAAAATTAGCAGAATTATTTCGGGAATGACAAAAGCTCTTTCCGTACCCGTGACGGCCAAAATACGTCTTGGCTGGGACAGCGAATCCATCAATTATCTTGAAATCGGAAAAATTGTACAGGAATGCGGTGCGGCTATGATCACGCTCCATGCCCGCACACGGAAACAGGAATACAGCGGTAAGGCGGACTGGTCTGCCATCGCCGCATTGAAAGCGGCACTCACCATTCCTGTGATCGGAAATGGCGATGTTGAAACAATTTCCGACGCGGAACGAATGATGGAACAAACCGGCTGCGATGCCGTAATGGTCGGACGTGCCATGCTGAAAAACCCATGGATCTTTTCCGGCTATGATTTTGAAAATGTTCCGCTTGATCTGTTCTGTGAGACTTGCCGCAAACATCTGAAATATAATAAGGAATATTACGGTAATCATTGGGGATGTGTGACATTCCGCAAATTTGCCAAACGCTACCTTTCCCGTCTTGATGTGAGCCGGGAAGATATGCAAACCCTGATGACAACAGATGAGCCAGACACTTTTTGCCGGTATTTTGATAGTCTGCTGAATGGAGACGCATTATGACTGATCTAAGGGAATTACTGTCAGATGATGAATGGGAACTGCTCTGTGACTGCTGCGCACTCTGCTGTCTGTACAAAATCGAGGACGAGGACACACAGGAAGTTTTTTATACTTCCGTGATATGTCCCTATCTTAACAAAGAAACCGCTCACTGCAATTGCTATGCGGAGCGGTTTGATAAGATGCCGACCTGTACAAAAATTTCTCTGGAAAGTCTGCCAAAAATCGCGCACTGGCTGCCCAAAAGCTGCGCGTATCGATGTCTATACGAAGGTATTCAGCTTCCTTCCTGGCATCCGCTGTTCACAGACACTTCCGAACCGGCAGCTGCTTTGCGTGAAAAACTTGAAAAGATCTGCATACGTCCGAACACCTGCATCAGCAAAAGAACGATTGACAAACTGGTTCAAAACAGCAGCGTACCCAAATCATCACATAAACTGACACGTCTGCTGCTGAACAACGTCATAGAAGATATTGATATTTGAGGGAACACTGATTAAATGGGACAAGGGGACATTACCGGTGTCCCTGAACCGGGACAGGCGGAAAACGTCCCCTTGTCCCTTGTTTTTATAAATAAATCTGCGTGTCCTTAGAAGCAAGCGTGCAGAGAAGGAGTTCATTTTGAAGATTGCCTATTTTATTTCTTCACACGGGTTTGGTCATGCCAGCCGAGCAATAGCCATCATGGAAGCACTATCGGAGAAGGATCCGAATATACATTTCGATGTGTACACCGGTACGCAGGAATGGCTTTTCCGTGATGCAGGTCTCCGGAACTTTACATTCCATCCGGGAGCAGTCGACGTCGGGCTCGTACAACTCACGCCGATGGATCATGACCTGCCGCGCAGTGTGGAAACTATCCGCAATTATCTGAACTCCATTCCGGAACGATCGGAATCTCTGGCATCTGAATTACTGAAAAACGAGACAGACGCCGTTATCTGTGATATTTCTCCCTTAGGGATCATCAGCGGGGAAAAAGCCGGATTGCCTGTCTTTTTGTTTGAAAATTTCACCTGGGACTGGATATACGAACTTTATGAGGATGAATGTCCTGCATTTCGTGAAATCGATGAACAACTGAAAGATATTTTCGTACAGACGGATTACCGAATGCAGTCTGAACCACTGTGCGATCCGCTTCCAGGAGCAGATATCCTGATTCCGCCGGTCAGCCGCAAACCTCATCACACAGCTGCTGAATTCCGCAAATCTCTGAACATTCCCGATTCCCATCACATCGGTCTGATTTCCATGGGAGGGATCCCGGAAAATCTGGAGTTTGCTGTAAACAGTCATATACCGGATAAGCTCACCATTCTCCTGCCAGGAACCTTTGAAAAAACAGAAAAAATCGGGAGCAAAATCCTGCTTCCGCATCACTCAGAATTCTATCACCCGGATATGGTCCGGGCAGCAGATTTCGTGATTGGAAAGGCCGGTTACTCAACGATCGCGGAAGTCTGCAATGCCGGAGCAGCCTATGGGTTTATTTCCAGACCCAACTTCCGTGAATCTGATGTGACAGCAGATTTCCTGCGTCAACGTCCCAACACGCTGGAAATCGACCAGGGCAGATTCGAATCTTTCACACTGGATGAGGAAATCAAAACGCTTCTTACACTGGGGAAAATCGCGCCTCAGCCAATCAATGGTGCTGATATCGCTGCTGATTTTATACTTGAGAAAATGATCCGCCACAACAAAAACACGTCAAACAGAGAAATAAATTCAGGGTTAGTTCTGTAAGTACCTATCCCCTTCGTATCCATGTACATTACAGCAAAATTAGCAGACGAGTGAATCGTAACAAAAATTGCGCCACAAATCCAAATTACTTATTGTGTTTGTTTTTTTGCTCTGATGTATATAATTAGAGGTAAACATGGGAAGAGCTGATGATATAACAAAAGAATATGTCAGGCGCAATTATATCTTCGCGGATTTGTTTAACTTCTTTCTCTATAATGGAGAAGAGGTGATCAAACCTGAACATCTGAGGGAAATGGATATTACCGAAATTGCTCTGCCTTTTGGAAACGGAAAAGATTTATCTGTGCAGAAATTACGTGATGTACTCAAAATTCTTCAGGTTATGAAAGATGATGAAGCGATTTTTGTTTTGCTCGGAACCGAACTGCAGACAGATATTCACTATGCCATGCCGCCGAAAAACATGTTGTATGATGCAATAAAATACGTGGAACAAGTCAGTACAATAGCAAGAGTTCACAAAGAAAAACGGGACTTAAGCGGTGATGCATTTCTTTCCGGGTTTGAAAAGACCGACAAACTTATTCCGATAATAACGCTTGTTGTTTATTTTGGCAGCCGAAAATGGGATGGTCCTTTATCGCTGCATGAAATGTTTACAACAAAAAACACTGCGCTCTAAAAATTTATTCCGGATTACAGGATCAACCTGGTCAGCCCGGAAGCTATGTCGGAAGATGATCTTGAAAGATTTCATACTGAATTTCGAAAAGTAATGAAATTTATAAAATATTCCGAAAATAAAAAAGCGCTGCAGGATATGCTTAGAGAAGATAAGAGCTTTGAGACAGTCAGCAGAGACACGGCGAACGTGATCAATGCGGTAACACATTCCGGGCTGAAAATTCCCGAAAATGAGGAGGTAGTTAATATGTGTAAAGCTATTGAGGATATCAGAACAGAAGGGTACAATGAAGGCCGGGATAAAGGGTACAATGAAGGCCGGGATAAAGGATACAATGAAGGTGAAAACAGGTTAGGAAAATTGATTATCAAGCTTTCTAATCTGGGCCGAATAGAGGATATATCCAAAGCAGCTTCAGATTCAGACTTTCGGCAAAAACTGTATAAGGAATTCCAAATCGCGTGATCCTGTAATAATCAAATGATGACTTTTTACATTACAGGAACAGACTAACTTGAGGAAGGTTTAAACTGTTCTTGTTTTGGTAATTACGAAATTTGACAAGGAAACAAATATGAAACATGAATGCAGAATTACAGTATTGGAAACCAAATGTTTTCCTGAATACCAGGAACAATATCTTGCTGACAAAAAATCAGGCCCCTGTCCCTTCTTCAAAAAAGGGGATACATTTCTGCTGAAACGGACACCGCAGCAGGATGATTTTTACCATCTGATGAACGGAAAGTTCTGCGGAGAAGCCTGGGATGCTGTCAGCCGGTATGTATATTCAGCCCTGCAGGGCGGTGCCATCATGAAAGGCTGGACAAATGATGACCGTATGATGATAGCGTGCTGCAACGACGGAACAAGACCGGTCATTTTCAAAATTGAAAGAATTGATATACCGGAAAATGATGAAGAAACAGAATGGCTGAGCCGGCAGAATTTTACCAACAGCGCAGAAGATGCTTATACAGGCTGAATTTTTTTTAGTGAAACACTGAATAATTCCTTTGAAGGCGGGGGGACAGTTCTGCGCAAAGCACAGAACTGTCCCTGAGTCTCAATTACTGTGAATTTATAGCACACCAAGGTCTGCCCTGCTAATGCAGCGAAACCCGCACAACATGACCACACTTTGTGTGCGAGCTCCCAAAATCATTTATCGTGGTGCATGTGATGGCATGTTGGAGTAATCAGTGCTTTTTAGGAAAACAGATTGCTAAATATGTTTTCATCTCGCGATGATATCTCTCATAGCTTATCTCAATAACTGCACTTATCTCTTAATATCGCACCCACATAGCAGGACGTACACCACAATACGCATCATCAACATGATATCCGATTTTAACAATTCCTCCGTCAAGATTTACTGTTGAGGCATATTGCATCTGACTTCCAGGTGTACGCAGCCACCACCACCAGAGATCTCCTCTGCGAGCATCTTTAGCCGAAGGATCTCTTTTTATTCCCATTGCTTTCGTATATTGTGTCGCATAACATTGAAGCTGGGGGCCTTCACGGAAATAACCTTGAACTTCAGAGATACTTAAAAGGAACAATTTATCCTGTGTGTTTCGTCCCCCATTGGTTCCGTAAGCAGGATTTGCATTATTATTTACAGAAGTTTCAACAATAGAATCCCGTTCGCTGCTGCTGAACGCGCTGTATAAAAAATCATTGTTCAGCCAATTGCGAAGTGATGATGTTTCCCATGTTACTCCAGCATAAGCCCAATTATAAGGCTGAGCATCTATCGCATATTCACTCAGTAAAAGGATTTTCCCGTTGGATACATCCAAAACCCTCCATACAATTGGTTCTGTTCCATTTCCGAGGTTATTGTCTTGTTCATAATGACCAAAAGTAACATTTAGCCCCGGATAATATTGTGCAGTGACTGAACTGGCAAATATCAAAAGCATCAGAACTAATACCTGGAAAAAAAGCACCTTGTTTTTCATATTGTTATATCTTCCTTTAATATCGTAATTTTTTTTATCAAAAACAAATTATAAACTTAAACTCGACAGTTAAAACTACGAGATAAAACTCGTAAAAACAAAGAACCTTGACAATTGAATAGAAATGAGCCAAAGGAAAGAAAAAGAAGCTCTTTTGTGAGATAATTATTTTAGCTTAACAAAATCAACAAAGGAGCTTCTATGAAAGACATTGTATCATCATTAAAGAAAAGTTCAAAGTACTTTGACAAAATTGCTCAGCTTGGGAAGAGACTGAT